>JALOOX010000016.1 GCA_025454175.1 Syntrophobacteraceae bacterium | reverse complement strand
CGAGCTCCTGCTTGGGCTGGATTATGAAAGAGGCGGTGAAATATCCGTCAATTTAAGTAAGATCTACAACTTCATGCTGCGAGAGCTGATGGTTATCAACAACTCAAAGGATACCAGCATATACACTCATATCATTAAGATGCTGGCCGAGCTCAAGGAAGCCTGGGAGCATGTGCGCAAGACTTCCTCCCAGTTCTCGTCTCTTGGGGCGGAGCTGGAATCCAGAAACTGGGGGGTGAGGGCCTAAAGGCTCGGGTCACTCCCGGTCCGCGACCCTGGTGCCGCCCGCGGGGCGTCTCCTCGCTGGAGGAGAGCAGGGTTTTGAGCGATGCCTCTCCTCGGTACCGTTTTGGGGACGTACAAGGGATTGCCTTTGAAGGTCGAAAAACAGCAGTCGGCTCCCGCTCTCCTTTCCGAGCTGCGTCAGATCGTGCGGCAGATCTCCGAAGGCTGTGCTGACCGCTCGAAGGCTCTGAATGGCATGTTGAGGGAGTTTGATGCCCGACTGAGTGCCTTGCGCAATGAGCTGGTCGCGGAAGATGGCTCCCGGGGGGCCGGCACCTCGCCGTCCGTTGACGAGGATGCGGGATTCGTCACTGAATCGAACATCATCGGTGGCATGAAGGATCTCGATGCCGAGATTCAAAAATGCATGAATGTGCTCGGCCGTCGGATGATCGAGGTGGAAACGGAATTGTCCGCCATTCGGCAATCCCAGAAAGCGTTGCAGGCCTATCGCGTCAAAAGCTGAAGCCGCCGGCAGTGAGGCTCTCGGCAATTCCCTCAAGCGTCCAAGGCCCACCCCTTCGGTAAAGCCATGCTCCATGTGGTCTATTCATTCAAGATGATCCCGGGTCCCGCCGAATATGGGAGTGTGAAGTTACTCAATTCCTTGAGCAAAGGGGTTTCGAATGGAAGCGAAGCTGCGCGAAATACAACCGATTCCGGCCGAATCATGGGTCCGGCAAAACCATGATCTGAACGAGCCTCCGCTCATTCAGCCGCCGGTCAGACCCAATGCGAGCGGGGGCACCAAGGCTTTCAGCAGCGAAAGGAAGCCACAGGATGGAAATGCTCCGCACGGGGAGTCCGGAAAAACCATCAGGCTGGTGGAAGAGGTGCAGGATTACCTGGATAACCTCAATATCCAGCTCTCGTTTGAAATCCATGAGAAGACGGGAGAGATGGTGGTCCAGGTCATGAACCGCGAAACGGGTGATCTCATCCGGCAGCTGCCGCCCGAAGAGCTTCTCGACCTCAAAGACAAGCTCAGTGAGCTTCGAGGGGTTTTGTTCCACCAGAAGGCTTGAGAGAAAAGAGCCAGCTGCTTCGTGGTGAATCCCCGGTTGCCCTGAAAGCCAGGAGCGGTATTTCGTCCTTCTCGCCCAATCCCTCATGGGTGGCGGAGAATGCCGTCAATTCTTGCACCATGCGCCCGGTGCCTCATAAAGCCTCTCCAGCATAAGCTTCAGGCTTGTCTGCCAGGCTGGAGGTTTGATTCCCAACGCTCTTTCAATTTTCTGACAATCGAGGGCCGAATGGTGAGGCCTTTTGGCTGCGGTGGGATACTCCGCGGTCGTGATCGGAACCACCCGTTCCGCCCTCAAAGGCTCATGCTTGCGCCCTTCGTCAATGATCAACTCGGCCAGCTCGTGCCAGGTCGCGATGACCTTGCCGCAGCAGTGATAAGTCCCCCAGGGCGCGGGCTTCCCCTCGGCCACGCGCTCCAGAAATGCGCTCAGCCCTTCGGCCAGGACCATGGTCCAGGTCGGGCACCCGTATTGATCGGCCACTACCCTGAGCTCCGGTTTGGTCCTCGCATGATGCAATATGGTCTTGACGAAATTCTTCCCACCGACGCCATAGAGCCAGGCTGTGCGAACGATGTAATGCTGACTGGCGGTTGACCGGACGGCGTTCTCGCCATCGAGCTTGCTCATGCCATAAACGCCCAGTGGGTGGGGCTCGTCTTCTTCGCTGTAAGGTGCTGTGGCATTACCGTCAAAAACATAATCCGTCGAAGTGTGGATCAGGGGAATCCGCATGTTGGAGCAGGCTTTTGCGACGTACAGGGCGCCGTCGCGGTTGACGGCGTATGCCAGCCCGGATTCCGATTCCGCCTGATCCACGTTGGTATAGGCCGCGCAGTTGACCACGGCTTCGGGAGACCCCCGGCTCAAGGTCCGGAAAACCTGATCCTCCTCGCGGATGTCCAGGTCCGGAAGGTCCAGCTCGATCACTTCGTGTCCCCGAGCTTTCAGCAGACCGCACAGATCTCTGGCCAGCATTCCAAGGCTGCCGATCACAGCTGTTTTCAAAGTTCAGCCCTCCATGACTGCCGCAGCGGGATTGGACTCCGATGGACGCCTCGGCTCCGGGGAGTCAGGGTAATCCCCTTCATATCCATCCCTCCCCGGCCGAGTTCTTGCAAAACGGATTTCTCGTGTCTGAACGGGGAGCATCGGAACGGCCTCGTCCCCCCTTGGGGTGGCGCGCCGTTTGTCCCATATGCCGGGGAGGTAGTCTACAGACAGGCATGGATAGAAATCAAGTCATTCCGCCGCGCAGTCCGGCTCGAATCCGCCGAGCCGGGAACATTCCGCCGCCATTTTCAAGCAGCCACCCCGACGAGCGAGGCGTTTAGTGTCCATGAAGAAGCCAGTACACTCGGGCGGAAATGACCGCCCGGATCAGCTGGCTCCCAAGCTCGAGCTTGGAGGCCAGCGACCGGTTAAGGACTTGCGCCCGGCAGAACTGGCCCTGTTCGGGATGCTCCTGATCTTGATCGCATTGGCCATGACGTCCTGTGCCCATCTGCGTGCTCCAACCTCCCGCGGCGTGAATTGTAGTCCGCCGGAGGTCCTGGCAGTGGCGCCGCTCTCGGCCTACCTTCACAAAACCACCGGGGTTGCGAGCTTCACCGCTCCGGCACATGCGACGGGTGCGGTGGAATGGCTGAATCGTGTTTACCTTGAGAAGCTCTTCCAGGAGGGGCCCTTCACCAGAATCAAGCCACTCGACTTCGGTGCTGCTTCCACTGAAGATGCCATCCGGTTGGGCCGCGGGGAGGAGTGTGACCTCGTCCTTGTGCCTGAGCTGGTCTCCCTGCTGGAGAGCTCGGGGGCCATGCCAACGGAGCTGCAGGTGAGGGTTAGCCTTCTGGAGGTGGACACGGGGAGGCTTCTCGTGGGGCTTCGACAAAGGGCGACGTCGGAGCCCGGAGCTGACATCGATCTGGTTTGGAACATCCTGGAGGGGCAGCCGGCACTCCGCTTTCGTCAACTTGCCGAGATGCTGGCCGTCCAGCACGCAAGATTCCTTGCGTCTTCGGCCGGTGCGGCTTCCGCCCCCTGGGGGAAATAAGTCTAAAGAGCCCTTGAAAGGGCACCGAATTATCGGATGCCGTCCGCCGTGGATCCTGTGGAAACATGTTGACTGGGAGGCTGTCCGAGAAGGGGCTCATCGCCTTCCGTTGTCATCCCGGCGAAAGCCGGGATGACGTTCCAGAGGCATTGATCGGACAACCTCCTAGAGTCTATCGGGGTCAGGTCACGTCACGCCAGGTAGTGCCTAACTGATATGATATCAATTGATATATTATAGGTGTACTATTGGAAAACACAGTCAGAATACTTGTAGCTGATGACGATGACCTTTGCAGGGGATTGATTAAAGACTCGATTGAAACAGACAATGTGAAAATATATTTAGCTTCTGATGGAATGGAGGCTCTCTCTTTAATTAAGGAAAATAAGATTGAAGTCTTGATCACTGATCTTAATATGCCTAAGTTGGATGGACTTTCATTGATCAATCTTGCTCGACAAATCAACAACAATATAGTATCGATAATAATAACAGGATTTGGTAGTCTTGAGAGCGCCATCAAAGCCATTCAGCAAGGTGCCTATGATTATGTTCAAAAACCATTCTCCGTCGAAAGAATCACCGTAGTCGCACGAAACGCCGTGGAGAAGATCAGGACCCTCAAGGAAAAAAGCAAGCTTCTGGGCGAGCTTGAAACCGCATACCAGAACCTCAAGATCCTGGAGACCCGGTCGCAGGTGATGGAAGACGGGGAATCAACCAAGACCGGTCATTCCGTGGCCAAGGACGGCTACTATGTCCTTTCACAGCCGGCCCTGCCCCTCTTCTGCTATGACTCCTCTGCGCATTCCTCCTCGAGGATGCTGTCTCAGCTCGAGCGTCTCAGCGAGCTCAGGCGCGAGGGGGCCATTTCGGAAAGTGAATTTGATGTACTGAAACAAATCATCATCAAACAGTTAAGGTCTGTCTCCTGATGAAAATCTTGATTGTTGAGGATGATGCGATTCTGAGTGAGCTGCTCAGGGAGTACTTGCAGCAGTTGGACCACGAGAAAGTGCAGGTTTGCGCCTCGGGCTCCGAGGTGGTCAACTGGTTCAATGGCTCCCTTTCGGAGTATTTTGACTGCGCCTTCATCGATCTCAAACTGCCCGACATCGATGGACTCGAGCTTCTGGATCTCATCAAGGCGAGGGATCCAGCGCTTCCGGTTGTCATGATGAGCGGTTACAGTACCATGAACTATACCATTGAGGCCATGAGAAAGGGGGCTTCGGACTTCCTCCCGAAGCCCTTTACGGTCCAGGACATGGCGCTGGCCCTCGAGCGGGTGACCAAGGAGAGGAAGCTGCTCCTCGAGAACCTCAGCCTGAAGCTGGAATGCCAGACACGCAAGCAGCTCGAGGTGGTGAACCGGGAGCTTCAGGATAGCATCGCCGAGCAGGTGCGGCTCTTCGAGATAGCCGGCGAGATCGACGAAATAAGATCCAGCGAGGACCTCTACCCGAAAATCGTGAAGATTGCTTCCCGCGTGACGGACGGGAAGAAGACGGGTTTCTTCATCCTGCCCCCGGATCATCAGCACATGATTCTGATTTCTGATTGCGGCCTGGAGGGCTATTATGCGGGGCCCCGCCTGTTTGACCTCCCCAGCGAAGGTCTGAGGGAGGTTTTGGGCCGGGCGGGTGGTCATGTAGTGCTGCCCCTGGATGACCTGTTGAGACCCGGGGAGCCGGGAGGCTCCGCCGGAGTGAAGGAGGCTTTTTCGTGCTGGCCCTTGCGCATTCGAGGCGAGCTGTTCGGGTTCCTGGCGGCGTCCTTCAATGGGGGTGGAAGAGGGCCGGTGCGGGCGGAGGTGAAGCTCCTCGACTTCCTGGTCAAAAAGGCCGCGCTGGCCATTGAGAACATGGCCTTGTACGAGAGCATGATCAACAACTTTTACGCGATTCTCCGCTCCCTGGTGAACGCGCTCGAGGCCAAGGACCTTTACACCGGCAAGCACTCCGAGAGGGTGACCTACTATGCCCACTCCATAGGGCTGGCCATGGGCTGCTCCATGACGGAGATCGAAGCTCTCCAGACCGTGGGGTACCTGCACGACATCGGAAAGATCGGTATAGCCGACAGCATTCTCAACAAAGCGGGGGCTCTCACCGCGGACGAGCTCGAGCTCATCAAGAAGCATCCAGTGATTGGCGAGACCATCGTTTCTGAGCTCGGCCTCTCGCCCGAGGAGCGCGCCATCATCCGCCATCACCACGAGAGGTGGGATGGGGGGGGGTATCCTGATGGATTATCCAGGCATGAGATTCCCCTGCTGGCCAGGATCATCATGGTTGCCGATTCATACGATGCCATGACATCCAAGCGGGCTTATCGAAATGCGATGTCGAGGGACGAGGCCTTGCGGGAGCTCAAGGCCAATCGGTCGAAGCAGTTCGATGCGGAAGTTGTGGATGCTTTCGTGGACTGGTTCAGATCTTCCGGGAGCGGAGAATGAGCATGCTCCGACCAGCCTGGCTGGTCGATGGCGGCGGATCCGAGGTGGGGCGCAATGGAAGAGGATAGGGCTGAGCAGATGAACGGCACCGGCAACCGCGACGAGGCAGCCTGGCTGGCCGCGTTGATGGAAAAGGACCGCCTGGGTCATACATCGAGACTCATCAGGGGCCTCATTCACAACATCAATGGCCCACTGCACAATCTATCGATGCTGGGCGAGATGCTGACGAATGGGCAGGAGCAGCTGGATACATTCTTCGAGGAAGCGTGGACGCGGGCGGGGGACGACTGTGCAGCCCTGCGGACCAAACAGCGAGACCGTCTTCAGCGTCTGATGCAGCAGATCGCGGTGCTTTCCGAGATGCTTCAGGATTTCAGCATCGTTCATGAAATGCTGATCGGCACCTCGGATGTGGACATCACTTTTGCCCTCGACAAGCTGGCCAAGGCGTTTAGATCCGACCTCTTCTTCAAGCATCGGGTTGAGGTGAGGCTCCAGCTCGAGGAGAACCTGCCACCGGTCCACATCCCTGGACGAGCGTTGGTCCCCGCGCTGATGCACCTGATCCGCAATGCACTGCTTGCTCTCACCGGGGTCGAGGAAAAACGAATCACCATCGAGTCATCGAGGGAAGGACCACTGATTCGGATTTCCATCCGGGATACGGGAATCGGTTTTGATCCGCTGAGGGTTGAAGAGCTCTGCCAGCTTTTCTACAGCGGCTGGCCGAGAGAGGTCCTTGAAAGTGACGACCTGGAATCCCACTTCGGTTTCGGTCTGTTCGCCGTTCGCACTCTCCTCAAGCCCTACGGCGTGCGACTCTCGCTGGCGAGGGAAGGAGCCGAGTCCGTTGCGCTGCTGGAGATCTTCCTGCCGGAACAGTCATGATCCAGGTCGTCCAAAAAGTGGCAAAATCGCCTGAATTTCGTGTCCCGTTTTTGGCCTCGTCCCGAGCCCGGAGGGCTCAGGAGGGTCAAGAACCGGGCAACAGTCGAAAGCCAATTTGGACGCTCTAGTCATGATCCAGGTCCGTTCCCTGGAAGGTTCTGCCAGCTCACCGGAAAATAATGCTCCATTCGGGGAGGGTTGCATGCTCGGCAAAGACCTCGAGTATCCTGTTTGTTTTCCATGACCCCATCTTTTTAAGCTACCAATCATCCGACATTCGTGAATTCAGATCCACAAGCTCCATGATGGGCACGATACGGCAGCTTTTTTGCTTTGAAGTGTGGATCGTGGATCCTGAGGTGTTGTGGATGGTTTGTGAGGTTTCGAAGAGAACATCGGGAAGATAGACTGGAGAATCGGGCCATGAAAATCGGCAGTTGCGGTGGCGGTGAGCAAATCGCGTTGGAGAGCTCGAAAACCAAGGGAGCCTCGGCGGCTTTCGGAAAGGAATTCAAGGAAATACTGGAGGGCGAGATGACCGGTGCCCAGAGCCCGGCCGGCGGTGATCCTCCGCCGCCCAAGAAGACAGAGGGCGCCGGGGCCGTTTCGCACCTTCTCCCGCTGAATTCGGCTGATTTCGGCGGCCAGGGGCCTCTGAGCCTTCCGGACGTCGATCGGCTGGAGCGTGCCCTGGGCGAGGTCGGCGCTCGACTTGAAAGTGGGACCGTCGCCCTGGGACAAATCGAGGAGTCGCTGAAATCGCTTGCAGCGGAATCCGAGAGACTGGCGTCCCTTGTGGAAGGATTTCCCGCCGGCCATCCATTGGCTCAGCTGGGGCAGGAGCTGAGTGTGCTTTCACATGTTGAATCCATCAAGTGGAGTCGGGGCGATTACGTCTGATTCTCTTCAAGTGACTCAGAGTCGCTGCCGATTATCAGTGCGATGATTGAAGGGGTTCCGGACATTGATGATCGAGTGATTGACTCTATTTGCTGTGGGTCCAAGAGCTCTGCAATTAATTGATATCGTTCATCTATCGTTTGTGATTCATGATGACACTCTCTGACAACTTATTTGAACAATTCAGTGAACTGGTCTATCGCGAGTGTGGTATTAATCTTCACTCGGGTAAGAAGTCATTGCTACAGGCCCGATTGAACAAGCGTTTAAGAGCGACCGGTATAAATACATATGATAGTTATTATGGTTTTCTCGTTTCCAATGAGGATCCTGAGGAAATCGTCAATTTTCTGGACTGTATATCTACAAACCTGACCTATTTCTTTCGCGAGCAACAGCATTTTGATTTCTTGAAGGGAATACTGCCGGAATACATTGATCTTCGATTGAAACAGAAGAGCAATCGTATCCGAATTTGGAGTGCTGGATGCTCCACGGGAGAAGAGCCCTACAGTCTTGCAATGTGCGTATTAGCTCATGTCTCTGATCGCATGAATATAGATATAAAAATCTTGGCGACTGACATCTCAACGAGAGTTCTTGGCATTGCAAAAAAAGGTGTATATAGATTTGATAAATTAAAGAGTCTAAGTCCAGAGTATAGAAATAGGTTCTTTAGAAAGAAGACAGGTTCATCTGAAGAATATGAAATATTGGATCAGATCAAGAGTCTGGTGACCTTTTCCAGATTAAATTTAAAAGATGTCTATCCTTTCAAGGGACCTTTCGACTTTGTATTTTGCAGAAATGTGATGATCTATTTTGATAAGCAGACTCAGGAAAGCCTTGTGAACAGAATAGCCGGCTACCTGGCTCCAGGGGGTTATCTGTTTGTAGGGCATTCCGAAAGCCTGATGGGTTTAAATCATGAGTTGTCCTATGTGAAGCCTGCAGTTTACAGAAAGTAAACACCAATAACTTTCCAATCATAGTGATCAGAAGCGAATGAAGAGAATAATCGGTGTGGCGGACATGGCCGTCAGCAACAATCTGCAGGAGGATTTGATCACTTATTCCCTGGGGTCCTGTATTGGAGTGGTGATATATGACCCTACGGTCAAGGTGGGGGGAATGCTTCACTATATGCTTCCCGAATCCAGCATGGATGCCGACAAGGCTAGAAAAGCCCCCGCCATGTTCGCAGATACCGGTATCCCACTCTTGTTCAAACAGAGCTACCAGCTTGGAGCGTCAAAGCGAAACATGATGGTCAAGGTTGTGGGTGGCGCTCAGATCATGGACGAGAATGGAGTCTTCAACATAGGAAAGCGCAACTATTTGGCTCTGAGGAAGCTCTTCTGGAAAAACAACGTCATGGTGGCGGCTGAGCACGTCGGAGGCAATGTCAATCGGACGGTGCGCCTGGAAATCGGTACCGGACGTGTCTTTCTGAAAGTGTCGGGACTTGGGGAATTTGAGTTCTAGAACAGAGCGCAGGATCGAAGCACGATGCCTTATAACGTAATGATTGTCGATGATTCCAGGTCAATGCGTCAGGTCATCCGGAAAATCCTGGGCGTATCCGGCTTCAAGGTTGGCGACTGCCTGGAGGCCGGCAATGGCCGGGAGGCTCTGGATCTGCTGGAGAGCCATTGGGTGGACCTGATCCTGTGCGATATCCATATGCCCGAGATGGACGGATTCGGCCTGCTGAGGGCATTGAAGGAGAACGAGGAGTGGCAAGACACTCCCGTGGTCCTGATCACCACGGAATCCAACGAGGACAGGATCCAGGAAGCGCTCTCCCTGGGGGCCAGGGGTTACATTCGAAAACCCTTTCGCGCTGAATCCATCCGCATGCACCTGAATCAAATCCTTGGAATCGAGGAAGGTTATGAGTTACCAGGCACCGATGAGGAAGGCGATTTCTGAAGTCCTTGAAACGATGTTCTTCCTATCCATCGACTTCGAGGATCGAGCTCCCGAGGGGCGGCTCGGGCTTTGCGAGGCGAGAATTCCCGTCTGGCTGAAAGGCGGGGAGCTGAGTGTAGCTTTGAGCATGGTGGAAGACTTTGCCCGAATGGCCGCGGCCAACTTCCTGGGTGTTGACGACGACCGCGTCGACGACGGCGAGGTGGCGGATGTGGTCAGGGAAATGGCCAATATGGTGGGAGGCGGCTTCATTGAAAACGCCGGTGATACCTCCGCCCGACTGGGTATTCCGACATTCAGCCGAACCCATGTCGAGATAGAGCCGAACGGCGGAGAGATTCCCTTCGCGTTCATGGGGGGGTTTGCGGGGGTTGTCTCCTGGAAGAAGATACCGATTTCAGGAAGCCAGACATGATGAAGCCGGTCAGAGTCCTGATTGTTGACGATTCCGCCATTGTGCGGAGGATTTTCACACAAGAGCTGTCAAAACACCAGGACATCGAAGTCATAGGCAGCGCCCCCGACCCGTATGTGGCGAGGGACAAGATCGTTCATCTCCAGCCCGACGTCGTGACCCTCGACATCGAAATGCCCCGCATGGACGGCATCAGCTTCCTGCGTAAGCTCATGAGATATAATCCGCTTCCCACCATCGTCGTGAGCTCCCTGACGCCCCGGAACAGCGAAATGGCCCTCGAGGCTCTCGAATGCGGGGCGGTCGATGTCCTTGCCAAGCCCGGCGGTTCTTATTCGGTGGGGGACATGAGCGTTCAACTGGCCGACAAGATTCGAGCCGCGGCCAGGGCACGTCCAAGGGGGCCGGGCCACAACGGAGGACTCGCCGAGGCGAGGAAGCCCCCCCCCGTGGTGAACGGGGCCCTCAAGCGCACGACTCACAAGCTCATCGCGCTCGGGGCTTCCACGGGCGGGACCGAGGCGCTGCGAACCGTTCTGACCAGAATGCCCTCAAACTGTCCGGGCATCGTTGTTGTTCAACACATGCCGCCCAAGTTTACCACGGCTTTTGCAAATCGGTTGAATGACCTCTGTCAAATCGAGGTGAGGGAGGCCAAGGATGGCGACGGCGTGCTGCCCGGGCTGGCTCTCATCGCCCCGGGCAACTATCACATGCTGCTGAGAAGGAGCGGCGCCCGGTATTACGTGGAGGTGAAGACCGGGCCGCTGGTCTGTCATCAGAGACCCTCGGTGGATGTGCTGTTCTGTTCCGTCGCTCAGTACGCCGGAGCCAATGCCGTGGGAGTCATCATGACGGGCATGGGAAAGGATGGAGCCAAGGGACTCCTGGAAATGCGAAAAGGAGGCGGGCGCACCATCGCCCAGGACGAAGCGAGCTGCGTGGTGTACGGGATGCCCAAGGAGGCTGTTCGCAGTGGCGCCGTGGAGCAAGTCGTTGCTCTGGACCAGATTCCGGAAGCGGTCTTCAGCTGCCTCGAGGACGGATAGAGTCGGCTTCCGTTCAACCTGAACGTGGCTGCGTTGGATGGACTCGCTACGTCAAGGGATTTCAGGATTCACTCGTTGGTGTGTCATCCATTTGGCATGAGCCCCAGCCGGTCGGGGCTTGATGATCTCGTAGGAGTATTAAATGGCTTATAAGGATCTTACCGCTCTTGTAGTAGACGATTTTTCCACCATGCGGCGAATCGTCAAGAACATCCTGCGCGACTTGGAGTTCAAGAATATCCTGGAAGCCGAGGATGGGACCACCGCTGTTCAAATCCTTTCCAGCCAGAGGATCGACCTGGTGGTCTCGGACTGGAACATGCCGAAGATGACGGGGCTGGATCTGCTGAAGTACGTTCGGTCCAACGACAATCTCAAGGACCTGCCCTTCCTGATGGTCACCGCCGAGGCTCAGAAAGAGAACATTGTGGAAGCGGTGAAAGCCAAGGTGAGCAATTACATCGTCAAGCCGTTCACCGCGGCGACCATGGCCGAAAAGCTGGCCAAGATCATTCCTCCGAACTGAGATGGGCGACATCGAGGCCACGAATTAGGGCTTCCATCGCCTTCACGTATGGTTCGCGGGTATTTCTGACCGGTCGGTCTGGGCGATCCCCGGCACGCCCCGCGTGCATCGCTCGGTAGCGATACGGTCACCAGGTTGGGGAGGCTTCACGTTCATGCAGGAATTATTGGAAAGACTGGCCAGTGGTGTTCTCGGCGGCCCCGACGATCTGATGGGCATCGGAGACTGCCTGAATCTCCTGGATGAGATCGAATGTGCCGGAAACCTTCCCGAGGCTTCCAGCCAGAGCATTGGCCAGCTCAAGCAGCTCTTCAACCGCGTGATATTGGGGGAGTGCACCAGTCTGGAGAGTGAATGGGCGAGCATCAGGACGCTCATCGACAGAGTCTGCCTCCTGTCAGGAGATTTGGGGCCCGGCGATGAGGCTGGCCCCAATGGAGCTGTTGACCACGGAGCGTTGGTCGTTTGCCAGAGCGAGCTTGGGGAAGTCGGATTTGAGGGGGCTTCGGAAGAGGATGCCGACTGGCGGGCCATCCAGGATCTCCTGGCTGAAAAGCCTGCGACGAATTCGGAGAGCGGACTGTCCGGAAGCTTCAACGCGGAGTTGAACGTGGCCGGACCCATGGAAAATGACGCAGCTTCCGCCGACTGTCATCTCGCGCCGCAGGCCGAGCTCCAGGATCCCGGACTGATCCGGGATTTCCTTGAAGAGGCCCATGAGCACCTGGCATCCATTGAACTGAGCATTCTGTCCTTGGAGGAAGACCCCGGGAATGGCGAGGCCATCAACGCGGTCTTTCGCCCTTTTCACAGTGTCAAGGGCGTCGCGGGTTTTCTGAACCTGACGGATATCCACGGTCTGAGCCACGAAGTCGAGAATCTACTGGATGATGCCCGTTCGGGAAGGCTTGCCATCACCAACGACATCATTGACCTGATCCTGCAGTCGGTTGACCTCCTCAAGGTTCTGCTGGGCCATTTGAGCACCGCGGTCAATGAGAATCAGCCGATTGTTTCGTCGGCTTCCGTGGTATCGAGCTTTGTCGCCCAGATCAGATCCCGCCGGGATAACGAGTCTTGCCTGGTCGCTCCCTCCATGAAGCGCGTGGGGGAAATTCTCGTCGAGCGGGGCGTGCTCGACCCGCAAGAGGCCGAAGACGTTGCCGCCAAGAGCCAGGCTGCGGGCACCAAGATCGGTGAGGCCCTCGTTCAGGAAGGGTTGACCTCGGTTCGCGAAGTGTCCTCGGCGCTTCGGGAGCAGCGAACCGCAAAGGAGAATGCGTCTTCGGTCCGCATCGACACCCAGAAGCTGGAGAGTCTGGTGGATATGGTCGGAGAGCTGGTGATCGCCCAGTCCATGGTTCTGCAGAATCCTCACTTGCAGAGCATCAAGGACCAGAAGTATCAGAAGGACAGTGTTCAGCTCCGTCGGATCACCAATGAACTGCAGCGCATCTCCATGTCCATGCGCATGGTTCCCATCAAGAGCACCTTTCAGAAAATGATCCGGCTGGTGCGGGACCTTTGCAAGAAATCGGGGAAGGAGGCCATCCTCGAGATGCGGGGAGAGGAGACCGAAATCGACCGCAACATGGTCGAGGAAATCTACGAGCCTCTCGTTCACATGATCCGCAATTCCATCGATCACGGCATCGAGCCACCGGAGGAACGGGCGCGGGCGGGCAAGGACCCGGTTGGGCGAGTCCTGATTGCCGCCGAGCAGAAGGGCGGCAACATCCTCATTGACATCAAGGATGACGGACGCGGCATCGATGTGGAGAGAGTGCGCGCCAAAGCCATGGAGAGGGGGATCATTGCTCCCGATGAGGCGATGGACCACAGGGCGGTCTGTGAGCTCATCTTTCACCCCGGATTTTCCACCAAGGAGACCATAACGGATGTGTCCGGGCGGGGTGTCGGGATGGATGTTGTCAAGAAGAGCGTGGAAGCGCTCAAGGGGAAGATCGAGATCATCAATACTCCGGGCCGCGGTACGCACTTTCAGTTCAAGCTTCCGCTGACCACCGCCATCATAGACGGGATGATCATTCACGTGGGCACCGAACGTTATGTGGTGCCGACGATCTCCCTTAAGGAGTCATTCAGGCCGGGCCAGGATGCCTATTCGACGGTCCACGGCCTTGGAGAGACCATCATGGTGAGGGAGACCCTGATGCCCCTGCTCCGCTTGCACGAGATCCTGGGTGTGGAGCCCAGGCATCGGGAGCCCTGGGAAGGGATCCTGCTGGTCGTGAGTGAGGACGGCAAGTCCTACTGTTTCCTGGCCGATGAGATCATAGGTCGACAGGAGGTCGTCATCAAGAGCCTTGGCTCCTCCTTGAAGCGTGTGGCCGGGGTGTCCGGCGGAGCCATTCTTGGGGACGGAAGAGTCGCACTCATTCTGGATGTCAAGGGCATTGTGTCTCGGTACGAGGGAAGCGTCCAATGATGATGGCTGAGAAGGGAGATTTCGAGGAACTGGCCGGGTTACTGAGCAATATCCAGAGCACGGTTTCGTCCTTGCGAGTGGAAAATGGAAGACCGGAGCAAATCACTGAATGCAGGCAACTGATCCTCTCCTTTCATACCACCGCCTCGATGCTGGGTCTCGACGGACTGGCTCAAATGGGCCAGGACCTGGAGGCTTTCCTGGGCAAATGGAGCCCGGGCAACGGCGGAGATCGTACCCTGCTCTCCCTGGGTGAGCATCTTGGAGAGCTTTCAGGGCATCTGGCCGTGGCCGAGGATGTGAGCTCCATGGGCGAGCTGGTCGACTCAGTCATTATGATGATTCAGGCCGGGTGTGGGTCCAATGGCGGCGGAGTCGCCGAGACCGAGCCGCGGGAGTCTCCTGCCTTGCCCAATTTGCAGCGCCTGGAGCGCATTGTGGAAGGGTTGGGCGGCAGGCTGACCTGTGCGGTGGACGATGTCGGTGGCGGGCAGATCGCTCTGCGGTTCGATGCGCTCCCCGGAGTTGTTGAAAAGATTGAAACGCTGCTCTCTCCCTGGGACCCCGATCCAGGTGCAAGGCTGGCTCCCAATCTTGATCACGTTGATCCGAAAATGCGGAAGATCATGGAGAGCATCAAGGAATTCATGAAGGCGCTCTCGGAGGGACTGCTGGATAAATCCCAGGAGATTCTTCTCGACTTGTCCGAACAGAATTCCAAGTCGGATCTGTACAAGGAGATCGGATCACTGGCCAGGCAGCTCCACAGTGCCCTCAAGGACGTGGCTGCAACCTTCGATCCTGGCCTGAAGGAAATGGTCGAGCTCAGAATCCCCGATTCGGGAAATCGTCTGGAGCATATTCTCGAGCTCACCGAAAGAGCCGCCAATGTCACCATGGACAATGTCGAGCTCATCCAGAAAAGGAATCAAGAGGCGGAGGCCTCGCTGGCCACGATACGTGAGGCGCTGACTGGTTTGAGCGCTCTTGGGACCCCGGCGCGGGAGAGGCTCGATACCGGCCTGGAGATGATCGATGGGGTCATGACGGTGTTCGGGCAAAATCGCGAGACACTGGTCAATATATTGACAGCCCAGGATTTTCAGGATCTGACCGGCCAGATCATCCAAAAAATCCTTAATCTGCTGAAAGAGCTGGAGATGAGACTGGTTCAGGTGGTGCGGGCTTTTGGCGGTCATGGGGCGGCCAGGAAGGCGGAACCGGAGGACGAGCTTTACGGACCGGCCCATAAGGGCAAGGAGGAAGCCCTGCATTCGCAGGTTGACGTCGATTCCCTGCTTGCCGAGTTTGGATTCTGATCGGTCGTTTGTCGGGAAGTCCCGGAACAGGTGGCGCTTCCATGACGGTTGGCCGACTGGAATCGCCGGACTGATGCCCGGGTATTCATCTCATCGACAGGCCTGATTTCTCAGGCCTTGTTTGTTTCTGGCGGATGAGGCGTCCGAGTAGTCTTATTATGGGATCGAGGCCTGAAGAGCTGACAGCGCACCCCCGAGGTTGACAGGACAAGGAGCTGAGGGTGCTGGCGGCATACGATGCCCCACGCCTTGCATCGATAAGGGTGTCGAGGATTCCAGGTGATGGAGAAATAAATGCAGCTGTTGCAGGACACTTCGCTCTCCCCTCCGGAAGGAGTATGCTCGCCAGTGCCTGAGGTGTGGACAACGACGTGAGGTCTTTCACCCCCATGGCCCATGGTTCGGTGAAGTTTCTGTCTTTATGCAAGCGCCAGGCCAGTCTGCCTGGAAGACTCTGTGGAGCTTTCAAGGTCGTCGATCCGAATCCCCAAACCCTGCATCGGTTTTTTGATTCAAGTAGCCCAATCGTGCGACCGATCATAGGGTTGAAGGAGCTAAGGCCATGGTGATCACGGACTACAAGGTTCAGAGTGTTTTACGGACTTACAGCAGGCAGCTTCAGAAATCCAAGCTTGCGCGAAAGCTGGAGTTGGGAGATACTAAACAACCGGAGGAAAAAGTCTCCATTTCTGAAGAGGCCAGGCGTCGAATGATCATGGATCGCGTGGCGACACAAGCTTTTGAGCAGGCATGCCCGAAGTAGATGTGAGCTCCGCCTGGCGCTCGAGCTCAGGGATGACAGAAAGATGACGCCCGGCGATGGGGTCCAAGCAAGTTCCCAAGGGGAACTCCGAGGTTCCAAAATGGAAATCAAAAAGGTGAATGGATACGAAGCGCAGGCAGTTCAGAAGACGACCGAGCAGAACCAGCCTCGTCGTGTTTCTGAGGAGAACATTTCCGGAAAGGAGATCCCGTCGGGATCCGATCAGGTCAAGCTCTCCGACCGGTATCAGGAACTGGCCCGAGTAAGAAAGGTGATGATGGAGCGCGAAGAGTTAAGGAGCGAACGTGTTGATCACCTGAGGAATATGATTGAAAACGAGAGCTACGTGGTGAACCCTGAGGGGGTAGCGCAGAAGATGCTGGAAGAGCTCTGGTAGAATCTGCGCGGATTCCGAACGGACGAAGGCAGGGTTTCAAAACCCTGCCTTTCGCTTTTTGCCGCTTTCTTTTTTTTCGCCTCCTCGAACCTCGGTCGACCATCTTACACTTCATCCCTCCATGCCCATCAAAGGAACTTTGCCAGATTGAGATCGTTCATGGAACTGGTAACCTTCAGCGCGGCCTCGAAGGCTGTACGCTGCTGCTGAAGTCGAGACAGCACTTCCACGAAATCCGCGTCTTCGAGCTCCGAAAGCCTGGACAGGTCCTGAAGCTTCAGATTGCTCAGCGTCGCTTCATGGTGCTCCATCTTCTCGAGCCGGGTGCCCACCAGGTTTCCCATGGCGGTCAGATGATCGTAGCCGGCATCCAGGGATTTAAGCCTGGACTGAACGGCGGCGCTGTCCCCTGCCTTGATGGCGTCTCTCACCTCCACCAGGGTTTGAAGCATGCATGAATTGGGGACGAGGGGGTCGGTGAAGAATGCGGTCAGCCCGTCGATGTTCACCACCTGCCGTTGATTGCTTCCGATTCTCACCTCGACGGCGTCCGTATTTCCGTGGTATTGGGTCGGGTCGAGGCTGTTGAATGGCGCCGCCGCCGAGCCCTTTCCGCCGAACAGGTACTGGTCGCCGTATCGGGTGTTGGCCAGGCCCAGTGCCTCCTCGATGGCCTGGTCAAGTGTCTGGGCCAAAGCCGTCTGTTCTCCGTCCGAATTAGCGCTCACGAAAGCCGTTGCAGCATTTCTCGCGCGCAGCATAACGTCCGACATGGCATTCAAGGCATCTTCCGTTGCCCGGTTCCAGCCCAGGGAAAACTGGATGTTGGCACTGTAGCTCTCAATCTCCCGCAGGTTTTGCTTGAATCCCATGGATTGCGCCCATGCAAGGGGGTCGTCGGAGGGACTGAGCATCCTCTTGCCCGAGGAAGCCATGCTGGTCAGGCGATCCAGGGATTCCTTGCCGGCGTTGATGTCACGGATGGATTTGTCGTAGCGGTGGGCGAACGTGATGCGCATCGTGAACCCTTTGACTAAACCATGTTGACGACGGTATTGAGCATTTCTGCCGTAGCCTGAACGATCTTGGCGGCAGCCTGGTAAATCTGCTGGTTCTTGAGCAAATCCACCATCTCCTCATCAATGGAAACTCCAGAGATCGACTGCTGCTCGGACTGGAGCTGTACTTCGAGGGAGGCATGGAACGCCTGCTGGTTTTCGGCTCTCTCGATTCCCAGTCCAATGCGGTTTTGCAGGTTTGCCAGGTACTTCTCGAAAGTATCGGTTCCCACGGTGGAAGACTTGTGCTGGAGCTCCGCCACAGCCAGCGCGGCGTTGCCGTCGGCCACAAAGCTGCCGTCCAGCTGGATGTCCGCGGCGCCTGACCCGGTGAATACGGGTGAGCCATGTGCGGCGTTCACTTCGGAGATGAGGGAGCTCGCAAGGGCGTTCAGGCGGTCCAGGTATGAAACGGAAGGACCGTCCGGGTCCGCTGGGATGCTTCCCGGCGGAATACCGATTTCATTCAGCGCCGCCAGGAGGCCCTGGATCTGTCCACCCGGCGGAGAGGATGCGGGTTGACCGTCTATGGTCAGGACATGTCCGACTCCATCATAGGCCACTGACGCCGCCGTGCTCCCGCTGACCAGCTCGACCTCGGGCGATGACCCGAGGAGCGTGACGGTGAGAGTGCCGTCGGTCTCTTCGCTGTACTTGATGGGGATGAGGTCCGCCAAGTCGAGAACGGCCTGGTAGCGCTTGTCTCTCAGATCGTTGGCGGGCTGATCTCCACGGAGCTCGGTGATGGAGATTTCCTTGTTGTAGTTGGCAATATCCGTCAACAGAGTCCCCGCCTTGGAGGCTTTTTCCTGGATATTCCCTTCGATGGAGCTGGCCTGATTCTGCAGAAGGGTGGTGGTGCCGCGGATGAGCTCCGCAAGATTGCGCGCTCCTTCCGCCACCAGGGTCTTCTCGGAAGCGCCGCCGGGATTTTGGTTGAGAGCATCCCATGCACTCCAGAACTTGCCCAGCGCCCCAGAGATGCCTGATTCGCCGTCATCGGCAAGGTAGCCGCTGGCCATGCGAAGCTGGGCCGCCTCAGTCTCGTGGAGCGACCTTTGGGATCTGCTCTCCAGCACCCTCTGCTCGAGGTAATGATCCCGCTGCTGGATGACTCGCTCAACCGAGGCCCCCATGCCCAGCCAGCCGGCCCTCGTCAATTGAGGATGGCTTGTGACCTGCACCACCTTCTGTCTCGCATACGCCTTGTTGTCCGCATTGGCGATGTTGTGCGACGTAGTCTGGATAAAGACCTGGGTGTTCAGCAGGGTTTTCTTGGCGATTTCCAGCGTTCCGTTCAAACCTGCCATGGCTTAGGCTTTCTTCTTGAGGGTAACGCCTCTGCAGTCAAGGAACCGGTGGGAGGGACTTCCCTCGGTTTGGCCGTAGACCGTGGGCATGAGAGTCATGAGGAGGTCCTGGCAGTGCTCCAGCGCACCCTCGATGAAGACCGCATTGGCCCTGTTCAACCGATTGATTTCGGACAGAAGCCCCTTGAGCTTTGTGAGCCTTCCGGAATCCTCGGGCGGCCCGCCCTGTGTCGGATGTTCCTTCAATGACCGCATGGATTCCCAAAGGACACCGAGGCAGTATTCCTTCCGGGAGACCAGTTGGAGCAGAAGACCCGAATCAAACCGTCTCAAAGCCTTGGACTCCGCGACGAGAAGCTCGAAAAGCCGCTCCGCCTTGGCCTCGCAATCCTCTATGTTCTCCCTCGCCTCACGATGCGGGAAGACCTCTTTCCCATCGAGGGAACCACCTTGATGCTTGTTAGGCTCCATTGACTCCACGGACCGTTTCCTTTCTTCCCTAACTGCAATGATTCCTCATTTGCTCTATCGGCTTGATGTCTGGTTTACTTGACGGGCACAGGCCCTTCAGGGGGCGGCGTGTCCGTCCGGGGCGTGTCGGGTATGAGCGGAGACAATTTATGGTAGAGAAGGTCCGCCACTCCGCCCGTGGTATGTCGAGAGAGCTCGCCGGCCAGGGTTTCGCGAAACATGGTTTCGTAGGTTTCCCTGGCCTGATCGGGTTCTTCGGCCCGCATGATGCTATCGCCCATCGATTTCAGGATGATGCGCGTCAAACAGGATTCGAAGTCCTGGCAGGCTTCCTTGAGTCGTTTCCTGTCCAATTCCCGATCATGTGTATCGGGTGGAATCGAGGGGCTCATGGTTGTTCTCTCAATACTCATTTTGCAGCCTTTCCGCATGATTTCTGGTCGAAGCCCTGGCCGGGCGTTCAGGAATTCCCCGCACCCGGGGATGGCATGCAGTCTAAATGACTTCCAGCTCGGCCTGCAGGGCACCGGCAGCCTTTATGGCCTGAAGGATATTGATCAAATCGCGGGGCGTCGCCCCGATGGCGTTGATTCCCTGGACCACCTGTCCAAGAGTCACTCCGCCCCCAATCAAGGCCAGCGATGCCTGCTCCTCTTTCACATCCACTTCGCTTTCAGAGGTGACGACCGTCCTGCCCTCGCTGAACGGCAGGGGCTGCGAGACGTTGGCCCTCTTGGTCACCTGAACGGTGAGGCTCCCATGGGCAATGGCCACGGGGGAGATACGGACGTGCTCACCCATCACGATGGTGCCGGTTCGCTCATTGATGATCACCTTGGCGACCATGTCGGGCTGCACCTCCATGTTCTCCAGGCGAGAGAACATCTCCACCATTCGATCTCCGTAGCCTTCGGGAATCTGGAGCTTTATGCTCGCCGCGTCCACGGCCCTGGCATACTGCCCGTTCAAAACGGCATTGATTCCCGCCGCGACCTTGTTGGCGGTGGTGAAGTCAGGGGTCTTCAGCACGAGATCCACGTGGCTCAGGTCATCGTATTGGATCGGGATCTCCTGCTCGACGGTTGCGCCGCCGCTGATGGTGCCAACGGTGGGATGGTTCTTTTGAACAGTCGATCCACCCTGGCCCCCCGCGCTGAATCCCCCCGTCGAGATGGGTCCCTGCACGACGGCATAGGTCCTGCCATCGGGTCCCTTGAGAGGAGTCATGAGCAGGGTACCTCCCTCCAGGCTCTTGGCATCTCCGATGGACGAGACCTGCACATCGATTCTGGCTCCCACCCGTGAAAAAGGCGGCAGTTTGGACGTGACCATGACGGCGGCGACGTTCTTGACCTTCACCTGAACGGGGTCCACGTGGATTCCGATGTTGTCGAGGAGATTGGCCAGGGTGCTGACGGTGAACTGTGTCTTATCCTTGTCCCCGGTCCCGTTCAAACCCACCACCAGGCCGTAGCCGATGAGCGGGTTCGTCGCGGTTCCCCGAAACGAAGCGATATCCTTGAGCCGGGTTGCTTCAGAAGCTCCGGGTGAGAGACTGCTCAGGAGCAGCAGAGCAAGAAGTGTCCAATGGCCCTTTTTCATCCTGAACGCCTTGATTTCATCAAAATGGGTTGACCGCGTCTATGAACTGGCTCAGCCAGCCTGGCTTCTGATGCTTGCTCACGGGTCCCTTGCCGACGAGGAAGATTTTCGCCTCGGCGATCTGTTGGGACTGGATCGTGTTGTTGCGACTGATATCGATGGGGCGGACAATGCCTTCGAGGATCGTCTGCTGCATTTCGTCGTTCACCTTGGTCCAGCGGGAGCCCCTGATGAGCAGGTTGCCGTTGGGGAGGACATCCACAACAGTGGCTGTCATGTAGGCTGTCATGGAGTCCGTGCGGGACGTCGAGCCCTTGCCCGTGAAATCGTTCTTGAACTGGCCCTGGTACGGCCCGAACGAGAACGCTCCGACGGGGCTGTTCGCGCCGCTGTTGCCGGCGCTGACCCCCCCGAACTTGAAGGAGCCGTCGAGGGACTTGTCCTTGTTGGCCTTGGTGCTGGCCTCCTTGGTTCCCTTGGATTCCTCCACCACCGTTATGGTCAGGATATCGCCCACCTTTCGGGCTCTGTGGTCCCGGAAGAGGGAGCCGGAGCTCTCGTTCCAGACGGAGCCCGTGGGGGCCTCTCGGGTGGCTTGCGCCTGTACGGGCGCCATCTGAGCCTGAGTCATCGGGGGTGGCGGAGGGGGAGCCAGGACGGTTGGCGGGGCTTGAGGCGCCGTGGCGCATCCAGCGAGACCGGAGAAGAGAGCGAGCACCAGGGCCGCGACGCCGGCGATCCGGTTCTTGCTCGAAGTGGATAAACTTGGTTTTCGATGGTGAAATAGGAATGGGAGCATGTCGATTCTCCAAAGGTTGTTCAGTGTATCGCTCTAACCGTTGAGCCATCCATGATCTCGGAAATGACTGTCCGGTTGGTCTGGGTGTTCAAAACGCGAATGGCCTTGCCGGCCCCGCCGTCTTCGCGGGCCTGGCCCTTGGCGCTGATTCTGAGTCCTGGCTGCTCGTAGAGAATGGTGACGGGAGCGCCTTTCCTGAGGATGAGCGGTGAATCCAGGTCGGTCAGCATCAGCGACTGATGGAGCTCCGCATCGCGAACCAGTCGCCGGCCGACCACCTGCTCCACCCTCGTTGCATAGCGGTCCGTGTTTTCGCCGACCGGCATCCTCTGGAGCTGAACGTCAAGCTCCGTGAGGATATCGTTCCTGCTCAGGGGGCGGGCTGCAACGACCACTTCCCGGTGCAGCTGGACCTTTCCCGCGACCCTGATGGATCGCTTCTTCCCGCCGTCGGCAAGGAAGTGAATGGTCAGAATGACGTTCCCGACGTATCGTTCCCGGGGATTGGCATCGACGACATGACTGACTTTGCCCGCCGGGAGCTCCGCCAGGCCTGAATGGGTGATGCCGCTGATTTCCAGATCCTCGGGTCGCCAGGGCGCGTTGTTCAGGATATGGTTTCTGTAGATCTCCTCGATCTCTCCGGGGGCGATTCGACTCGTCTTCCTCTTGAGGACGACCTGGTCCGGAGGGAGATCGATGATGACCCGGGACGGATCCAGACCCTGAGATGCGATGAGCTTTTCCAGGTAGGATCTCAGGGGGGCTGAGCCGATGAACTTTTCCCGGCCCATGATGGGCGCCTCTCCAAGGTCTATGCCGGCCATGAGGCTTCTCCACTCCTCCGGCAGTCTTTCTCCCTCGAAAAGATGCAGGATGTTCACCCGGTCCGATTCGATCCAGACCTCGGGCCGAGCTCGGAGCTCGCGCATGGGCTCCATGCCCAGGCAGGTGGTCCAAGACCCAAGGCTCATTCCCGCGGCCAGGAAGATGATCAGACAATGAGTCAGGATCACAAAGCGGGCTTCGCTCCTTCCACTCACTTGGTTATGTTTATCGGATTCAGTAACCGTCTTCATGGGTCATCATCGTACAACGTTGTTGGCCTGCTGAAGCATCTCATCGGCGGCCTTGATGACCTTGGAGCTGGCTTCATAGGCCCGCTGGCCGATGATCATGTTGACCATCTCCTCGACCACGTTGATATTCGAGTTCTCAAGAAACCCCTGAAGGAGGGTTCCGAAGTTTTCAGAGCCCGGCTCACCGGATTCGGCATCGCCCGATGCTTCCGAGGGAACGCAGTAGTTCTTGCCGACGTTCAGAAGACCCGTTGGATTGGGGAAGTCATAGAGGGTCATGGTTTGCGTGGACAGAACGTTCCCGGTTTGACCGACCGCCGTGATGGTGCCGCCGGGATCTATGCTGACCGATGCGGCATCCGTGGGGATGCTGATCTCGGGCTGAACGCGATTGCCTTCGGCATCGCACAGGAAGCCGTCCGGGTCCAGCTTGAATGCCCCGGCCCGTGTGTAAGCTTCCTCGGTTCCCCTGAGCACCCTGAAAAACCCTTTGCCCTCTATGGCCAGATCAAGCGGATTGCCCGTCTGGGAGAAGTTGCCCTGGCTGTAGATCTTCTGGGTCGACGTCGGTTTGGCGCCCATTCCCACCTGGATCCCCGCAAGCACCTTTGCATCATTGGAGGTTTCCGCGCCGGGAGGGGTGATGGTCTGGTACATCAGGTCCTCGAAATTGGCCCTGCTGCGCTTGTAGCCCGTGGTGTTGGCATTGGCGAGGTTGTGTGCGATGACGTCCATGTTCAGCTGCTGCGCGGACATGCCTGTGGCCGCTGTCCATAAGCTTCGGATCATGATGGACTCCTGTCAGGCTCAAAAGGGAAACAAGCCCATGACGGGCTCAGGGATTCCCGAGCTTCGTCGTTATGTTCGCATCCTGTTCTTCGTGCATGCGAAGGGTTTTCTGATAAGCCTCGAATAACCTTGTGGTCTCGATCAACTGCGTCATTTCCTGGACGATGTCGAAGTTCGGCTCTTCGAGGGCGCCCTGCTGCACGATGCATTGCTCGGCGGGAAGCGGAGCAGCAGCCCCCTGGGAAGGCTTGAGATAGCCGTTTCTCGCCTTTTCCAGGCGAGCTTCGGGAGGGAATTGAACGATATCCAGGGTATCCACCTCCGCATTATCGTCAAATATCTGACCACCCTGTTCGACTCGGAAATCCGCTTTTTCCAGGGTGATGGGGCCGCCTTTTCCGAGCACGGGCCAGCCCTCCTGTGTTACGAGGACATTCTCCCGGTTGAGCCGGAGGTTGCCCGCCCGGGTGTAGAGGATTCCCTCGTCGCTTTGAACGCGCAGGTAGCCGGCTCCGCTCAGGGCTATGTCCAGTGGGTTGCCCGTCTGGGCGATCTTTCCCTGATCGAGGCGAGGATAGGTGCTTTGAAACATGAAGTCCCTGAAGTGAACCGAATCCCGCTTGTAGCCCGGGGTGGCTGCATTGGCGAGGTTGTTGGAGATCACATCCAGCCTTTTTCCCTGTTCAAAGGCGCCAAGGGCTGCCGCATAGAAGCCGATCTTCATTGCCACCACTCCTTTCGGGATTCAAGGATAAGCAAGGTGAATGCCATGGATCCCGAAGCCGCCTGGGCCGGCTTCCCATGCTCCGTGATCGGAAGAGCCGCGGTCGAGAGCCTTGAAACCTTTATCGGGGATGCGGCAAGATTTGCCGGGGGGCTTGTTTGTGGAATTGCCGCCTGGGCTTTGGGGATGTCATCCGGTGGAGATTCTGGCCAGGTTGAGGATCAGCTCCACTTCTCCTATGGGCTTCTCGAGCCTGTTGGCAATGGCCCTGGCGTCCATGCCGGCACGGGCCAGCCGCAGGATGTCCTGGCTCTCGGCCGATGCAAACGCCGAGATCTGAGTGCTTGAGACTCTATCCATGTCTTTCCGCAAACCTTCGAGCTTCCTGCACACCGCTTGTGCCTCATTGACCTGCTGGTCCAAGGCTCGAAGCAGCCCTTTAATGAGCTCCTGCCTCTCCTGCAGATTCCTGTCGAAGGCTTCTGAAATCTGGCGGGTCTCGCCGATGACCTGCTGGAGGGAATCCACGAGGGTTTCGGCGGCTTCATGCCTGCTGGGGGGCTTGGTGAAGTGATAGAGCAGCAGGGCGATCACCAGGAGGTCCAGGGCCACCTGCAGAGCGCTGATCATATTGGAGTTGCCCAGAAACCAATCCAGGATGAATTGCATGGAGCTGCCCGTATGCCTTTGCTAAAGTCTTTCCCAGTGGGCGACCCGAATGGTTTGAATTCCGCTCCCGGGGAAGACCTGTTTCAGGTATTCCGTGAGTTGTTTTTCGAGGATGCCCTGCCAGAGCTTCTGAGAGTTTTTGGCCGGACGTGCGCGCAGCAGATACTGGTAAACGGCCTCCCGGTAGATCGTGGCGTGCTCCGAGAACTGCTCGAAGGCGTTGGAAGCTGAAAAAACAAAGCTCAATCGAATGTTTATCAGGTTCTTGTCCTTTTCTGACGTGGCCAGAACGAGAAAAGCGAATTCATCCTGGAATTCGGGAACAATCAGCGAGTGTCGAATGTTCGTTTTCCCGAGGAGGGCGGGCCTCTTGGGCTTCATGGCCTTGTAAGCCGGAACGGCGATGGCGGCCGCTATCCCGATGCAGGCGGCGACCGATATGGCCAGGATGAGCTTCTTCCGTCGTTTTCCCTTGTTTAGTTCGCCGGCCTTGAAGGACGGGGATTCATCCGCGAGCCCATCTGGCCGCATGACGGCTTCGGGAGACGATCCGCTTGAGGAAGGTTCGGGCTCGCCCTCGAAATCGTCCAGGGTGAGAGAGGATGAAGGCTTTTCGAATCCCTCGAAATCGAATGACATGCCGCCCGACTGACTCTCCGGACCAGCGTCGAAGCCGAGAGGCCCTCCCATATCCCAACCGTCGGAAAGGGACGCCTCCTTGCGTCCGGGCGTCTCCGCGCCAGGCTCATGATCTTCAGGAATGCCATCGGACTTATTGAACATGTCTCAGACTTGTGCTCAATCCGGCAAGGATATCGTCAGGCCTTGGCCGTTGTCTTCCACGAGAGGCTGCCGTCTCCGAAGTTGATGTGCTCGGGCAGATCGTCCCGCCTGAGCTTGCGGGCCAGCTTTGTCCGCAGACGCAAAACCGCCTTGGTGTGGATCTGGGAGATCCTGGACTCCGTGTAGCCCATGACGGCGCCAATCTCCTTCATGGTCAGCTCTTCGTAGTAGTAGAGAGACAGGACCAGCTGCTCCTTTTCCGGCAGGGTCTTGATGGCCGATGCCAGGTGCTCCTTGAGCTCCGAGCGGTGCAGGTGGACGAAGGGCTCGTCGGATTCCGGCGCCACCAGGCGCAGGCTCCTGTTTTCCTGGATGGCATCCTGGATGTCCTCGGGCATGACGGAGATGCCCTTGACCTCGTCGAGAAGTCCGAAGTACTCGTCCATGGTCACGCCCAGTTCCGAGGCGACCTCTTCATCCGTCGGATTCCGTCCCAGTCTTTGCTCCAGGGCGGAGCTGGCCTTTTCCAGGCTGTGGCCCTTCTGACGCAGGGAGCGCGGCACCCAGTCCATGGAGCGGATTTCATCCAGCATGGCTCCCCGGATCCTGATCTTGGCATAGGTCTCGAACTGGATGCCCTGGGTCGGGTCGTATTTCTCGATGGCATCGATGAGGCCAATGACCCCGGCGTTGAAGAGGTCGTCGGTCTGGACGTTGTTGGGCAGTCTGGAAACCAGCCTGAGGGCCATGAATTTCACCAAAGGGCAGTGCTGGAGTATGATCTCTTCCTTCTCATGAGGCAGGAGCCTTCGGTGGGCCTTCTGGGCGAGATACGGATTCCTTGTGGGGGAATGGTTCACCTGCAGCATGGCTTTTCTGTCTTTCTCCGACTTCTAGACTTTAAGAAGTCGCTTCCAAAAGAATTGAACGGTTCCATTGTTGGGATGAGGAGCGCTCTTCATGATTTTCTCTGCAATGGTGATGAAGGCCCTGGCGGCGGGAGCATTGGGAAATGCCTCCACGAGTGCCTGCTGCCGCAGGACGGCTCGCGGAACATCGGGGTCATTGGGAATGCTGCCCAGAAAGTCCAAAGAAATGCCGTCCAGGAAATGGTCTGCAACCTTGCTTATTTGGGCGAAAATGCTCTTTCCGGCTTTCTCGTTATGCACAGAATTTGCCAAGATTCTGAAATGTCGCTCCCCGTGCCGCGTATAAAGGACTTTGATGAGCGCATAGGCGTCCGTGAGGGAGGTGGGCTCAGGGGTGACGACCACTACTCTTTCATGGGCCGCCAGGTTGAAATAGAGAACCGTGTCGGAAATTCCCGCCGCCGTATCCACGAGGAGAATGTCAACGTCGGTCTCCAGTTCGTCGAGGAGCTGCAGGAACTGGAGCTTCTGTTCATCGGTGAGCCGAGTCAATTCCTGGACGCCGGAGCTGGCGGGCATGATGCGGATGTTTCCGGGGCCGTTCACCAGGACCTCGCGCAGTTGACGCTTTCCTTCAAGGACGTGACTGATGTTCTCCTTGGGGGTCAGCCCGAGAAGCACGTCAATATTGGCCAGCCCAAGGTCGGCATCCAGAACGAGGACTTTCTTGCCCATCAGGTCAAAAGCACACGCCAGGTTGACGACGATGTTGCTCTTTCCCACGCCTCCCTTGCCGCTGCTGACGCAGATGACGCGGACCGGCGGGAGAACCACCGCGCCCAGCTGCCTGCTGTTCCGGGGTTCACGTCGATGAGGGGTCTCACGCAATCCTAAGGCCTGATCCATGCTTATTCCTTTCCACTCGAACCATTTCCCGGAGGAAACAGGAACGTGAGCAGCCTTTTCTGTGTCGCTGTTTCGATGTCTTCAGGGACTCGCTGACCCGTCCCAAAATAGGAGACTGCGTGAGGGAAGCGGAGGAGCTGGTTGATCATGCATCCGTGGGTCAGCGTCTCGTCCACCTTGGTGAAGATCAGGCTGTGGATGCTCACGGACTGGAAGTGCTGAATGGTCTGTCTCAGATCGACATCCTTGGCCGTTGCACTCAGAACCAGGAGATGGTTGACCCCCGGGGTGTCGGCGAATATGGTCCGGAGGTCTCCGACATGGTCTCTCTGGAGGTAGTTCTTTCCGATGGTGTCCACCAGAATGACGTCCCTGTTGCCGAAGGACGCCCTGGCCTTGTTGAAATCGCTCCTGCTTTGAGCCACGAGGAACGGGATTTCCAGGATGCCGGCGTAGGTGCGCAGCTGGTCGACGGCTCCGATCCGGTATGTGTCGATGGAAATGATGCCGACGCTCTTCCCTCGCTTGATCTTGATGAGTGCGGCGAGCTTGGCCAGGGTCGTCGTTTTGCCGACGCCGGTGGGTCCGACGAAAGCAAATATCCGCCCCGCTGACTTTGGCGAGGTCCCGGAGCTGAAGGGGCGCGCAAACCTGATCTTCTCGATCACCTTCCTGGAAAACGCTTCAACGAGGCTCTTCTTTTCCACCGATGGCTCCCCCATTTCCAGGAGGGTTTTTCTCAGGAAGACGAAAGCCTGTCGTTCATCGAGTCCCCGCGTCAGCAGACCGTGGTAGATCTCTGACAGTGGTTCTTCCAGCTGGATCCGGGCGAAGGTGTCCTTGGAAGATATGAGCAGCGACAGCAGGGATTTGATCTCCTTGATGTCGCTGGAAATCTCGGGATTGACGGGTTCGGGGCGGCCTTCCTGCTCAACGGCGGCGGTCACTTCGATTCCCGCGACATCCCCGGGCAGACTGATCTTGCGGTTTCCCAGGATGATGGCGTCGTGACCCAGCTCCTTTCTGACCTGATCCAGGGCCTCGGCGATGGTGGCTGCTCGGAAGATCCTAATCTGCATGGCTTACCCTGATCACTCCCATGGCCTGGATTTCGAGGGTGTTTTTGAGCTCGCTGTGGGCGATGACCACGACTTCCGGCATGAAGCGTTCGAGCAGTCTCCGGACGTGGCGGCGCAGCATGGGAGAGCAGAGGATCACCGGATGATGCCCCAGGTTCAAAACCCGCTTGGTTTCGGCACTCACAGACTGAATGAACTGATGCAGGAAGTTCGGCTCCAGGGACAGGAAGCTGCCCTGATCCGTCTTCTGGACGCTCCGGATCAGATGCTCCTCGAGGGATTGCTGGAGCGTCAGGATGTGAAGCTTTCCGTCGGGCGTCTCGAAGGGGCGGGTCACGGTCCTGGCGAGGGCTTGTCGGACATACTCCGTCAGGATCTCGGGGTCCTTGGTGGCGGAAGCCTGGTCGGCCAGCGTCTCCGCAATGGTCTGCAGATCCCTGACGGGAATCTGCTCGCTGATCAGGTTCTGGAGTATCTTCTGGATGGCGCCCACCGAGAGCATGCCGGGCGTCAGCTCCTCGATGAGCTTGGGCTGGACTTCGGCGAGGTGGTCCAGGAGCTGCTGCACCGTCTGACGGTCGAGCAGTTCGGCCGCATGCTGTTTGAAGAGCTCGGTCAGATGCGTGGCCATGACCGTCGAGAGATCGATGACCGTGTAGCCAGCCGCCGAGGCCGCTTCGGTGCGTGATTCAGAAATCCAGAGGGCGGAAAGGCCGAAGGCCGGGTCCTTGGTGACGATCCCCTCGATGGGTGCCGCGTTCTCACCCGGGCTCAAGGCCAGGTAATGGCCCAGCATGAGCTCGGCTCGGCCGATGGGGTTGCCCTTGAGGAGAACCCGATACTCGGCGGGCTTCAACTGCAGGTTGTCTCGAATGTGCAGGGCCGGCACGATGATGCCGAAATCCAGGGCCAGCTGCTGGCGAATGGCCTTGATCCGCGAGAGGAGATCACCGTTCTGGCCTTCGTCGACGAGAGCGATGAGGCCGTAGCCCACTTCCAGCTCGAGGGCTTCCATGAGCGGCGGGAGCTTCGCCGACTCGCCCGACTGATCCGACGCGGTCTGGGGACCGTCGGCTGACATCGTTTCCTCGACGGTCTCACGCTTGGACAGGTAATGGGATACGGAAACCAGCAGCGTCCCCACCGTCATGAGGGGGAGGAAGGGAAAACCCGGCACCAGGATCAGGACATAGAGAAGCAGACCGGCAATGCCCAGGGGTTTCGGCTGCATGCGAAAGACCTTTCCAAAAGCCTTTCCCATTCCCGAATCCGAAGCCGCCTTGCTGACCAGTATGCCCGCGGACGTGGAGATCACCAGCGCGGGAATCTGGGAGACCAGCCCATCGCCGACGGTGAGCAGGGTGTAGTTCTTCAGGGCGTCCAGAAGACTCATTCCGTTCTGCAGCACCCCGATGAGCAATCCGCCGATGATATTGATGAATGTGATCAAGATCCCGGCAATGGCATCTCCGCGGACGAACTTGCTGGCGCCGTCCATGGTGCCGTAGAAGTCCGCTTCCTGGGCGATGTCTTCCCGTCGTCTGCGGGCTTCCTGTTCATTGATCATGCCCGTGTTGAGGTCTGCGTCGATGCTCATCTGTTTCCCGGGCATGGCATCCAGGGTGAAGCGGGCGGCCACTTCGGAGATCCGCTCGGTACCCTTGGTGATGACGATGAAATTGACGATGACCAGGATGATGAACATCACGAGACCCACCACGTAGTTCCCGCCAACGATGAAGTTGCCGAAAGCTTCTATGATGTGTCCCGCCGCCGCCGTCCCCTCATGGCCGTGAAGGAGGACCAGGCGCGTGCAGGAGACATTGAGGGCCAGGCGGAACAGTGTCGTGATGAGCAGGATGGACGGGAATATGGCGAAGTCCACGGCGCGGATGCTGTAAATGGCCGTGAGCAGGATAACGAGAGCCACGGAGATATTGGCGGCGATCAGCACGTCCAGCAGCATGCTCGGCAGGGGCAGCAGCATGATGGACAGGATCATGACGATGCCGATCCCCAGGACGGCGTCTCCGTCGGAAACGTTTTTGAGGCGCTGCAGGAGCGGGTTGGGTGTGGTGGCGACGGTATTCAATGCTTCCTCTTATCGCTGAAGCCCCTGGTGCTTCCGCTGGTGGATATAGGCCAGGACCTTGGCCACTGCCTTGTAGAGGTCGGCGGGTATCACCTCCTCCAGTTTCACCTGATGATACAAAGCACGTGCCAAGGGCGGGTTCTGCACCACCGGCACTCCATGACGGCGCGCCGTCTTGATGATCCTCCTCGCCAGGAAATCCACTCCCCGAGCGACCACCTGCGGGGCTTCCATTTGCGGGTCGTACCGGAGGGCCACGGCAAAATGGGTGGGGTTGGTGATGACGACGCTGGCCTTGGGGATATTGGCCATCATGCGCTGCCGGGCGAGGGCTCGCTGAATGGACCGGATGCGACCCTTGACCTGGGGGTTGCCCTCGCTCTGCTTGTGCTCCTCCTTGACTTCCTGCTTGGTCATGCGAAGGTCCCTCAGGTGCTGCCATTTCTGGTAGTAGTAATCCAGGAAGCTCAGGAGCAGCATGATCATGCCGACGCGCAGGACGATCCGCAAAGCCAGGGAGCCCAATGTCCTGATGGTAAGGCCCGGGTCTCCCAGCATGAGATTCATGACCGTTTCGTGCTCGGACAGGTAAACAGAGTAAGCCGTGGTGCTGATGACGACGAACTTCAGGATGGACTTGACCAGCTCCAGCATGGAGCGCATCGAAAACAGCCGTTTGAAGCCGCTCATGGGACTCAGTTTCGAGAACCTGGGTTGAACGGCCTCCCATGAGAAGTTGATACCCTTGGTCTGGGCGATGCTGACGGCGATGGCGGCCGTCAGGCAGGCCAGGAGTATCGGAGCGAGCATGACCATGAAGTGGCGAGTCACGACCATGAACAGGTCCGCGGAGATGGACGATTCGAAGGCGGTGTGGAATCCCTGCTCCCAGAGCTCCTCCATGAGCATTTTGAACCGCCCCGGAATGGCCTGTGAAAAGGTGTAGGTCGCCACGCCACCCACGAGGATCACGATGGAGGCATTGAGCTCGGTGCTCCTTGGAATCTGGCCCTTTTTGCGGGCGTCACCCAGCTTCTTTGAAGTCGGTTGTTCGGTCTTTTCCTGGCCACTCGCCATCGTTTCGGTTCCACGTCAAAATGAGCGACTCAGTCAATCTTTTGTCCGACGGCTGCCCCCTCAGGGGGAGACTGCGTCCCTTGGGCCGAGCCATTGGCTCACCAGGCCCAACATCTGCCCGAGGTTGCTCCCCAGCACTTCTCCCCACAGCGGGGCCGAGAGCCCGAGGAGCAAAAATCCCAGCAGAATGGTCAGTGGAAATACGGAAGCCAGAATATTGACCTGGGGTGCGTATTTGGACGCAAGGCCCAGGGCCAGCTGGCTCAGCAGAATGGCCACCGTGACGGGGGCGGAGAGCTTGATGGCAACGACCAGCAACTGGCGGGACATGAGAAGGATGTGCTCCATCATCGCGGTGTTGGCGGTGAAGCCTCCCATGGGGATATTTCGGAAGCTCTCGGCGATTCCCGAGATGACCACGTGATGACCGTTCAGGCTGAAGAATATGAGGGTCGCGATGATCTGAAACCAGCGGCTGAGGATCATCATGGAGGCTCCGTTCTGGGGGTCGACGGACTGGGCGAACCCGAAGCCCATCTGGAAGCTGATGAGCTCCCCGGCCAGCTGAAACCCCGCGAAGACCATCAGGACGACCAGCGCCAGGAAGGCTCCGAGCAGGACCTCTCCAAGAACGATCCACAGGACGGAAGCCATGTCGAGGGGCAGCGGAGTCATGGTCCTTCCGACCAGACCGTACATCATGCAGCTCAGGGCCATGGTCACGAGGGCTTTGACGGCGGCGGGCACCTGATGGCCCGCGAAGAGGGGCACGAGGAAGAGGATGATGCTGACGCGAAGCAGGATCGCGAGCAGGATGCCGATCTCCGTCGTGCTCACATGGAAGGCGGCCAAGGGAATCTCCTTCCGGTCCTTTCCAGGCTCATGGTGCCGCCGCTAGTGGATCCACTGGGGGATCATCTGGATCACCTCCCGCGTGAAGTCGGCGAGCTTCTCGATCATCCAGGCCCCGAATATGAGCAGGGAGAGGAATGTGACCACGATTTTGGGAACAAAGGAGATGGTCATCTCCTGAATCTGGGTCACGGCCTGAAACAGGCTGATGACGAGGCCCACCAGCAGGCTGAGAAGGAGAGCCGGCAGGCTCACCAGCAGCAGCGTTTCGATGGCCTGTCGGGCCAGGCCGATGACGAAATCGGGTGTCATGGACGCCTCCTCATCGGAAGCTCTTGACCAGGGAAGCGACCAGAAGGCTCCAGCCGTCCACCAGCACGAAGAGCATGAGCTTGAAGGGCATGGAGATCATGACGGGGGGCAGCATCATCATTCCCATGGAGAGGAGGATGCTGGAGACCACCATGTCCAGGATGATGAAGGGCAGGTAGAGCAGAAACCCGATCTGAAAGGCGGTCTTGAGCTCGCTGATGACAAACGCGGGGATGACCGTGGTGAGGGGGAGCGACTCCGCATTCTGAGGCTTTTCCTGTTGCGCCAGGGAGACAAAGAAGGCCAGATCCGGTTTGCGGGTCTGTTTGAGCATGAACTCCTTGATGGGCTGAAGACCCCGTTTCACGAATTCCTCCCCGGAGAGCTCATGCTTTTGGTAGGGAACCAGCGCTTCCTGGTGAATCCTGTTCCAGACCGGCTGCATGATGAACAAGGTCAGAAACAGGGAAAGGCCTATGATGACCTGATTGGGAGGAGCCCCCTGGGTGCCGAGGGCCTGGCGCAGAAAGGCGAGCACGACGGCAATCCGTGTGAAGGAGGTCATGAGCACAAGGACCGCGGGAGCCAGCGACATGATGGTCAGCAGGAAAACGATCTGAAGCACTCCCGAGATCTGTCTGGGGCTTTCGGGATCGTCGAAATGAAATCGCAGGCCTGGCAGGTTGATCTCCGCCGCCAGGACCTCATGGGCCTGGAGGAAAATGACAGCGATGAAAGCCAGCAGGGCTCCCCACAGGAAGAGCCGTCTCGAGCATTGGAGCGCGATGCTTCGGGGATGGATGTCCGGGCGGTAAGGGAGTCTGGAGCATGTCATCATGGCTTGTCGGCCTGGTGAGATGCCGTGGCGCCTGGATCGCCGGCATCTCCCTCGATTCGAGTCAAAAGGTTGATCCCCTGGGGCGAAATCCCCACCAGGAGCTTCTGGTCCTGGACCTTCAGGAGAACGAGCTGATGTTTGACGCCGATGGCTTGACGGTCAAGGACGTGAATCCAGCTCTCGGCCTGGGGGCGCTTGAGCCAGTGCCCGGTCCGTTTGAGCCCGTAGGCGCACGCGTAGAGAGCGGCCAGCACGACGGCGAGACCGACCGCCATTTTGGCGAACTGTAATCCGAAGTTGAGCCCGTCATCCATTAAGGTCGCGATCCTTGAGGCTGCATTGGTCCCGAGCGGGCTGCAGGCTGTCGCCGTTGATTCGGGCATCCGTCGGGGACGGATGAGCTCAGCCGAGCTGCTTGACTCGCTCCGTCGGGCTGATGATATCCGTGATCCGGACTCCGAACTTCTCGTTGATGACCACGGCTTCTCCACGCGCGATGAGCGTGTGGTTGACGAGAATCTCGAGAGGCTCCCCGGCCAGCTTGTTCAGTTCGATGACCGAGCCCTGTCCGAGCTGCAGCAGGTCGTTGACCAACATGTTGGTGCTCCCCAGCTCGACGGAAACCTCGAGGGGGATGTCCAGCAGGAAGTCCAGCTCCCGCATGGTGGGCTTCCGGTTGGGAGCCTGTTCGAGGTTCGGGAAATGGGCCTTGTCATCCTCCTCATCCGGCCCGGATTCGCCTTGCATGAGCTCGGCCTTGATGTCTTCGATGTCCATGGAGTGATCCTCCTTAATGTTCTTCCGCTTCCGTGGAGGGCGGAATGAGGGCTTCGCTGATTTGAAAAGCCTTGTTCCCTCTGCTCATGCCGGCATGCGCCTTGAACTTCCGAACGCCCTCCACCCGAACCGTCAGCGGGTCATGCACGTCCTGGTTCAGGAGCAAAACGTCTCCAATACCAAGCTCCAGAAGGTCCCGTCCCTTGACCTGGGTTCTTCCCAGCTCGACGAGGAGGTTGACGTTCACGTGCCGGAGTCTCTTTTTCAGCCGATCGGCCCATCGCGAATCCACTTCCATCTGGTCGCTCTGGAAGCTCGCATAGAGGCGGTCCCGGATGGGCTCGATGGTGGAGTAGGGCAGGCACAGGATCATCTTGCCGATGAGCCGGTCGAGCTCCAGTTCGAAATGAACCACGATGACCACGTCGGAAGGCGGCACGATGGTGGCGAACTGGGGGTTCACCTCGGACCGGATGAACTGGAAGGTGATGGGACAGACCGGCTTCCACGACTGGTCGAGGTCCTTGAGCGTGGATTCGACGATCTTGTGGATGAGGCGGTGCTCGATGGAGGTGAAGTCCCTGCCTTCGATCTTGAAGCTGCTTTTTCCCGTTCCCCCGAAGAAGCAGTCCACGAGGTTGAAGATGAGGCGGCTTTCGACGACGAGCAGGATGTGGCCCCGGAGGGGCTCCATTCTCAGGACATGGAGGCTGGTCGGGACGGGCAGGGTGCGGGAGAACTCGCCGAACTTGATCATCTCCGTCTGGGTCACCGTGATGTCGATGACCTTCCTCAGGGAAGCCGACAGACTCACCCGGTAGAGCCGGGCGAAGCGGTCGTTGATGATCTCGAGGGTGGGCATCCTGCCGCGTATGATCCGGTCCTGGCTTGTCAGATCATAGGGCCTGATGCCGCTTCTCTCGACTTCCTCCTTCTTCTCCGAGTCGACATCGCCGCTGGAGAGACCCCTCAGCAGGGCATCGACTTCCTCTTGGGACAGTATCTTTTCCATGTCTCGATCTGTCCGGACCTACTGTATGATGAAGTCGGTGAAGAAAATGTCCTTGACCTGGCCCTGTTTGACGATCTTGTTCATCTGGGCCATCATTTCCTGTTTCAAGGCCTGCTTGCCGGACGGCGTGGCGATGTCGTCGAATTCCTTGCTGGAGACGACCATCAACATGGCGTCCTTGATCTGGAAGCTCCGGTTTTTCATTTCTTCCAGGACGCGATCGTTGTTGAGCTCCAGCTTCATGCCGAGCTTCAGGTAGCGCTTGCCTCCGGGGTCCGCGAGATTCACCAGCATGGGGTCCCAGTCGCAGATCACCTGCTTTTCGGGGGGAGCGGCCGCCGTCTGACCCTGATCGCCCTCGGCGGGCGCCTTTTTGAAAAACTTGCCGTAGGCGAAGAAGCCTCCGCCTCCCAATGCAGCCAGGATCACGACCAGGATCACGATCTTGATCAGGGGCGATCCTTTTTTGGCTTCCTTGGGATCTTCGTTGTCATGGGCTTCAGCTGCCATGGATTGTTTCGCTCCTCTCCTGAATCGTCATGCGGCATCCAAAGGGGAATGGGCTCGGGCCGGGCCGGCACGTCCGGGGGATTTCCGGACGGAAGGCTTGACGGCAATGTGTAAAAGCAACGAGCGTGCCATTGACAAGGGGAGGCGGGCCAGCCGGCATGCGGGGCTAAAGGGGTTACGGTGCCGGGAGCCGGGGGGCCATGACGCGAGGCAGGATGAAAGGGCTTAAGCCCGGAGCCGATCACTCCGGCTCCGTGGAGCAGGGAATATGTCAAAAGCTTGACTTGGAAGCGGCCGGCGCAAGGGCGCCGGCCGCGCGGGATCGATCCCTGAGCTCGGTCCTCGGGAGGGAGCCCCCGGTTAACGGACCATGTTGATGGTGGCGTCGATCATGTCCTTGCAAGTGGTGATGGTCTTGGAATTGGCGTTGTAGCTCGCCTGGAAGATGATCATGTCCACCATCTGCTTGGCCAGGTCCACGTTGGAGTTCTCCAGGGAGTAATCCAGCACCTTGCCGAAGATCTCGGGCAAGGTCGCATTGTCGAAGACCTGCCCGACTTCCGGCCCGGCGATGTAAACATTGTTTCCCTGCCGCACCAGGCCATCCTTGTTGGAAAAGCTGAAGAGCGCGACCTGATTGATGAATTGCTGGGCTCCCGTGTTGTCGACGCCGTAGATGCTCCCATCGGTTTCCACGTGGAAGCTCACGAAGTTCTGGATGTTCGGAACCTGGATGTCCCCGCTGCCGCCGATGGCCTGGACCCTGTGGCCCAGCATGTTCACGAGGTACGCCTGGTCGTCCAGGTGGAAGCTCCCGTCCCGGGTGTAATACATCTTGCCCGAGATCGGGTCCTGAACGTTGAAGAACCCTTCGCCGCCGATGGCCAGGTCCGCCCAGTTGGACGTGTTCAGGATGAGGCCCTGTGCATAGTCCGTGGAAATGCCGAGGATCATGCTCCCGGCCCCCTCGCTCTCGGTGTCGTTGGAGTTGATCGAAAGGTACTGGTTGACCATGTCTCCAAAATGCACCTTGTTGGTTTTGTAGGCCGTGGTGTTGGAGTTGGCCACGTTGTCCCCGACCACCGAGATGGCCGCGCTGAAGCTGTTCAGACCGCTGACCCCATTGTACATCGCACTGTTGATGCCCATGATGCTCCTCCCTTCAATTCCCCATGCGATTGATGATGCTCGAGTCGTCCATTTGGTGCTGGAGCCCGTCAAGCCGGTGCGGCTTGAAATTTTTGAATCGATCTCCTCGATGCCTGTCAGGCCGAGGGATTGTTGACCTGTTTCACGGAGCTCGTCGGAATCAGGAGTCCGTTCTCGCCGTCCAGAACCAGGAAGGGGACCCCCTCGACCATGCGGAATGCGTAAGCGGTCCCGCTGACCGACGTGTCCACGTCGAGCGCGCTTCCGTCACTTCCAAGGGCCAGGATTTCAAAGGCGTACAATCCCGGAGCGACCTTCTGGCCGGCATCGTTCTTCCCATCCCATTCGAGCTTGTGACGGCCCGCCGCGAGCTCTCCCATGGCGATTGTCCTGACGACGTCGCCCGTCTGGGTGTGGATCCTCGCCACGGCTTCACTCGCGCCGACCCCGAGCTGAAAGCCGGACCGGGTGATCTGGTCTCCCGTCACCTGGATGATGTTGCTGGCGCCGGTGATCTCCTTGCCGACGGCCTGAATCATCTGGGCATTGTGCAGGGCCGAAAGATACGACTGCATTTCAGTCATGCTTTTCTCGATGCCGGTGAGCTTTTCCACCGAGCTGAACTGGGCCAGCTGGGCCGCCAGCTCGTAGGATTGCATCGGGTTGGTGGGATCCTGGTATTTGAGCTGGGTGGTGAACATGGTGAGGAATGCGTTCATGTTCAGCATGCTCGTCGCGGCGGAGCCCCCCTTCTGAGACACTTGAGAGAAAGCGGAGCTGGTCGAGGATGGTATGGTCATGTCGGACATGTTCTATCTCCAGTGCTGTGAGTATTCTTCCCGGTTCAAACCGTCAGGCTGATCGTCTGGTGGCCGCCCTGGCCCATGAGCCTGCTGTGGATGCCGGGGGCGACGGGAGCCCCCTGGGGCTCCCTGCCCGGCCTGGCTCCGATCCTCGATGTCCTGCGACCGTTGCGATGGTCCACGTTTCCCCTGGTGCCGCCTCTACCGTCGCTCACATTGACGGTCAACTGGCCCAGGCTGAGGCCATGCTCCGCCAGGTGCTTCTGAAGGGCCGTGGTGTTCTGGAGCAGGAGGGTCCTGGCTTCCTCGGTCTGGGTCGAAATCCAGGCGGTCACCTGCCGCTGGTCCGCCTCGATCCGAAGCGTCATGTGGCCAAGGTCCAGGGGTTCAAATTCGACCACCAGGGATGATTTGCCCGACCGAGCCCTCTCCATCACCTGCTCCGAGAGCTTCTCGGTCCAGCCGGGGTGTTGAATATTGATGCGTTCGGTTCGCACATCCGCTCTGGGATGGGTTTCGACCCCGCTGGACGAGGAGACCACGCTGAACGGAGTCTCGCTCCTCGGCCGACCGGGGCCGGCGGCGGTATCCGCCTCGCGTCCTCCCTGAAAACCGTTCGGGTCATTTCCCCGGTCCTGCCGGCCGGGTGATGGGCTCCCGGGATCCTTGCTGTCCGGTCCGTCGAAGGGATCACCCCCCGAAAGCGAATCAACCTTGAAATCGGCGGTGTTGTCACTCAACCCCTCCACGGGGCCTGAACCGTCCTCGTTTTGAGCGTCCACCGCCATCGCGGAGACGGCCACGCTGCCGGACAAAGGTTCCTGGATGCGGGCAGGGTGAGGACTGTGCTTGCCGCCGGTGCTCCGATCCCATGAGAAGACGGTGCCCTCGGTCTTCTGGGATGGAGCCTGAACAGGGCGTGGAGGAGCGGAGATTTCCTCGACGGGCGCTTCCGCGCCCGACTTCGAGGGAATTGGTGAAACGAAATCGGGATCGAAACGGTCCTGCTTTGCCCCCCGCGGGGTCGCATGGACCCGCGGGCCGGAGGAAATGTCATATGCCGATTGGCTTCGGGCCTCCGGCTTGACGGAGGGAGCGCCCACGCGATGGTTTCCGGCCTGCTGTTCGTTTCTCTCCTGTTCGCCCGTTGGAGGAGACCGATGCATCCGCGACGGGCGTTCGGGAGCGATCGCCGTGAATGAGGGCAGACGGCTTGCCGAGAGTCTCTCGAGCTGTCCCTCGGGGGCTGCCGCGACCTGAGGGGAATCGGGGGTCTCCATTCCAATCTCCCGCAAGCCCACCGGATGGCCGGCAGCGCGCCGGGCCGCCTGGGATGCGGCCTTGATCCTTCTGCTCTGGGTGAGCGGCTTGAGAAGGTCCCTGAGCTCCTCAAGCGTATACACGCCGTCCTTCTTGATCTTGAGATCGCTCAAACCAGGGATGCCGATCGAACTGCCCATCTTGATTGAATTGACGAGCTCCTGAACGTCTGATGCGGAGACCACCGGTGGAGCGGTCTCCCTGCTCCCCCCGGAAGCAGGTCCCGCAAGAGCGGAAAAGAGCTCATCCACGGAGAGACTCCCGTGCTTCTGGAGGCTCGCGACGCACCGCTGGCGGATTTCCGCGGGAAACTGCAGCTGGGCGAGGATTCTGTCGAGGAGCAGGGGATTGGTGAACGCAGGCTCGTCACCGTTCAGGGGCTTGCCGGTTCGGACCGGCTTCACCGCCGCGAGCCTGGCTCGGCCTGCAACGGCCTTGGAAACCTCGGCCCGCGGAGCCTCAATACCCATTGGGAAAAACTGCCGGGAAGGCTCGGCCTTCGGGGGAAGGGGTAATGGCTGCTCGCCGGCAGCCGCGTCCCGGCTTTGGGAATCGGCAATGGCGACAAGGGGTGAAGAAGCGGCGGCGACGCCGGCTGGAGCGGCCTCCGGGCTCAGCTGCCGCGGCGATTCCATCTGCTGTGACGAGGCCATGGATTGAAGCTCTTGAGAGAACTCTGAATGCTGGATCTTCTGACAGATCTTGCCGTTCTCATGGGCGCTGTAATTCATCAGCAGCTGAGCGGCATTGAGTCGATTCGGATTCATTCGCTTCCCCCTGGGCACATTCCATGTGCCGCGTGATTGCGGCGTCGGGAGGTGTTTAGGCAACTTCAATGCCAGCGGGAAAGTCCGGTCTAACTTATGGTTTTTATGGGAAATGTTTTCAGGAGGAGGTTTGGGCCGCGCTCTTCCGACCTCGACGCCCGGAAAACTTTGCTCAGCCAGCCGGAACAAAAATGCCGCACGGAGCAGTGGCTCATCGATGAGACAGGGACTCGGATATCTTTGCCGCCTTCTTGACATCCATGTTCCCGAGTATGGTTCCGGCTTCATCGGGGGTCATGGTGGAGATGACGCTCACCACCAGCTGGTCGTCGAGATTCTCCAGCAGCTTGGCCGCCTCCTTGGGCTTCATGGTCCCGTAGATCTTGGCCAGTGAGCGGATCTTCCCATTCTGCGCTTCCTCCTTCTCGGTTCGGTAGGCCTGGATCTCCTTCTGGATGACGATGAGCTCCTTCAGCTTCTTTTCCGTCTCCTGCTCGAGCTTCGAGAGGTATTCCTCCTTCTGGCGGACCGATTCCTCTCGTTTCTTGAGCTCAGCCTCCCTTTGTTCCAGGTGGGCGACCATGTCGGTCAGGGTCGGGGCTGCCGCGGGTGCGGGCGAAGGGTCTTGCGTGGGCGGAGCGGTTTTCTTCCGGGCCTCCGTTTCCTGAGGCTTCGTCTTGCGCTCCTGAGCCATCACCTCCTCGGCGAACGCGGGCAGGTAGGAATCGGTTTCATCCCCGACCAGGCGTCCCAGGGTGAGGCCCAGCTTCAGAAGCAGGATGATGAGGATCAGGGTGAGCACGCTGTACAGAGAGGACCGAGGGCCGCGGATCTGTTCCCGTTCTGGTTCCGGAGCATCATCAGGACGAGCCTGAATCGTCTTTTCTCCTGCCTGTGCCGAGGATGGCGAATTCATCGATGTGCCCCTGTTCCTTCTTTCTCATGTCGTGCATGTAGGATTCCCGTTCGCGCTCTTCGAGAATGGTCAACGCCCTCAGGTCCCTCTCCCTCTCCAATACATTCCGCTGGGCGGATTCCACCTCGGCGCGAAGCTCCAGGACTTCCCTTTCAAGCCTAAGCAAATGCTGTTCCAGGGCTTGAATACGGTCACCGTAGGCGAGGAAGTCCGGCACTCCCATCCCTTCGCATTGGCGTTTCTCGAAATGAATCGACTCCGTCCTCAGCCGCTCCCGAGCCTGCGCACGCTCCATTTCACGGGCTTCCAGTCTTTGCAGCGCCCGGGCGAGGGCGATCTGCTCCCGCTTGAGGAGGAATTCCCTGTATTGTTGCAGCGCCTTGAAACGAAATCGATAACCCATGGCTCAGCAGGATTTTCCGTCCGCGGGATCAGGTCAGTCGAAAAGGTTTTTCAGAGCCTGTCTCGCATCCTCGACGGATGCGTAGTCTTCCACGGGCTGCCGCAGGAACGCGTTGATCCCGTCAATCATGCTGATGGCATAATCGGTTTCGTGATGACTGCCCTTGACATAGGCGCCGATGCGGATCATGTCCTCACTGCTCTTGTACAGGGCCAGGGTTTGGATCAGTCGCGAGCTCAGGTTCCTGGCTTCTTCGTCCAGAAGGCGGCTCGTCAGGCGGCTGACGCTCTGCAGAACGTCGATGGATGGGTAATGGCGATCCTGGGCCAGCCTGCGGCTCAAGACGATGTGACCGTCGAGGATGGAGCGCACGGAATCGGCCACGGGGTCATCCATATCCCCCCCGTCCACGAGAACGGTGTAAATGCCGGTGATGGACCCGCGTTCGAAGTTGCCCGCGCGCTCGAGAAGGCGCGGCAGCTGGCTGAACACGCTGGGAGTGTACCCCTTGGTGGTGGGTGGCTCTCCGGCCGACAGGCCCACCTCGCGCGCCGCCATGGCGAATCGGGTCACGGAGTCCATCATGAGCAGGACATCCAGGTTTCGATCCCGGAAATATTCCGCCACGGCGCACGCCATGAATGCGGCCTTCATCCGAACGGTGGCGGGCTGGTCCGAGGTGGCCACGATGACGATGGACCTTTTCACACCCTCGGGACCGAGCTCATTGTGGAGGAACTCGTTCACCTCTCTCCCGCGCTCTCCGACGAGGGCGATCACGTTCACGTCAGCCGTCGTATAGCGGGCCATCATCCCGAGCAGGGTGCTCTTTCCCACTCCGGATCCCGCAAATATGCCGATGCGCTGTCCTTTTCCCACCGGCAGCAGGCCGTTGATGCATCGAATGCCCAGGTCGAGCTGTTCATCGATGAGCGGCCTTTCGAGGGGATTGGCGATCTTTCCACTCAGCGAATACGGTATCCCCGGAGGCAGAGGGCCGCCATCGTCAATGGGTTGTCCCAGGCCGTCGAGGACTCTCCCCAACATGCCTTCGCCGACTGAAATGGTTCCCGACTGTCGGTGGGGCTGAACCAGGCAGCCCGGCTGAATGCCCTGGATGGCCGAAAGCGGGCTGAGCTTCAAACGTCTGTGGTTGAAGCCGACGACTTCGGCAAGAATGGGGGCTTCCGGGCCGCCGGGGAGTATTCTGCAGACGTCTCCCACCGCGGCGCGGATGCCTTCGGCTTCGATGATGTTGCCCACCATCTGGACGACCTTGCCGAACTTCTCCCAGGGGGGAGCCTGATCGAGGCGGGAGCCGAGGGCCGTCAGTCGGAGGTAGTCATGCGCCGTTGAGCTCTGATTCATCTTCCTCCAGGTCGCGCGTCTCCAGAATGGTTTTCTCGATCAGGGAGAGCCGGTTCTCCAGCGACGCATCGATCAGCTGGATATCGCTCTCCAGGCGGCAGCCCCCCCGTGGCATTTCAGGGTCCGGCCTTATGGAGAAGGTCTTCTCGGCTTTCGCCACCATCTCCTCCAGGGACGAATGCTTGTTCAGAAGATCAAGGTCCTTGGGGTGTAGATGGAGGGTGATCCCCTGTGCTTCCTCGGCTTCACTCAGGAGGCCTTCCATGAGCTGTGTGAGAATGCGTGGATTGGTCTGGAGCTCCCCCAGGGCGATGTGCCTGGAGACGGCCAGGCAGGAAGAGATGAACCAGTCTCGATAGTCCTCGATCACCGCTTTCGGAAGCGACATCAAACGCTCCAGAAGGGCTTCGAACTGCTCCCTGGCCACCTGCATGCTCTTGCGGCCGAATTCCGCGCCGTCCTTGAGGCCCTGGGCGTAGCCCTTCTCATAGCCTTCCTGCTCGAGCTCCTGGGCTCGCCGTTCGGCTTCCAGCAGTCGCTGCTGAACCAGGGATTCGAGATCGACGAGAGGGTCCGGCTCGACTTCCCGGCATGGAGATTCAAGGACGTCCTCTCCCGGCTGGTCACATTCCGCCGCCTCGACGATCTCCGAAAAACTGAAGGCGCATATCGATTCCGATTCCGACTCAAAGGCCTTGATGATTCTAGACAAAGGCGTCTCCACCCTCCTTGCCGGCCAGGACGATCTTGCCTTCCTTCTCCAGTTTGCGCGCCGCGTTCAGGATGGTCTGCTGGGCGGCCTCCACGTCGCTCAGCCTCACCGGCCCCATGACGCTCATCTCTTCTTCGAGTATCTGGACGGCCCGCTGAGAGAGATTCTTGAAGATCTTGTTCTTGAGCTCGTCCGAAGCGGTCTTGAGCGCCAGGGTGAGCTCGTCGTTCTTCACCTCGCGAAGCAGCTCGCGAACACCCTGATCATTGAGTCCCGCCAGATCCTCGAACACGAACATGAGCTTGCGCACCTTTTCGGCGAGGTCCGTGTCGTTTTCCTCCAGGGACTGGAGGATGCCGTCCCCCGTGCGGCGATCGCTGTGGTTGAGGATCTCGGCCACCGCCTGGACGCCGCCCAGGACTTGCTGGGTGCCCTTCCCGACGGAGAGGAGCTCCTTTTGAAGCACCTCGTCCACCTCCCTCACCAGATCCGGCGGGACGGTCTCGAGGTGAGCGATGCGCTGGATCACTTCGAACTGCAGGTTTTCAGGCAGATGGGCCAGCACCTGACTGGCCTTTTCCTGCCCCAGGTGGACCAGGATGATCACGATGGTCTGGGGGTGCTCGCTCTTGATGAAGTTGGCCAAAACCCTGGGATCGATTTCCCGGACGTACTTGAACGGAACCTGCTCCTTCTCGAGCTCGATGGTCGTCATGACGTCGGCGGCCTGGTCCTTGCCGAGAACACTGGGCAGGAGGTTCTTCAGGAAGTCGTCGCCCGGGGTGTGAATGTCCGCGTCTTCATTGAACTGGGCGGTGAATTCCAGGAGCAGCTCATCGCAGAGCTCCTTCTTGACCCCGTGAATGTTCGTGAGCTCCGTGCCGAGCTTCCTGATTTCCTCGGTGGACAGATTCCTGAGGATCTGGGCCGAGACCTCCTCACCGAGCGACATGAGAATAATCGCCGCTTTTTGAGCGCCAAAGGGCTTCTGCATCACGCCTGCTCCTCCCTCAGCATGGCCCGTATGATGGTTGCGGCCTGGTCGGGATTCTGTTGCACCAGATGAAGGGCCCGCCTTCTCAGGGACAGCTCGCGCTCAACGGGCTCATCGGGAAGACTCAACACCTGCTGGTCGCCGCCGGGGAGGGCCTGGCCGGGAGCCGGCAGCTGCTTCAATTCGTCGCCCAGGGTTTCGAACCGACGCATGAGCGGACGAACGATGAGGAAGAAGACGAGCAGGACGATCAGCACATTGAGGGCCGGCTTCAGGTATTCCCGCCCGAGCTTGACCCAGGGATTCTCAGCCTTGACGAACCCGCTTTCGGCGGATTCGGTGGCGAAGGGGATGTTGGAAACCGTGATCTGGTCTCCACGGCTCTCGTTGTATCCTATGGCCTTCCTGACGATGTCCTCCATTGCCTTGATCTGTTCGGGGGAGCGCCCGACGAAAACCGGCTCCGGCTTCCCCTCGGCATTGGGCTTCATCTCGTAGGGTCCGTCCACGAGCACCGCGACCGAGATCTTCTTCACGTTCCCCGGTGAATGCACGATCTGGCGGCTCACCCGGTTGATCTCGTAGTTCACGGTCTCGCGCTGGCGGCTGGATGCCTTCTGACCGGGAGCCTCCTTGTCCTTGTCCTTGTCCTTGCCCTGGGGAGAGCTTTGCATGAGCTGGCTTTCCACATTGATGGGCACATCCGGGTTGCCCTTGGCGCCGAGCTCGCCTCCCTGGTTGTTTTCGGTGCTGCGCTGCTGGCTTCGAATGACCTGGCTGTCGGGGTCGTAGATGTCCTCGGTCACCTGCATCTGGTTGAAATCCAGGTCCACCGTGACACGGGTGGTCACCTTGTTGGCCCCCGTCACCTGCTCCAGAAGGGACTGGACCTTCCGACGCATATCCTCCTCGAGGTTGCTCCGCACCTGCATCTGGAGAGTCGAAAGCTGCATGGTGCTGTCGACGGCGCCCTTGCGAAAGAGCACCTGTCCGTCGGTGCTCAGGATGCTCACCTTGTCCTCGGAGAGTCCCTGGACGGCGCCGGCAACCAGGTTCACGATGCCCTGAACCTGCTGGGGCTCGAGGCGCGCACCGTTCTTCAGCTTGAGGACCACGGCCGCGCTGGGCGGCTTCCGGTCCTCCATGAAGAGGCTCTCGGCGGGCAGCACGAGATGGACGCGACTCTCGAGGACCTCGTTCAATTCGTTGATGGTTCGGGCGAGCTCACCCTGCAGCGCCCTCTGGTAGTTGATGCGCTGAACGAATTCCGTGCTCCCGAGCTTCTGCTGGTCGAAGATCTCGAAGCCCACGCCGGACCCCTTGACGACGCCCTGGGTGGCCAGCAGAAGTCGGACCTCATGAAGCTGCTCCCGGGGCACCGAGATGCCCCCGGCTCCGCTGAGCTGATAGGAGATCTTCTTGTTCTTGAGCGTCTCGACCACGCTTCCGAGGTCCTGCTCGTTCAGGTGGGAATAGAGCGGTGCGTATTCGACGCGGTTGACCGTGTAGGTCAGGAGGGCCAGGCTGCCGAGGACCACGGCGAGGGAGCCGACATAAAGGATCTGCCGTGCCCTGGGGAGGCTCAGGAAACCGGTCTTCCACTTTCCGATGAGACCAAGAAAGCTTTTCATCTGGGATCAAGGACTCTGCTTGGGCTAGAACTGCATTCGCATGACTTCCTGGTATGCTTCCAGTGCCTTGTTGCGGACCTTGGTCAGCATCCGGAGGCTGATGTCCGCTTCCTCCAGCTTGATCATGGTCTCGTCAATCCGGACGGCCCCCTGTATGGATCCCTCCTGCATGGCCAGGTCGGCTCCATGCTGCAGGTGATCCACCTGGCCAATGGTCTTTTCGAGCACCTGGGCGAACCCCGGTTCCAAAGTCGGCGGTCCGTCGCTCAGGACCTTGTCCTGGGGCAATTTCAGATCGCTGGGGCGTGATAAGACGCGCATGGTCGAGCTCCTGAATCGCGGAAAAGGCCACTGCCCGAAGCGGATCGATTCATGTCGGCGGCGGCCGGGTCTTGAAGATGTGATCGCCGGCGGTGTCTCGGCACGATGCGCTATTTGCCGATTTCCAGGGCTTTCAGGGCCATCTGCTTGGCCGTGCTCATCGCGGCCAGATTCGCCTCGTAAGAGCGCGACGCCATGACCAGGTTCACCATCTCCTCGACACTGTTGATGTTGGGCATCTTCACGATCCCTTCGGCGTCGGCGTCCGGGTGAGACGGATCGTAGATTTCCTTGAAATCCCTGCCGTCGGGGACGATGGCATTGACCCGCACCTTTTGGAGATCCTCGCTCAAGGCCCCGTCCAGAATCTCGCCGAACGATTCCTGGCTGGGCACGCTTTCATAAATGACCGTGCGCCGCTCATAGGGTTTGCCGCTGGCGGTCCGCGTGGTATTGGCGTTGGCCAGGTTGGCGGAGATCACGTTGAGCCACGTCCGGCTGGCCCTCAATCCTGATGCGCTGATCTTGAACGCGTTGTCGAGATCCATTAGAGGCCTCCCTCGCCGATGGCGTGCTTCATCATGGTGAACTTCTTGTTCAGCATGGTCACGATGAACTGATACTCCATGCTGTTTCGCGAAAGCTTCATCATCTCGGAATCGAGGTCCACGGGCCCCGTTTCCACCAGATCAATGGATCCCATCGCGGCTCGCGCGTCCCCGGGATCGACATGTTTGGGGTCGGAAAGGGTGAGGCGCGGCCGGGTCTGCTCCAGGGACTCCCGCAGCACTTCCTCGAAGGAAGTCTCCTTCGCCGCGTATCCCGGGGTGTTGAGGTTGGCCAGATTTCCAGAAATGACCTTCTGATTGACGGAGGTCAGATTCAGCCGATCCTGCATGAGCTGAATCGTGCGGTCGAAAACCACGTTGGAATCACCCATCATTCCACTCCTGGGGCAATTTTGATGCTCGCCGCCGGTGGCGGCGGCAATGGCTCGGGCTCTCCAGGCTTCGGAAAGCCTCGCCGGTTGAGAACGGAGAGCACCCTTGCATGGCATGGCGAGAGGACCATTGAGCAAAAGATGTACCATGCGGAAGATGAACGGCGTATTTTACGCCACCTCGATCATGGGCTCGCCCGCGCTCCGGTATTCGTGGAGCTTGTTTCTTAGGGTGCGGACGCTGATTCCGAGAATTTCCGCGGCCCTGGTCCGGTTTCCGCTGGACGAGGAGAGGGCTTTGAAAATGAGGCGTTTTTCCATCTCGCTGATGGGCATGAGATCGATCTCCGATGCCGGCTCCACGCAGGATTCATCCAGAATGAGGTGATCGAGGGCGAGCTTCCCCTTGTGGGACAGAAGCACGGCCCGCTGAATGGTATTTTCCAGCTCGCGGACATTCCCCGGCCAGGCATGTGCCTTCAGGGCCTTCAAGGCCTCGGACTCCATTCCCTCCACGGCGCATTTGTGCATCTTGTTGTACTTCTCGATGAAGTGGCGGCAGAGCAGGGTAAGATCCTCGGGGCGCTCGCGAAGGGTGGGGATCTTGACTGGAATGACGTTCAGGCGATAGTAAAGATCCTTTCTGAACTGGCCGTTCTTCACGGTTTCCTCAACGGAGAGGTTGGTGGAGGCGATGACGCGCACGTCCACCCGAACCGGTTTTTTCCCCCCCACCCGATCCACTTCGCTTTCCTGAAGCACCCTCAACAGCTTGGATTGGAGATGGAGCGGTATCTCCGTCACCTCGTCGAGAAAAAGGGTTCCCGTGTGGGCCAGCTCGAACTTGCCTTCCTTCTTGTGGATGGCGCCGGTGAAGGCCCCCTTTTCATAGCCGAAGAGCTCGCTTTCCATCAGGCTTTCGGGGAGCGCGGCGCAGTTGATGGCCACAAAAGGTCTGCTCCTGCGGTCGCTGTTCCGGTGGATGAAGCGGGCGAAAAGCTCCTTGCCCGTTCCGCTTTCACCCTGCAGGAAAACCGTGGCGCTGCTGGGGGCAACCTTGCGCACCATGGCCTTCAGCTGATTCATGGTCGAATTCTGGGTGATGATGTCGCTGTGACCCGCAACGCCCGGCGAGGCGCTCTCGGAGTCGCCGGCCCGATCCTCCAGCCATTGGATGGTCTTCACCAGGCGATCCATGTCGAGGGGACCGGCCCAGAAATCAAAGGCTCCCCCCTTCATCATGGCCACCGCATCCTCCAGACGGGCCGGCTGGCTCAGGACGATGACGGGCACCGGGTCGTCCAGGTCGCTGCAGGCGTCCAGGAGGAGCTGGACTTCCTGGACCTGACCGTCAAGGTTGCACAGGATGACGTGCGGCAGCTCCTTCCTCAGAAAGGAAGTGGCCGCCCGCGGCGTCTCGGCGATATGCAGGGCGTGATTCATCTTGTTGAGCTGCGAGACAATGCGCTGATTGTCTTGGGATGTCATTGCCGTGATCAGGACTACCATGGTGCTTCACTCCGGGTCCATATCTACCGGGTCCCCGTTTTGGGAGCCCCGCCGTTGAGCTCGAGGTACCCGATCTCCTGCTCGGCAGCCGCCTTCCACAGGCTGTTGGAGGATCGGGCAAGCTGCGCCAGTCGTTCGGATGCCTTCTGGGTTTGGCCCATTTCTATGTAAGTCCTTGACAGCTCATAATTGAGGCGATCCCGAATCGCCTCGGGCGGTGAGAGCGCCAGGAGCTGCTCGATCACCTCCGCAGCCCGGCCGAGCTGTTTCAAGGTGTAATGAGCTCGACTTTGCATGAGGCCGACCCGGATGCGGGGCTCCCCTTCGGCCAGCCCGGGGACCCGGGTCAGCTTGTCCAGAAAGGGCAGCGCATCGGCAGCCCGGTCCGACAGGATCAGGCTCTCCGCGTAGCAGAGCAGGACGTCCGGATCCGTGGCGTCCAGGCTGTTCTTCTTCTGGATGTGCTTCAGGAGCTCCTGCGCGGCCTGTGCATACTTGCCAGTTTCGAAATAGGCTCTTCCCATAAGCATGCTTTTCTCGAGCTGGTATGCTTCTCCCTGGAGGGGCAGGCAGCTCAGGATGGTGCGCTCCGGGTCGCCCATCTGGAAATAGCAGCGCGCCGCCTTGAGGAGCCATTCCTCGTTCTTTGAGCCGCTCAGGGTATACAGCCTTTGGTAGATTTCCGCCGCGGTGGGGTGAAGCTTGAGCATGGAGCAGCTCTCGGCGATGATGCTCAGGGACTCCGGAGTCATGTGCGGGTTCAGGAGCCCCTGGTTGTCCTGGAAGAGACGGAGGGCTTTGGCGAAGTCCTGTCCAGAATGTGATTCACGGATGAAATCCAGGAGAACCCGCGCCTTGAGATCGAGCAGCTCATCCCTGGCCTTGGGAGTGCCGTGGCTCATCAGGCCCTTGTCGATCCATTCCAGGGCTCGGGAATGGTTCCCGCGCCCCCTCTCCCAGGATGCCAATCGGAACGTGAGGAACTCCCCCATTGGCCCTGTCATGGGGTATTGAGAAAGCTCCTCATAGATGGCTGAGGCTGCGACCATGTTGGGGGGCATCTGCTTTTCGAAGTACTCCGCTCTTCGAATCCTGGAAATGATGTAGCCTTCGGTTTCCGGGAAATACTTGTCGATGTAGAGATAGATCTTCCTCGCCAGGTCCTGATCGCGGGTGTACATGAGACTCTCCCCGATCTTCGCCAGCAGGAGGTCCTTGCCGGGGGCATCCTTCTGGATGTTGAGATACCACATCAGGGTCTCGGCACTCTTGTCGAACACCTGGTTGACGAAATACGCCTCCCCCAGAACCCTCAGGATCTCGGGTCGGGAGATATGGCCCATGGGATCATCCTCGAGGGATTTGACCAGGACCGCCTGGGCTTCACTGTGGGCGCCGAGCAGAAAGAGGCCCTGGCCCAGATAGGCGTTGGCCTCGGCGACCACGGATTTTTCGAGGGGGCTGTTGAGGGATGTTCTCAGAGCCTGGACGGACTCGATATAGGCCCCCCGCTTCAGGAGGGCCTCCCCAAGACGCATCCAGGCAAGTGGAGCGATGGGATGCTGGGAGTGATTGTTGAGCACCTGCTTGAAGGACTCCTCGGCTTTCTTGAAGTCTCCAAGGGCCAGGTGACAGAGGCCGGTGCGAAAATGGGCCTGGACGGCCTCGGACGCTCGCGGTGAGGCGCGAAGCGCCGAGCGGTATTCTTCAATGATCCGAGCCGCCGCGGGAGCCAGATTCCTCGCGTGCTCATCATACAGCGCGTCTCCCCGGGCGAACGGTGGCTCCCCCTGGCCCAGGGGGCCGGAGTCAGCCGTGGCGGTGCCCTCGATTCCCTGCCGGGCTCCGTCTCCCTCGGGCTCATTCCCTTTTGTTTGTGGGAGGGGCGCCTGTGAGCCCGCGGAAGCTTTGCCGCGCCCAGGCGCTTCAAGCGAGACGTCCACGATGAGAAGGTAAGCGGTCTTGCCTTTGGCATCGACCCGGTGCTGGACCGACGAGGCTCCCTCCCGGAAAGCGATCAGGACCACCGTGGAGCCGTCACGCTCCTCGATGGCGATGGAGTTGACGGGCAGGGGCCATTTGGCCTTCAGTGCATCGCGACCGAGCTTGGACTTGAGACTGGAAAAGACGATGGGAAAGCCCGAATCGGACTGTGGTCCCGCCGAGAGAGGACGGGCTCCTTCCAGCTCGAAAACAATCCGCACATGCGTGGAATGCCGGGCTGTGCGGATCCGTTGGAGAACGGCGTTCTCCGTCGCCGCTTCGGCAACCGGGGCGAATAGGAGCACGCCCATCCAGGCCACCAGAGTGGCCCGTACGGATCGATCATGCAGAGACTGCCTGATATTGCGGCACAACGCCATTACAGGTTTTCCTGGCTCTTCCTCTTCCCAAGGTGGCGATGGATGTCGGGAAATCCCATAGCCGGCCCTGCGACCGACACGGCCTCAGGCATTGCCCGGCATCGACGGAGGCCGGCCGAGCTTCACCCGCGCTGGATTAAGCAAGGCATATGCCAGTCGGGAGAAAAGGCGAAAAGGCCGAGCGTGGGACTGTTGGTATTTTGACTTCTACGGCACTCAGGGGGGTCGTCAAACTATTGGCGATCATGCCTGGCGGGATGTGGCTGGAAAAATCATGCAGGATAAACGATTTTCTTCTTCTTCATCTTTTCGATTAGCGTGGTGCGGTTGAGGCCGAGGAGATTGGCTGCACGATTCTTGACGCCGTTGGCCCGCCGCAGGGCTTCCTTGATCAGGTGGTTTTCGAGGTCGTCCAGGGTCTTCTTCAGGTCCATGCCCGATTCGCCCACGGAGATATCCAGGAGGGAGTTGGGTCGCGTGGTCTGGCATTGGCGGAACCGCGGGGGGAGGTCGTCCATGTCGATCTCGTCGCCGTCCGTGAGGATGACCAGCCGTTCGATCAGGTTTTCCAGCTCCCGCACGTTTCCCGGCCACGGGTATCGGTCCAGCGTTTCGACGGCGGCCTTGGAAAGTCGCTTGAGGGGGATATCCTTTTCCTGGCAGTGACGTTTGAGGAAATGATGGATCAGGAGTGGCACGTCGCCTTCACGCTCCCTCAGCGGTGGCACGTGCATGGGGATGACGTTCAACCGGTAGAAAAGGTCCTCCCTGAAGGACCCCTCCTCCACCGCCTTTTCAAGATCCTTGTTCGTCGCGGCGATGATCCCGGCATCCACCTGGATGGTTCGCCCGCCGCCCACGCGCTCGAAGCGTTTTTCCTGAAGAAAGCGGAGGAGCTTGACCTGGAGCTTCTGGCTCATCTCCCCGATTTCATCCAGGAAAACCGTCCCCTGATGGGCCAGCTCGAAGCGCCCCTTCCTTTCCTTCAGTGCCCCCGTGAAGGCCCCACGCTCATGCCCGAAAAGCTCGCTCTCCAGAAGCTCTTCCGGAATGGCGCCGCAGTTGATGGGCACGAATGGCTTGTCTTTCCGGTCACTGTTGAAATGGATGGCGTTGGCGATGAGCTCCTTGCCCGTGCCGCTTTCGCCCAGAATGAGGACGGTGGTGGCCGTTTTGGAGACCCTTTGGATGGTGCGGTAGAGCCGCTGCATGGGGGGACTCTGGCCGATGATGTTGGCGAACCGCTGCTGAATCTGCGAGCGCAGAAGCTCGTTTTCTTCCTTCAGTGCGTTGAGCTCCTCGGCCCGCTGGAGGATGATCATGATTTCGTCGAGCTTGGCGGGCTTGGTGAGATAATCGAAGGCGCCGCGCTTGACGGCCTGAACGGCGGTTTCGATGGTCCCATAGGCCGTCAACAGAATGACCATGGTTCCGGGGCGGTTTTCGTTGAAATGATCCAGAACCTCCATGCCGTCCATTCCCGGCATGTTCAGGTCGGTGATGACCACATCGTAGCTGGTCTCCTCAGCCTTGGCGATGGCTTCCGTCCCGCTGGACGCCACATCGATGGAGTATCCCCGGTCGGCCAGTCCCTCAACGATGAGCTCAAGGGTCAAAGGCTCATCATCGACCACCAAGATTCTGGGGGCAGGTTTCATGGACTCTCGTTTTTATGGTGTTCTTCCAAAGGATTGCAGGTACCGCCAACCACCTGATAGTCAAGAATCTATCACATCCTGGGATAAATTCAAGAATCCATTGATGATCAGAATACAAAACACCGGTGAGGAGGGTGAGCCGGAGACAGGACCTTCGGACCTTCACCTGGCTCATGCCCGTGGAGGCCGGGCGGGTTGAATCCAAACTTGAAGAATCGAGAGTATCGTGGCCAGTTGATCCCGATTGTACTCGCCGATTTCAGAGGCGTATGAAACGTTCAACAGAGATTTTCCCTCGTTTGCGTTCAAACTTTACAAGTTTTCGACACTTGCGTACTAATGCCTCTGCGTGGCTTTCGAAAGTTGTCTGTCTGCCCTGACGATCATGGCGAGAATTTCTTGCATCCCGCAGTCAAAGACGGTGGCTCGGG
>JALOOX010000123.1 GCA_025454175.1 Syntrophobacteraceae bacterium | reverse complement strand
ACAGCTGCAGTGAAGGTCGATTTGGGTATCTTTTTGAGATCCAGGGCTTGCTTGAGCATCCGAGTCGATACCTTATCCCCCTGGACCGTCCTGAGGTACTCGATGAACTTCGCGGCAATGCTCTCAATCTTGCCGTTGGGCTCAGTAATCGCTGGCTCCCAATCCAGCCACTTCATTCCTGGCATGACCTCCTCGATGATCTGGCGGACCTTCTTGCCCTTATGGATCAGCCATACCTTCATCGGCTTGGTGACTGATTCCTCGATGATCCTGCAAGAGCCCCTGGACATTGCCTGGTAGAGGCAGTGCGCGATTTCACTGCATTCAACCTTCTTGATGGTCTCATTGGTCACATCTGCCAGCAGATCTGAGCGTGTTCACGATCATTGATGGACTGGTTTTGAGGTTAAATGATGGAGTCAGGCAGCGATAGGGGAATGGCATAGGAGAGCCTGCAGAAGAGGACTGGTTCAAGAGAAAGGGAAGTGATCACGGAGGATGGAGCGGAGGGTAGGATCTGAGAGGTCTTCGGGCTCCATTTTGTTTTGGAGCTGATGACGGAGCACCTGGGTGTGGGCCGTGAGGGTGTTGATAATGGAGGAGGCGGCCCTGTCTCCGGCCGGATCGCCATCGAGCATCAGGAGAATGGCCCTGGCGGAGGCGAGCCAGGAGGTCTGAGCTTGGGAAAGGGTTGTTCCGAGAAGGGCCACGACGTTTGGGAATCCGGCCTGGGTGATGCGCATGACGGCCCATGGGCACTCGACCAGGATGATGCCCTGGCTCCGGAAGGCTTGGGCCCGATGGGCGTTGTAGAGAATCCGAGCCTTGGGGAAGTATCTTGGGAAACGCCATTTGCCAAACCGTGCTGCTTCGTCGGGGTCGATTCTTCGTCCACAATACGCCAGTGGATTTCCGACCATATCGTGAAGCCGCACGGCGACAGTGTTTTTGAGAAAAGAGGAGTACCTGCTCGTCCCCGCTTCGAACCTTAGTATCTGTCACGAAATAAACTTTACACTTTTCCTTCCCATGCTATATTTCTCTCATGGAGAGAGAATTGATCAAGAAGCGATTCGAACTTGTGGCTCCACTGCTCAACGAGAGGCAACTTCGGCTCTACGTGGCTGCCGAGGCGCTGGTTCTTGGCCGTGGGGGCATTTCTTTGGCGTCGCAAGCAACAGGGATTTCGCGGCCAACAATCACAATAGGGTGCAAGGAACTTCTCGATCAAGAGACGAAGGAGGCCACTGCGAGTTCTTCCGGTGCGGCGCGTATGCGCAAGAAAGGAGGAGGACGAAAGCGTACCATCGAAGTTGACGAAACACTTCGAAGCGACTTGGAAGGGCTCATTGAACCCGTCACGAGAGGAGATCCGGAATCGCCATTGCGTTGGACGGCCAAGAGTGTGCGCAATCTTGCGGATGAACTGAAGAAGATGGGACATAAGACCAGCCACCGGATGGTTGCCGAACTTCTCCATGAAATGGACTATAGCCTGCAAGCGAACCGAAAGACCGCCGAGGGAGGCTCGCATCCGGACCGGAACGCCCAGTTTGAGTACATTCACAGGAAGGTCAAAGAGTTTCAGTCTTGTAACCAGCCCGTTATTTCGGTGGATACAAAGAAAAAGGAACGCGTGGGCGACTTCAAGAATGGTGGGCGGGAGCTCCGACCGAAGGGCGATCCTGAAAAAGTCCGCGTCTACGATTTTGAGATTCCCGAACTTGGAAAGGTGGCACCCTACGGAGTTTACGACCAGACCCGTAATGCAGGATGGGTCAATGTTGGAACCGACCATGATACAGCAACGTTTGCCGTGGAGAGTATCCGCAAGTGGTGGGTTACCATGGGGCGTGAGGCGTATCCGGAAGCGGATCGTCTCCTGATTACAGCTGACGGCGGAGGCAGCAATGGCGCGAGAGTTCGACTCTGGAAGATCGAGCTGCAGAATCTCGCCAACGAAACCGGTCTTGTCGTATCGGTTTGTCATTTCCCGCCGGGTACCAGCAAGTGGAACAAGATCGAGCATCGACTCTTTTCCTACATCAGCCAGAATTGGAGAGGTAAACCTCTCGTGAGTCATGAGGTGATCGTCAATCTTATTTCTTCAACGACGACGCGCACAGGCCTGACAGTCAAATGCGAGCTCGATACCAAGAAATACCCCAAAGGAATCAAGGTTTCGGACGGGGAAATGCGACAGGTCAACATCGTCCGTGATGACTTCCATGGCGAGTGGAACTATGCGATACACCCACAGTCAGCATGAAATGTAAAAGTTATTTCGTGACAGATGCTTAGGGCGGTGACCGGGCGTATGGCCTTGATGTCTTGAAGGAAATGGCACCGGGGATCAAGGGCAATGGAGCGTGTGAAGGGCGTGAAGGGCGCCATGCCAGACGAAGAAAAGGCGTCGGGCTTTTGCGGAGATTGCGGGGATGCTGCCGCGATGCCCTGAAGGTGCCTGGCCGCCTCGGCATAGGAGCAATGCTCGATTCTTCGGATGAGCTCGACGGTGTCCCCACCGCCACAGGCGGTGAAACAGCGCCAAAGCCCCCGCCCGAGATGGACGCGGAAAGCGGTTCTGTTGTCACCACCGTGGAGGGGACAGGGTCCATAAAGCTGCTCGCCCCGCCGGATGAGTCTGCGATCGAGACCATAGTAGGAGAGGAGGCGGCCGATCCCGACCTCTCTTTTGAGATGCCGAAATGAGAAGGCTTTAGGAGCCATTTGGGCTCCCGGTCTGTGCGACTCTTCCCTTGCGGGGCCGTGGTGCCCGCCTGGAGAAGATCTCGATGAAGAGCTTTTCATCGAGCTGGGGAAGCTCTCTGGCGACGGCGGCCACGAGCAGCTCTTCGGCCATGGAGTTGAGGAGCCTCAGGTTTCCGGAGGCGTGGTCGGCAAGCGTGCGTCTGAGGGGATCGCTCATGAGGTGAGGGGCGCCGGCCTCGCTCAAGGTGTGCTCGATATAGTCGAGGAGCTGGTCCTTGGAGAGGGGCTCAAGGTTGAGGCGCACCCGAAGCCTGGTGCCGAGGGAAACCAATGTGGTCGAGCGGAATCTTTCCGGCAGTCGCATGTCTCCGGAAAGGACCACGGTGAGGAGAGACTGGGAGTCGAAGTCGGCGCTGGACATGAGCCTCAGCTCGTTCAAGCAGGCAGCGACCATCTCCTGAGCTTCATCGATCAAGAGCAGAGGCCTCATCAGGGTGGTCTTGATGTGGGCGCCCCACCGTTCCCTCAAAGCCTTGAATCCGCCGTAGCGGTTTGCGGGAGAGAGATTGACGCCGAAGAGGGCTCCCATTTCCCGGTAGAAGTCGCCGACGCTGCTTTGGGGCCGTTCCATGACCCCGACCGTGACATCTTCGAGACGGCCAAGTCTAAGGGCCAACTGCTGGAGGACCTTGGATTTACCGAGTCCGGGCTCGCCGGAGACCATGGCAAAGCCTCCCTGCATGACCAGGTCTTCGATCCTGAAGAAGAAGGAATCGATTCCGGGCTGAGTCCAGAGGGCCTCCTTGGGGATATCCGGCTGAAAGGGATGGTATTTGAGCCCATAGAGTGCGAGGAGTTTTTTGTCGCGGATCATCCCTCAACCTCCTGGTCGTCCGTTGCCGCTTCGTCTTTGGGGAGGTAGGCCGCGGGAAGTCCCGTTGCGGCGTAGTCAGAAAGGAGTTTTCCAAGAAGCGGGGGGATCGGGTCACGCGTTTGCCGTGGAGCGGCTTCCTGTTCGGGGGGCCCTTTGGCTCGCCTGAGACCGGATGCGTTTTTCACCTTGTCTTGCGGGTAAATGCAGGAGAGGAGGTCCCCCGTTTTCCCGTCGACGAGATGGGCGGAGCTCAGATCGAACGTCTGAAAACGGACGTGCAATCTTGGAAAATGGCGAAAGCGATCCGGCACTTCGAAGCGAATCCCCTTGATCGAGATCGACCCGTCGCTTCGGCGCTGGGACCTTGTCTCCTCGACGCTGAAGGCCAGCCGGAGCGCCTCGGTCGTCGGGGCGGGTCTCGAGACGCAGGGACCTTCGAGCAGCCGCTTTACGGGAGAAGTCGCGATCTCCCGGTGAGGCTTGCTGTTGTAGTCCAGCTCGACCCAGGCCTGGGTGACCCGGTTGAGGAAATCGATGGTGAGGGGACTGACCTGGGAGAGCATGGACATGAGCCGGCCTTCGAGTCCGCTCCAGAAGCTCTCTTGCTTCCCGTTTTGGTATGGGGAATGGGGGAGCGTGGTCTCGTGGACGATCCCGAGTCTCAGCAGCCCCTCTCTGGTTTCAAGGGCCAACATGGCCGAGCCGTTATCGGTCATGAGCGCCCTCGGGAGGCCCCGCTTGTAGAAGGCCTGCGTCAGCCCGTGGATGAGGTTTTCAGCGGTTTCGGCAAAATACCACTGGATGTGGCAGCAAAGACGCGAGCGGTCATCGAGAACGCAGAGCGCCCGCGGTGTGTGCCAGAGGCCGCTTGGATCCACAACGCGTCTTCGAGCCTCGTGGAAATCCAGGTGCCAAAGCGCGTGACAGTGCTCCGACTCGAAGCTCCGGACTTCCCATTTCTCCAGCCGATCGGCCGCTCTCACCTGCCCCGGAGTCCGAGGAAGGCTGGATCGTTTCCAGCCTCTTTCGACCATCTCCCTTCGAAGGGTCGAATACGACGGCATTGAACCTCGCTCCGGGTGCTCCTCGAGAAACGCCGCCAGATTGTCCGCATGGAGCTGGTAGCTCCAGTGAGGAAACTGCCGGTACTGATCGTGGAGGCGCGCGATGAGCTCCCGGCTCATGGCCCGCTTGGCTCCCGCATCATTCCTCACCTTCCTTCCCAGGGAGGAGACCGGATCATCGCCCTCCAGAGCCTTGTAGTACCAGCGCTCGATCGTTGAGACGGCAAAGGTGACCCAGGAATCCTTGCGGGTTGGATGCGGGTAGCGGCGCGAGGCGAGGGCTTCGAGCTCCTTTTGGAGCGTCCCTCGCTCCGGCGGCCTCGCAAGCAGAGGCCCGATGATGGAAAATCGGAGGTGCGACCAGCTCTTGAGGGACTTTTTCGACTCTTCGGGCATGGGGGCGGCTCCTTGTCTTGGGGGTTGAACCATCCGAGAACGTAGCCCCTCTATACTTGGACCGGGGCATCTCCTGGAATTCCCCAACTTCTGCGCGCCCCGGATTTCCCCTCGGAATCCTTGACCGCGCACCCTCAAGCCAGGAAGCGAAGACAGTCCACAAGAGCCCCTTGCGCACTCACGGCCTTTTCAAGAAAGCACTCCAGCAAGCTTCCCGGAAGACGTCGATTGTCGACCGATGGGGGCACCCGGCCCCGGAGCCGTTGCCACTTGGCGCTCCCGGGAAACTCATCCCGGAAATACGCGAACCAGCGCACGAGGGTCTTTCTGGGGATTGCAAACATCCGCTGCAGCTTCCCGGCGCTGGCTCCATCGGGCCTCTGCTGCCGAAGAGCCAGGACCACGACAATGACGCAACCCCAGTACACCCTCCGCCCCATGAACAGGCACGACGGCGGAAGGGTCCTCTTGCGGCATCCTTCCCGGCCACAGCAGAGGCTCTCGCGCATGAGATATTCTTCGGGGATGGTTTCCGGACCCCCTCGGGGTTTGCGTCGATAGCTGGCTCGACGAAGGGGGCCGCCACAATGGGGACAGCACTCGTCCCGGATCTTCCGGGCAAGGTCCACATCGATGGCGCGCAGAAGGCGAAATAGACTGACTCTTCGAAGCAGTTCTGTTAGCATCACTCCTACCTGTTAGGGTTGGGTAGGAGTCTCCGTTGCCAGGAGTGTCCAGACTCCTTGAGGGACTCTTACCCACTTCCCTCATATTCCTTGCACATTCCCGACAACCTTTCCATCATTTAGCGTGATCACTCACAGATCTCCCCAAGCTGAGGAAGGTACTTGTCGCGTAGTCTCTCAAGATCATGGCGAGCCCTCGAGCGTACAGTCAATCGGTCCTCACCGGATTTCTGA
>JALOOX010000071.1 GCA_025454175.1 Syntrophobacteraceae bacterium | reverse complement strand
GTATGGGCGGCCAGGGAGATCCGGGCCATGGATCCCAACGTGGACATCGTCATTGCCACGGCCTTTTCGGATGTCGATCCCCGCGAGATATCCAGGCAGGCTCCCCCGGCGGACAAGATTTTCTACATGCAGAAGCCTTTTCATCCGTTCGAGGTGCGTCAGCATGCCCTGGCCCTCGGCCGCAAGTCACAGGCGGAAGCCAGGATCCGGCAGCTCGCCTACTACGACACCCTGACGGGGCTTCCCAATCGGGAGCTTTTCCGGGTTCGACTCGCTCAATCCATCGAGCTCGCCAGACGACACGATCGACAGATCGCGGTCCTTTTCCTGGACCTCGACAACTTCAAGCGCATCAACGACACCCTGGGACACTCGGTGGGCGACCAGCTCCTGCGCAAGACGGCCGAGCGGCTCACCAAATGCCTGAGGATGGGTGACGCCGTCACCCGCTCGGCGCTGGGGCAGCATAAGGATAACCTGGCCAGGATGGGGGGGGACGAGTTCATGATCCTCCTTTCCGAGATCGGCAGGAGCGAAGATGCGGCGGGGGTGGCAGCGAGGATCCTCGAGAGTCTTTCGGAGCCCCTCCACCTGGCGGACCACGAAGTCATTGTCACCACCAGCATCGGAATCTCCGTGTTTCCGCAGGATGGTCAGGACGCGGAGACCCTCCTCAAAAGAGCCGATATGGCGATGTATTTCGCCAAGCGCACCGGGAGGAACTCCTTCCAGTACTTTTCCGAATCCATGAACGAGGCGGCCATCAAGCGGCTGACCATGGAATCGCTGCTGCGGCGAGCCATCGAGCGGGACGAGCTGACGGTATGGTACCAGCCCCAGTTCAACCTGCAGACCTGGGAGCTGTGCGGCGTCGAGGCTCTTCTGCGCTGGAAGAGCCCGGAGATCGGGATGATCTCGCCGGGTGATTTCATTCCCGTGGCCGAGGAAAGCGGGCTCATCATCCCCATCGGCGAGTGGGTGCTGCGCACGGCATGCAGCCAGGCCAAGGCCTGGCGTGACGAGGGCTTTCCCCTGCCGAGGGTGGCCGTGAACATTTCGGTCCTTCAGTTCGTGCAGAAGGGCTTTCCCGAAATGGTGGGGAGCGTGCTGAAGGAAACGATGCTCGAGCCCGAGCTGCTCGAGCTGGAGATCACCGAATCCCTCCTCATGAAAGATTCCGAGAACGCGGTACAGACCCTTCGCGCCCTGAAAGGTCTGGGCATCAAGCTTGCCATCGACGACTTTGGAACAGGGTATTCCAGCTTGAGCCGACTCAAGCACTTCCCCATCGATCGCCTCAAGATCGACCGGTCCTTCATCACCGCCATCAACGCCGACGAGAACGACAAGGCCATCGCCACGGCCATCATTGCCATGGCGGACAGCATGAAGCTCAACGTCACCGCCGAAGGAGTCGAGACCAACGGCCAGGTGGACTTCCTGAAGAGCCGAAACTGCGAGGAAATCCAGGGGTACTATGCCTGCAGACCCCTGCCCGCCGGCGATCTCCATGAATTCATGATGAAGAAGGGAATGGGCGCCATCGACAAGGAAAGCATCCTTCGTCTGGGGAGAGAGGCGTACCAGAACCTTTGCTGAGAGTCGCCCCGTTTCTTTTTCACAGGCCGCTCGTGGGCCCACCGGATTCCCTGCTGATCCGGACGGCGCAGAGCTTCCCGCACATGGTGCAGGCCTCCCGATCATGGGTGACTTCCAGCCTGCGCCGCGCCAGGGCCGGATCGATGGCCTCGGCAATCATTCCCTCCCAGTCCAGGCTCAAGCGGCACTTCGACATGCGACGGTCCCACTCCATGGCTCCCGGAAGCCCCTTGGCGATATCCGACACGTGGGCAGCTATCCGGGTGGCCATGACTCCCTGAAGCACGTCGTCGGTGTTGGGAAGGCCCAGGTGCTCGGCCGGTGTCACGTAACACAGGAAGTCGGCCCCCGCCATTCCCGCCACGGCGCCCCCGATGGCGGCCGTGATGTGGTCGTAACCCGGCGCGATATCCGTGGGCAGGGGCCCCAGCACGTAGAAGGGGGCTCCTTCACACAACCGCTTCTGGAGAATCATGTTGGCCTGAATGTCCTGCAGAGGCACGTGGCCCGGCCCCTCGATCATCACTTGAGCTCCCCGCGCCCGCGCCCGCCGAGCCAGCTCGCCCAGAATGACCAGCTCCTCCAGCTGTGCCCCGTCGGTGGCATCGACAATGGTCCCCGGCCGAAGCCCGTCGCCCAGGCTCAAGGTCACGTCGTGGGCGTGGGCGATGGAAACGAGGTCGTCGTAGTATTGAAACAGCGGGTTCTCGGCGCCGTTCCTGCGCATCCAGTGCATGAGGATGGATCCGCCGCGGCTCACGCAGGGCATGAGCCTTTCGTAGGATTCGAGCCGTTGGACCGATGCCCGGGTCACCCCGCAGTGCACCGTGATGTAGTCGATCCCTTCCCCGCACTGCTTTTCGATGCTTCTCAGCAGCTCCTCCCCGTCCATTTCCTCCAGCTCACGGCCTTGAAGCACCAGCTCCGTGGCCAGGGTGTAGATGGGGACGGCCCCCACCATGACCGGTGAGTTTTCCAGGAAAAAGCGGCGCAGGCCCTGAAGGTCTCCCCCGGTGGAGAGGTCCATGATGGAATGGGTCCCGGCGTCGAGGGCCGCACCGAGCTTCGAGGCCTCCAGCTCCAGGCTGAAGCATTCGCCGCTGCTGCCCAGGTTGGCATTGACCTTGGTCTTCAGTCCCTGCCCCACGGCATGGATGCGCGAGAACGAGCGATGCCGGTTCTTGGGCAGAACCGCGTGGCCTCGCGCGATGCGGTCGCGAAGCTCTTCCGGGGACATGGGCTCGTCCGCGACGGCCCGGATCATCTCATCGGTGACGATCCCTTTTCGCGCGTAGTCGAGCTGAGTCATCATGGATTCCCTCCTTGGATGCTGGGTGATGGAACTGGGGCGGAAAGCGCTGGAGGGAAGGCGGGATGGCAAAAATCGTGGCTGACTCAAAAAAGAAAGGAAGAGAAAGGAACGATTTTGGTCGCATACGCCGATTCCTCCGCCAGCATGACCTGGATCAGGTTCAAAGGGTGTAATCTCAGCCCTCGTTAGGAGAGCACCCCTTCGGCACTTGAGCCTTTCAAAAGACCGACAGCTTTGATGCCGGCCCGGTCCGGGAGCCGCAGCCAGGCCCAAAGACATTCCGCGCCGTGCATCCTCACGCGCGCGAATCTTAGCGCACCGCCGGACGATTGTCACCCTCCGCCGAGAACGGCGCGAGCGAAGAGCATGAGAGCCGAGCCCAACCGGGTTCACTACCTCGACTCCGGACCGTCGGGATTCAACAGCCCGGGGGGCTCCTGGCGCAGGTCCGGTGGGATGCTGGGTGGATGGGGCGGCTTCAATGGGAAACCATTCTTGAGAACAGGTTGATGACGACCACACTCGCCACGATGAGGAGCACGCCAACGATGGCTGGAGTGTCCGGGGTCTGACCGAAGAACAGCCAGGCACCCAGCGCGATCAGCAGAACAACCGCGCCTGACCATATGGCGTACGCCATGCCGACTGGAATGGTTTTCAGAGTGAGCGACAGAAAGTAAAAGGAAGTCCCATATCCAGCCAAGACAACGAGCGATGGCCAGAGACGGGAAAACCCCTCGGATGCTTTCAGCGCCGAGGTCGCCATCACTTCACCGAGGATGGCCACTGACAGAAACAGCCATTGCTGCATGGGCACGATCCTTGGTTGCAACGTCAGAACCATTGGAGGGCGAGGCGGAACACCGGGCCCAGCATCTGGATCGTGCCCCTGACTGGAACGGAGTAGCGGCCCTGGAAGCCTCAGAAGGCTTCACGAGGCTTCCAGGAATCCCAGGGCCTCCCAGGGCTTGATGATTCTTCCGTAACCGCCAGGGTGGGCTTCCCGGGCTCCCAGCCGCACGGCATCATGCGCCCGGTGGCCTGGTGCTCCTGGAGAGCCCTCAACTGTCGGAGGATTTCCGTCATGCTTCTTCCCAGGGGTGCGGCCACGACTTCCAGCGATTGGATGGTCCCCTCGGCGTCGATGATGAAGTGGCTGCGAATCTCACGATTTGCATTGGCGTCATAGACGCCGTACATGGAGCCGATGGCGCCGTCGGAATCGCACACGATGGGAAACCTGGCGCCTCCGGGCACCATCCTGGACAGGCACTGCTCCTGAAAGGCGTCATGGCTTTCCAGGGTGTCCGTGCTCACCGCCAGGACCTCGGCGCCAAGCTCCCGAAGGGCCGGATATTTGACCGCCATGGCTGCCATCTCCGTCGGACAGACGCAGGTGAAATCCCCGGGATAGAAGAACAATACAACCCACTGGCCCCTGTACTGGAAGAGGCTCACCCGCACCCGCAGTCCGTCATGAAACGCCGCCGCCTCAAAAAGCGGCGCAGGCTCGCCTACACAAGGAATCCTGCTCATCGGTCCCCTTCCTTTCCCATCGTTCAACTGGCTTCACACGGACCTCTGGGCGGGCGGCAGGGCGGCCTCTGCCGCGGCAGCCTCTCTTTTCACAAGGGGACCACGGATCCCGCTCATGGCTGCGTGGCTGCCACGCCACTGGCTGACTGCGCCGTTGTCGATGCGGAGCGGTCTTCGATGAAGACATCCATCAGCTGGCCCGGAAAAACGGCGAGGGAATCCCCCCTGAAGCTGTAGACGACCTGCATCACCCGGGTGTCCACTCTCTCCGTGCTCTCCCCCGTCAGGGACCGTTTGGGAATGACGTATTTTTCAATATACTGGAACTGGAGAGGAGTCCTGAGGGAGGGGTTGCCCCTGACGAAGGCGACGGCCGAGGCCGTCTCACTGAACCGCCAGGCGTCGTTCTCATCGATGTCCACCCGCACATGAAGCCAGTCCAGGTTGCCGAGGAGGACGAGGGGGTCCGCCGTCGGTCCGCTGGGCGCGTACTCCCCCGGTCGGATGTTGACCTGAAGGATTTGCCCTTCGATGGGAGCCCTGACCGTCAGGAGATCGAGATCCACCCTGGCCGCGTTGACCTCCGCCTTGGCAATGGCCATGCGAGCCTCGGCCGCCTTCACGGCAAACTGGCGCTTGGTGAAGTCTTCCAGACTGAGGGCCCCCGGGATCCTCACATTCTCGGCGATGCGCAGCTGTGCCTTGAGGTCCTGGAGGCTTGCCTCCGCTTCCAGGACACGCGCCTCACGCACAGCCAGATCCGCGCGGGCTGCCCGGTCATCGATGGAGAAAAGAGGGCTGCCCACTTTCACCCGCTCTCCTACCGCGGCGTGAACCCGGCCCACGATTCCCGGCAGATGGGCACCCACGGAGATGTTGCGTGTACTGGCCTCCACGATGCCGGCGCCGGAGATCCGGCTGGGGAACTCCACCCGGGGAGGGTCCGCCACGGGCTGAGAATAGACGATGGGCTTGGAGCCCTGCCGCACCATCCAGAGTGCGAAGAAGAGTCCAGATACGGCCAGCACTGGAAGGACGACCTTTCTGATCATCATGCCTCCTATGAAGTCGCCACCTGGGGCTCGACAAGGGTGATCCTGCCGTCATCCATTCGGGCGATGCGGTCCGCAAAGCTGAAAATCCTGTTGTCATGGGTCACGATCATCAGCGCCCTGTCCTCGGAGAGGGCGCTCCGTCGAAGAACATCCATCACCAGCCTGCCCGTGTCGGCGTCGAGGGCGCTCGTCGGCTCGTCACAAACGATGAGGCGGGGATTGTTCACCAGGGCACGGGCGATGGCCACCCGCTGCTGCTGACCTCCCGAGAGGGCTGGTGGAAGGGCTCCCACTTTCTCAGCGAGTCCGACGGCGTCGAGGACTTCCCGCGCTCGTCGGATGGCGTCTCTCCGGCCGATGCCGAGAATCAGAAGCGGGATGGCGACATTTTCCGCCACGGTGAGGGTTGGTATCAGATTGTAGGCCTGGAAGACGAAGCCGATGTTGGCTCCCCGAAAGCGGGTCTTCTGAATCTGGCTCATGGCGCTCAGGATCCGGTCAAAGACCGTGACTTCACCCTCGTCATGGTCCAGGATGGCCGCCACCACGGAGATGAGGGTCGTCTTGCCGCATCCCGAGGGTCCCACGAGCATGAGAAGCTCTCCCAGGCGCACCTCCAGGTCCACGCCCCGCAGGGCCTGGACCCGCGAAGAGCCCGTGCCGTAGGACTTGGTGACACCGCGAAGGGTTACGGCCGCTCCTTTGTCTGCCATGGTCTCCCTACAGCTTGAACACGATGGCCGGTTCGAGCTTCATGACCTTGCGGATGCTGATCAGGGCCGAGAAGATGACGATGACCGTTATGGCGGCTCCCGCAAGGATCAGGATTTCCGGGATGAGCCGGAAGGCCAGCTGCGTGCCCCGCATGAGGTAGCCGAAGAGGGCGGCCCCCCCGATGCCCAGCCCAAACCCCTGGACTCCAACCACGAGGGCCTGCAGGACGATCATGCGCAGCAGCACTGCATTGGTTGTTCCCATGGCCTTCAGGGTTCCAAAGTAGCGAAGGTTCTCCAATGTGAAATTGTAGAAGGTCTGGCCGGCGATGGCCGTTCCGATGAAAAACCCCAGCATGACGGCGATCCCGAAGTTGATCGGGATCCCGGTGTTCTTCATGTAGAAGTCAAAGGACAGCTTTTTGAACTCCTCGGCCGTGTAGGCCGCCAGACCCGTGCTCTGGGCGATTTTCCGGGCCAGCTCCCCCACATCCGAGCCATCGGCCGCTTTGACGAGAATGAAAGAGAGGAGCTTCCTCTCGCGCGGTGCGAATGTCATGGCCCGGTTGTACGTGGTGTAGATCACGGGCTGGGACTGAAAGGTGCGCGATACCCTGCAGATTCCCACCACCACGGCGCGTCGGTCGTTGATCTCCAGGACATCCCCCACCTGGAGCGGAACCGGCTTCCCGCCGGGCTCCCTGGGCCTCTTGGCCAGTCGCGTTTCTGCCCCGACGTCATTGACGATGATGGAATCCTGCCCTCGAAGATCGCTGAGTCGCCCCTGGATCATGGTGGGCGGTCCGCCGATGAGGGTCGCGTCGTCGAGACCCAGGACATTGACGATCTGAAAGTTGCCGTCCTCGAGCCGGGCCTTCAGCAGTCCCTTGTAGAGGGGCACCGCCCATTCAACGCCCGTGACGCCGCGTACCCGAAGCAGCTCGGTGTCCTGAAGCGGCTTCACGTCGTCAATGAACTGAACCTTGGGGTCCATGACCCAGATGTCCGGCTGGGAGAGGTCATCGATGAAGCTGAAGGTGCGAGTCATCAATCCGGTGAAGATGGAGGACTGCTGGGTGATGAGGAGGGCCGCGAATGTGAGTCCCATGATGAGACCCAGGTACTTGCCTCGATCTCCCATGAGCATCTTCAAAGCCACCAGGTACATTCACAGTCTCCAGGAATCATCGAATCTTCGGTGTCATGGCCGTCCGAACATCCCATTGTCACCTGCAGAAAGTAGAAAGAGGCCTTGAGCATGTCAATGGCACCGGCCCCGAGCACACGGCAGCGGAGCGGCCGCAAGGCCGGCGAGCGATCGGCTCAGGCCGGGCAGGCTCCAGGTCTTGGAGGGGGCTCCTTCACCGCCAGGCGAAACGGCCCATGAGCATCCGAACGACGGGTCTCTGGCGGGCATCGGCGTGCGCGGTTTGAGCCGCGGCATTCCTGTCCCCGTGAAAATACACCCACCATTCGGAGAGCAGCCCTTCGGCACTTGAGACCGAATGCACTTTCCGATAATTTAACCGCACCCGGACGCTGACGGAAGGGCTCCGTGCACGGGTCAGCGCGGGGCCCCTGCCGGGGAGAAGGAAAGCCTTGGCGACAGGGAGAGATGGAGACACGGGGATGGGGAGATTGGGGGAGAAACTTATGAAAAGGGCATGGGCACAGTGAGCCGCCACCTGGATCGCGCCATAGGGGTATTCGACTCTGGAGTGGGGGGGCTGACGGTGGTTCGAGCCCTCATGGAGCGGCTGCCCTTCGAGAACATCATCTATTTCGGCGATACGGCGCGCGTTCCCTACGGGGTCAAGTCGGTGGAGACCATCGCCCACTACGCCAGGCAGATCACCGAGTTTCTGCTTCGGCAGCAGGTGAAGCTCCTCATCATTGCCTGCAACACCATGGCTGCCGTGGCTCACCAGGTGGTGGACGACCTGTCCCCCGTGCCTGTCCTCGATGTGATCGATGCCGGCGCCCGCGGGGCCGTGGATGTGAGTCGCACCCGCTATGTCGGAGTCATCGGAACGCCGGCCACCATCAACAGCAATGCCTACGCCCGGGCCATCCACCGGTATGACCCCGCGATCCGGATCTTTTCCCAGGCCTGCGCCCTCCTCGTTCCCCTGGTGGAGGAAGGATGGCTCGATCATGATGTCACGAGGCTTACGGCGGTGGAGTACATGAAGTCCGTGCTCTGCCATCCCATCGATACCCTGGTCCTCGGGTGCACCCACTACCCGCTGCTGAAGCCGCTCCTGCGGAATGTCGTCGGGCCGTCGGTCCATCTCGTGGATTCCGCCGAGACCATGGCCGAGCGGACGGCCCATGCTCTGGATTGCAGAGGGATGGCGAATCCTGGACGGGAGGCCCCGGAGTATGTTTTTTACGTGACAGACGTGCCGCTGCGCTTCCAGACCATCGGCGAGCGTTTTCTGGGGAGAGCCCTCTCCAATGTACGGGTGGTCAAGTGGTGAGCTGGGGGAGGTTGACTTCCCGACGCTCCTCCACGACACTTCATGATGCCGTGGTCGATAAGGGGCCGAGCCCCGGCTCGGGGGTCCTGACCAGAGGCTTGAAGCCCGCAGATTGAGACTGATCATGCATCGACAGTAGAGGAGCCAATGCGGATGAAGGAATTTGATCTGGAGGCGCTGGAGGGGTTCGACGGAAAAGAAGGCAGACCGGCGTACGTTGCTCACGGGGGAAAGGTTTACGATGTCTCGGAAAGCAAGCTTTGGAAGGGGGGCTCCCACATGCGCCGCCACCAGGCTGGCCGAGACCTTGCCACCGACATCCAGGCGGCCCCCCATGGAGCTGAAATGCTGGACCGTTACCCCCAGGTGGGGGTGCTCAAGACCCCGGCCGGTGCCGAGCCCGAGGTCCCCGAGCTGCTGGAGCGCCTCTTCAAGCTCGCTCCCATGCTCAGGCGGCACCCTCACCCCATGACGGTTCACTTTCCCATCGTGTGCATGCTGTTCGCCCCGCTGTTCACCGTCCTCTATCTTCTGACGGGACACAGGCCTTTCGAGACCACGGCCCTCCACTGCCTCGGAGCCGGTCTGCTGTTTCTTCCCGTCGTCATCTTGACGGGCTTGCTGACCTGGTGGGTCAACTACGGGGCAAAGCCCATGATGTCGATCACCATCAAGCTCTCGGTATCCCTGGTGTTGTTCGTCACCAGCGTCATTGGGCTCACCTGGCGCGTGGCGCGTCCCGAGGTGCTCGAAAGCCTGGCCGGGCCGGGCTTGGCCTACCTGCTCCTCGTGCTCTCCGTGGCTCCGATGGTCGTTGTTGTCGGCTGGTTCGGCGCTCAGCTCACTTTTCCATTCGAGAAGGAGTGAGCTTGCTCCCTGGCGGTGCCATGGGAGGATTTCCGAGGATTTCATTTTGTCCTTGCGAACGGAGAGTGGCGAGGTGAGGAATCTCCAAGGCACGGGGAGCCCTGATGGAAGGTTTGAGGAGCCGCGCGCGCCTCATCGGCTTCGGGATCACAGCCTGGCTCTTCGGACTCCACGGAACGGAGGGAGTGTGCAAATTTTGGTGGGAAAATGTGCATGATTGAGTGGAGGTTCGGCAACGGCGGAGGGGAGAGTCTCTCCATTTCGATTGAATATTCAATGTCTTGTATATTGGTATGACGGTTGCTATAGTTTGAGCATCTGGCTCGGCGTCAGGGGAGGGTTTGACGGTGGGAGATGGAGCTTCAGGTGACTCTCGATGTGGACCGGGGTGAGCCGCCGGGGGGGCGGCTCGACGATTCCGGCATTCACGGACGAGGAATGCGGAGAGATGAAGTATCAGTGCATCAAGTGCCATGTGACGTGGGGTGAGGGTAATCCCGAGATTGAAGGGTACTCCCATGGCCTGTGCTTGTTCTGTGTCAAGGAGGCGCTGGCTCCCCTCTATCGGAGGCGGCAGATCGAGGAAGGTAACTTCGACTGTTTCGCGCGCTCGTCAGGCTATTGCGACCAGGGTGCCTGCAAGTACCGCGGGCTCTGTGTGGATCAGATGGTGTCTACCGGGCTCTGAGGGCGGTGCTTTCCAGGATGTGGAAATGTTGCCGTGCCCCCTGGCCTCGTCGAGGGAGCCTGGCGGTGGCCGGGAAGATTTATACGGCGAGCGGCTGAAACTGGTCTGTCTGTCATGTCGACCCGAGGGAGAAATCCCGAGACTCCTGACATTCGTTGGTGATGACAGAAATATTAATCCAAATTCTTCGCGGTATATTTGCATTCGAGCCCTGTATAGTTCCGACCATGGATCTTATATTGACCTTCGAGATGAACGGGTTCAGCGGTGCCAGCTTCAGGGGCGGCGTTGGAAGTTATATCACGGAGGGAGGTATGACACATGGAAACGGGATTGAATCTCCATCTTGCGAGTGTGGTCGAGTGCGGCTGCTGCCATATGAATACAGATTCAGCGGGGGGCGATTCGTGTGCGGATCGCAGCAAGGTGTTCACCGAACGAGAGCTGGCGGTTCTCCATCGGATCCGTGATTACGGTGAGCGGGCCAAGGAGATCCGGAGAAGCATCGAGCGGATGAATGGCCATTCCGAGAGTCTGACCCTCAAAAAGACGGCGCTGGACGAGCTCGACCGTTTGCGCTTCGAGCGGGCTGCTCTTGAGGAGGAGCGTTTGGCCGCCGCTCACGAGCGCATGAGGTGGCTGGGGCATGCGTGACGGTGACGTGGCCGAGGCGGTGTGAAGGCGGGCGGATCGATTCCCCCGCCTTTCTCGTTGGCTCGGCGGATGGAGTAAGCGGTTGCCTTCGCGTCATGAAAAACCTTGCCAAGCTGAGGGAATGGTATATTTCTGTGTCCAATGATTCGGGTCCAAAATCGTGACCACTTGAAACCGACCGAAATCGACCGAAAGGATACTCATGACCGAAGACAAGAATCCCGTTGTCATCATGGAAACCTCCGAAGGCACCATTAAGCTCGAGCTCTGGAAAGACAAGGCTCCCGGCACTGTCGCCAATTTCCTGCGCTACGTGGATGACGGTTTTTATAACGGCACCATCTTTCACCGGGTCATCGCCGATTTCATGATCCAGGGTGGCGGGCTGACTCCGGACATGAAGGAGAAAAAGACGCGGGACCCCATTCGCAACGAGGCGGAGCCCGAGCTCAAAAACGTCCGCGGGACCATTGCCATGGCTCGAACGGGTCTCATTCACAGTGCAACCTCCCAGTTCTTCATCAATGTCGTGGACAACGACTTCCTGAACCAGAAGAACAAGACCCCCGCGGGGTTTGGTTATGCCGTTTTTGGAGCGGTGGCGGGGGGTATGGATGTGGTGGACAAGATTCGCTCGGTTCAAACGGGCAGCTTCGGACCACACAGCGACGTTCCCCGTCAGACGGTTCTGATCACCAGCGCGCGCCGGGGCGAATGAGGGAGCCCTTGCTCCCCCGCTCGTTCTCGGTCCAGGAGCCGCCAGGAAACGTCCAGAAGCATTACCAGGGGAGTGCCGCGGCGGGATGATCCTCCCGGGCTTTCAGGCCCGCCCTGGAAGCGCGCACCGCGCATGCTCCGGAGGATGTATCGGCCCGCACTGATGTACGCCAGCGCGGGCTTTTGTTTTGTCCCTTCGGGGCTCCTTCACCCTGAAATCTCCCTTTCGCGCAGGAGCTTCCCCATGCGCATCGCTGTTCTATCCGACATTCACGGGAATGGGGAAGCGCTGCGAGGAGTCCTCGACGACTTGGGTGAGACCGCGGTGGACGGAATCGTGTCCCTGGGGGACAACGTTGGGTACGGCCCGGACCCGGAACGGGTCATGGAGATTCTGGCGGAGCGAGGGATACTCTCGGTCCTGGGAAACCACGAGCTGGGACTGCTGGACGCATCCTTTCTCAGCTGGTTCAACCCGTCGGCGCGGGAATCCCTCGCCATCACCCGCAGGCTGCTCACCCCCGGGTCCATGGAGAGGATCCGTGCCTTCCAGCGGAGCTGCACGCTGGGCTCGACCCTGTTGGTGCACGGCTGCCCGCCGGGCTCGGTGACCCGCTATTTCTTCGAAGTCGATGATCTCGAGTGGCGACGACTGCTGGATCAGATGAGTGAATCCATCTGCTTTGTCGGACATACCCATGAGCTGGCGATGGTCGAATACGATGGCACGGACGTCCGGACTCATCCCCTGGGCTGTGGGCAGCATCGCCTCGGAGCCGACCGGCGCTACGTCATCAATGCGGGAAGCGTGGGGCAGCCCCGGGATGGGGATCGCCGAGCTAAATACGTTCTTTGGGACGACGAGAATCTGAGCCTCGAAGTGCGTTGTGTTTCGTATGACGTCGAGACCACCGTCAGGAAGATTCTGGATCTGGGCTTTCCCCGGATCAATGCCAGCAGACTGCTGTGAGGAGCAGGGAGCACCCTCCGCGGGCTCCCGGGTGGGGAGGCCGTGTCACGGGCTTCCGCCTTTCGCAGGGAGGTCTCCGGTGGCAGCTGAAAAGGCGTCCATCCAGCCATGAAAACCATCGGGAAGTATGTCGTCCTCGGTCTTCTTGGCCGTGGCGGGATGAGTGTCGTCTACAAGGCACGGCTTCCCGTGGTGGACAAGATCGTGGCGCTCAAGCTGCTGAGCCCCCATCCCGTTCTCCTGGAACTTTGGGGCGAATCGGCCCTTCGAGAAAAATTCCTGGCCGAAGCTGCCCTCACGGGGTCCATACGCCATCCCCACGTGGTGGAAATCCTCGATTTCGACTTCGCGGGGGGGCAGCCCTTTTTCACCATGGAGCACCATCCGAGAAGCCTCGGCCTGCTCATGGGGGAGGGGCTTCGAACCGATGGGGAATGCCGTCTCCTCCCCGTGGAGCACGCCGTGCGCTACGGACGGGAGCTCCTCTCGGGATTGGGACGGCTGCACCGGGCTGGCTGGGTCCACCGCGATGTGAAGCCCCACAACCTCCTTCTGGATGACCAGGGCCGTCTCAGGATCAGCGACCTGGGCCTGTCGAAGCTGAGGGGCGAGGCATCGAGGGAGTCCCATCCCGGCCTCATCGTGGGATCGCCGTTTTATGCCGCGCCCGAGCAGGAGAAAAGCCCCGATGGCGTGGACTTCAGGGCGGACCTCTATTCGGCGGGGGTGGTCATCCATCGCATGATCACAGGACGGTTTCCAGAAGAAGTGGCCGGAAGCCCCAGTCGCTGGCACCCCGAGGCGGATGCGGCCTGGGACGCTTTCCTTTCCAGGGCGTTGCATCCTGAGCCCTCGGGACGGTTCTCCACCGCCGAGGAGATGCTGGCAGCCCTGGAACGGCTGAGGGCTTCCTGGCAGAAGCGGAAATCGAGATTCTGTGAGCTTTCCGCCTCACAGAGGGCGGGTTTGCCGGAGGAGCCGGAAGACATTCCATGGCTCGCCCGGAGTCAGCCCGTTAAGGTATCCCCGGAAGACGCCCCCCGTGTTCTCTCGTGCGACCGCCTGTGGAGACCTTTGCGATTTCGCCATTCGAATCGGCTTCGGTGGACGGGCGACGGTGCCCTCCATGACCCAGGTACGGGTCTCACCTGGCAGGGGCGGATGTCTGTCGATGCCATGAGCTGGCAGGATGCTCAAGCATATGCCGAGTGGTTACGCTCTGTAAGGTTTGCCGGGATTGGGGGCTGGCGTCTTCCCACCGTGGATGAGCTCTTCTCCATTCTCGACCCACCCCTGTTGAGCCGTGCCCATTGCGGTGCTACTCCCTTTGATCGGGGTAAGCCCTGCTTGTGGAGCAGCGACCGGCGATCATTCGTTTCGGCCTGGTACGTGGATGTGGATCTGGGCTTCGCAGCCTGGGGGGATTGCTCGTCGCTGTTTTTCGTTCGAGCCGTCGGTGGGCCTGATTGAGGACCCTTCCGAGACTCGCCATTGTCGGCCGCCCGCGGCGTTGGTGGGGCTTTCACCCTGGAGCGAAGGGGTGGTCAATACGAGGCCTCCTGCAAACCGTCTCAGGCCAGAAGGCTCCTCACCGAGGCTTCATACTTGCGGAACACGTCCGAGGCCAGGATCTCCATGGATGGACCAATGGTGCCTGGATGGGGCAGGGTCAAAGGCTCGTGGATTCCCAGCCCTTCGAGCATGATGGGGGGAAGATAGAGCTTCTGGTCGATGGAAGCCATTTCGTCGGCGGTGAAATTGTCACCCAGATACTGCTTGCGCTCCAGTTCCTGGGTGTCCATGCTCTTGAGAAAGCTCAAGATGGTGAGCAAATCAAAATTCTTCTGAAATTTCGCTATGTTGATGTTCACCGCCTTGCATTCCTCCATGAGCTCCCCGTGGGTTTTCCGGTAATCCTCCATGTAACCGTGGAACCGTTGATAGGCTTCCAGAACCAGCTTCTTGAACCTGCCCTTGTCCGTGAAAGCCCGCACCCGGATCAGCCGCGTCCCCCGGGTGAACTGCCGCTCGGCAAAGGAAGCCCAGGGAGAATCCGCTGGGATCTTGAGCAGATCCAGCAGCCTCTGGGTCATGTCCCGGTGTGTCATGAGGTAGGCCAGGCGGCTGAGACGCAGGCCCGTTTTCGATGCCCTGGCTTTCAGTGCCTCGACCTGATTCTGGATGTCTTCGATCTGCAGTCCCACAATGCATCGTTCGGTGAGGTAATTCTCAATGACCTCTTCCTTGACCTGGCGGGTGAGACTGCAGATCAAATCATCTTCCATGCTCGGTTCCTTGTGCTCCGGTGGCGGTGCTGCCAGGGGCTCTCAAGCTTGAGTGATCAACAGCGTCTGAAGGTCCAGACTTACCGGTGCGTGCTCGGGAAGGAGCGCGTCACTGTTTTTCAGGACCTTGACACGAACGAAGCTGGGCGTGGGCTCCAGGAGAAGTATCGAATGGAACCAGTGGTCCAGCGTGTCACAAGGGTAAGGGATGCCTCGCGAGTTGACCGTGGGAATGTGGCTGTGTGTTCTGGCCGAAAGCCACATGGCCACGCCATGTCTCTCCGCCAGGTCGGCAAGGGCTTCCACCGTCCCCCCGGCTTCGGAGTCGAAATCGATCCCGTCGACAATGACCAGTGACGGGGCAAAACCCGCCTGATCCCTGAGATTGCCAATACTCTGCTCCAGCTTCCCGGGATGGAAGGATTTGTTGAGAAAAGCCAGGATGAAGCGGCAGGGCTCGATGCGATACTGCAGCTCGGTGAGCTCCTCAGCGCTCTTCCCGACAAAAATGTGCTTGAAGAGCTCATGGTACCAGGCCTTGACCTTGTCGGGCGGGTCTTCGATGCACACGTGGAGCACCTTGGCTCCCTTGAGGATCTCCTGCAGCGCGATGTGCGTCAGGCAGCCCGTCTTGCCCACACCCGTCCTGGCCATGAGCACGCCGAGCTTTCCCAAAGGGAGTGGGGACCCGAGGGTACGCTCGATCATCTGTATTTTCGCGAGGTCGTCCGGCGAGACGTCGTTCACCATAAACCGTTCTCCTTATGCATCCCCGACAGGCCAATGGCGTGAGGGACACTCTCGTGAGCCAATATACACTAAGTCATGTGGCATGAAAATGTTGTCGTTTCCGCTGCGCCTGATCACTTTCGGGATGTCTTCTGCTCTTCCTTCTGGGCCTTGATGATCTCCTCGGCAATACTCCGCGGGACCGGACTGTACCGGGAAAGCTCCATGGTGAACTCGGCCTTGCCCTGGGTCGATGACCGGAGAACGGTCGAATAGCCGAACATCTCCGCCAGGGGAACCTCGGACTCCACGACGGAAAAGGCGCCGTCCTCGGAGGTGCTGACGATGATCCCCCGACGCTGATTCAAGGTGCCGAGCACCGTCCCTTGAAACTCCGAAGGCGTTTCCACAACGACTCGCATGAGGGGCTCGAGGAGGATGGGCTCCGCCTTGCCATACGCCTCGCGGAATGCCCCGATGGCAGCCGCCTGGAAGGCCATGTCTGAAGAGTCCACCGAATGGGCGGCCCCATCATTGATGGTGACCTTCACGGCCACAATGGGAAAACCAGCGAGGGAGCCTTTCTGGAGACAGGCCTTGAAGCCCTTGTCGCAGGAGGGAATGAACTCCGTCGGAATCACCCCGCCGCTGATCTCGTTGATGAACTCGTATTCCCCTTCGGGATGGGGCTCGATGAAGCCGGCCACGCGGCCGTACTGCCCCGAGCCGCCCGTCTGCTTCTTGTGGGTATGGTTGAAGTCGGCTCGCCGTTTGATAGTCTCGCGATACGCCACCTTGGGCATACCCACCTCGACATCCGCCTGGTACTCGCGGCGCATGCGCTCCACGTAAACATCCAGGTGCAGCTCGCCCATGCCACAAACGATGGTCTCGCCGGTCTCTTCGTCCAGGTAGGTTCTGAAAGTGGGGTCTTCGCGGGTGAACCGGGTGAGGGCCTTGCCGACGTTCATCTCGGCTTTCTTGTCCTTGGGCTTCAGGGCGAGGGAAATGACGGGCGCCGGAACATGCATGGACGTCATGGTATAATTCACCTGGCCGTCCGTGAAGGTGTCTCCGGAGGCGCAGTCGATGCCGAAAAGCGCTACGATGTCTCCGGATCTCGCTTCGTCGATGTCTTCCATCTCATTGGCTTGCATCCGGATCAGACGCCCGACCTTGGATTTCTTACCCGACCGCATGTTGATGATGGTATCCCCCTTGTGGAGCGTGCCCTGGTACACCCGGACGTAGGTGAGCTGACCATAGCGGCTGACTTCCAGCTTGAAGGCCAGCATGACCAGGGGCTTGAGAGGGTCGCTGTCCATGACCACGGGGGCTTCGTCCTGGTCCAGATCCAGGGCCTCGCTGGGAGTCTCCAATGGGGTGGGCAGATAGCGGCAAACGGCATCCAGAAGGGGTTGGACTCCCCGGTTCTTGTAGGCGGACCCCATCAAGACCGGAGTCAGCTTGAGGGACAGGGTCCCATTACGAATGGCATCGTGAATGAGATCCTCCGTCACCGTGCCCTCCAAAATGGCTTCGGTCAGAGCATCGGAATAGAGGGAGACGGCGTCGAGCATCTCCTCGCGCTTCTGCTGGGCCATTTCCAGGAGTCCTTCGGGAATGGGCCCCACGGTCACCGTCTCGCCATGGCTCCCTTCGAAGCGAATCGCCCGCATTCCAACGAGGTCGATGACCCCATCATGCTCCGACTCGAGACCGATGGGAATCTGAAGGGCCACCGCATTGTGATTCAAGCGCTCGCGGAGCTGGCGGATCACCCTGAAGGGGTCGGCGCCAGTCCGATCGCATTTGTTGATGAAGGCCACCCGTGGAACCTGGTACCGTGTCATCTGGCGATCCACCGTGACCGACTGCGACTGGACACCGCCCACGGAGCACAGCACCAGGATGGCCCCGTCCAGAACGCGAAGCGCGCGCTCCACCTCGATGGTGAAGTCCACGTGCCCCGGCGTGTCGATGATGTTGATGGAGTGGTCATTCCATTCGCAGGTGGTGGCCGCGGACTGGATGGTGATTCCTCGCTCCTTTTCCAGCTCCATGAAATCCATCGTGGCGCCCACCCCATCCTTCCCCTTGACGTCGTGGATGGCGTGTATCCTCTGAGTGTAATAAAGGATTCGCTCGGTGAGCGTAGTCTTGCCCGAATCGATGTGAGCGCTGATACCTATGTTCCTGAGCTTTGTCTGAGGATGAGCCGTCATCTTTCCTGTCTGTCTCCTGTCTTCACTGAAAGCAAAGGGCAGCCTTGCTGGTCGGCTGACGCGGCTGAACAAGCACTAATCATCGCCGGGATCCAAGACGTTTTCGTTTCGGATTCGAGAGCTTTTGGTGATGATGTACATCCTGGCCGGGACCCGACCACAAATGAGTCTTGCATGCACGGCCGCTGCGCGCTGCATTCGGCCTCGTGCGATACGGGCCCATGGAAAAACGAAAACGGGCACACCTTGGGGTGCCCGTCAAAGAATGGACATATAACAAAAGCGGAAGACTATGGGAAGATGAAAATAGCTCCTAATTGACCTTCCTGTCCGATGCCTTGGGGTTTTTCGCTATTCCCGTCTGAACACCCGTCTTGACGGTTTGGGGGCTCCTGGGAGCCTCCTTGCTGGCTGCGGATGTCTTGGGGCCGGGAGATGCGGGCTTGGGCGTCGGGGCCGTGGCTGACTTGGTAGCTGCTGCCATTTTAGCCGTCGCCTGCCTGGATTTTTCGGAAGCCACCACAGGGGGTTGGGCTTTTAGAGTCCCCGTTCCCCCAGGCTTGAGCTTCTCTGGGACCCTGGCGCCGGATTTGGGCGCATCACCCTTGACTGAGGTGCGGGCACCCTTAAACCCCACAGACGGCTCCTTGCCGCGATTGGAAGAAGATCCTCGACGCGCCGCCGACTCCTTGACACTTTTGGACACCCCCGACCTGCTGGAGGCAGGAGCATTGGTGCTGACTCTGGTGATGGTGCCGGAGTTTTGTCTGGGGCTTGAAGGAGACGAGTAGCCCCTGGCGGCCTTGCGATCCCAGCCGACCTCACATGAGCTGGGACCCGAGGAGAACTTCATCCCCGCGAGCTTGATCTTCTGTCCAGGCTTCAAGCTGCTGCCCGGCTTCATCCCATTGGCGCGAGCCAGAACACTCGGCTCGATTCCGTTTCGGCGGGCGATCTTTTCGATGGTGTCGCCCCTCCTGGTCTTGTAGGTAAAGGTCACGGGATCGTGAGATTTCTTCTCACGCCCTTGCTGAGCCCGCTCCCGGGAAGTGGGAATGGCATCCGAAGCCGACACGGGGACCGGCCTCAGGGCGGCGTACTGGTGTGCAGGGGATTCCGGGACCGAATTGGGCTGAAGCGACTGGGCCAGGTGGACTGGCTCCAGCTCAAACCCCCGCTTGTAAAACACCAGGCATTTACCGGGGCTCAAAACCTCGCTCCCCCGGATTTCGTTCCAGCGGCACAGATCCCCTCGCTGTACCCCGAAGCTTTGAGCCAGTGCATCCAGGCTCTTCTCATTCCCCTTGGCGTAGTAAAAGACCTTTTTGGGCAGGTAGGACTGCTGAGCCATTTCGATGACCGACCGCTTCTGGTCATCGAGGTCGCCGACCTGGGCGGCCATGGTGGACCAGGGAGTGAAAAAGCGGATGTGCATATGATCGACATGATTTCGAACGTGCTGGATGACGGATCCACGATTGTTGGCGAACAAACGGTCCAGATAGGCCGTGTCCATCCCCCGGCTCTGGGCGTATTCATACAGGAGGGTCTGGATCCTTCGATCCACAAAGACGTACTGCACTCGCTGGCTGCAGATCAGGCTCTCTATGAAGGCCCATGTTCTGGGTACATCCAGGTTCTCTTCATTCATGGGGAGGAATGTATCCAGGCTGCGGCTGCCCTTGGCATACATCCCCACATCCACGTCACGGCCGTTCTGATGGGATCGATGCCCGCCTATGGCGCCACCGTTGGGCAGGGAGAAGTCACCAAAATAAAGGTTTGGAGAGCCGGGAAACTGCTTCTGCACCGAGTCCACGGCGTCCAGCATCGCCCCGACCACTTCGGGGGTGGTATAGGTCCGATCCGTTTCCCGCAGCTGAAACATAACATAATGGGGTTCGGCCAGCGTAGCACCTGCCTCATGGTTCTCCTCCAATTGTCAGGGAAAGGCATGATCCCCCGGAATGAGCTGGTCCAGGCGGGGGGGCTCATGGGCTGTTTTTCACTAGCTCAAAAAAAAGCTGGTGTCAAAAGTTTTTTCCCGTGATGAATGGAGAGGAGCTCTTGAAACTATTTTAAGAGATTGGAATCAAGGTTGAAATTATCTTCATGGAGCATTTCTATTCTTTGTTCTGTAGATTCATATCGGAAAACAATAGCTTACCCCCTTCAGCCCCCGCCGAATCCGACCAATTTTCAGTTGATGCCCCATTTGTTATAGTAAATATGGCATGTTGTAATAAATTCAATAATTATTCAATGCGGATGGGCTTGCGCCCCAAAAGGAAGGATGGAGAGCGGGCTCGATTTTTAGACAAAAGAGCACGTCCCGCTCCCCGGGCGGGGGGCTTTTCATCAGGCTCAGCCTCTTGACCCCCGGATGCTCTAGCTCCTGGTCAATGAGGCTTCGCTGAAGACGCCATAAACATCGTTCAAGAAAACGACCTCATGTCCGTCGAAAGAAGAGACAGGCATGTATTCCACCACGATGGGAACGGGCTCATTCAGCCTGATGTGGGTGGGACGTTTTCCCTTGAAGAGGGATTCGAACCTTTCGGATGCCGGGTTGGCGTCGTCTTCCAGGAGGGTCTGAGCCAGTTTTTTGGCGTTTTCCACGCGAATGCAGCCGTGGGAGAAATCTCGCCTCGATCGATCAAAAAGGTATTTCTTGGGAGTATCGTGCAAAAACACCGCGTAGGCGTTGGGGAACTCGAACTTGACCTGTCCGAGGGGGTTCGACGGACCAGGCTCCTGGAAGACCCGGGGCGCTCCCGAAGCGTATGCCGAGGACATCTGCACATACCCATGACGGGAGAAATAATCCGGATCGTCCGAAGCATCCCCGGCGATCTCTCTCCAGATACGATCCGTCACGAACCAACGGGGGTTCACCACCACCTGCTCGATGGAACTGGAGAGAGGGGGCGTCTGATTCTCTCCCATGACGCGCCCCTGCATCTTCACTCGCTTACCGGAGGCCTTCCCCACGATCACCCGGTGCACATCCTTGACCTTGCCGTCCTTGATGTACTCCAGCGTGAACTGAGGAATATTGATTCGCACGTAGGTGTCATAACGGCGTGTTTGACTTTCTCGCATGGATTTCATGCTCACGGAGATCATCTCGGCCTTGTGTGCATAAGGAACGTTGAGCCAGTCCATGGTAGATCGGCCCACGACTCCATCCGCGGTGAGGAGGTGTGCCTGCTGAAACGCTTCCACCGCCCGATGCGTCTGAGCATCGAAAGAGCCGGTGGCCTTGCCTTCGAAAAAGCCCTCCTGCTGCAGGCGCAGCTGCAGGTCGCGCACGTGGCTGCCACTCTCCCCGGGTCGAATGCTCGCCGCCGTGACCCTGGGCTGGCGAGGATGCTCCTTGGCGAGCTTTCTGTATTTTTTAAGCGCGATCTGAAGGGCTTTGTATCGCGGGAATGCGGGAGCCAGTCCACGCACGAAGTCCTCCAGGGAAATCTGACCCGCCAGGGCCTGCAGGCGCTCTTCCCTGGCAAAAGGGTTCATCTCGTCGCTGTACCGGAGAAAGCCTCGGGTCAGAAGCACATCGACCTCACTGGCGGCGCGGAATGCATCCCGGTAGAAAGCCTCCGAGTGGATCCCGCCTCCCTGGGCTGCTGGCAGGGGCTGTGAGCTCTCCATGGCGACTTTCACGGGAAGCATGGGGTTGTGGGCTCCCTCCTCGAAATCCTGCGACCCCATCTCTGGGAAGCGGGCCAGCCGATCAGCCGCCTGGGGATCGATGTTGTGGAGCGCGATGCGACACTGGTCGAGGCGCTGCAGGAGAGCGGCAAGCTTTTCGGGGGTGAAAATCCGTGGGTCCAGGGCATGCTCATCCGCTTGATTCATCCTGGCCTTGAGCTGATGGGCCGCATCCGTCAGCTCGAACCGCGCATTGATGAAAAACGGCTTCCATTCGTGCATCTGATAGGCTTCCAGCAGAGTGCTCTTGCTACTGTCCGTGAGCCACTCCGGGGGGATCGCCTCCCAAATGAATGCGCGCCAGAGAGCAGAGGCGGCCTCCGATGGATTTTTAGCCGAATCGTCGATGGCGATCTCAGGCCTTGCCTGGGGCGAATTCTTGACTACCGCGAGGGTCTGAGCCTGAACGACTCCGCCATGAGCAGCCAGGCCAGTCAGAAAAACGGCCAATGCCAGAGCCCCCTTCGCTCGTGAATGTCCAAGGGCCATCCTCCACTTCCCACTTTCGAGAGCTCGTCTTCCCTCAACCTTCATGCTACTCCATTTCCCTGTTGATGGCTTCATACAGCAGGATCTGCTCGCGGACGCTCAATTTCCCGCTGGAAGCATTCGAAGATCCCGACTGTTGCGCCGCGCTGTCACGACAGGTCTGACATCTGGATTCAGAGCAGCCCTGGCAGAAATGACAATCCGCGCATTGATGCTTCTTGTGGACGCCGTCCCGCGGACAGGTGGGATCAAACACAAGACCGAGACCTGCCACGGGCTCAAAGCATGCATGACGTAAAGAATCCCGCGATTTCATAATGATGACCCTCCCGCAGTCCATCGAAGAAGGCCGTGGCTCCGAGAACAGGCAACCTGCAGCAGCCAGCCCGGTTCCATGTAGACCTGACTGGCCGTTCGAGCTAAGCTCTGCAAGCGCGGAGGCGTGGTACACTCCGCGTTGCTTGTGTGGTTATGTCTTGCATACATTAGACCATGGTGGGGTGCTGTGCAAGGGGACTTTTGAGAAACCCTCGCCAATCCAGGGAAAGGCGTTCACGCGATGCCGCGGGATTCCGATGCGGCTCCCGGGGGCCGGGATCCCCATCTGGAAGCGCCTGGAAAGGGCAACTTCATTGGATTTGCATCGAATCTTCATGCGGCAGGCCCTTGAGGAGGCTTTGAAGGCCGCGGAGTCGGGGGAGGTCCCCGTGGGAGCCGTGCTGGTGGATGCGGGAGGGCAGGTGCTGGCCTCCACTCGCAACAGGCCCATCGAGCGCCGTGACCCCACGGCCCACGCCGAGATCCTCGCTCTGAGGGAGGGGGCCCTTCGGGTGAACAATTACCGCTTGCCCGGAACCGCTCTCTATGTAACCCTCGAGCCTTGCGCCATGTGCGTGGGTGCCATGCTCCATGCCCGGGTGCGTACACTGGTCTTCGGTGCATACGATCCAAAATCGGGCGCTGCGGGCAGCGTTGTGGACTTGACAAACGTGCCGGGCTTCAATCATTATGTCGAGGTTGTCGGGGGCGTCGAAGCCGAGGCCTGCGCCCGGGTGATTCAGGATTTTTTTCGCCTCCGACGGACGAAGGGCACGGGAAGGTAGTGGAGAGGTACCGAAGTGGCCGTAACGGGGTCGACTCGAAATCGACTTGTCTTGTGAAGAGCAGGGCACGTGGGTTCGAATCCCACCCTCTCCGCCACTCATTTCCAAGGCGCTTCGACCTGCATGCTGTCGAGTACGCAGGTTTTTTCATGCGGAGAGATGTCCGAGCTGGCTGAAGGAGCACGACTGGAAATCGTGTGTATGCCCAAAAGGTGTACCGAGGGTTCGAATCCCTCTCTCTC
>JALOOX010000122.1 GCA_025454175.1 Syntrophobacteraceae bacterium | reverse complement strand
TCCCTCCGACTTTCGCCCCTGTCAACGGATCGCCTTTCTCCGCGTCCCCGCGTCTCCCAGTCGCTTGCCACGGGTGCAAGTATGTCCAACTGTCAGACCGACAAGGGGAAGAGGGGGATTCGAAATCTCGCTGTCGTATTAGGCCATGGCACCCGGACCGACCGGGCAGATGAGCCTGGCTCAACAGCATTGGCCTGACCCACGCCGCCAATGATGTCCATGTACGAGAGCCCTGGTGCGAGGGTCCCGCACCCATTCAGAGCTTCCGCGACCTGCCGTTTCGAGGAGTTTTGAGTTGAAAATGCTTTCACAATTAGGATAATTTAATGGATTTCCGAGCTTATTGCAGAGTCCCGTGCTCATGCGCGTGGGAGGAGCGCGGAAGGTCTGATGACAGTGCTTGTAGAGGAAATGATCCAACTGACCACGGAGGAAATTCTATGGCTGATGCGCTTGACGGAAACCGGAGCATTCTTGTGGTGGGAAGCGGCATGAGCGGTCTGAGCACGGCTCTGGAAGCCGCCGAAGCGGGCTTCCAGGTGTACATGGTGGAAAAGGAGGCCTATCTCGGCGGGCGGGTGGCCCGCATGAACAAGTATTTTCCCAAGCTGTGCCCCCCGAGCTGCGGACTGGAGATCAACTTCCGCCGAATCAAGGGCAATCCTCTCATTCGGTTTTTCACCATGGCACAGGTGGAGAGGATCGCGGGCGAGGTGGGCGGCTTCGACGTGACCATCGCCATTCAGCCCCGCCACGTCAACGAGAAGTGCACGGGCTGCGGTTTGTGTGAAGCGGCCGCCGTCACGGAAATACCCGACGCTTTCAACTACGGCATGAGCAAGGTCAAGGCCGCCCATCTGCCTCATGAATTCGCCTTCCCCTTTCGCTACGTGGTGGCCCCGCAAGTGATCGGGACCGATGAGGCTGCCGCCATCAAGGCCGCGTGTCCCTACGACGCCGTGGACCTGGACATGCGGGCGGAGCGGTTCGACCTCAAGGTCGGAGCCATCGTGTGGGCCACGGGGTGGGCCCCCTATGACGCCGGGAAGATCCCCTATTACGGGTTCGGCAGTCACAAGAACGTGATCACCAATGTCATGATGGAGCGGCTGGCGTCGGGCAACGGCCCCACCGGCGGCCGGATCGTCCGGCTCTCCGACGGGGAGCCGGCCAGGAAAGTGGCTTTCATCCAGTGCGCCGGCTCAAGGGACGAGAATCACCTGCCGTACTGCTCGGGAGTGTGCTGCCTCGCCTCCCTCAAGCAGGCCACGTACGTATTCGAGCAGGACCCCGAAGCTCGGGCCACCATGTTTTACATCGACATCCGGGCCCTCGGCAAATACGAGGACTTCTTCACGCGCGTGCAAGCCGACGAGCGCTTGACGCTGATCAAGGGCAAGGCCGGGGAGATCACCGAGGACCCCCAGACGGGCCTCGTGACCGTCCAGGTGGAAGACCAGTCCACGGGCAAGATCCTCAGGGAGCAGTTCGACCTGGTGGTGCTGGCGACGGGCATGGTCCCGGGTACCTCCGCGGACAAAATCCCGGCTGAGGCAGCTTATGACGAAAGTGGGTTTGTCCTGGCGAGCCAGCCGGTTCCGGGGATCGTCGGGGCGGGGTGTGTGCGGAAGCCCGTGGATGTGTCGGCAAGCGTCCAGGATGCGACGGCGGCAGCTCTCAAGGCCATTCAGGCGACATGCAGGAGGTAGCTCATATGGAAACGAAGTTGGGTGTCTACATTTGCACGGGATGTGGGCTCGGAGAGGCACTGGACATTGAAGCGCTGGCCAAGGTGGCCACGGGTGAATACAAGGCGCCGGTCTGCAGGCAGCACGCCTTCCTGTGCGGCGCCGAAGGCGTGGGGCAGATCAAGTCGGACATCGAGGGCGAGGGCGTCAATGCGCTGGTCCTTGCAGCCTGCTCGCCCCGGGTCATGACGGACGTGTTCGACTTCGGGCCGGACAAGGTCATGGAGCGCGTGAACCTGCGGGAGCAGGTCGCGTGGTCTCACCCGCCAAACGACGAGGACACGCAGATGATGGCCGAGGACCAGCTTCGCATGGGGCTCACCAAGGCGGCCGAGATGCAGCCCCTGGAGCCCTTCATGGCCGAAGACCTCAGCAAGCGGATCCTTGTGGTGGGCGGAGGTCTCGCCGGCATGACGGCGGCCAACGAAGCGGCCAAGGCCGGCTACGAGGTGGTGCTGGTGGAAAGGAGCGATCAGCTTGGCGGATACCTGAAGGGTGTTTTCAAGCTGGCCTCTTCCCAGCCGCCCTACGATGAGCTGCGCGACCCGGGCCTCGAAGCGCTGGTGCAGGAGGTGAGCACGCGCTCCGGCCTAAAGGTCTACACCAATGCCTCCATCGCTGAGATTTCCGGAGCCCCCTGCCTGTTTGACGTGAAGATCCGGCAGAACGGCGGGGAAGCCGCCGAGCGGGCCGGAGCCATCATCATGGCCACGGGAGCTGTGTCCTATGACGCCTCGAAGCTGGAAAGCCTCGGCTACGGCAAGCATGCCGACGTCATCGCCGCGCCGCAGCTGGAGGCCATGTTCAAGTCCGGCAGCGTCACACGGCCCTCCAACGGCCAGCCGGTCAGCAGTGCCGCTTTCATTCTCTGCGCCGGCTCCCGTGACGCGGAGCATCTTCCGTACTGCTCGGCCGCCTGCTGTGTCGAGTCCCTCAAGCAGGCCAGGTATTTCAAGGAAGCCAATCCCGAGACACCGGTCTACGTCTTCTACAAGGACATCCGGGCCAACGGCAATTACGAGCTGCTCTACAAGCAGCTCCAGAAGGACGGAGTCTTCTTCGTGCGCGGCACGGTCACGGGCGTTGAGGACGACGGCTCCGGCGCCCTGGTGATCATGGCGGACGATGTGCTGACCCGCTCTCCCATCGTGTCCGAGGGTGTGGACCTGGTGGTTCTAGCCACGGGCATGGTGCCCACCAGCGCCCTGGGTGAGCCGTTCAAGGAGCAGGTGCAGAAGCCCGGGGAGGAAGAGGCGGAAGTGCCCGCCGACACCATCCTGGCGTCCAACATTCTCAATCTTCAGTATCGCCAGGGCCCCGAGCTTCCGGCCCTGAAGTACGGGTACCCCGATTCCCACTTCGTCTGCTTCCCCTACGAGTCGCGGCGCACGGGCATCTATCCCGCCGGCTCGGTCCGGGCTCCCATGGATTACGCCCGGGCCGTCGACGACGCCACCGGGGCGGCCCTCAAGGCGATCCAGTGTGTCGAAATGGTCTCCCGGGGCAAGGCGCTGCACCCCCGCGCCGGCGACATGAGCTATCCCGAATTCTTCATGCAGCGCTGCACCCAGTGCAAGCGGTGCACGGAGGAGTGTCCCTTCGGCGCCATCAACGAGGACGAAAAGGCCAACCCGCTGCCCAACCCCACCCGCTGCAGGCGCTGCGGCGTGTGCATGGGGGCATGCCCCGAGCGCATCATTTCGTTCAAGAACTACTCCGTGGCCATGATCGGCAACGTGATCAAGAACATCAACGTGCCCGACGAATACGAGGAAAAGCCTCGCATTCTCGTGCTGGCCTGTGAGAACGACGCCTATCCGGCCATCGACATGGCGGGCATACGCCGTCTTTCCTACACCGCCTGGGTGAGATTCATTTCGGTTCGCTGCCTGGGCTCCATGAACCTGGTTTGGATCGCCGACGCCCTCTCCAAGGGCATCGACGGCATCCTGCTTCTGGGCTGCAAACATGGTGACGACTATCAGTGCCATTTCATCAAGGGGAGCGAGCTGGCCAACATCCGCATGACGAAAATCCAGGAGACCCTCGACCGCCTTCGGCTGGAGTCGGAGCGCGTGCATCTCGAGCAGCTCTCCATTTCCGAGTACAGGCGTATCCCGGAAGTCCTGGACGCCTTCGCCGCCAGAATCGAGGGAATGGATCCCAACCCCTACAAGGGCTTCTAGCGCGGGATGAAGCCAGGCCCTTTGATGAATGTTCGGCAATCCTCATATAAGGAGTGAGAACACCCATGGAACCGAAAGCTGTTTCTCTCGAGATGCGGGAATATATTGTGGAGATGGGGGCCGAAACGGTCAACTGGTGCATGCAGTGCGGCCTGTGCACCAACCTGTGCCCCTGGAGGCTGGTGCCCGGCGAGACCAGCGAGGTTTTCAACATCCGCCACATGCAGCGGCTGGGACAGATGGGGATGGAGGGCTTCGAGGACGAGACGGTGCTCTTCGCCTGCTCCACCTGCAGCATGTGCCAGACCAACTGCCCCCGAGGCGTCAAGATCGTCGACAACGTCCGCGCCATGCGCTCGAGCATCGTGGGTGGGGGGATGGTTCCGGCCAACCTTCGCCCGATTCTGGGCAGCGCCCATGCCAACGGCAATCCCTGGTCCGGCGCCCGCGAGAACCGGACGGCATGGCAGGAAGGCCTGAATGTTCCGCGGTTCGGGACGGACACCGAGTATTTTCTCTTTGTCTGCTGCCACTCCTGCTACGATCCCCGGAGCACCAGGGTGGCCCGGAGCATCGTCAAGCTCCTCGAGCATGCCGGGGTGAGCTTCGGGGTCATCGGCGCCGAGGAGAGCTGCTGCGGGGAAAGCATGCGAAAGCTGGGAGATGAAGAGCTTTTTCAGAAGCTTGCCCAGTCCAACATTGAGCTCTTCAACGGGAAGGGGGTCAAGAAGATCATCACGACTTCGCCCCATTGCCTGTGGACCTTCAAGAACGAGTATCCCGAGCTGGGCGGCGAGTGGGAGGTCATCCACTACACGGAGCTTCTGAGGGGGCTCCTGGCGGAAGGAAAGCTGTCATTCCCCAAGGATCTTGGAAAGAAGGTTGCCTTTCACGATCCCTGCTACCTGGGTCGTCACAGCAATATCTACGATGCGCCTCGCGACCTCCTGGGCGGCATCGCGGGCGTGGAGACCGTCGAGCTGGGACGGAAGCGGGAGCTGAGCCTCTGCTGCGCGGGCGGCGGCGGACGCATTTGGGCTGAAGTCCCCATGGGAGAGCGCTTTGGTGAGCTCAGGGTTACGGATGCCCTCGAAAGCGGGGCCAACGTGCTGACGACCTCGTGCCCTTACTGCCTGAACATGCTGACCGATGCGTGCAACAGCCTGGAGAAGCAGGAGGTGCTCGAGATCAACGAGCTGTCGGAGCTGCTGGCGGCCGGCCTGCCATAGTCCGATCAGGGCGACCAACGGAAGCAGTGATTGTTGGAGGTGGCGCGGATCACCCACCGGGAGTGGGCCGCGCCACCCACTTCAGTGTAACGGATTTGGTCCATGATGGTCCGTTTCAAGGACCTCACGGGACGTCGGCAGGATGACTCCATGCAGCCCAACGAACCACGGAACCCCGAAGAGACCGTTTTTAACCTCGACCGCACGTTCACTTTCGCGTGCCATGACTCTCTGCCCTGCTTCACCCAGTGCTGCAGGGATGTGAACATCTACCTGACTCCCTACGACATCCTGCGTCTTCGCCGCGCCCTGGGAATCAGCGCCTCCGATGTGCTGATCAGGTATACCCGGTCGCTCATCGCGGAGCCCGCCGGGATCCCTTTCTTTCAGCTCCTGATGGATCCCGGCACCCTCCGCTGCAAGCTGGTCACGGAGGATGGATGCTCCGTCTATGAGAACCGTCCCTGGGCCTGCCGAATGTATCCCCTCGACCCCACGGGCCGTCCGGGGGAATACCGCGCCATCGTCGGCAAGGAGCGTTGTCTCGGCCTCCGCGAGGCCGCCACGTGGAATGTGGGGCTCTGGCTCGACAATCAGGGGATTGATGGGTCCTATGAGGAAATGGACAAGGCCTTTCAGTCCATCATGTCCATGGATTTTAGGCCGGCCGCTCATCTGGGCGAGGAGATCGGAAAGCTGATCTACCTGGCCTACGACATCGACCGATTCGCCGCAATGATTCAGGAAGACCGCTTTCGATCCACGTTCGAGGTGGACGACAAGACGTTGAGGGAGGCCCTCGAAAATGACGAGGCGCTCCTTCGGCTGGCTCTTGACTTCATTCGGTCCCGACTCGAAGACCTGCTCTGAGAAGTTCCTGGTTCCTGGTT
>JALOOX010000121.1 GCA_025454175.1 Syntrophobacteraceae bacterium | reverse complement strand
TTCTTTTTGGCTCCTTTCTCAGGCTGGGGATCACCGCTTTCGGCGGCCCCGCCATGATCCCCTATGTCCGCAAGATCGCTGTCGAGCGAAGTCACTGGCTGGATGGCGATTCCTTCCAGGATGGTGTCGCCCTTTGCCAGACGATTCCAGGGGCAACCGCCATGCAGACGGCCGCGTTCGTGGGTCTGAAAGCACGGGGAGTGGGCGGTGCGGCGGTAAGCTACATTGGATTCATCCTGCCGGCATGCGTCCTCATGCTGGCCCTCTCCTTTGCCTATGCTCGCACCCATGAGCTTCCGGCAGTTGTTGCGGTCTTCAGCGGTCTCCAGGCCGTTATCGTGGCCGTTGCTGCCAATGCGACCCTGTCCTTCGGAAAAACCTCTCTCAAGAACTGGAAAAGCGCAGTTCTCGCTGTGATTGCGGCAGCTCTTTTCTGGCTCAGGGCGAACCCGGTACTCATCATTATTTTGGCCGCTCTCCTCGGAATACTGCTGGACGGGAGGCAATCCGGGTCTCGCATTGTCCACCATTCGAGTCAAATGCCGCACACGACTCGGCCGCTGCTGCTGCTTCTCGTTGCTGCCCCCGCAGGACTGGCCCTGCTCTTCTGGTTTCAAAGGGAGCTCTTCCATCTGGCCGTGCTCATGGCCAAGATCGACCTCGTGGCCTTCGGCGGCGGGTTTGGCTCCGTGCCCATCATGTTCCACGAGATTGTCGAGGTCCGTTCCTGGATGGACGGCCCGACCTTCCTCAACGGGATTGTTCTGGGTCAGTTCACGCCCGGCCCCATCGTCATCACGGCAACCTTTGTGGGTTACCTGGTGCACGGCTTTCCCGGAGCGATCGTGGCCACCACCGGCATATTTCTGCCTTCGTTTCTCATGCTGGTCGGGGTTGCCCCCTGGTTTGACCGGATGCGCTCATCGCCCTGGTTCACAAGTGCCATCGGCGGAATATTATGCTCATTTGTCGGGCTGCTCCTTTCCGTCACCATCCGCTTTGGACTGAACGTCCAATGGGACTGGGCCCATGCGGTGCTGGCGGCGGCGGCTTTTGCGGCGCTCTATTATAAAGTGGATATTCTCTGGGTTGTCCTTGCGGGGACAGCGGTATCGGCATTCGCCTTTTAGTGAATTTTTCTGAAGGACTCGACTGATGTGGATCGTCCAACTCGCTCTTCGCCGCCCCTACACCTTCGTGGTGGCGGCGCTGGTACTGCTTCTGCTGACCCCCTTCGTGCTGCTGCGGACGCCCACGGATATCTTTCCGGGCATCAACATCCCGGTCGTGAGCGCCGTGTGGCTCTACAATGGCCTCAGTGCCAGAGAAATAGAGCAGCGGATCATCTACAGCCATGAGCGCATCATCAGCGCCCAGGTGGCCGATATCGAGCACATCGAGTCCACAGCGTACAACGGGGCAGGCGTGATCAAGGTCTTTCTCCAGCCCGGCGCCTCCATATCCGACGGTGTAGCCCAGATCACGGCCAGCGGACAGGCGGTTTTGCGATTTCTGCCGGCCGGCACGAACCCGCCGATCATCATACGCTATAACGCTTCAACGGTCCCGATCCTGCAATACAGCCTAGCGAGCAGGAAACACTCCGAGCAGGAGCTGCAGGACTTGGCATTCACCCAGGTCCGGGTCGGCCTCATGACCGTGCGGGGGGCTTCCGTGCCTTATCCCTACGGCGGGAAGGCCCGGGTCGTCGCCGTTGATCTCGATCTTCCGGCACTCCAGGCCAAAAACCTGGCCCCCCAGGATGTGGTCAACGCCTTCAACGCCCAGAATTTCATCCTTCCCAGCGGTACGGCCAAGATCGGGGAAAGAGAATACAATGTCTCCCTGAACAGCAGCCCGGAAGTGCTGACGGAGCTGAACGATCTCCCCGTCAAGACTGTGAACGGTGCGGTGATTCGGGTGGGCGACGTGGCGCAGGTCCACGACGGCTACCAGCCTCAGCAGAACGTTGTTCGCCTGGATGGGCTGCGCGGGGTACTCCTCACGGTTCTCAAGAGCGGTTCCGCCTCGACCCTCAGCGTGGTTGACGGGGTGAAACAGGCCATGCCCCGGATTTTGAGCGGTCTTCCCCCCGAGATAGAGACCAGGGAGTTCGCGGACCAATCCATTTTTGTGCGGGCAGCGGTGAATGGCGTCGTGATCGAAGGGCTCGTCGCGGCTGGACTGACCGCCGTCATGATTCTGCTCTTCCTCGGATCGTGGCGGAGCACCTTCATCATCGCCCTCTCGATCCCCCTTTCGGCCTTGAGCTCCCTTGCCATCCTGAGCGCCCTTGGCGAGACCATCAACCTCATGACCTTGGGGGGGCTGGCTCTGGCTGTCGGCATTCTTGTGGACGACGCCACGGTCACCATCGAGAACATCCACTGCCACATGGCCCGGGGGAAGCCCAACATCCAGGCCATCCTCGATGGAGCTCAGGAGATTGCCCTTCCGGCTTTCGTGTCCACCCTCTGCCATGTGGTTCTACCGTAACGTCGAGCACCGTGGCCATGGGGCCGATCCCGACGACGTGAAGCCGCGCACGCCCCCAAGGCAAAGGACCTTCGAGCGTGCATTCGAGCGGTTTCGGGAAGGATACCGCCGGGCTCTGGGCCGGGTGCTTGCGCACCGCCTTGCTTTCGTCACCCTCTTTTTGGCTTTCTGTGTGGGCACGTGGCTGCTTGTCCCCGTCCTGGGCCAGGATTTCTTTCCATCGGTGGATGCGGGTCAGTTTCGGCTGCACGTGCGTGCCCAGGGCGGCATGCGCATCGAGGAGACCACAAGGCTCGTAGACCGGATCGAGGGGGTCATCCGCGAGGAGGTCCCCCAAAATGAGCTCGGAGGCATCCTCGACAACATCGGAATCCCCAGCGGCGGCATTCCTCTCACGTATATCGACAACGGCCTCACGGGAACCAGGGATGCGGATATTCTCGTCTCTCTGAAACGAGGCCATCGGCCAACGGCCGATCATGTCCGGGACCTGCGCACCCGCCTCAACCGGGATTTCCCGGGGGTGACCTTCTATTTTCTTCCTGCGGACATTGTGAACCAGACGATCAACTTCGGGCTTCCGGCTCCCTTCGACATTCAGATCGTGGGAAGGGATCGAGAGAAGAACCGTATCGTCGCAAATGGGCTTATGGAAAAGATTCGCCATATTCCCGGCGCCGTGGACCTGCGTGTGCAGCAGCCTGCCGACCAGCCCGAAATTCACTTCGACATCGACAGAACCAAGGCGTCCCAGGTCGGCCTCACCCAGCGCGATGCGGCCAACTCCATGCTGCTGAGTCTCAGCGGAAGCAGCCAGGTGCAGCCCAACTACTGGCTCAATCCGCGATCCGGGGTCCAGTACTTGGTCAATATCAGGGTCCCGGAGCACCCGATGGATTCACTCACAGCCATCAACTCCATCCCGGTGAGCGCCGCCGGCAAAAACAATTCGCAGGTCCTTGCCAACCTCGCTTCTTTCAATCGTGCAAGCGGATCTCCCATATTCTCCCACTATAACGTCATGCCGGTCATCGACATCTTTGGAGGCGTAAGCGGCCGCGACCTGGGCGGAGTGCTCCGGGATATCACTCCCCTCATTGAGGAGGCCAAAAAGGAGCTTCCGAAGGGGAGCTTCATCATGCTGCGGGGGCAGGCGGATACGATGGACACGAGCTTCAAGGGCCTCGCTATCGGGCTGGGACTGGCGATCGTGCTCATTTACCTGCTCCTGGTCGTGAACTTTCAGAGCTGGCTCGACCCGTTCATCATCATCACAGCGCTGCCGGGCGCGCTGGCGGGGGTGGTGTGGGGGCTCCATCTCACACTCACAACGCTCAGCGTTCCCGCGCTCATGGGGGCCATCATGAGCCTGGGGGTGGCCACGGCGAACTCGGTCCTGGTGGTGAGCTTCGCACGCAGCCATCTCCGACAGGGCCTCGACCCGCTCACGTCGGCATGGGAAGCCGGAGTCGGCCGGTTGCGCCCCGTGCTCATGACGGCCCTTGCCATGATCATCGGCATGATCCCCATGTCCCTGGCACTGGGTGAAGGCGGCGAGCAAAACGCGCCCCTTGGCCGTGCGGTGATCGGAGGGCTCATCCTTGCCACGGTGGCGACGCTCTTTCTCGTGCCTGCAGTCTTCAGCATGCTTCATCGGCGGCCATTAACTGCGCCGCAAAACGATACAATTGCTCCGACCGCAATAGAAAATTGATAGAGGTGTGACGCATGCATTCTAAACAAGAAAATCCAATGGACTTCACGAAACAATCGGTTCCTGAGCCTGAGCTCCGACGTTCGCAGATGAAGCATTCGCATGTGGCTGTTGTCATCATCGTGCTGGCTGTAATCGGTGTGTTCGCGGGCCTCATACCGAAGAATCGCCAGCATAGCGAACTGGGCGCCGAGACGCGCCAGCTCACCATTCCAACCGTGAGCGTCGTTTCTCCAAAACTGGGTCAATCCGCAGCGGGTTTGCCCCTGCCTGCGGAAATCAAGCCATGGGTCGAAGCGCCAATCCATGCGCGAGCCAACGGCTACTTGAAGCGCAGGCTCGTAGACATCGGCTCCCAGGTCGAAATGGGCCAGCTCCTGGCCGAGATCGACACGCCTGAGCTCGATAAGGAAATCGACCGGGCCAAAGCTCAGCTCGCCCAGGCTCAAGCAGCCCTCGGACTCGCAAAAATCACTGCCGAACGGTGGGCTGGTCTTTTGAAAACTGCCAGTGTGAGCGAGCAGGAAAATGCCGAGAAGCAGGCCGACTTCAAGCTCAAGACTGCCCTTGCAGAATCGGCGCTGGCAGAGGTAAGGCGCCTCGAGAAGCTCCAATCCTTCTCCCGCGTGACGGCTCCATTTGCAGGCACCATCACGGTTCGCAACGTCGATTCGGGAGATCTCATCGTGGCAGGCACCGGGAAAGAGCTTTTTCATCTGGCTCAAACCCGGAAACTCCGAGGCTTCGTGCAGGTCCCCCAGGCGATGGCACGAAGCATCGCCACCGGGCAGGCTGCAGAGATGACCCTCCCGGAGCTTCCCAGCCGACCGTTCCCGGCGAAAGTGATCCGCACCGCGGGTGTGATCGCGGCGGATTCAAGAACCCTCCTGGTCGAGATGGAGATCGACAACACGAAGGGTGAAATCCTGGCTGGAAGCTATGCCCAGATGAGATTCACCGAGACCAAGGCGGAGCCGGTTCTGACGCTTCCTGCAAATACGATCCTCTTCCGTTCGGAAGGGCCGCAGATCGGCATCGTGCAGGAAGGGGGCAAAGTGGAGGTGCGTACAGTGAAGCTCGGGCGGGACTTCGGCCAGACGATTGAAGTCCTCTCGGGATTGGATGCCAGTGACCGTGTGATTGTGAACCCTTCGGAATCACTCGTGAGCGGTGGTGCAGTGTCCGTAAAGGAAATGACCAAAACGGAAAAAGGTCTATGAAGATGCCCTCCCCTCGCATGCGCGCTAGTGCGATCATCTGCCGGATTCTCACCTTCCCGTTGTTAATGGTCACGATGATGGCCGGCTGCGCTGTCGGTCCCGATTATCAGCGACCGGAAGCCACGGAGATTCCCGCGTCCTACACGGGGGCCGTCGGTGATTGGAAAACTGCCACCCCCCAGGCCCATCTTCCCAAGGGCAACTGGTGGGAGCTCTTTGGCGACCATGAGCTCGATCAATTGGAGGCCGCAGCCGCGGCAGCCAACCAGGACCTCAAGGCGGCTGTCGCCAGGTTCGATCAGGCACGCGCCACCGCCGATGTTGTGCGCTCAGGGCTCTTCCCGCGTCTTGGAGCCTCTTTTCTGCCTGTCAGGCTGCGCGACTCCGAAAACCGCCCGGCTGGAGGAAGACCGGGCGAAACCTATGACAGTTACACCGTACCCTTTGATCTCAGCTATGAGATGGATCTATGGGGCCGTGTGCGGCGCGCAGTCGAATCTGCCATGGCCCAGGAGGAAGCCGTTGCTGATGATGTCGAGTCAGTGAGGCTGGCCATACAGGCTGAGGTCGCAGCGGACTATTTCGCTGTTCGAGCCCTCGATGCAGATAAGGCCCTGCTTCTATCCAGCATAGACGTTTACCGCAAAACCCTTGCATTGGTCCGAAACCGCAGAGCAGGCGGCATGGTTTCCGATCTCGATGTGGCCCAGGCGGAAACCGTCCTGAAAACTGCCGAAGCTCAATTGCCTGACAACGCGCTGCAGCGGGCGAAATTCGAGCATGCGCTGGCGGTGTTGACCGGAAAGAACGCCTCCCTTTTTCACCTGGCCGAACGACCGCTCGAGCTGGGACCGCTGACTGTCCCGCCCGGCCTGCCTTCGGAACTGCTCGAAAGGAGGCCCGACATCTCCGCCGCCGAACGCCGCATGGCCACGGCCAACGCCAACATCGGTGTCGCGACGGCGGCATTCTTCCCGACGGTGAAGCTCAATGGGCTGGCCGGGTTTCAGAGTGCAGACGCGGGGATGTTGTTCGACTGGCCGAGCCGGCTTTGGGCCGTCGGACCGACCGTTTCGTTGCCGCTCTTTCAGGGAGGCCAACTGAGCGCAAACCTTCGCCAGGCCAGAGCGGCGCACGAGGAAGCCGTCGCCCGTTATCGCCAATCCGTGCTTGCGGCTTTCGCAGACGTGGAGAACAATCTCGCGGCCGAGCAGCTCCTCACCGACCAATACGAACGGGTCCTGGCTGCCCTGGATGCCGCCCGGCGCCAATTGGAAATCGCCAACAACCGCTACAGCTCCGGACTTGTAACATACCTCGAAGTGGCCACTGCGCAGAACACTGCTCTGGGGCTCGAACGCACCGGAGCAAGGTTGCGGGGACAGCAACTGGTGGCAGTCGTGGCTCTGATCAAATCTCTGGGAGGAGGCTGGAAAGAAGCGGTGGTGAGTCGGTGAATGGGTGAATCGCAAAATCGGTCTCTCCTCTACCATTCAACGCTCCGAGTTTCTTCCCCGGCTTCCCGCCTCACCGATTCATCGCCTCCATCATCGTGATCTTTTTTTTTGAATCCGAGCGCAAGTTTTTCAGGTCTGAGTTGTTTAACAGAATGAAAGGTGCTGAAGGTTGGAGCGCAGAAGCTCGCCTGGTGCTGCCTGCTGGATCATTCCTGGTTTCTGGTTTTTGGCAAGCGCTGGGAAAGAGGTGGGGGAAGCGGTCGATGTGTTGGAAATGCTCTAGCACGGACGGGAGGCACTGATGAACGGACAAATCTGCCCGACTGGGAGGATGGAGAAGCTGCTCGTGGCCACGGACGGGTCCGAGGCGAGCCGAAATGCTGTGGCTGTGGGTCTGGAGCTTGCCAAAGCCTGTTCGAGCAGGCTCGAGCTTGTTGCCGTGGCGGTAGTCCTGACCAACCTCGAATACGACAGCGCCTTGTCCTGGGTGATCGAGGACTCTGAAAAGGAAATGCAGGAAAAGCTGGAACACGTCAGGGAGATGGTCACGGAGTCAGGCATAGACTGCGAAATCATGGTGCACAGGGGAGAGGACCCATCCGAGGAGATCGTCAAGGAAGCCGTGAGGAAGGAAGCGGACATGATCATCATGGGTACTCACGGCCGAACGGGCATCCAGCGGCTCGTCATGGGAAGCGTTGCCGCAAAGGTTATAGGGCACGCTCCCTGTAAGGTCCTCGTGGTCCCAGGCGGCGCGAAGCTCGATTACAGGAATCTCCTCGTCGCAACAGACGGATCCATCCACAGCGATGCAGCCGTTTCGGAAGCCATTGCCATCGCCGAAAGGTGTGACAGCTCGCTTGTCGTATTGTCCGTGGCTTCTTCGGATAAGGATGTCCCAGCTGCGGAAGAGAGCGTGAAACGAGCTTTGGAGGCTGCAGAACGGGCGGGCGTCCGAAAGGAAGGCATGGTTCTGCGCGGCAAGCCCGACGAAGTCATAACAGAAGCGGCAGCTCAAAAGAATGCTGGTCTCATCCTCATGGGAAGTCATGGAAGAACCGGCCTCAAGAGTCTCCTCATGGGAAGCGTAACGGAGCGCGTCCTTGGGCATGGAACTGCTGCCGTACTGTTGGCCAGGACACCGTGAACCTCAATCTCCTTTGCGACCTGGTTGATTCAGCATGCCCAGGATGGAGTCGTATCATCCTTGCGAATTTCGAGTGCTCCATGGAAGACGCCGAATTCGAAACCATCAAAGCAATCGCGAACAAGGAAGAGAAAGCCTTTGAGATGTTCGTGAGGCGCTACCAGAAGCCGGTGATCAGCTTCATCAACAGGTATGTTGGAGACACCTGCTCGGCCCAGGACCTGACGCAGGAGGTTTTCCTGCGGGTATATCAAGCAGCGCCGGCCTTCCAGCCCAGGGCGAAGGTATCAAACTGGGTGTTCAGGATTGCCTACAACCTGGCGGCGAACGAACTGAAGCGCCGCAAGCGAATGGATTGTTTCAATGCCCGAATGGCGGCCGAAGGCTGGAGCTTTTCGGGAGACCCACCTCCTGGCGCTACGGAGGCGAAGAGCTGGGAATTGGAGGAGCGGTTGATGGCGGCTATGGGGCAGCTCCCTGAAAACCAGAGGGCAGCCTTGCTCCTCAAGACCAACGAGGGAATGTCTTACCTGGAA
>JALOOX010000015.1 GCA_025454175.1 Syntrophobacteraceae bacterium | reverse complement strand
GCTTCCACACCGCCCGTCTCGACGCCGCGCTCGGGGCGAACACGTCTTCCCCGGTCCTGCGGACCGCCAACCGCGGTCTCCTCTCCCGCCGCGCCCTCTCCCGGACCGCGTCCGACTCTCCCGGGCCGGTGTCTTTCCCGACCGCCTTCCACCTGACCATCGTCATGACCGCCCTGCACGCCGACATTACGCCCCGGTCTGTCCAGCCTGTCGCGTCCGCGGCCTTCCGCGCCCACCGACCCATCCCTGGGACCATCACCTTGAGCGGTCCTGCCAAAACCTGCGGTGCGCCTTCCTCCGCGCCCGGTGCCTCCTTCCGGGGAATCCTGAATCTGGCGAGCATTCCGGATGAGATTCCTCTTCCCCGTGAACTGCACGTCGGAATCCGGCTTGCCGCGGTCCCCGCGATCCACGAGACGATTGGTCACCTCCGGCCGGCCGATGCGCCCTTCACGACTGATTCGGCCTTCCCGGGTCCGGGACAGGTTTCTTTCGAGATCCGTCACCCCAATGGCCGCCGTCTCCCTTGATCGATGATGGTTCCGCTCGATCCGCCGCACCACCGAGTCGTGGGGAGCGCGGCTCACCATCACATTGGTGGTATGGTATCGTTCACGTATGTTGTTGTAATTGTTGATGACGGTATTATTGACCACGGCCGACGAATGGTAATTGTTCACGATCGTGGTTTTGTTGATGTTGGTGACTCTCACCGAACTGTAGTTGTTCACTCCGTAAAAATGATTGTGATTCACTATGACGGCATTGTCGAGATAGCGGTACCCGCCTATATTGATGTTCACCTGCGGAAGGGTGCTCACCAGGATGGAGGTAGCGCCCCAATAGCGATGCGAGTAGTAGGGCTCGGCGGGTGCGAGGGGGACCCACCCCACGTAGTCTTCCCTGTGGACCCAGCCCACGCGCCCGGGGCTCCAGTCATAGTCTTCATACCAGTCGTAGCTGACATGCGTCGCCACCCGCCGCACCCTGGGCGGCATCCAGTACCAGCAGCTGCAGCTGTCGACCCTTACCCAGTTTCCATAATGGTGGGTTGCATAGCCAAACGGCTCGTCGGGGATCCAGCAGTTGTCGCCGTAGTAGACGGACCACCTGCCGGATGTGTAAGGAGCCCAGCCGGCGCTCACCCGCGTGGGTCTCCACATGGTTCGGTATTCGCCCTCATGGTAGATCTTCTCCCAACGCCCGTTTTCCTCGAAAGCATGGGCATCGTCACGCAGGTTCGCCGGCAGGTATTCGATGGAATCGCCCTTGACTTCAACGCGCTTGGCCCAAAGATCGTCCCGGCCGAGGTTCCAGTCATCCCAATCGGCGTCGACGGTGCCCTCGGCGGCGACGATCTGCCGGGCGTCCGCAATGACCGAGGTCGATCCCGCCACCACTTCGTACCTGGAATCATCACCCTGATGAACGAATTCAACCGTTCCCGTGACAGCGATGACCTCCACCGATTCATCTCCGACATACATGTCGAAGACCGTATCACCATAGGCCACGACATATCCGAAAGGAGATGTCACCATGATGACGCCGTCCTCGCCGCGGTTATGGAAACGGGCCACTCCGGCGGCGACGTCGATTTCCGTCAGGTCGGGCTTGAGCTTGACGAGCTGAACCTGCGTGCTGCCGCCAATTCGAATCCATATCCCATTGGGAAGCATGAGCTCCCCCCGTCCATCCAGGTCCGTGTAGAGCGCATCTTCCAGACCGAAGGGAGAATCCTTGCCGACGGCCGCCCAGTCCTTTTCCTCGTAGACATAGCGCAGCAGCTGCCCTTCGACGTGGGACACACGACCGATGAGGACCTTGGTCTTCTCGCCCGCAATGGACAAGCCTGTCCACGCCGTGAGGATTGCTCCCAAGCATAAAAACCCGGTTACGGCCAATCTCGATGTTCGATTCATTCCCACTCCTTTTGAATGATAGCCCCTGATCTGGATGCCCGTTGCCCGGAATGGCAAGACTGGCATGTGCCCTTTGCGGCCCCCTCCAAGCCGTTGTTCAGAAGCCATTTGATACACAGGGAGCACAACAGCGGCAGCAAGCCACGATCATGCCAATCGAGCGACGGAACATCCCTCGCGCACTTTGCCTCGCGGGGAAGGCCCCTCTCGTTCGGTGCACTTTCACAGCCTGGCGGAGACGCATGTCGGACAGACGGTCCCGGAGGAAAAGCGGGCAATTGCTTCGGGAACGATTGATAATTCGCCCCTTATTGGAAAAGGCTTTAGTGTTATGTTTCAGGAGGGAGACCCGAGGGCAGGTTTTCGAAACCGGCCCTCGGCTGAATATCCGAGGGTTTTCGGGGGCGGACCACAGGGGGCAGCGCTCACGGAAGACCGTCAGACCAGTCGATCCGACGGTCCCGGGGGGTGAGGCAGGACCATGAACGTCTCAATCCTGAACGACGAGCACGGCCGATCCCTGAATGCTGTCCTCTTTGAGTCGGATGAGGGCGTCGTTGGCCCGCTCCATGGGAAACAACTCCACCTGGGGACGGATGGGAATTTCCGCCGCGACCCGGAGAAGCTCGTTACCGTCCTCCCTGGTGTTGGCCGTCACGCTGTGGATATTCTTTTCATGGAACAGGTGCGTCTCGTAGTCCATTTCGGGGATGGAGGTCATGTAAATACCGGCCAGCGCCAGGGTTCCTCCCTTGCGCAGCCGGGCCAGGGCTTGAGGAACCAGGGAGCCGGCGGGAGCGAAAATGATGGCGCTGTCGGCGAGGACCGGCATGTCCTCCGCGCTCGAGCCGGCCCACTCCGCTCCCAAGGAGAGGGCCAACTGTCGGTGCTTCGCGTCTCTCGAGCAAACGTAAACGCCGCAGCCCCAATGCCGGGCGATCTGGATCACGATGTGAGCGGAAGACCCAAATCCGTACAGTGCGAGGGCCTGCCCCGGTCTGCACTGGCTTCGCTTGAGGCTGCGATAGCCGATGATCCCGGCACAGAGCAGCGGGGGTGCCTCCGTATCGGAAAACACCCCGGGAATTGCGTACGCGAAGTCCTCGGGCACCACGATGTACTCGGCGTAGCCACCCGGTCGGTGATACCCTGTGAATAACGAGTCTTCGCAAAGATTCTCCTTGCCCTCCCGGCAGTGGGAGCACTGGCCGCAGGTGTGGTGAAGCCAGGCGACGCCGATCCGGTCCCCGATGGCGAAGCGATGTGAGCCGGCTCCCTGGCCGTCGACCGTGCCCACCACCTGATGCCCCGGGATCACCCGTCGCCCCATGGCGGGGAGCTCACCTTCGATGACGTGCAGGTCCGTCCTGCAGACACCGCAAGCCTTAACTCGAACCAGGACCTCTCCACGGCCCGGAGTCGGGTCCGGGAGCTCCTCCCAGCGGAGAGGACGGCTATGAATGGGGGCGCACCGATCCAACACCATCGCTTTCATCATTGGCTCCTTCATTGCTGATTGATTTGTCAGGATCATTCTCTCATAATGACCAGAGGAGAAGCAACCTCCGCGGAGGAGCTCGACATGTCCAGGATGCCACGACGCAACAAGAAGTCCGAAACCGGAAGGCGATCCATCCGATGGTGGCCTGTGATGGCGGCAGTGGTCGTTGTGCTCGTCTCCGCCCTTGCATTCGCATTTCAGGCAGCCGCCTTTCAGCGGTATCTTGTGGAATCATGGGTGGAATACATGGAGCAACGCGGTGGATTCCGCCTCCAGATGTCGGAATACGCCTGGAACTGGCCTTTCAGACTGGTCGTCGGCAAAGCCGAGGTGATCCGGCACGGCAAGACGATCCTGAACTGTGACCGGGCAGTGGTGACTTTCAGTCCTTCCTTGAAGAAGCCTTTCTTGCGCGTGACGGCTCTGTCACTGGATCGCCCGGTGCTCTACCTGGAAAAGGATTCCAGCGGACAATGGATCGCGCCTTCAGAACCAGACAGCGTCTCGGGCGGCAAGGATCGCCCTCGGGACGGTGAAGCGAGGAAAGCCTCTTCCCTTTTCATTACCGTCCAGGTGCAATCGGGAGCCATCGTCGCTCAGCAGGACGGTCGGCAGGTGCTCAGGGTCGGAAATGTCGCCGGGCAGCTCACCCTTCCCCATGATGTCGCCATGGGCATGGGCTCCCTTCTGGCGAGCCTGGAGAAACTGCGGCCGGCCGCTCCCCGCGCATTGAGCCTCCGGCATATGGATGCCGGTTCACGGGAAGGTGCCGCCCCCTGACACTGCGGTGTCCCCATATCTTTCTTTTTGATGGATCGATGCGGATTGAACATCTGTTGTGTTTCCGTGAATGGAATATTATGGTTAGGTCGCTGACGCCAATTGACAACCATGGAGTCCGAAGCAATGAAGATTCAGGATATTCGATCCAAGGCCAAGGAGATGGGAATCAACTCCTTCGGGAAGACCAAGGCGGAGTTGATCCGTGCGATCCAAAAGGCGGAAGGAAATTTCGACTGTTATGGGACCGCCACCGATTACTGCGACCAGCTGGACTGCAGCTTCAGGTCGTCGTGCCTCGGTGAGGAGCGAAAGCCCCGCAGAACCAGCCGCAAGAAAGCCGGAGGTGATACAGAGTGATGACCGAGCCCCATGAGCAAATTGTATTGATGACCATCCAGAACAGCAAAAGGCCTGAGCAGCTCATTTCCATTGTGCGGGACGAGGAAGCCGGCGGTTTCAGAACGGAAGGCCTGAGGAATTACTTCGGAATCAAGGAGATTCGGATCGATTTCCAGGAGCTGATGCAATCCGTGCCGGAATACGGACAGGTGCTTTCATTCCTTCTCGAATCCATGTCGGCGGCCCGGGAGCTCAACCTCCCTTTCGCCTACCAGGACGAGTTCTCGTTCCAGAACGAACGTTTCACGCTTTATGAGGACGGAGACTATCGGGTTTTACACCGGGTGGCTTGAGCGCTGGTGTCGCCAAACTCTTGGAGCCCCTGACCAGAAGCCTTCAGCCACGGCACAAATGGCGAGAGTCGGCATGTCAGACCCGAAGGGCATGGGCATCGCCCCGTTTCCAACGGGGACCGGAGGGCGTGGTCAATGCGGAAAGCGAGGCCCATGGGACATCAAGGGTGCAGCTTCTCGAATCGAAAGCTTCCCACGCCCGGTAAGGCAATGTGGATCGAGAGATCGTCGTGGATCGTTCCTGCAATGACCCCACCCGATTTGCTATGAAGCCACACCTCGCCGCCCCTCTCCTCCCAGGTGAATGTGAAATCCTCGTGGTTCATCTTCCATGACCCCTTCCCGTCGTCCTTGAGCTCGAGCGGGAGCCGCTTCTGCCCATCCCGCGGGTCCACCGCCTCATACCTGCCGGCCAGGTCCCTGGCCGGACCACAGGAGGAGAGAGCAGAGATACACACCATGAGCGCCAGCGGAATGAGCAGGTGTCGCATGGCTATTCATCCTTGATCTGAAGGACAAACCTGCGCTCCAGTTGCAGCGCCGAATCGAAGGCATAGACGTGAACGGCCATTGCCAGCCAGACGAGGTCCCGCACCAGGGTGCTCCACGTCATGGGATCTTCCATGCTGTGGAAACACCCGCAGCCGACGGGAATATCCCGCGCCAGGGTCAGGCCGATGGCCACGATGAACATCACCAGCATTGCCCCGATCATGCACACCGCCGATTTGGCCCTGAGCCCGAGCATGAGCAGAATCCCGGAGATGAGCTCGGTCCATGGCAGAACGATGGCCATCATGTTCACGGCCCAGAAGGGTACAATCTGATAGGATGCGATATTCTCGGCAAATTCCATCGGATAGCTGATCTTGTACATGCTCGCATAGACGAAAAGACCGCCCAGATAAAGCCTTAAAACCAGCGCCACGTATGGATGGGTGAGGATTCGCATCGCAGGACCCCGGAAAGCTCTCATTGGACCGGAAGCCCCTCTGCAAGCCACGCCTGGAGGCCGCCCTCGAGAACCCTGACGTCTTCATGATCTTTCTGCCTGAGCCGGAATGCGAGCTCCTCGTCGTAATGACGGCTGATGCTTCTGCCGTACACGACGATGGGCTGCTCGGGATCAAACTGGCTCAGCTTCATCATGTACATGATGTCGAAGAGGGAGAGGGGCACGTTGATGGCCCCCTTGATATGCCGCTGTTCGTAAAGCTCCCTTGGCCTGGCATCCACCATGACCGCAACGCCCTCGTCAACGATCCTCATGGCTGCCTGGGGGGTTACCGTGGGGGAGCTCGGTCTCAGCAACGTTTCCTGGACCAGCGGAATCCCCTGCGGGGCGGCCAAATTGAAAAGCACTCCCACAACCGTTGCCAGCAAAAGAATCAAAACATAGTCCAAACGGCTCGGGCGGCCTACCCGCTCGGCCTCCTGCCGCACGAGGGATCGAAGACGGGCCCTCGCCCTCTCGAGGATGGTGATGCGCTGCCTGGCGTCGGTGAGCTCGGCAATGGTCTGTCGGAGGTCTTCGTTGCTCTGGGTCAGTTCTTCGTTCAAGGCCTGAATGGTTTCGAAGGCCACGGCATTTTTGAGATAGACCAGGAAGCTGGAGGTCTGGGTGAGGACGAAATCGACTTCCTCGGCGGTGTAGGATGCGCCATGGATGTTCGGGCCCAGGGCAAAAACCCCCATGAAGGACGAATCGACGACCAGGAAGAGGGCCAGACGCGCATCGATCTCGATTCCGTTCTGCGCGAGAACCGAGGGCTCATGCACGCGGCAGACGGTTGCCGGAGCAAATGACTTGTTCTCGCAGGCCTCGAATGCCCGGTAGATCCATCGCTCGCAAAGCTGCTCGTTCAGCTGGGGCTGCTGTCCAAGACCCAAACCGGCAAATTGAAATCGGTGGGTCTTGCGGTCCTGCACCATCACGAAGCCCTGGCTGGCCCCCAGGGAGCCCGCAACCATCATGAGAAAAGTCCGAAGGAGCCGATCCATATCGAGGAGAGGGCTCAGCTCCGAGCCCAGGTCCGAGAGGGATTTGAGGTGAAAGACACGCCGGTCCAGTTCCTCGCGGGATGCCTGGATCTCCCCGAAGGCCTTCTGGAGCTCTTCGTTCTTCTTGAGCAGATCAGCGTTCAGCTGCTGTATGTTGAGGACCGAGAGGGCATGGTTCATGGCGCCCCTGAGAATCTCGGTCAGCCCGTGGAGCAATTCCGCGTCGCCCTCGTCAAGTGGCTGGCCCGTGAGCTTTTCACCAAGGGCGAGAAAACCCGCGTAGTTTCCGGTGAGCATCCACAGAAGAAGGGTATGGGTTTGAGGGGGAAGCAGCGCATAGGGCTCGAAGCTGTCGAGCGAGATCATCCTGATGCGGGCAGGCAGGAATTCACCAGGCTCCGATTCGGAGAAATAACGTCGACAGATGGCCCCCAGGTTGCCCCGCACTTCTTCCAGGTCATCATCCCCAAGGCCCCTCCCCGTCACATGGCCTGACTGGCTCTGGGTATTGAGGAGCCCTGCCAGACCTCTCGTGATCCCCAGGGGCCCCATCGTCATGAGGAGAAAGGTGTCCAGCATCTTCTGGGGCTTGATGATTCCGGAAAGCTCCTTGGAGGTCTCCAAAAGCGTCTTCAGGTAGAAGATCCTCCGGTCCAGGTCCTGCCGTGTCTTCCGGGCATGGTCCAGTGCCGGCTGAAGGTCTGGTCTGGTCTCGCCCATGGGGTCCCTATTTCGCAAGGTCCTGGATGACCTGAAAAAATGCATCGGTGTCTTCGATGACCCCGAGGTGGGTATAGAGCACCTTCCCGTCCTTCCCAATGAGCATGGTGAAGGGAGTGCGGGGCTCACCCAGGAGCTTGTGGACGGTGAACCGCTCATCCTGGACGATGGGATATTCGTAGGAGCCGCTTTTGCGCAGGTGCTCCACCTCCGTGGTGGTTGCACCAATGGCAATTCCCAGCATTTTCACCTTGTCGCCCAGGCCCCTCCTTTGAATCCGCCCATGGAGCTTGTTGAAGAGGGGAGCCTGCTGATAACAAAGTGGACAGTACACACCCAGGACTTCCACAAGCAGGAGCTGGCAGGACACATCCTTGAGCTCAAAGGCCGGGGGCGTGACGCCAAGGTAGCGCTGATCGTTCTCGGCCGCGGGAGCCGGCAGTTGAAAGGCGGGGAGCCGCGAATCCTTCTGGGGCAGTCCGGCGCATTCAACACGGGCTCGTTCCAAGGACCCGAATGCGACAAGGAAACAGGAAGCCAGGCAGATCAGGACGGGGAAACGGACATGGATGCTCATATCACCTCCTATGGGCTCTGAGGAAACCACTCTCCCGGGCAAAGTCGAAACGACCGCCATCCAGGGTCAGGCTTCGAGCTCATCGTCCTGGATCTCCGCGAGATTGGTGATGCCGACCAGGCGAAAGACCACCTTGAAATTATCCGGCAGGCCGGTGAGGGTAACCCGACACCCACGCCTGCCGGCCTCCAGAAGCTGTTGAGTCAGAATGGATATGCCGGCTCCATTGAATGAAACGCTCGGATCGAATCGAAGCACGATTTTTTCCCGGTTCATGGAAAAAGCTTCACGGAATCCTTCCACGATCTGTGCTTCCGAGCTGGACGTCACGTTGCCCCGAAACGAGATGGTGGCGGCGTCGCCGTAGGCTTCCACCGTGATCTGCTTTTCATTGCCGCCCAGCAACTGGATGCGCTCTCGCGCTCTCTGGAGGGCCTGCTCCAGGATGCCGCGTTGAATGGGCTTGTTGATGAAATCCGTCGCATCGAGGTTCAACGCCTTGATGGCCAGGTCCATATCGCCATGGCCTGTGATGACAATGACCTCGGTCCTGGGATCGATCAGCTTGATGCGCCGCAGCACCTCAATGCCGTCCATTCCCGGCATTTTGATGTCGGTGAGCACAAGTGGCGGCCGCTCCCTCTCGAATACCTCGATTCCCTCGTTGCCGTTTTCGGCGGTGAGCACGGTATATCCGTGAGCGCCCAACATGAGGCGGAACATGGTGAGGGTTGGTTTTTCGTCATCGATGACCAGAATCTTATCCATGCAGAATCTCCCCGCAACTCCAAAGCCCATCACCAAAACCTGGCATGCCCGGGCGGAAATGATCATCCAGATCGGCTGGCTCCCAAGCTCGAGCCTGGCAGCCAGCAAGCGGTCAAGGACTTGCGCCCGTCAGTGCCAGAAGCTCGAAAGCAGCAGCTCATAGCCCCATCACCCTATTCCGCCGCGGGAAAACGCAGAACGAACGTGGTCCCCTCGCCCTCGGTGCTCTGCACCTGAATATCGCCACCATAGTCTTTCACAATGCCGTAGGTGATGGCAAGTCCGAGTCCCATGTCGTGGCTCGTCTCCTTGGTGCTGAAGAACGGCTCGAATATCTTGTGCTTCACCGAGGAGGCGATGCCGGCGCCGTTGTCCCGGATCTCGGCCACCACCTCTCCATTGGCTTCGTGGGAACGGATGCTGATGACCCCGCTCTCCGTCGAGGACATGCGGTCCCGCTTCTCGTTGATGGCGTCACGGGCGTTGGCGACCAGGTTGAAGAACACCTGCTGAAGGCGGTTGTCATGGGCCAGGATGGGCGATAGACCCGAGGCGAGATCCAGATGGATCTTGATGTTGTCCAGTTCGAACTGACGCCTCACCATGGAAAAGACTCCCTTGACCGGCTTGTTGATGTCCAGCTTCTCCTTGACCAGCTCAGCCTTGCGGCCAAAAGCCCTCAGTGTGTTGATGATGTCGGCGGCGCGGTCCACCTGGGAGCTGATCTCGGTGACGACCTGATGGAGCTGGTCATCGGGGACGCCGCCACCCCGTTCCACCATCATGGCCAGAAAATCGCTGCCCATCTTGATGGCATTGAGCGGCTGGTTGACCTCATGGGCGATGCCCGCGGACATTTCACCCAGCGACTTCATCTTGCTGGCCTGAATCAGCTGGGCATCCTTTTCCATCATTTCGGTGATGTCCGTGGCCGCGATGATGATGGCGGGCCTTCCCTTGTAGCTGATGTGGCAGGCATGCAGGTTGACGAAAAAGGGCTTGTCCCCCTTCCTCTCGTGGAGCACCTTCTGGAAGGATACGGATCCCTGAACGTCCCCGCTTTCGGCGAAGTCCGCGGTGGACTTCCCGCCATGCTCCGGCTCCAGCTCCAGGAACGAGGTGCCGATGAGCTCCTCCCTTTCGTAGCCGTAGACCTCGCAGGCGCGCGGATTGGCATCGATGATCTGGAGGTTGGTCGAGTCCACCACGAAGATGGGGTCGGGACCGCTGTCGAAAAGCGATCGATACTTTTCCTCGGACTCGTGCAGGCGGCGGCGGTACAGCTTGATGCTCCAGACCATGTTGTGGAAAGAGTCAGCCAGCTGAACCACCTCATCCCCCTTGCGTTTTCGGTAGAACACGCACTTCCCGCAGCTCCGGTAGTCGATGGGAGCCCGGTACGGGTTTTCATTGGTCGTGAGGAAATCGTCAAAGTGCCAGCATGGCAGGTCGGTATTGGCGTAGGCCGGGCAGTCGTAAGGATCCCACCCTTCGGTGATGCTGCCCAAATCCAGCTTGATGTCGAAATTCCCCCGGCTCAGCTCATCGGAGACCTTGGTCAGCCTCGAGATAGGCTTGGTGATGTACTTGGCCAGCTTGTGGGACATGATGAAAAAGATGACGATGACGAGGGAGAGAAAACCCAGGAAGGTGGTTCGCAGCTTGGAGACCAGGTGGTCGATGTGGCTCTTGTTCAAACCGACGTGCACCGTGCCCAGCCGATAGATCCCCTCCTTGACGGGGATCGCGATGTCATAGGCCGCCTGATCCAGGGGGGTCAGCAACCGCACGCTCTTGGATTCATCGGGAGGAACCTGGTTGGCCACCCTCAACTCCTGGGGGAAGGGACGCGTGAAGGTGTGACTCAGGACATGGCTCTCGGTGTCAACGACGAAGATGTAGGCGATGAGGTGCTTGCGCTCCTTGAGCTGCATTTCGTCGAAGATGAGCGTCAGGAGCTGCGTGTAGTTCTTGTCGAGCATGAAGCTGCTTCCGCGCTCGGCAATGGTCCGGGCAATGGCGATGCCCCGCAGCTCGAGCTCCGAGATGAGGCTCGAAACCAGGATCCATCGCGCCAGGAAGGCGATGGCCAGGCTGATGATGAGCAGCACGGCCAGGATGGAGAAGAAGATCTTGTTCTTGAGGCTTATGTCAGTGACCGTTCTGAAAGTCTTCATGGCTGTCCCGCACCACAAGGTCTTCACTGCCGACGCTCCGGACCTGCTCCTTGATGGATGCCCAGTCCTTCATCAGGACAAAACTTCCGTTCACCAGCCTGGTGAAATACACCTGGTCCAGGCCCTGGTGGTCGTCGGGCCCGAATGACAGCGTGATGTCCGGCAGCAGGGGGAAGTCCTGGATGGATTCGATGGCCCGTATGAAGCCCTCGCGGGTCAGATCCCTTCCGGCTCGACGCAAGCCCTCCACCAGGACCTTGGCGTTGATGTAGCCTTCGAAGCCCACGAAATTGGGCCGGTCTTCCGGAAAATAGCGCCGCAGAAGCGTGATGTACTCGGAGGCCGTGCCCAGGTGATCGCGATCTTCCGGTCCCTCCGGCGGCGGAACCACCTGGGACATGATGACCGTCACGTCCTGGAAGGATTCGAGCCTTCGCGCCAGCTCCTCGGCCCCCACGAAGGAGACGGTATAGAAGATGGGGTTGAATCCCTGCTCCCTGGCCAGGCGGATGAATCTCGCACAGGGCTCGTAAGTGCCGATCATGACGACGGCCTCGGCATCGGAAGCCGCGATGCGGTGGAGTCCCTCCCCCACGTCCAGCGTACCGCGAATGTAGGACCCCCGCGCCACGGGAGCGAGGTTATGCTGCTTGAGGGCCAGCTCCATGCCGGTCAGCCCGTCGAATCCAAAGGCATCATATTGATAAAAAACGGCAATCTTCGTCAGCTTCAACTCCGAGACCAGACGGCTGATGGCCGCCCCCGTCTCCTGGTAATAGGAAGCCCGCACATTGATGACGTAGGGGTTCAGTGGCTCCCGAAGAGCATTGGCGCCCGTAAACATTCCGAGAAGCGGAATCCTGGCCTCCTCCACGAGGGGAAGGATCTTGACGGTGGTTGGCGTCCCCACGTAGGAAAAGAGCGCGAACACTTGGTCCTCCACGATGAGCCTCTGGGTGTTGGCCAGGCACTGGGGGGGATCGTAGCTGTCGTCATAGGCGATGACGCGGATGGTCCGCCCATGAATGCCGCCCTGGGCGTTCACATGCTCCAGGTAGCACTGGTAGCCCCTGAACGTCTGCCTGCCCAGGAAGCTCGCGTGCCCCTGCAGCGCCAGGGATGACCCCAGCAGGATCTCGGTGTCCGAAACCCCCGGAGTCGCCTCCGAGGGAGCCACGGAGTCCTTTGCGGGCTGACAGGCGAGAAGCGCCCACAAGACAATCCACGTTCCCGTCATTAAACGCGTCAACCCTCTCACCGGCGGCTCCTGTTCATGAGGGTGGGGACTTTTCCCAAAAAGGCTGAACCTGAGTATCGATGCAACAAGTCTTCGAGCGGGGATCTTCAGTTGAGGATCTGAATGAAAGCAGCCTTGATCAACTAATATAATACACCAGTCTGAGTCGCTTTGCCATCCGATCTGTCGACGGCTCGGGGCAGTTGACGCATCACCGAAGATAGATCACCCAGGTCATGAATACCGTGACCAGCATGGTCAACAGCTGAAGGGGTATTCCCACCTTGACGAAATCCATGAAAGTATAGCCGCCGGGGTCCATGACCAGCGTGTTGACGGGAGACGAAACCGGCGTGACATAGGCCGCCGAGCACGCAATGGCGACCGTCATGGCGAAGGCATGGGGCGAAATGTTGAACGCACTCGCCAGGTCGATGACGATGGGCGCAACCAGAATGGCGGTGGCTGAGTTGGAGATGAAGAGCCCCGTTGCCGAGGTGAGGAGAAACACCGCACCCACCATGGCGAGAGGCCCCAATTGGCCCACGGCCTCGAAAAGCACGTCGGCAATGAGCTTTGTTCCGCCCGTCTTGCCGAGGGCCGTGGCCAGGGGAAGGATCCCCGCGATGAGCACCACCGTCTGCCAGCTGATGACGCGGTAGACCGCATCGAGTCTGACACACCGCGCGGCAATCAGTGCAATGGCCGCTATCATGGCGGCGGCCACCATGGGCACCAGCCGCAGGGCCATGGAAATCACCATGGCAGCCAGGATGGCCAGGGCCACCCCTGCCCGGTGGCGGGCTGGAGCCACCATCTTGTAATCGTCCGGCAGGGTGAGGAGCACGAAGCACTCATGCTCGGCGCGCAGTCGGAGGATTTCGGGCCAGCTTCCGGACACCAGCAGGGCATCGCCGAAATCCATTCGCAGGTCTCCGATATTGGAAGTCACTGGCCTGCCCCGCCTCCTGACGGCCAGGACCGTCACACTGTAGCGCGCCCGAAATTCGACGTCCCTGAGCGTCTGCCCGATCAGCCGGGAACCGGGGGGAAGGAGGATCTCGGCGAGCCCGACCCCCTGGACCGCCTCGCGCTGCCCGTGCTCCATCAGCTGTGACAGCTCAGCGAGGTTCTGGGCCTTGATGAGCTCTTCCAGCCTCTCCTTTTCCCCCAGAACGAAGACGGCATCGCCTGCCTCGAAAATCGTGTCCGGATGAGCCGGCAGAAACATGAGCCTGCCGTGCTCCCTTCTTTCGAAGCCGATGAGGTTGATTCCGTATTGCTCGTAAAAACGGCATTGCCCGACGCTCTTTCCCAGCACGGGGGAATCCGGCAAAACCTGCAGCCTGCGGAGCTTCTCCGTGATGCCGTAGGTCTCGGCCAGATCGGCTATGGTGTGCCGCCGGGGTCCGGCTTCCGCGTGGCGCTCCCTGGACAGCATGCGCCGCCCGCAGATCAGCATATAGGCAATGCCGACCAACAGCGCGACGACGCCAAACGGAGTGAAGCTGAAGAAGGCGAGAGGAGCGAACCCGCGGTCCCTCAAGGCGTCGGAGACAATCAGGTTGGGAGCGGTACCGATGAGCGTCATCATGCCGCTGGTCAGCGCGGCGACGGAAAGGGGCATCAGGAGCCGCTTCCGGTTCAGCTCGGCCTCGCGGGCGATTCCCAAGGCCACGGGGACGAATAGCGCCACCACGGCCGTCGAGCTCATGAAGGCACCGATGCTGCTCACCACCAGCATGATGAGTACCACGAGCCTCTCCTCGCTGCCGCGACTGGCGCGGACCACGGCATCGCTCATGGATTGGGTGATCCCCGTGTGAACCAGAGCCTCCCCCACGATGAACATGGCCGCAATGACCAAAACCACCGGCTGCGAAAACCCCGCCAGGGACTCGCCCACCGTCAGCAGGCCGCTCAACATCAACGCCAGCAGGACCAGGACCGCCACCACGTCGCTGCGCACCCGGTTGCTCACAAAGAGCGCCGCCGCGCTGGCCAGGATCCCGAATACCGCCAGCAGATCCCAATCCAAACCTTCCAACAATGCCCCTCCACGAGAAAAGCCCCCTGGTGGGGGGCTTTTGAAGTTCCTCATGTGCAGGCGCGAGGGCTCAATACCCCCGCTCCGCTCGGGATGATCAGACTGAATCCTGAATGTACCGAGCCACCAGGTCACCCACTTCGCTGGTGGAGTAACCCATCTGGCCCGCCGAAAGACTCTTCAAATCACCGGCGACAACCTTGCGCACCGCCTGATCGATGCGTGCCGCCGACTTCTCCTCGCCGAGGTGGTCGAGCATCATCTGGGCGGCGCCGATGGCCGCCAGTGGATTGATGATGTTCCTGCCCGTGTACTTCGGCGCCGACCCCCCAATGGGCTCGAACATGGAAACCCCCCGGGGATTGATGTTTCCACCAGCGGCGATACCCATCCCACCCTGGATCATGGCCCCGAGATCCGTGATGATGTCCCCGAACATGTTGTCCGTCACGATCACGTCGAACCATTCAGGATTCTTGACCATCCACATGCAGGTGGCGTCCACGTGCGCATAATCCGTTTCGATATCGGGATAGTCCCGGGCGACCTCGTGAAATGCCCGCTCCCAGAGATCGAAGGCGAAGGTCAGAACGTTGGTCTTGCCGCAAAGAGTGAGCTTCCTCTTCTTGTTTCGCTTGCGGCAGAATTCGAAGGCGTAACGCAGGCAGCGCTCGACACCCATGCGCGTGTTTACCGATTCCTGGACCGCCACCTCGTGGGGAGTCCCCTTGCGCAAAAAGCCTCCGGAGCCTGCATAGAGCCCCTCGGTATTCTCTCGAACCACGATGAAGTCGATGTCCTCCGGACCTTTGTCCTTGAGGGGAGTGTCAACGCCCGGAAAGAGGATCACGGGCCGGAGGTTGATGTATTGATCCAACCGAAAACGGAGCTCCAGCAGAAGCCCTTTCTCAAGAATTCCCGGTTTCACATCGGGGTGGCCGATGGCTCCGAGGAGAATGGCGTTGAACGTCTTCAGCTCATCCACGGCCGTCCCGGGGAGCACCTCGCCGGTCTTGAGGTACCGGTCGCCGCCCAGGTCGTAGTGGACCAGCTCCACCTTGAATCCATCCTTTTCCGACACAGCGCTCAGGGCCTTGAGTGCCTCCCGCACCACCTCAGGGCCCGTGCCGTCGCCGGGCATCACCGCGATTCGATAATTCCTGTCTTCCAGCATTTTTAGCCTCTTTCACTTGAGCGTTGAACAATTGATCTCGGTTTGATGTGTCGTTGGAAGCTTCGGATCACCTTTCAGGAGAATGTCCGAAGGCTGGCTTGCCAGAGAAACCTTCTATCGGCCCTGCTGTCTCATTTGCTCCCGCACATAGGGTATGAGACCACCGGCCTTCACCAGCTGCTGCATGAACGGCGGCACCTGCTGAGCCTGATAAGTCTCGTTCCGGGTGTGGTTGACGACGATCCCGCCATCGAGGTCCACTTCCACCACATCCCCCGTCGAGATGGCCGCGGCCGCCTCGGGGCACTCGAGAATGGGCAGCCCCATGTTGAAGGCATTGCGGAAGAAGATCCGGGCAAAACTGGCCGCAATGACGCAGCTCACTCCGGCAGCCTTGATGGAGATGGGCGCATGCTCCCGGGATGAGCCGCAACCGAAGTTCTTGCCGGCAATGATCATGTCTCCCGGCCTGACCTTCTTCGTGAAGTCCGGATCCGCATCCTCCATGCAGTGGGCCGCGAGAAGAGCGGGGTCGGTGGTGTTCAGATATCGTGCGGGAATGATGGCGTCCGTATCCACATCGTCGCCGAATTTCCAGGCGGTTCCTTGCAGTTTCATCCAGGTTCCTCTCATGGTCCCAATGTGGGCAGGGGGCCCGGGAAAAGGGGAAAAGCATCAGCCTTCACGATGCCCTCGCCCGGCAGCCCAATTCCCAGTGAATTGCTCATCAGACGGCATCGGGGTGAACGATGCGGCCGGCAATGGCCGAGGCCGCGGCCACGGCCGGATTGCTCAGGTAGACCTCGCTCTCGGGGTGTCCCATGCGCCCGACGAAGTTGCGATTCGTGGTCGCGACCGCGCGCTCTCCGGGAGCCAGGATTCCCATGTGCCCTCCAAGACAGGGACCGCAGGTGGGCGTGCTCACCGCGGCTTCCGCATCGACGAAAATCTCGAGAAGTCCTTCGCGCATGGCTTCCTGGTAGATGCGCTGGGTGGCTGGAATCACCAGGCATCGGACGTTTCGAGCCACCTTTCTTCCTTTCAGAATGCCGGCGGCCAGTCGCAAATCCTCCAGGCGCCCGTTGGTGCAGGAACCAATGACCGCCTGGTGAATCTGGATTTCGGGAAGCTCATGGACGGGCCGAACGTTCTCGGGCGAATGGGGGAGGGCCACCATGGGCTCGAACCCGGATACATCCCAGTCGTACACTCTTTCGTAAACAGCGCCCGGATCGCTCTCGAAAAATTCATAGGAGCGCCTGGCCCGGTCCCTCACATATGCTTCGGTCAGAGCATCGGGGGCAATGACGCCCACCTTGGCGCCCGCCTCGATGGCCATGTTGGACATGGTGAAACGATCGGCCATGGGCAGCCCCTCAATGACCTCACCCGTGAATTCCATGGCCCGGTACCGCGCGCCATCCACTCCAATCTGACCGATGGTATGGAGGATCAGGTCCTTTCCCCCAACCCACCGTCGCAGCTTTCCACGGTAAATGAATTTAATGGACGGGGGAACCTTGAACCAGATGCGTCCCGTGATCATGGCCGCGGCGAGATCGGTGCTGCCCACTCCCGTGGCAAAGGCGCCCAGGGCGCCATAGGTGCACGTGTGACTGTCGGCTCCGATGACCACATCACCCGGCAGTACGAGCCCCTGTTCGGGCAGAAGAGCATGCTCGACCCCCATGCGCCCCACCTCGAAATAGTGGGTGATCTGAAACTCACTGGCGAACTCCCGCATGAGCTTCACCTGCATGGCCGAATTGATGTCCTTGTTCGGTGTGAAATGATCCGGCACCAGGGCGATGCGGTCCCTGTCAAAAACCCTTGCGACTCCGGTCCTCCTGAAAGCCTCGATGGCGAGGGGAGCCGTGATATCATTGCCCAGGGCGAAATCAACCCTGACCTCGATCAGCTCTTCCGGCTGCACTTCCGCGCGGTCAGCATGTCTTGCGAGGATTTTCTCGCTAATGGTCATGGACATTAAAATTTACCTCTTGTCATCGATCATGAGAGGGTCTCCTCCTGATCCTGCGGGACCCCGACCTCCCGGGTTTTTTCGACCGCGTCGGAAGGGGGCTCTTCGGCAGGCTTTCGACGAGCCCTTTGCAGAACGTAAAGGACCGGTCCTGCCAGCACGTAGGTCAGGCACATGGAAAACAGCATCAACTGCGGCTCGATGGCAATGACCGTCACCAGCACAAGCACTCCGAAGAGCACCGGGATGGGCTTGGCTTTGATCATCTCAAAATCCTTGAAGCTGTAAAACGGGACCATGCTCACCATCAGGAAGCCCAGGAGATAAGTGACCACCAGCAGGGAGGGAGACCCGTAAGGAGTGAAGGATATCCTCCATCCCTCCAGGAAGAACACGGTGGTGGCGATCATGTTGGCCGCGCCGGGAATGGGCAGCCCCACAAAGTACTTCTTGCTGGAGGTCTCCGTCTGAACGTTGAACCGCGCCAGACGGAGCGCCCCACAGGCCACAAAGACAAAAGCGGCCAGCCAGCCTATGCGCCCGAATGGCTTCAACGCCCAGAGATACATCAGAATACTCGGGCCGACACCGAAGGCGACCAAGTCGGCAAGGGAATCGTATTCCACCCCGAAACGGCTGGTGGCACGAGTCATCCTCGCCACCTTGCCGTCCAGAATGTCGAACACGCACGAAACAAAAATCGCCAGGGCCGCCATCTGGAAGTTGCCGTTGATGGAGCTGACAATTCCGAAAAATCCGCTCATCAGGTTGCCGGTGGTCAAGAGGTTGGGCACGATGTAGGCCCCGATGTGGACTTCACCCTCCTCCAGTCGGCGCCAACGCCTCTTTTTGAAGCGGCGCTTCTTCACTTCAGGCGGCATAGGACCGTCTCACCCCCGTAGACGTGCTGACCCATGGAGACCAGGACCTCGGATTCAACGGGGACAAAAACATCCATGCGCGATCCGAAGCGGATCATCCCGAACCGCTCGCCCTGCTCCACCCTGTCCCCCGCTCTCGGCCAGCACACGATGCGACGGGCGATCAGGCCGGCCACCTGGGTCATGACCACCTCCTGCCCGCCGTCCGAAAGGATTCGAACCCAGTTCTGCTCGTTTTCACGGCTCGCCCTGGGAAGATTGGCGGCCAAAAAGGTCCCTTTGCGATATCGAACCTCCTGGACGACTCCCGAAACGGGCACGCGGTTCACATGCACGTCGAAGACCGACATGAAGATGCTGACCCTCAGGCACGGCCGTCGAGCCAGGGGATCGGCCTCCATCCGGTCGATGGCAATGATCCTGCCATCCGCGGGAGAGACCAAATCGGCATCGCCCGCATTTGTGACGCGCACGGGATCCCGGAAGAAATGGCCGATCAAAAGGGTCGCCGCCAGAGCCGGCAGAGTAAGAACGGTCCAGCCCTGAACGGCGAGCACGAGGGTGACGAAGGCCGCCATAAGGACGTAAGGGATCCCCTCTCGTGCAAACGGAATATGATGCACCTTGTCTCGGAATGTGCCCAAATTGAATGCTCTCACAAGGTTATGGCATCATCGCCCGAACCCGCCGGGTGCGAGCGTGCCAGATTCAACTGTCCGATATCGGTTCCGCGAATTTCCGGTCCCTCGCACGCGCCCGGGATTAGATCATCTTCTTGGCGTCCAGAAAAGGCATCATGGATCGAAGCCTGGCCCCCACCTCCTCGACGAGCAGCCTGCGCTCCCTCTCACGAAGGGCACGAAACATGGGACGCCCGGCCTGGTTTTCGAGGATCCATTCGCGGGCAAAGGCGCCGGACTGGATCTCCTCGAGAATCTTCTTCATCTCCGCCCGCGTCTCCTCGGTCACAATCCGCCTGCCGCGGGTGAGGTCTCCATACTCGGCGGTATCGCTGATGGAGTAGCGCATGTAGGCGAGCCCGCCACGGTAGATGAGGTCCACAATGAGCTTCAGCTCATGCATACACTCGAAAAAAGCGATCTCCGGCTGATACCCCGCTTCCACCAGGGTGTCGAAGCCTGCCTTGACGAGCTCCGATACGCCGCCGCACAGCACGGACTGCTCTCCGAAGAGGTCCGTCTCCGTCTCCTCCTTGAAGGAGGTCTCGAGAACACCGGCGCGAGTGGCGCCGATCCCCCGGGCATAAGCCAGGGCTGTCTGCATGGCCTGGCCGCTGGCATCCTGGTGGATCGCCACAAGGGCCGGAACTCCGGCACCGCGGACATATTCGCTTCGGACCAAATGCCCCGGGCCCTTCGGCGCCACCATGACCGCGTCCACATCGGGGGGCGGCACAATCTGCCCATAGTGGATATTGAAACCGTGGGAGAAGAGCAGCGTCTTCCCCGGCTTCATGGAAGGCGCCACGTCTTCGGCGTAGATGCGCGCCTGAGTGTGGTCGGGCGTGAGGATCTGGATGACATCACAGGAGGAAGCGGCTTCCCGTGCCGAAACGGGCGTGAAGCCGTCTTCGACGGCCTTCTCGTGATTGGGCGAGCCCGGCCTTTGACCGATGACCACCTCCACTCCGCTGTCCCGGAGATTCTGTGCCTGGGCATGACCTTGACTCCCATAACCGATCACCGCAACCTTCTTCCCGCGCAGCACGTTAGGATCCGCATCCGCCTCGTAAAAAATCCTCATGAATCCTCCTCCATCAGATCACATCCAGCCAGAGATTGCTGGAAATCCAAAGCCCGCCGGACAACCGGCCTCGCGTTCCGCGATTCATCCGGTCCCTTCAGAACGCCACAATCCATTACACAGACTGGGAGCCATGCATCTGACCAGAAACCCGTCAGAGCCGCTCCTCATGCCCCTCCGTGCCACCCGAGCCCATGAAAAAGCCCACGATGCGCCGGTTTTCAACCAGAAACCAGAAACCTTTTTGAGCAGGCCATTCTCAATGCTTCTTGGCCCGCGCCAGGGCCGCCTTGCCCGTCCGAGCCAGCTCGACGATGCCGATCTGGCTCAGCAGCTCGAGAATGGCCCCGATCTTGGTCTCGTTTCCCGTCACCTCGATGGTGTAAAAGTGGGGACTGACGTCCACCACCTTGGCGCGAAAAATATCCGAAATGCGCAGGACCTCGGCGCGGGTGGCCGGTTCCGCGCGCACCTTGATCAAGGCCATCTCGCGGTCGACGAAATCGATCTCGCGAAAATCGTAGACCTTGATCACGTTGATCAGCTTATTCAACTGCTTGACGATCTGTTCCAAAATGTGCTCGTCACCCGTGGTCACCAGCGTGATGCGCGACAAACCCGGTTCATGGGTCACCGCCACCGTGAGGCATTCAATATTGAACCCCCGTCCGCTGAATAGCCCCGCCACCCTGGAGAGCACTCCCGGCTGGTTTTCCACCAGCACGCCTATGGTATGTCTCTGCTTACTGTTCTTTTCCATGGGTCACACCAGCAGCATCTCTGAAATGTCCTTCCCAGCGGGCACCATCGGGTACACCCCCTCCTCAGCCTCCACAACGAACTCCATCAATACCGGTCTCCTGACCGAAAAGGCCTCGCGTATCACCGGCTCCACCTCCTCGGGCTTCGTGGCCCTGAGCCCGACGGCCCCGTAAGCATCGGCCAGCTTCACGAAATCAGGGGCGGCGTCCAGGCAGGTGGCACAGTAAACCTTTTCGTAAAACAGCTCCTGCCATTGCCGCACCATGCCCAGGAAGCGATTGTTCAAAATGGCCACTTTGACCGGCAGGTCGTTGCAGACGGCGGTGATGAGCTCCTGGATGTTCATCTGTATGCTGCCGTCCCCGGCGATATCGATCACCAGCCGGTCCGGGAAGGCCACCTGAGCCCCAATGGCCGCGGGAAGACCGTAGCCCATGGTGCCGAGCCCTCCCGAGGAAAGGAAGGACCTGGGCTTGGTCAGGTGAAAGAACTGGGCCGCCCACATCTGATTCTGGCCGACCTCCGTGGTGATAATGGCCTCCCCGTCACAAAGCTCATAGAGCTTCTCGACCACGTACTGGGGCTTGATCACGTCGCCTTCCTGCTTGTAGGCCATTCGATAGGCCTTCCGCCACTCGTCGATCTGCTGAAGCCATGGCGCGCGCACCTCGTCCAGGTCTTCGACGGGCTCTTCCTCGAACATGGCAATCAGACGCTCCATGGCATTCTTGCAGTCGGCCACGATGGGGATGTCCACCGGGACATTCTTGCTGATGCTGGTGGGATCGATATCGATGTGGACGATCTTTGCGTGAGGCGCAAAACCGGCGATCTTTCCCGTGACCCGGTCATCAAACCGGGCACCGATGGCCACAAGGACGTCGCAGTTCTGGACGGCCATGTTGGCCCGATACGTCCCGTGCATGCCCAGCATGCCGAGCCACAGCGGATGCAGATCCTTGCTGCCGTCCTCTTTGCGGACCACGGCCGGAAAACAGCCCATCCCCATGAGAGTGGTGGTGACGGGGGCCTGGAGAATACTGGCCAACCGCATGAGCTCATGGGATGACCCCGAAAGGATGACCCCACCTCCTGCATAGAGAACCGGGTTCTTGGATTTCCGGATGAGCTGATGCGCCCGTTTGATCTGACCCAGGTGCGCCTCGACCGTCGGCCGATATCCGACGAGCTCGACCTTCTTCGGATAGCGAAACTCCGTCGTCGCCTGGACCACATCCTTGGGCAGGTCCACCAGGACAGGCCCCGGACGGCCCGTGCGGGCCAGGTAAAATGCCTCCTTGATCACCCGCGCCAGGTCGTTCACGTCCTTCACCAGGTAGTTGTGCTTGGTGCAGGGTCTCGAAATGCCCACGATGTCCACTTCCTGGAAGGCATCGTTGCCGATGAGCGCCGTGGGCACCTGTCCCGTGAATACGACCATGGGAACCGAATCGAGGTAGGCGGTGGCAATGCCGGTGACCGTGTTGGTCGCACCCGGCCCCGATGTGACGAGGCAAACGCCGACACGGCCGGTGGCACGGGCGTATCCGTCGGCCATGTGAGCCGCGCCCTGTTCATGGCGAACGAGGATATGCCGGATGCCGGACTTGGGGATCTCATGGTAGATGTCGAGAACGGCCCCACCCGGAAAGCCGAAAATGACTTCGACACCTTCCTTCTTCAAACATTCGAAAAAAATCTGTGCACCTTTCAGTTTCATCGGATCACCCTTCACGACAGCTTGTGCGGGAGCGCATCCCCCCTGCCCCCGCCCCACCCCGTTTGATAAGCGGGAAGGAAACAAAGTTTAATATCAAGAATTCCCATGGGATAGACGGAGCATTTTACGGGAATCGGTCAGACCTGTCAACGCACGAAAACACGCATGACAAAAGGCTTTCCCCGCCCATGGACCAAACCGGCCCGGCCAACGGGAGAAAAGGCCGCGTTGACATGGATGGGAGCTTTGCTAGAATCATGAGGCAGGGTATGCATTTTGAGAGGCTGACGCCCCAAGGCAATGACCTGGATTCCGCCACCATCGACTCATCATTCCCGGAGGCAGAAACGACCTGTGAACGATCTCCCATCGATCCACGATGCCGACGAAAATCCCGAGCCGCCATCGAATTCATTCAAAAACATCATCAATTTCTTCTTTGAGCTTGGCATGCTCAAAAAGACCCCGCGGTCGGGCTTCCAGTTCCTGGGCTCCGGAAAGGAGTCCGTGGCCGACCATTCCTTCCGAATGGCGCTCATCGGCTATACCCTGGCACGCCTCTCACCCGGCGCCGACCCCCACAAAGTCGTGTGCATGTGCCTGTTTCACGATGTGTCCGAGGCTCGAACGGGGGACATGAATTATGTGAACAAACAGTACGTCTCGGTGGATGAGATGTCCGCGGTGGAGCATCTGGCCGGAACGCTCCCCTTCGGGGATGAATTCAAGGCGCTGTTTCTCGAATACCGGCGGCAGGACACCGACGAGTCCAGGCTGGCTCACGACGCCGACCAGCTGGATCTGCTCGTTGAGCTCAAGGAACAGCTGGACCTGGGGAATGTTTACGCACGAAAATGGATCGACTTCGCCCTCAGGAGGCTGACCACCGATCTCGGCCGGAACCTTGCCGAGGTCCTCATGCAGACCGATTCCACGGCCTGGTGGTTCGACGGCCACGACCACTGGTGGCATCACGGGCGGGACAACCCGTCGTCCGAATTCTGATCACCGCGCTTCCCGCTGTCACGGGGGCCGCCCTCCTCGTCTCTCAGATTCAGCGTCCTCATTTTCGAGAGCAGGGTGTTTCGGTGGATTTTGAGACATCGCGCTGCATCCGTCTGATTCCACTGGCAGCGCTCAAGCACTCTCAGAATGAACTGGCGCTCGAAGTCATTGCGCGCCCGAATCAGTCCCTGGTCCACGGCGTCCGCCTCGTCGAGGCGGCCCTCGGCCGCCGTTGCGTCAGCCACGAGCAGATCGAAGGGCAGATCGCTCTCCTCAACCCACTGACCATCGGGTCCGAGCACCACCAGACGCTCGATCACGTTCTCGAGCTCGCGGACGTTTCCCGGCCAGGGATAGGACTTGAGCAGCTTCATGGCCTCGGAGGTTATCCCCTGGACCTTTTTCCCCAGTGACCGGTTGAACCTGCGCAGAAAGAAGTCGGAAAGCAGCGGGATGTCCTCCTCTCGCTGCCGAAGGGGTGGGATTTCAATGGGAATCACGTTGAGCCGGAAATAGAGATCGTTGCGGAACTGACCAACTTTCACGAGGTGATCCAGCCTCAGGTTCGTGGCCGCGACCACCCTCACGTCGACCTTGAGGGGCTGATGGCTGCCGACCCTGGTGAACTCTCTCTCCTGCAGAACACGAAGGAGCTTCGCCTGGAGCTCCAGCTTCAGGCTCGGAATCTCATCGAGAAAGAGCGTTCCGCCGTGGGCGAACTCGAACTTCCCCATGGTTCGGGCGTGGGCTCCCGTGAACGAGCCCTTTTCGTGGCCGAAAAGCTCGCTTTCCATCAATTCCGCCGGGATCGCCGCGCAGTTGATGGCAACAAAAGGCTTTGCCGCCCGGGAACTGGCGGCGTGAATGGCCCTCGCCACCAGTTCCTTCCCGGTTCCGCTTTCCCCCGTGATGAGGATGCTGCTGTGAGCCTGAGCCACTTTGCGGACCAGGTCGAAGACGGCCTCCATGCGCCTGGACTCGCTGAGAATCTGGATATCGCCGAAGTGATGCACCGATCCCCGGTGGGCAAAGTATGCGCAAGATCTCGAATCCCGTTTCCGCAAGGCCGCGGCGACGACGTTCATCAGCGCATCGGCGTCAAAGGGCTTGGTGACGTAATCGAAAGCTCCATGCTTCATGGCGGCCGTCGCTTCGTGAGCCCGGTCCAGCGCGGATACCATGACGACCTCGATCGTTTCATTGAATTGTTTGATTCTTTCCAGTATTTGTAGCCCACTGACCTTCGGCATGGTGATGTCCAGAAGGACGACGTCGACGGGCTTCTCCCTGACAATGCGAAGCGCCTGCATTCCATCGCCGGTTGCCACAATATCGTATTGGTCCTCGAGGACTATTTCCAGGGATTCCCTGGCACTTGCCTCGTCATCCACGATGAGGATTCGAGGCCGCTGACGAGCATCTTTGGGCTGCATAGATCTTCCAATTCAGCTGAATGCGCCCGCTGCCTCCAAGCCGCTGATGATCTTTCAGCACCCGGGTCCACTGGACGGAAGTGAACGAGGACCGCGAATTCGAAAAGGTCAGCGGTTGAAGCCTTCGGCGTATGGGATGGGGTCGCATTGAACATCGGTCGGATGCTTTTCCACCGTAAGCATAATCCACTCGGTGCATCAGTACAACACCGGACGTTGTAAGACACTTATGGCCATAAGCTCCTTCACACTTTCGGAGATCATCGGCATCGTGGGGTCGGGTCATGTCCTGACGGGACCCGAGGAGATGGTCTGCTACAGCTACGACGCCAGCAGGATCCAGGTCTGCCCGGCATGCGTGGCGTTTCCCGGCTCGGCTCGCGAGGTGTCCGAGATCCTGGTGCTGGCCAATCGCGAAGGGCTTCCCGTCCATCCCAGGGGAGCCGGAAGCGGCATGGTGGGGGCCTCGGTGCCATCCGAGGAGGGGCTGGTGCTGGTCATGACCCGCTTCCAGCGCATCATCGAAATCGACCCCGACGAGATGATCGCGGTGGTCCAGCCCGGCGTGATCACCGGGACCCTCCAGCGAACGGTGCTCGACTACGGACTGATGTACCCGCCCGACCCGGCCAGCGCCTCCTTTTCCACTCTGGGCGGCAATGTGGCCATGGGCTCCGGAGGTCTCCGAGCCGTGAAATACGGGGTCACGCGCGACTACGTCCTCGGCCTGGAGGTGGCTCTCCCCACGGGCCCGATCATCAGAACCGGCACGCGGACGGCCAAGGGCGTGGTGGGCTACGACTTGACCCGCCTGATGGTTGGCTCCGAGGGGACCCTGGGTGTCTTCACTGAAATCGTGCTTCGCCTGGTTCCCGCCCCGGAAGCGAGGCGGACCATACTCGCCCTGTTTCCATCCCTGGATCAGGCCACGGACAGCGTGCGCGCCCTCCTGAAACAGCGGGTGGCGCCCTCGGCCCTCGAGCTCATGGACCGGTCCGCCATCGACGTGGTGGAGAACTACCTGCATCTGAACCTCGACAGAAATGCCGAGGCCCTGCTGCTGATCGAGGTCGACGGCCTTGATTGCGCCGTCACCCACGAAGCCGAAGTCATCGCCTCGGTTTGCCAGGGCAACGGGGCCTCGGACATCGAAGTGGCCGCCTCCGCCACGGAGAGCGAAAGACTCTGGAGGGGGCGAAGGGCCATCTCCCCCGCCCTCGGCCGGATCAAGCCGCACAAGATCAACGAGGACATAACGGTCCCACGCACCGGGATCACCCGGCTCATCCGTTCCGTCCGTGAAGTGGCCCGCCGCCATGACCTCATCATCGTCTGTTTCGGTCATGCGGGGGATGGCAATATTCACACAAACATCATGCTCGACCGAAAGAATGCTGACGAGCTATCACGAGCTGAACAGGCCGTCGAGGAGATCTTCCGCATCGTTCTCGAACTGGGCGGCACCCTTTCGGGGGAGCACGGGGTGGGCATCGCGAAATCGCCCTATATGCTCTGGGAAGTGGGCGCGGGCGGCTACGAGGCCATGTGGCGCATCAAGCAGGCACTGGATCCCCGGAACATTCTGAATCCGGGCAAGATGTTTTCACCCAGCCGCGCCTTTTTCCATCCCGCCTGAAGGATTAAAGCGCCCGGCAGTTGCTCGCGTCAAGCCATGCGGTCCTGGATGTCCGCGATTCGGAAGCTGAATCCCGAAAACCCAAAATGTGAAAGTCTGTCAGCAAGGAGATCCATGAGACCGCCAGCAGGAATCAGGAGGACCAAGATCGTTTGCACCATCGGCCCCGCCACTCATTCGGCCGAAAAGATCCGGCAGCTCATCGAAGCCGGAATGGATGTGGCGCGCCTCAACTTCTCCCACGGGGACCGTGAAGCTCACCGGCAGACCATTCGATTGATCCGCAGGGTCTCTCAGGAAATGGGAAAGGAGGTGGGGATCCTTCAGGATCTGGGAGGTCCCAAGATACGGCTTGGCGTCCTCACCGAAGACGAGGTCCAGCTCAACACCGGAGCCGAAGTGATTCTCCGGCCCGGTGAGTCGGGCGATTCCGGGTCGCTTCCGGTCATGTACGCGGGGCTTTTGGATGAGGTGAATCCCGGAGACCACATTCTGCTCTCGGATGGAAGGGTCGAGCTGGTCGTCCTCGGGAAGAAACGGGATCACCTGGTCTGCAGCGTACTGGTGGGGGGAAGCATCCATTCGCGAAAGGGCGTGAATCTCCCTTCAAGCCAGCTCAAGATTCCGGCCCTGACGGAAAAGGACCGCTTGGACCTCCAGGTGGGGCTCGACGAGCATGTGGATTTCGTGGCCCTTTCGTTCGTGCGCCACGAAAGCGATCTGGACCCGGTGCTCCAGATCCTGGACCGGCTCAAGCGAAAGCCGATGCTGGTGGCCAAGATCGAAAAGCCCCAGGCCATCGATCGACTCGAAAAGATCATCGCCGAAGCGGACGCGGTCATGGTGGCGAGAGGTGACCTGGGAGTCGAGATGCCCCTCGAAAAGGTGCCATTGATCCAGAAGCTCATCATAAGGTCGGCCAGGCTGGCGGCCAAACCCGTTATCACGGCAACGCAGATGCTGGCCTCCATGATGGCCAATCCGAGACCGACCCGGGCTGAAGCCACGGATGTGGCCAACGCCATACTGGATGGCACCGATGCCCTGATGCTCTCGGACGAAACGGCCGTGGGCGACTATCCGATCCAGGCCGTCTCCGTTCTGGACCGCATCGCCAGAACCGTCGAGGGAGAAATCGACGAGACAGCCATGATGCAGGAAGAATCTTCAGATTCCCTGCCGGCCACGGCGGCCGGCATCAGCCGGGCCGCCTGTCTTCTGGCAAGGGATTTGCGCGCGGCCGCCATCGTCGCCTCGACTTCGTCGGGAAGCACGGCGCGTCTGGTCTCTCGATTCAGGCCCCATCGCCCCATCCTTGGACTGACCGAGAACCTCCAGACCCTGAGGCAGCTTACGCTGAGCTGGGGAGTGATACCCGACTGGGCCCTGTCGGTCTCACACACCGACCAGATTTTCGAGGCGGCAAAAGCGCTGGTGATGGAAAGAAACGTGGCCCAAAGGGGGGACAGACTGGTCATCACCGCGGGCGTCCCCGTGGGAGTGACCGGGACCACCAACCTCATCAAGGTGATGGAGTTGTAGACCCTCCCAGGGGTTGTCCTCCGTCACGCCGATGGGGAGGCTGGAGCCTCGTGGATCACCTGGATTCGACGAGACGCCCCAACACTTCATAATTCTTGGCCACCCGCTTCTGCTCGGCCTTCAGGTTCACCTTGTTGGGCTTATGCTTTCGTGCACGGACCTTCTCGGTCTGCTGAGTCTTTGAAGCCATGACGCTTCTCCTTCCTGGACTTTGATGAATTCGAGCCGTTCGCCTATAACAGCTTCAACAGCCTTTGTCACGCAAAACCACTCTCAACCGTTCATCGAGTCGAGATTGAAGACGCTCTTCACCGAGGCGGCGTGTGAGATTCGGGTAGTTGTCCGGTCCGGCCCAACGAAGGCTCCAGCGGAGCCGGCTCCAGGCAAGAGGAATGTATGCGAGGAACCGGGGCTTTCCCCGGGCAAGTCCCAGAAAAGCATAGGCAGCCAGCACCTGCAGGTTTCGGCAAAGGCGCGCCGCCGCATAAGATCGGTCGAACGCCTGCCGCGAAAGACCGAGGAAGCACCGGGCACCCCGCCAATAAAGCTCCTTGAGACCCGCCTGCACCGGCTCCGGCAGGTTGACATAAGGATCGATGAGGAGTGACGCGAGGTCGTAAGCCGGTGGTCCGAACCGCATGCCCTGGAAGTCCAACAGGCCCATCCGACCCCTGAGAACCATGAGGTTTCGGCTCTGGAAGTCGCGGTGAATCACATGCTCTCGCCTGGATGCGCCGGCGCTCTCCGCCAGTCTCTCGATCTCCATGCGCAGGTTCGGGTCCTTGTCCCAGTCGGTTTCCAGGAAAGCCTCCAGGAAAGCCTTTCGGAAATACTCGATCTCCCGCTCGAGGACAAAGGACGCGTCGTATACGGGCGCATCATGACAGTATTCCGGAAGGAACCCCCCGGGGGCACGCTCATGAAGCCTCAACAGCAACCGGATGACCTGGCCGTACACCGAGGCAAGGGACCTCCGCCGCCGGTTGACCAGCAGTTGAAGGTGGACGTCGCCGAAGTCCTCAAGCAGGAAAAGTCCCTGGGAAGCGTCGGCCCAGATGAATTCGGGAACAGGAAGCCCGCATCCATGCAGGTGTCGTCCAATGAGCAGAAATGAGTCGTTTTCATCGACCGCCTTCGTGGTCACTCGGGGAGACGACAGGCCGATGGCTCGCCTGCGTCCATCGAGGATTCGATAGAAGCGCCGCTCGGAACCGTCGCCCGGCAGTGGGATCACCCGCAATGGTCCGCGGCCGGCTCCGAGCACGTCCTCGGCCGCTTGCAGCAGCAGGGGGGGGGCAGCATCCCCCGGCACCGTGACGATCATGGAACCCCCTCCGTGAACACCCGCCCGGAAAACGAGCCACTGAGGGAAACGCCGTCGGTCACGATGCAATCCTTGAGCACCGAGCCTTCACCGATCTCAACGTCATCCCAGAGGATGGTGTTTTCCAGGACCGCTCCGCCGCCAATCCGGCATCGGCGACCCGCGGACACGTATCCGGCAAAATGCGAGTCGGGCGCCACCTCGCACGTAGGATGCACCCACTGGGGCCTTCCCGTATTCAAGGGATCAAGGATCCCCCGAGGCCATCGGCCGCACTCGGCATGCAGGGCGCGGTAAGCTTCGAGAGTCCCCATCTCCCGCCAAATGGGCCTGGACAGCTCAACGGCTTTCAGGGGTCGACCTTCTTCAATGAGATTTCGATAAATTGATAAAATATCCAGAGGCACGCCACGCTGCCGGGAGCCCAGGACGCCTGGATTCAGGCAGTGGATGCCCGTGAAGGCCAGGAGTCGGATGTCGCCCCGCTCCCGGGACAGTTTGCGCGCCTCCTGGCCGAAAGCCACAATGCGGTCGAGCCCCTGGACGGCCACATGGTTGAATTCGGGACAATCATGAAGCACCAGCGTGACGGGCTCACCGGAGATCAGGTGCTGAAGGAGGATGTCGTGGAGGTCGGCGTCACAGAGGGTATCCCCGTTGACCACCACGAAATCCTCCTGCTGGAAGAATTCGAGGGCATTGCGGATCCCTCCACCAGTTCCGAGGAGAATCCGCTCCTCAAAGACCCTTATGGGAAGGGGTTGATGGGTGCTCACGAGCAGCTCACGGAATCGCGATGCCAAATGATGGGCGTTCAGCGCGACTCCCTGAAATCCTTGGGACCGGAGGCGGTTCAGCCAGAATTCCAGGATGGTCGTTCCCATGATGGGCGCCAGTGCCTTGGGTCTCACGTGAGTCAACGGCCGAAGACGGGTTCCGAGCCCCGCTCCCAAAATCATGGCGCGCATGACGGTCTCCCCGGGTGATTGTTGGAGCCATTGGCGGCGTCGAGCATCTTCGCAGGGTCCCCATATCAAGTCAACATTCCCTGATGGACCAGGGCGCCCGGGCGGGCTCACAGGTGCGAGGAACTATTTTTGCATCTTGTACCCTGGGGCAAATCTCGTGTTAAATAGTGTAAGTGACTGCTTTTAACAAGCGCATCAATAATGGCAACGTCAACCTGGCAAAAAGGGGAATAACCATGAAAACATGGCAACATCCACTGAGGTTATTCATGGCTCTTGTTCTGGTATCCGGAGTGCTTGCAGCTTGCGCTCCCTATCAGTACGGACCGTACTACGGCTCCGGCGCGGGCCAGCCCTATCCGCCCCCTCCCGCTTACGCATCCGAGCCGCCTTTCAGCCTCGGCCCCAATGACATGACCTATGTCATGGATGTGCAGGATTACACTCCTCTCGGCATCCATCAGCTGCCCTTCACGGTTCAGACTCTCTATCGGCGAGGCTATGACCAGGTCCGCCGACAGCGGGAGGCCGATTTCGCCATCGAAATTGTCCTGTCGGGTGGCTCTCGGGACAACCCTGATGTCCGGGCGGGCAACGCGTTGGGTGGCGCCCTGTTTGGAGCGGCAACGGGTGCGGTCATCGGAGCCGCGGCGGGAGACCCCGGAGCCGGTGCGGCCATCGGCGCCGCCAGTGGCGGAGCGCTGGGCATCATCGCTCCGGCGTCGACTCCTCTGGTTCGAATCGATCTCAACCTCTACAGTCTCCACGACCGCGCCAGCTCCCAGAGAAGCACCACCATTGATCTGGCGGCGGTACCGCCCTATGACGTGCAGCGCGTCGTCGATTTCGAAGTGTCGCGCCTCCTCTCGGCGCTGCCGCGTCGCTGAAGGCCGGCATGCATCCCTTGAGGTATCCGTCGAGCGAGGTAGGGGGGAGGACTCGGACGCGTCCCGCCGAGAACGTCCGCGGTCGTCTTCTCCCCTCGCTCATCGGTTTCTTTCCAGACTGGTCCGAGTTGTTGCCGCACCAAGGGTCCCCTGGGGGCTGAATCCTTTTCGTCCATGCTCTTTCTCCGGCGCCACGACTCCCGCACCCCGCCGCTCGGCACGATCCTGCTTCAGGGCATCCAATCGCTCTTCTTGACGGATCGAGGACAGACCGTTAAGTGAACGTTCTGTTCGAAAAGTGCAAGGCCCCAAACCCTTTTGGGAGACCTTGAAGCATGAAAAGCCTCACGGTGGGGCCAATTTTCAACTCGTAGCTCCAAACCCGAAACTCGAAATTTTTCACAGTTGAGTAGAATCGATGCGAGAGAAGCACAAGATCCTGATCATCGACGACGAGCATTCCTTCCGGAATGCCATGCGGCGGCTCCTCGAGAAGACCTACATCGTCCACGAGGCCGAAAACGGGACGATGGGCCTTAAGCTCGCTCGCGAGGAAGAACCGGACCTCGTGCTTCTCGACATCGGCCTGCCCGACATGAGCGGCCTCGACGTCATCTCGAGCATCAAGGAAATGCGGCCCTCTCCCACGGTGGTCATGATCACCGCCTATGAGCACGTCAAGGATGTGGTGACGGCCATCAAGCGGGGAGCCTTCGACTATCTGGTCAAGCCCGTGGACCTCGAGGAGTTCGAGCTCACGGTCCAGTCCGCCCTCGACCATGCGGGCCTCAAAAACGAGGTCGATCGCCTCAGGCAGGAGGTGCAGCGTCTGCATTCCGTCAACCGCCTGATCGGCAGGAACGCAAGGTTCCTCGACGCTCAGGTTCTCGCCATCAAGAGCGCCCAGAGTCCAGATGCCGGCGTCCTGATCCAGGGTGAAAGCGGAGTGGGAAAGGAGCTTTTCGCAAGGCTCATCCACGCCCGAAGCCCCCGAACCGCTTACCCTTTCGTAGCCCTCAACTGTGCGGCTTTCAGTGCGGAGATCATCGAAAGCGAGCTCTTCGGATATGAAAGAGGAGCCTTCACGGGTGCACGGTCCGAGGGCAAGGAAGGTCTCCTGCAGGTGGCGGACGGAGGAACGCTCTTCCTCGACGAAGTGGTGGATTTGCATCCGGAAATCCAGGCCAAGCTGTTGAGGGTTCTGGAGGAAAGAGAGTTCTTCCCGGTGGGCGGGACCCGCAAACGGAGAGTCGACATCCGAATTCTCTCAGCCTGTAATCAGGACCTCTGGCAGGCTTCCGAGCAAGGGCAGTTCAGGAAGGATCTCTTCTTCAGGCTGGCCACCATCCGCATCGACCTGCCTCCCCTGAGAGAACGGTCCGAAGACATCCTGTCCCTGGCTCACTTCTTCATGGAAGAATTCAACGACAAATATGGAAAGCGCTTCCGAGGCATCAGCCGCGAGGCGGAGCAACTGCTGTCGAGCCACGACTGGCCCGGGAACGTGCGCGAGCTCCGAAATACCCTGGAACGGGTCGTATTGCTCGAAAATGACGAAACCATACTCGGTCAGCACCTGCACTTTCTCAGGCCGGCGTCAGCCGTTCCGTCCGCTGAAGTGTCCGATGCATTGCGGTTCGAGCTGCCGCCAGGGGGAATCAGCCTGGATGAAGCGGAAAAAGCTATCATTCTCAAGGCTTATGACCTTTGTGGGGGCAACAAGGCCAGGACGGCCAGGTATCTCAGGGTACCCCGCCATATCCTCCTCTATCGCTTAAAGAAATACGGCCTTCCTTCATGAACATTATCATCCACCAGCCCGCAAAGTGAACACTATTCCCCACTCCATATAACCAGTTGAATTCATGATGCTAATATATCAGCTCAGATTGAATGTACGTTGATTTCGCCTCGATCCTGAAGAATACTATCCACATCGACCACAATCGAAAAACCGGCCCGGGGTCATAAACCGTGTGCACATGCGGCACTTCCGCTGACCCATCAATTGGCATTACCCTTGCTAAAGGCAGATGTCGGAGGCTGACTGTGGAAGCGGAAAATCGTGTGCTGCTGGTTGAAGATGAGGCTCCATTAAAACGCTCTTTGGAAAAATTTTTGGAACGGTCGGGGTATCCCTACGACAGCTGCTGTTGTGCTCGCGATGCTTTGAATCTGGCTCGAATGTTCAAGTACGATATCATCATTCTCGAATATCATCTTCCTGACGCGAATGGCGGGACCCTGCTGAGAGACCTGAAGCTCGTTGACCCCGATATGGCATCGATTGTGATTTCTGAATTCGACTATCCCGTTGTGGCTCGTGATCTTCTCAAGGTGAATGTGCGATCTTTTCTGAAAAAGCCCTTTGATGTTGCTGAGTTGGAATCCGCGATGATCTCGGCCAGTTCCAGAAAGAGCCTGCCTGGCAGGAAACCGGAATGGGAGCAATTAGTGAATCTTGAATGTTCATCTGCCTCCATTCTATCGAGGGAGCTCTCAGAGTATTGATGCTGTTGAATATTGATTTCGTGTTGCTGCTCATGCTGTAGTTCTTGGTTGCGCTTGGATTTGATGATCCATCTCCTGTTGATTCGGATTCTCGTAATAATTATCCTTCTCGTGTGAATGTTGTATCTGTTGCTGTTGCGCCGCGTGCTGCTGAATCTCCTGTTCAAGTGCGTGCTCATGTTCGTGCTCATGCTGTTCAAGCGCCCCGTTACATCGGTTGTTCGTTACTCATCTCCTTGTTCACGCTGAGGTTCAAGTTGTTTTCTGAGAGGTCCTCACCGTCCCCAAGAGGCCGCGGAGTAAATCCCGCGGCCTCTTGATTTTTTGGGGCGGCCAAGATGTTTTTGCGGTTTCATGGCCCATCGCGTTCTCTGCTGAATCCACCCGCCGAGTAGCTTGCACAAACCACTTGCCAACCGTGTGACGGTTCCGCTATGGTCAATTGAATGTGGAGGTGATCCCACCCTTGCAGCTTGCAGCAAGGAATCAATTTGGAGACCGTCTGATTCATGCCGGGCAAAACGTTTGATTTACAAAAGAAAGGACTGCAGATGGAAGCACGGAAAATGGAGTTGATTGAGCAGATGGAGACCAAGGGCATGTCTGTGTCGGAGGCTGCGAAGGCCATGGAGTTTGATGCCACCCTCCTGGGCCTGTATTTGGTCAAGGACGGCTATCCGGTTCCCAATCGCATTCTCGACAAACTGGCCGCGGTCATCCAGAACTGACGAGTGAGATCGTTGCCTCATTTTTAGCCCGCCAGGGGGTCTTGAAGGGAAGATGCCGGCGACTGCCCCAGACATCTCCTTCGGCCCCCCGGATGATTCCAGCAAGCCCTTGAACCCGCTCCCGTCCGACCAGTGTACATCTTTTCAAGGACCATTCCCTCGAGAACCGTCACTCCCCGGTGAGCTCACCGTCACGTTGCACAAGCCAATCGAGCATTCCTTCACATGAGCTTTTCCCCCTGCGGTTTTGCCTGAGGCTCATCAACGGCGGCCCCGCCGCATCTCCCCCGGTGAATTCGGTTCCGCCGACATTGGACCCTTCACCGCCACCCCTCGATTGACTTTGCATGGAAATGCACAAGTCCCACGCGGGATTAGAGAGTTTTTTCACTGATCTTTCAACGACTTGACTTATATATCGTTATAATGATAGCAGTTCTCTGGTCCGAGCCGTGAATGCGGCACATTCGGGTCGACCATGGTTTATCTCCTCACCTTGGGGTGGCCATGGAAGAATTCCAGGGGGAATCGCGATTCATCCAGCTCTCATCGCGGCGATTGCTCGCTCACTTCTCCGTTCCCCGGCCACACAAGCTTTTCTTCAGGACCAAGCAGGTTTTTAGCGTGGTGTAGGCAATCATCTAAACGGCTCCAGGAGGTGCTGCATGAAATTGTCGAAGGGGTTTGAAGATCGTTTGGAAGAAAAAGGGGTCTCACGAAGAGATTTCATGAAGTTCTGCGGTCTCGTTTCCGCCACCATGGGGTTGGGACCATCGTTCGCTCCTCGGATCGCGGAAGCGCTGGCTTCTCCTCAGCGGCCCCCCGTGGTCTGGCTATCCTTTGCCGAGTGCACGGGCTGCATCGAGTCGCTCCTCCGCACCTCCTATCCCTGGATCGACGAACTGCTTCTGGACGTCATTTCCCTGGAGTACAGCGAGACGATCATGGCGGCTGCCGGCCACCAGTCCGAGGAAGCCCTGCAGGCTGCCGTCAAGAAGTATCCCGGAAAGTTCATCTGCGTGGTGGACGGGGCCATTCCCACCGCCGAAAACGGTATCTACGGCACCATTGGCGGCCACACCATGCTCGAGATCGCCAAGGACATCTGCCCGAAAGCCCTCGCCAATATATGCATCGGGACCTGCTCTTCGTATGGCGGCGTGGCGGCGGCGGCTCCAAATCCCACGGGAGCCAGGGACCTTGAATCCGCCCTCGGCGACGCCCTGAAGACCCCCGTCGTCAAGGTGCCCGGATGCCCGCCCAACCCCATCAATTTCGTGGGCACCGTCGTCAACTACCTGCTTTTCGGCAAGCTTCCCGATCTCGACGACAAGAAGCGGCCGCTCTTCGCCTACGGCCGAACCATTCATGACACCTGCCCGCGCCGGGGCCATTACGAATCGGGGGAGTTCGTCACCGAGTTCGGGTCCAAGGAAGCCGAGATGGGCTATTGCCTGTTCCAGGTGGGCTGCAAGGGTCCCGACACCTATAACAACTGCGCCATTGTCAAGTGGAATGACGGCACCAGCTGGCCCGTCGAGGGGGGGCACCCCTGCATCGGCTGCAGTGAGCCGGATTTCTGGGACAAGATGTCGCCTTTTTACAAATCCCTATAAATCAACGGATTGAGCGCTTCCTGAACAACCGGGATTACCTTCCCGGCTGGGAGCAGCGGCATGATTCCTTAGATATCAGGAGAGATCAGCGATGGCGCAACGAATTGTTGTCGATCCCGTCACTCGGATTGAGGGCCACCTTCGCATCGAGGTGGAAGTCGAAAACGGTAAGGTGAAGAATGCGTGGAGCAGTTCCACTTTGTTCCGTGGACTCGAGATCATCCTTCAGGGACGCGATCCCCGTGATGCCTGGCTGTTCACCCAGCGGGCCTGCGGCGTGTGCACCTACGTTCATGGCCTGGCGTCGGTGCGGTCAGTCGACAATGCCATAGGGCTCACCATTCCGGACAACGCCAGGATCATCCGCAATCTGCTTCTGGGCGCCCAGTTCCTGCACGACCACATCGTCCACTTCTATCATCTTCATGCCCTGGACTGGGTGGACTTGGTGAATGCTCTGAAGGCGGACCCCAAGAAAGCTTCGGACCTGGCCAACCAGGTTTCATCCGCCGGAAAGACTGGCGTCAACGATTTCAAGATCGTGAAGGCCCGGCTCAAGAAGCTCGTGGACAGCGGGCAGCTCGGCATCTTCACCAACGGCTACTGGGGACACCCGGCCTACAAGCTTTCCCCCGAAATGAACCTTGTGGCCGTGTCCCACTACCTGGAGGCCCTGCGGCAGCAGGCTCGGACGGCGCGGCTGCATGCCATATTCGGCGCCAAGAACCCCCATCTCCAGACCCTGGTCCCGGGGGGCGTCACCTGTGTCATGGACCTCAACGTGGACCGAATCGCCGAATTCCGCTTCCTCCTCAAGGAAACGGTGGATTTCGTCAAGAACGTCTACATCCCCGACGTGCTGGCCGTGGCCAAGTCCTACAAGGACTGGGGAAAGATCGGCGGCACGACGAACTTCATGGCCTATGGCGAGTTTCCCCAGAGCGAAAAAGAGCCCGACAGCATGCTCTTTCCGAGGGGTGTCGTTTTCAAACGGCAGATCAAGCAGGTGCACCCCGTCGACATCGCTTCCATCGAAGAGCATGTCAAGCACAGCTGGTATGAGGGAGACAAGGCCCTGCACCCGACCGTCGGCGAGACGAAGCCCAAGTACGAGACCCTGGACGTGGAAAAGCGATACAGCTGGATGAAGGCTCCCCGGTACAAGGGCGAGCCCATGGAAGTGGGTCCGCTGGCCCGCGTTCTCATCGCGTATGGCAAGGGACACGAAGCCACCAAGAAGGCCGTGGACGGCGTGCTCAAAGCCCTGGCCCTTCCGCCCGAGGCACTCTTCTCGACCCTCGGCAGAACCGCCGCCCGCGCCGTGGAGAGTCAGATCATCGGTGAAGCCATGGACGGATGGATCGATCAGCTGGTCGAAAACCTCAAGAAGGGGGACAACAAGACCTACCAGCCCTATGAGATGCCCGCCGCGGCCAAGGGCGCCGGTCTGAACGATGTGCCCCGCGGCGCCCTCGGGCACTGGATCGAAATCAAGGACCAGAAGATCGGGAACTACCAGCTGGTGGTGCCCTCCACGTGGAACCTGGGTCCGCGGTGTGCCGGCAACAAACCGAGCCCCGTCGAAGAGGCTCTCATGGGGACCCCCGTGGCCGACCCCAAGCGCCCGGTGGAGATCCTCCGCACGGTCCATTCCTTCGATCCGTGCATCGCCTGCGGCGTCCACGTCATCGATCCGAAGACCAACGAAGTCTATAAATTCAGAGTTGTCTAAGCCGATCCCATCGGTTAGCTAGTGGAGCAGGAACCTGCCGACAAACAAGGACAGGTTCCTGTTTTTTATTCGCATCGAGCCTGAGGAGCAAATGGACAAAAACCGCATACTGGTTCTCGGCGTTGGAAACATCCTCCTTCATGATGAGGGCGTCGGGGTGAGGGTGATCGAAGAGCTTCAGGCTCGCTACGAGTTTTCCGACAATGTCGAATTCTACGATGGGGGCACGCTGGGCCTGCGCCTGCTGGATCCCATCACGGGGGCCGACTGGCTCATTGTCGTGGACGCCGTGCAAAACGGTGAGCCTCCGGGAACCATCTACAGGCTGGATGCGGATGATCTGAACAAGCGGGTCACCTTCAAGAGCTCCCTGCACCAGCTGGACCTGGTGGAAACCCTGGCCTATGCGGAAATCCTGGGCAAACGCCCCCATACCGTGATCGTGGGAATCGAGCCCGCCGATATCTCGCCATGGGGCCTGGAGCTGACGGAAGTCGTTCAGGCCAGAATGGCTGATCTCTGCGAGCGGGTCCTCGGGGAAATCCAGGAGGCCGGGGGACGGTACCGGCCCCGGGCGAGCGAGGACCTCTCTCAGCGCAATACCGCCGCCATGTTGTGAAAGGGGAATGGATCATGTGCCTGGCAATTCCAGCGGAAATCGTCGAAATCCACGATGACATGGCCACGGTTCGAGTGGGCGAGGCCATGCGCAAGGCGTCCCTCATGCTGCTGCCGGAGCCCGCCGAGCTGGGTGAGTTTGTCATTGTGCACGCAGGCTTTGCCCTGCACAAGGTTGACCCCAAGGAGGCGGCCGAAAGCCTGAAGCTGCTCCGGGAGCTGGCCTCCCTGACGGAAGACCCCGCCGTTGAGTGACCGCCGACTGGTGTCGGGGTTGGTGCAAGGACCCTTCTGGATTTTCTCTCATTGCAGCGGCGTCCCTCCCTCATCGCCATTGACTCCCCTTCCCCTGCATTCGGGACAGACGGCATTGGCATAGTCCACACAACAACTGCCGGGAGATATCACCGGCGTATGACCGCAAACGAGGCCTGTTCCGCGGCATCGCTCGCACACCTCCCCTCGATCCTGCTGATGGTCTTCGGCATTCTGCCGAGATATGGATTTCATGACGGCCCGTCCTTTCCTCGAATCCCAGACTCTCAATGCTGCTCGGGCCACTCCTCGTTTTCGAGCTCTCGAGCCAGGCAGCAGAAACGGTCCCACTCGACCTCCTTGTGGGTGACCGGGCATCGCAGCCTCATCTTCCGCTCGCTGACCCCGACGACCTCCCAGTCTCCCCGACGAGGCCCGCCGTCAATGCGGATCTTCTGGCCCTCCTCCAGGGGGTAGACTTTGAACAAAAGCACATGATGCCTGGCCATGTTGTTCTCCTCATAAGTTGACGATTTGCGGCGCTGAAAGTGCCAGATTTCGGCACTCTTGAGACCGGTATTGTCAAGTTGTCCGGGTTGTCCACGGAATCAAAATCCTCATGGGAATGGGGCTTCATGGCCCGCCCGCGCTGCTTCCCTCCGGGTGGAGCGGCTCCGTCCCTGCCCCTTTTCATCGATGGAAAACCTCACCCTGGATGATCCAGCACTTTGGATCGGAATTTGCTCAGTGGCTCTCGCGACCCGCCACATCGGCTGAAGATGCACATGCGGATTCAACCGACGTGGAAAGCGAGAGGTCAGCGAGGGCCGCGGCGCGTGCCGAGCCCGAATCGTTCATGGATCGAACTGGAGGAGTCAGATGAAGAAAGTGCTCATGTTTGCCCTTGTCATTCTCGGAGCCATCACGTTCACGATGCAGGACGCCCTGGCCAGGCCCGAAAAGCCGGAAAGGCCCGTCAAGATCAACGCCGTCTCCCGCCTCGCCCATGCCGGCGACATCACCGGGAATGCTGAGTGCTTTGGGGTCGATCCGGCTCAGGGTACCCGCGTCTACCTCGCGGGTACATCCTTCATGGCCGTAACGGATTCCAACGGTGACTTCACCATCTTCAATGTTCCCAAAGGCACCTATGACGTGTATGTCGAGACCGACGGTGACCCGACGACTGTAGAGGGCTCCATCGAAGGCTTCACCGTCGTCGGCAAAACCGTGAACAAACTGTGCGACGGGAACTGATCATCGTCCAATGCACGACGATAAGCAGCTCCATTCGCCGGTTACCCCCCTGAAAGACGCCAGTGGGAGGGGACTTGCCCCCTCCCGCTGAAATCCTCTTACGATCCCGAAGACACGCCTACCGCTCAGCCCCCTCCTCCCGAGACTTGTCAGGCTTCATCCCTTGCACGGCCGAGAAATGTCACCCGCTCGAACCGCCATGTTCATATCGAGGCGTGCCCTCTTGCCCGTAATACCGCGCATAGAGCCTTCGGTCGTCTTCGCCCAGGAAGTAGCGCAGCAGGGTCAGGTGGTTCATGACCGAAGCCCGCCAGAACCCATACTTCACATAGCGCCTCGGTGAAGTGAAGACCCGGTCCCGCAGCAGGTGGATGCGCCCGATCTTCCGGCACTCCCTCACAAAATCCACATCTTCCATGAGATAAGCCTTTCGAAATCCCCCTGCCTTCTCCCAGACCTCGCGGCGGCAGAACAGCCCCTGGTCCCCATAGGGCATCTTGAACAGCCGTGTTCGCAGGTTGGCCCAAAGCGCAATCGCATCAAGAGTCCCGTTGGACGGCCTGAAGGCCAGGCTGAAGCATCCGAGGCTCACCCGGGGATCCGCGCAGACACGGCGGATGGAGCCGGCAAAGCAACCCGAAAGCTGGGAATCGCTGTGCAGGAAAAGCAGCAGACGACCGTGGGATGCGGCCACCCCCCGATTGAGCTGGATGCCGCGCCCCCGAGGCGAGAAGACCACCCTCATGCGGTGCGCCGTTCCCGCAATCTCGATGGGCTCCGGGGCGCCCTCCGTGGCCTGAGCCACGATCACCTCGTCGCGGGGCCACAGATCGGAGTCCAGTGAAGCCAGCAGGAGACCCAGCTCGCTTGCGGGCTTCAAGGTCGGGATGATCACGGACAGGCAGTCTCGTTCCATCCCCTCGGAGGCCAGGGTGCTCATGGGGCAGCGGGACCGTCTGACGCAAACGGAGCGAAGCTCGCTGCGAGGCTCGGATTTCGCGGTCCGCGGATCATCAGTACGCCAGGCTTCTCAGCGAGCGCATGATCAGAGTGAAGCCCATGGCGAACATCCCCATCAGCCCCATGCCGCATGAAAAGCCAGCCAGCAGCACCGGGGCGTACTGACGCCAGGCCATGCCGTACTTCTTGACAAAAAAGTAGCGGCCCAGCAGGGCCCCGATGATTTCGAGGAACACCCCGTGCGGCATCGACTGTCCCAGTCCCCGCGTGACCCCGTAGATGAGCATGATGGGAAGATTCAGGGCGGCCAGCCCCATGTACGTGACGACGCCCAGCCCCAGCCCCGCCGCCATGTAGCCGACATTCAGCGCCTGGAAGAATGGAGAATCCCCCTCGAGGGTCGCGCTCTGCAGCAACAGCGTGTTGAGGGCCTGGAGATGCCAGAGCTCCTGGGCATAAGGATACTGTGCCGAAGGGATCGGCGCCAGGCGCCAGATGTATTGCGAAAACAGCAGGCTCGCCACCAGCACCACCGGTACGACGAGGATCTCGGCCTTGATGATGCTCCGAAAGCTCGTCCCGGTGAGCTCGATCTCCCTCCAGCGCTGGGTGGCCTTGCCATAGTTGTGAAACGGGATGGGAGCGTACCAGATGCCGATACCCGTGTAGCCGAAGAACTTGGAGGCGGCGATGAAGCTCGCTTCCCGAACCATGGGAAGGTTCACGAACTGCCCCGCGACGCCTTCCATCCTCGCCGAAACATAGGATATGAAGGGGGTGTAGATGAACCCGTAGGCCACCAGAAATATCCATGGGAAACCGGGAACCAGGAACGAGCAGAGAGCCACGTAGGCCAGGGTCGAGAAAACGTAGATCCCGATGGCGATCCAGATGCTGAAATCGCCTCGGCCCGGAGGCGGTTTGAAAAGGACCTGGAAACGCTCCCGCCAGGGCCCGAGATCCTTCTTCTTGAAGCTCCGGAAAACGTGTGCGATCCCCACGGCGGCGATGGCCAGCCCCAGGCCGATGCCAAAGCTCATGTAGAAGTCGAAGTTGTTGGCGAAGACCGTGTCCACGGTCCCCATCCCCTTGTGCCAGCGATGCAGGATCCCGTGCTCGTGGAGAACGGGGTTGGCGATGAAGGTGATGATGAGCCCGATGCCGCCGCCGATGACGGCCCAGAACGGGAGAACCATGCCGATGAAAAGCAGTCCCAGGTCGAGCTGGATCCCGGTGGCCACGGCGGGCAGAAAATCCTCGGTCACGTGGGTCAGCTCGATCCAGGGAATGGGGATGAGCCGGATGGGCTCCGAGAGCACCACGCCGGAGGCCGCCGGCAGCAGAACGTAGATCCCCCCGAAAGCCAGCCCCATCATGCCCCCGATGGAAAAAACCCTCCATTTCCAGCCCCCCTCCCCTTTCTGGGTCGATTCGGCCAGCGCCATGTTGCCCAGGGCACCGACCGGAGCCATGGGGAAGGGGAGCTTTTCGACGTCCGAAGTCAGGCGGTACAGGGCATAGCCCAGGCCGAAATGATCCACGGCGGATATGATTTCAAACCCCACCATGAGCAGGATCGGAACCATCCAGTCCCGATGCAGAAATGTTCGATCCACCAGTGAATCCGACCCGGGTTGGGGTGCCACCCACGTTGGAATGTACTGGGTCAGCCCCAGCATCTGGGCAGCTTCGGACTGGACGAGGTACTGGTTCCAGAGGAGCCCCGAGAAGGGCGAGGCCATGGCGGCCCCCGCCATGTAATAGAGAACGAAGACCTCCTGCTGGGAAAGCTTGGTGTAGGCGCGCTTGGCCACTTCGGCGAAAAGAATGATGGTCACCCAGCGCGCCGCGGGCCCAATACCCGTTCCGATGACCAGCCCCAGGTACATGGACCCCGGCATCATCAGAAAACCGATGAATATGGCTCCGATGACCGACTTCCACCCGAAGCCCTCCTCGAAAGTCTGAGGAGCCTCAAGAAGATCGCGATATTCCTGGAGCTCTTTGTCCTCGTGCATCTCGGCCTCGTCTCCGTTCCAACCTCAGAGCGGCAGCACACGGTAGCTGATGGAGGCAAAGAGGCCCACCACCAGCCACACCCCAGCCATCAAGAGATCCCCCACCACCAGACCGATGAAGAGGGCGCGCACTTCTCTGTAGAGGCTCACGCCTCCATACCTCAGAACCACAACGTTGCAGAGCCAGCCCAGGAAGAACCCGAACCAGAGCACCTGCATGGCCGTGCTGTAGGCCGTAAGGTACCCGATGGGGTGAAGCGGCCACCAGATGAAATGATGATATCCCATCACCAGCACCAGCATGATTCCAGCCCCGATGCCCGTGAAGATCATGCTCCACTCCTTGGGCGCCTCGGGGTGGCTGATGAGCTGCGACACGTTCTCATGAACCCGGCGAGTGGTCTCGACGGCCCAGTCGTCGGGAAGCGTGGCGATGCCGTACTTGTGGTACAGGGCCATCATGGCCACAAAGGAAATGACGAGGCTCAGCCCGATGGCCACGAGAATGGACCCGAGGAACCGGAGCCGGGGCTCGGAACCGCTGGATAGCTTGGAGGAGTGAAACACGGAGGGCATGAGGGACTCGCGCAAATCCACGAAGGTCATCTTCTGGATCACGGCGGACATGAAGAGAGTGAGCGGCGTGATGAAGCGCGTATCGATGAACGCGAGCAATCCATCCATGGGGGCAAGGGCAAGGGTGAAGTAGGGGAGACCTCCCTGGCAGATGAGTCTCGTCGCCACCAGTTGAAAGCCGAAGCACACGGCGAGAAAGACGATGGCGGGAAAGAGGCTCATCCCGACCAGGCCGCTCCAGAAAATCAGCCCCGCCATCCCGAAACAGATCATGAACAGGGCCGATCTTGGACGAAGCAGCCCGTGCATCTCCTCGCCGCCTTCGCCCCCCCTGAAAACCGAACGGACCACCCACGCCAGATGCTGCCTTGCAAGCCACAGGATGAACAGAAAAAAAATCAGGAAGGCCCCCACCATCTGCATTTCCTCGACCCGGGACAATCCGGGACCGAAGGTGGTGCCGAGAGCCGCGGCCGGCAAACGCCAGCCCAGCGACTGCATGAGGCCGGGGAAGAGGCCTCCGGCGATGAAGAAGGCCCAGAGGCTGAAGGAGATCTGCTTGGAGGCCAGGAAGGCAAACCCGATGAACGCCGGGTAGATGTAGACCTTTGCCTTGTAGAACCCGGAAAGGAGCCCCTCCTTGGGGATATAGGGCTGCGCGAGAATCAGCGTCGGAATCTGGGGGACCTGGGGATAATACGTGTGCAGCCCGTTGAACAGATGCAGCAGCAAGGGGATGCTCAGGCCCAGAATGAAAAACTTCCGCGAGAAAAAGTTGATGAGGGTGCCCTTTTCCGACTCCTCCGCCAGGATTTCCGTCACCCGAAGCAGCGGGAAGTTCATCTTCTCGTTCTCGATCCACTGGTGGGAAAACAGTCCCACCATGCCGATGATCACCAGGTAGGCCATGGCGATGAAACAGCTCCACCAGATGAGCGGGAGCACCCAGTCGCTCCAGCTGATCCTGGTGAGGACCTCCCACCACGTCATGTCGAGGCCGCCATCCAGGCCGTTGTAGAGCATTCTCACCATTTCAGGATTGTTGGAAAAGAGATTCCCCGGGAGGAGAGGGACCAGCACCCTGCCCACTTCCCCGGCCGCCGTCCCGAACCACTGCGGAGTGGTCAGGTTGATGATGAAGGTTCTCATGAGGCCGGTGAAGGCGATCCCCGTACCGACGGTCACCATGCTCCAGATCAGCAGAAGCTCGGTCTTGTGGAACCGCCAGCTTCTATTGATCAGGGACAGCGCGGGGTTGATGAAGACCAGGAGCACGAGCAGGCAAATGAGCGAGATCAGGGGGAAATGTCCGCCCGAGAGAGGACTGTTGTGGATTTTGACATTGTTGTAGGGCGTGAATGCGCTGCACAGCACGACAAGGACCAATCCGGTGATCACCGCATGCCACCGAAGCCGGGTCTCTCTCATGGCAGCCTGTCCTCTCGGGAACCTTTTCGAGGGTGAATAGTCAACGGGGCACGCGCCGACAATCCTTATCCAATGACCGGGGGAAGGTCGTCAAGATAAAAGACGGACGGCCTGGCAGGATCAGTTTCGAGGAGCTGTCGGGCCCTTGTGAGTCGCCGGCGCTCCGCGGCGATGCGTTCCTTCGCCACCGGCTTCAGAGATTCAGTTCGTCGCCGGGGTCGGGCAGATGCACCTCGACATCATCGACCTGCCCCATCAGCGCCAAAACATCGGAGTATCTCTCCCGCCTTTCGTCCCGCTGCATGTGCACCAGGGCCAGGCGAGCCACCCGGGCGGATCGAGCCATTTCAATGCACTGCACGACCGTTCCGTGCCCGGGAGTCGCATCAGCCAGGCGAAAGGCTTCGTGGATCATCAGGTCGCACCCCGCGGCGAGTCGCAGGGTCTCTTCCGTCGCCATGCCGTCTCCACTGTAAAAGATGCCGTGCTGCCCATTGCCGATCCGGACGGCAAGGTTGGACTGCCCGTGCCCGCTCGCGGCCGCCGTCCATGTGAGCCCCGCGGCTTCGATGGATTCTCCGGCCGCAGCCGTGTGAAACGCCAGTGAATAAGCCAGCTTCGGCAGGAAATTGGGATAGGCCAGCTCCATGGCCTGGCGCACTTTCTCTTCGGTTCCCGGCTGCCCCACGATGATCAGCGGCTTCGTCCGCTTCTGCTCCCAGAACCGGAGCAGCAGGGCCGGAAGCCCGAAGAAGTGATCGCCATGGAAATGCGATATCCAGACGGCGTCCAGATCCTCAGGATTCGAACAGTGACGCCAATACTCGGGAGGGGCCGTGAAACCGCAGTCCAGCAGCACGGACCGCCTCGACGCTCCCAATCCCGACTCCAGCCAGATGGCCGTGTTCGGCAACCGCTCGTCGCACGCCTCCCCAACGCCCAGAAATGTCGCTTTCATGTCGGCTCCTCAATCCGGCAGCGATACTTCCACAAAACACTGTGTATCTCAAAAAGATAAGTAAGAAACTAACGATGTGCAGGACCTCATGCAATCAAGACGTATTTCAACATCGCCAATTCGGCGAATAGACTGTTGAAGGTTCTCTTTCCTGTCGAGAGAGTGCGCCGTTCAAGGCCATCAGGGCCTCGGCTGCACAGGTCGGACCCGTTTTTTGGACCGTGCTGATCGAAGAGCCTTTCGATTTGAGCGGCCTTGACGATAATGTTGTATGGTCTGGCTGGTCCAGCCTGAAACCGTACTTCCCCCCCCGAGCAGCCCGTAGCTGTTCAGGTCGAGGCAGGAACCGCCTCCCTGGGCGGGAGAAACCCGGGAGTCCAGAATCAGGTGCTCATGAAGCTCCACGGTTTCGGGGAATTCCGCATGGTGGGTGTGGAATGCCGGGTTCAAAAGGGCAAGACCTTTGTGCTGCCCGCCGAAGCGCAACCTTCGGCACGTTCACGGCTTTGCCGCCGCGGGCCGAAGAGATGTGCAACCCGGAAGTGCTCGGAAAAAGAGCCTGTGAAGCATTTGAAGGTGGACCCGTTGCCATGGGAGGTGGATTCATGGCCAGGAGTTACCGGGAGGAGGGCAAGGCCAGGAACCCGGCGTTTGGAATGTTCCTGGTTGCGCTGATGACTGGCATCTTCCTTGGCGGCTGCGGCGAGCAGAAGCCAGGGATGATACGCGTGGGCATCCTGTGCGGTCTCGATGTGTTTGTGGATACAGTGGACGGCTTCAGGGCCAGAATGAACGAACTGGGCTACATCGAGGGAAAGAACATCTCCTACGACTTCCAACGGACCAACTTCGACCCGGCCGCGGAGGAGCAAATTCTTAGCGGATTCGTGGGAGACAAGGTGGACCTGATGCTCGTCTTCCCCTCGGAAGTGTCGGTTGCGGCAAAAAGGGTCACGCAGGGAACCCCAATCCCTGTCGTGTTTTGTCAGACAAACATAGAAGGGACGAACCTGATTCAGACCGTGGCCGAACCTGGCGGGAACATCACCGGCGTGCGCTATCCGGGGCCGGACCTGGCTCTCAAGCGGTTCGAGATCCTCCGAGAGCTGGCTCCGCGGGCCCGACGCTTCTGGGTGCCCTACACGAAGCATTCACCCATCGTGCCCAGCCAACTGGAAGTGCTGCGCCCGGCGGCGGCTGAAGCGGGAGTCCTGCTGGTGGAGTCTCCCGCCGACACCGGTGCCGACCTGCTGGCGGACCTGGAGTCGAGAGAAGGAAAAGCCGATACGGGCATCGATGCCGTGCTGCTCATATCCGAGCCACTGGCCAGGACTCCAGCGGTTTTTCTGGAGATCGGTCGATTCGCCTCCAGGCATCGTATTCCTGTCGGTGGCGTGCTGTACTCCGTTGGAGGATATTCCACGGTTTTCGGAGTGGCGACCGAGAACCGTGCGGTGGGGAAGCTTGCAGCCCACCAGGTCCACAAGGTTCTGAGCGGCATCCCGGCCGGCAAGGTTCCTGTCGTGTCGGCTGAAAGCGATTTCCGGTTCAACTACCGAGTGGCGACCGAGCTGGGGCTCAGCGTCCCGACAGGACTTTTGAAGCAGGCGGATGAAGTCATCCGCTGAATACATCTCAACGCAGTTGAGCGACCGAATGAAATCAGTATAGCTCCGCGGGAGCATCCGATGAGTGGGAAACCCATGAAGACGACAACAGATGCAGCCTCTCCGGCATGGAAGATGAGCACCACCCTGGCAGCCGCTTTCTTCTGCCTGAGCGCTGTGGCTCTTCTCATTTATGCCGGCATCGAGGTTTTCTTCAACATCAGGATGCAGGAGGCCGTCATCTCCAACAGGCAGCAGGTCACGGCACAGGATGCGGCAAAGACGGTCAGCAACTTCATCGAGCAGACCTTCAACTTGCTGGAATCGGCCGTCTGGCTGACCCGTCTCGATGCCGGATCCGAGGCGGAACAGAGAGAGACTCTGCAGGGTTTGCTGGGAGCGCAGCCGGGTATCCGGCGTGTGGTACTCCTTGGAGAAGATCATCGGATCCTCGCCCAGGCCTCTCGGGGGTCCATGTGGAAGACCAGATGGAGCCCGACCGAACTGGAAGGTATTCTGCCGCGACCTGAAATGCGGCAGGGGAGAGAAATCAGCCGGGTTTCCATCGATTCTGTAACCAATGAGCCGATGGTGGCCCTGGCTGTCCCGTTAACCAACGTGCTGGGAGAGGTGAAAGGTACCCTGATCGCCGAGCTGAACCTGAAATCCATGTGGGACGTCGTGGATCGTCTCAAGGTGGGCAAGAGCGGCTACGTGTACGTTTCGGACAGAAAGGGCAATCTGCTGGCCTTCCACGACACGGCCCGGGTGCTGAGAGGTGAGAATGTGTCTCACTTGAAGCCAGTGGCGGATTTCATGAAGAGCAACGGTGCCTCTCAGCCCGAAACGGTGAGCAGGTATCCGGGGCTGCGGGGAGTCACCGTGGTGGGGACCTACGTCCCGCTGAAAACCCCGGACTGGGCTGTCATCACCGAACTGCCCTGGGACGAGGCCTACAGGGGAGTCTTCCAGGAGCTCTCGAGGGCTGTTGCGTTCACGATGGCCCTTTCAATCATCGCGGGGGTGCTCGGAGTGCTGATTGCCAGACGCCTGGCGCATCCGGTGATCAACCTGACGGAGACCGCATCCCGGATCGCCGCCGGAGAGCGGGACCTGCAGGCTGCCGTGAGTGGATCGAGGGAAATCGCCTCCCTCGCCTTCGCTTTCAACAGCATGACGGCCCAGTTACGCCAGACCTTGAAGGACCTGGAGCAGCGTTTTGCCGACCTGAGGCAAACGGAGGAGTCCCTGCGGCTGAGCGAGGAGCGGCTGCGGTTGTCCCTCGAGGGAACGTTCGACGGCATCTGGGACTGGAACTTTGGAACGGGTCGTGTGTACTTCAGCCCCCGCTATTACACCATGCTGGGGTACGAACCGGACGAGTTTCCGCCCGGCTATGAAAGCTGGCGGAGCCTGGTTCACCCGGATGACCTGGAACAGGCGGAAGAAACGGTTCACCGGGCGGTGGAGGAGATTTCCTCATTCGCCATCGAGGTTCGGCTCAAGACGAAAAGCGGGGATTGGCGCTGGATTCTGTCGCGTGGCAAGGTCGTGGAATGGGATGATGAAGGCAAGGCCGTGCGTTTGGCCGGATCCCACACGGATATCTCTGAGCGAAAGCGGGCCGAGGAAAACCTTCGAAAATACGAGCGCATCGTATCGACCTCACGGGACCTGATGGCCCTCGTCAGCAGGGATTACATATACGAAGCCGTGAATGAGAGCTTCCTGAGAGCACATCGGAAATCACGCGAAGAGGTCATCGGCCGGTCAGTGCCCCAGATCCTGGGCGAGAGTGCGTTTCGCCAAAGGATTCAACCCCAGTTCGACCGGACCCTGTCGGGAGAAACCGTCAACTTTCAAGCGCCCTTTGAATTTGCCGGGCTCGGCCGCAGAGTCATGGATGTCATGTACTTTCCCATGTCGGATGAAACGGGGAAAGTGGTGGGAGTGGTTGTCAACTCCCGCGACATCACCGAGACGCGTAAACTGGAGGAGCAGCTGATGCAAGCCCAGAAGATCGAGTCCATCGGGACCCTGGCCAGCGGTGTGGCTCACGAGATCAACAATCCCATCAACGGTATCATGAACTATGCGCAGCTCATCCTGGACCGTCAAGGGGACGACAACCCGTCGAGGGAGTATGCCGGCGAGATCATCCACGAAACCGAGCGCATCGCCGGGATCGTCAGGAACCTGTTGACCTTTGCCCGGCACGAGAAGCAATCCCACAGCCCCGCCCTGCTGCAGGATATCGTATCCTCGGTGCTCTCCCTCATCCAGACGGTGATGCGCCATGACCAGATCGACCTGGAGGTCAGCATCCCCGACGACCTGCCCAGCATCCGATGTCGGAGCCAGCAGATCCAGCAGGTCCTGATGAACCTCATGACCAACGCCCGCGACGCCCTCAACGAGCGATACCCGGGCCACAGCCCGGACAAAAAGCTTCGGGTTTTTGCGGGGCTCCTCCGCAAGGAGGGCCGCCGGTTCATTCGAGCCACCGTCGAGGACCGTGGCGGCGGCATCCCGGCGGAGGTCCGGGACCGGATCTTCGATCCCTTCTTCACCACCAAGCCCAAGGAGACCGGGACCGGCCTGGGCCTCTCCATCAGCTACGGCATCGTCCGGGACCATGGCGGGGAGCTGAGCTTCGAGAGTGAACCGGGGCTGGCGACGCGGTTCCACGTGGACCTTCCCCTGGACAATGGAGAATCGCTTTGCGAGGATCCAACGGAGGCAGCCAATGGGTAATATACTCGTAGTGGATGACGAGCGCAGCATTCGACTGACCGTCAAGGCCTTTCTCGAAATGGACGGCCATTCCGTCGACACGGCGGAGGAAGCCGAATCCGCCATGGCTGTCATTGAGGGCAAGCCCATCGACGTGGTGCTGACCGATATCATCCTGCCCAGGGTATCCGGCGTGGATCTGCTTCGTCGCATCCGCGAGAGATCGGCCCATGAGCAGGTGATCATGATGACGGGGGAGCCGACCCTGGAGACGGCCTCGGAGTCGCTGCGCCTGGGCGCCGTGGACTACCTGCAGAAGCCGGTGGGCAAGAACGAGATCCTGAAAACCGTTCGCAATGCCTTGCACGTCAAGAGCCTCATTGACCTCAAGCTGCATCTTGAGGAAGAAAACCGCAAGTACCTGGACGACCTGGAACGGCTGGTGGAGGACCGCACGCGTGCCTTGAGGGCGAGCGAGGCCGCGCTCCGACGACGGGCCGAGGAGTTGTCCGTCTTCAACCGGCTGGCTCGAAAAGTGAACGAATGCATTACGTTGGACGATGCCGTGCAGTGCGGATTGCGCGAGATCGTGCACGCCGCGAATCCAGACCTCGCCGTGTTGTTCCTGCGCGATGGGGATGAACTGCTGCCCAGAGGAAGCATCCCCGGGCATTTTGAAAAGGAGTGGCGGCCAACGCACCCACACAGGGTGGGCAGCTGTCTCTGCGGGCTGGCCGCCGGCGAAAACAAGCCCATCTACTCTCCGGGCATCACCTCGGACTCCCGCTGTACCATGGAGGAATGCCGGGAGGCCGGTTTCCAGTCCTTCGCCGCCCTGCCATTGCGCAGCGGCAACGAAGTCATCGGAGTGCTGGGGATCGCATCGCTGGAAGCGAGGGACTTTCATGAACAGGCGCCCTTTCTCGAAACCCTCGCCAACGAGATGTCCATCGGGCTCAAGAAGAGCTTGCTCTACGAGCAGGTGCAGCAGCATGCCATGGAGCTCAGGGAGAGCCTCACCCGCATCGAGGAGGCCGAAGCCGAGCGCCACGCGCTTCAACAGCACCTGCAGCGGTCCCAGAAGGTGGAGGCCCTGGGGACCCTGGCCGGCGGCATTGCCCATGATTTCAACAACATCCTTGGCGCCATGATCGGTTATGCGGAGCTGGCCCTCATGGGATCTCCCGATAATCCCAGGCTCAGGGACAACCTCCAGATGGTCTTGACCGCCGGAGAGCGGGCGAGGGATCTGGTCCGGCAGATCCTGGCTTTCAGCCGGCAGAGCGAGGAAGAGCGGAAACCGATCCAGATCGGCCACACCGTCAAGGAGGTCCTCAAGTTCATGAGGGCATCGCTTCCGGCCACCATCGAAATCCGCACCAGCATAGGTCCGGATATCGGGATCGTCATGGCCGACCCGGTGCAGATCCACCAGGTCCTCATGAACCTGTGCACCAATGCCCATCATGCCATGAGGGAGAAAGGCGGCCTGTTGGAGGTCGAGCTGGCATCGGCGGGTCTGGGACCGGAATGTACGCTCATTCACCCCGCCCTCAAAGCCGGTCCTCATGTCAGGGTCACGGTGAGAGACACCGGCCAGGGTATGGATGAGGCAACCATGGCGAGGATCTTCGATCCCTACTTCACCACCAAGGAGAAGGGAGTCGGCACCGGCCTCGGGCTGGCCGTGGTGCACGGCATTGTGCAGAGTCATGGCGGCGTGGTGTCGGTGAGGAGTGAACCGGGAAAGGGCTCCACATTCGATCTGTACTTCCCCGTCATTCAGGAGAAGATGGCTTCGATTGCGAGAATCCAGGAGGAAATCCCCACGGGCCACGAGCACATCCTGCTGGTAGACGACGACCAGCTTCACATGGAAGTGGTGAAAAAGACGCTCGAGCACCTGGGATACAGTGTGGAGTCCCGAATCAACAGCCTGGATGCCCTGGAGCTTTTCAGGTCTGATCCCCACCGCTTTGACCTGGTCGTCACGGACATGACCATGCCCGGCATGACCGGCGACAAGCTGGCCCTGGAGCTCATGCGGATTCGAAACGACATCCCCATCGTGCTCTGCACGGGCTACAGCGAGGAGATCACCGAAGAGGACGCCAAGGCGCTGGGCATCCGGGCCTTCGTCATGAAACCGGTCCTCATTTCCAGGATGGCCAGGGCCGTTCGCGATGCATTGGGCGACCATCAGGCTCCAACCACCGGAAAAGCGCCGCTATCGAGTTGAACAGTCCCACCGGGAGCGACATCAGGCCATTGACAGCAATGGCTTGAAGGATATACTGACATCAAAACGCCGCAATGGGGGCCCCTCCCACCGAGGAATCAAGGAGCAGGCATGGACATCATGGAAGGCATCCGAGCCGGCTTTAAAGAGCTCATCGTTCCCGAGCTGGACAGGATCAGGGAAGAAAACCGGGAAATCAGGGCTGTCCTCGAGGTGACCAACAAGCGGCTTGACGACGTCAATCTTCATCTGGCGGATCAAAGCCGGCGAATCGACGCACTGCGCGAGGAATTGCGATCCGAGATCCAGGCCACGAACGGTCGGATCGACACTCTCCGCGAGGAGATCCGATCCGATATCCAGGCGATTTGGGGCCGGATCGATGCTTCGCGCGAGGAATTGCGGTCCGAGATCCAGGCCACGAACGGCCGGATCGACACTCTGCGCGAGGAGATGCGATCCGATATCCAGGCGGTACAGGGTCGCCTCGATGCTCTGCGCGAGGAATTGCGGTCCGGCTTCAAGGAGAACAACGATCGCATCGATTCCCTTCGTGAAAGGATGGGCTCCGAAATCAGGGACACATCCGAGAAATTCGATTCGAGACTCGACCGGCTCTACGAGGTCATTGTGCGCCGGGACGAGCACGTTCAGCTTGCCCAGAGGTTGACGGCACTGGAAAGAGAAGTCTCCGAGATCAAGCGAAAGCTGGCCGCATAGGTGGCAATCCGTTCCATCGTCAATGCCTTGACGACCGTCGCACCTTCCACTCCCCAAAACGCCCTCAAGATCGTCAAGATACCGACGTTCAAGGGGCATGTCTTCACGAGAGAGCCCATGGCTTCACCCCCATCAGGATCCATCCCGGGCGAAGTGAGCCGGCCTTCCATGAGTCCCGGAACCTTGGTGAAACAAAGCTCAAACCCAGCCCCCAGGCGGTTTTCGCCTCATGAATTCCCTCCCCGCATGCAGACACCATCAGGCAGGCGATCAAGACATGGCCGAGGTTGGCAGAAGACTTGCTCTGTCCCCAAACCATTCCGCAGCTCGGCGGACTGCATGGAGAGCGATCATGTAACCGAGTTGGCGGAGCTGTCCGCATCATGAGCCGACACCCTGCGCGGTCATTGACCTATGGCCCCTTTCACTCCGTGGCCATGCCGTCCGCCATGGGTCGAGCATTCAGAAAGCATTCGTGAGCATTCCGTCCGTTCAATCCGCAGGAGAGCACATGACACAAAAGCCCCGGCAACTGGAGCCCGAGCCCACCCGTCTTCATGATGAGCCCACGGTATCCGTTTGTCCCGCGGGAGAGCGGTTTCCCCTGCCATCTCCGGAGGACTACGACAGTGAATTCAAGCGACTTCAATGGGTTGTCAGCGAGCAGCGACTCATGGGCCGCGAGATCGTCGTGGTCATGGGCGTCGGCTTCGTGGGCGCGGTGATGGCCGGAATCGTCGCCGATTCCGTGGATCGGGCGACAGGAACGCCCTCCAGGTTCGTCATCGGCATGCAGCGCCCGTCCACGCGATCCTACTGGAAGATCCACTATCTGAATCGCGGCCTGGCCCCGGTGCAGGCCGAGGACCCGGAAGTGGCGCCCATGATCGAGCGGTGCGTTCTGGAGAAAAAGACCCTCACGGCCACTTTCACCTACGATGCCCTGACGCTGGCCGACGTGGTCGTGGTCGACGTGCAGTGCGACTATTTCAAGGAGACCCTCGGCAACGTGAGGCAGGGCCGCGCCGAGATCGCCGCCCTCGAGGAGAGTCTCAAGATCATAGGCGAGAGGATCAACCCGGAAGCGGCGCGGCCTGCGGGATGTGGAGCCGCTCCTGGCCCACTCCTTCGAACGGGTCATGCCCGGCCGCAACTACGTCTCCTCCATCCGGGATTTCTGGCGGGTCTGCAGCGGCATCAACGACAAAGCGCGGGAGCGTGTCCAGGCGTTCCTCTCCGACGTCCTCAACGTGGAGCAGTACCCTCTCACGGTGTTGAGCCGCCCCATCGAAAGCGAAACCTGCAAGATCGTCGAGAACTCCTACCGGGCCACCATCCTGGCATTTTTGCATGAATGGAGCCTCTTCGCCGAGCGCAACGGCGTGGACCTCATCAAGGTCATCCAGGCCATCAAGGTGCGGCCGACCCACTCCAACATGATCTTCCCCGGCCCCGGAATCGGCGGCTACTGCCTCCCCAAGGACGGCGGCCTGGGGGTCTGGGCCTACCAGACCCTCATGGGCTTCGAGGACGACATTTTCAAGATCACGCCCCAGGCCATCGACATCAACGACACCCGCGGCCTCCACGTGGCGCAGCTGGTGCGCGACGCCCTGCGCAACATGGGGAAAATCGTCGCGGCCTCCAAGATCGCTCTCCTCGGAGCCTCCTACCGGGAAGATGTTGGAGACACGCGCTACAGCGGCTCGGAGCTGGTCGTCCGCAAGCTGACGGAGATGGGAGCCGATGTGGTGGTCCACGATCCCTACGTCAGGCACTGGTGGGAGCTCGAAAAGCAGGACACCTACCCGGCCCCGGGGCATTCCTGGGCCAGGTTCTTCCGAAACCAGGAAAAGCTCTGTGAGCTCGGCATCTGCGAGACCATGTCAGACGCCCTCCACGAAGCCGACGCCGTCGTCCTGGCCGTCCGCCACCAGGCCTACATGCAGCTCGACCCCGACGAGATCGTCCGGATGACGGGCCGCCCGGCGGCCATCGTCGACTGCTTCGGGATCCTCGACGACGCGACCATCCGCCGCTACTTCGAGCTCGGCTGCGAAGTCAAGGGCCTCGGCCGCGGCCACATCAAGCGCATCAAGGACGAAGTGCGAGCCGCCCGCTGATGAACGCTGAAAAAACGCTGATTTCCTCTGTACACCCTTTTCTACAATTCTCTTTTGACAATCCCTTGGTCTTAATCAGCGCGCATCAGCGTGCATCAGCGGCCCGTAAGAAATGTCCGACATGAGCAGCCCGGCACCGCTTTACTCCCCGGAGACCCATAAGCACGGCGATGTTACCCAGAAGATCATCCGCATCTTCTACGAAGTCTACAATACCCTTGGCCACGGGTTCCTCGAAAAGGTTTACGAGAACGCGCTCGCCCTCCGCCTGCGCAAGGAAGGCCTGAACGTGGTCCAGCAGCAAGCCGTCACGGTCTACTTCGACAACGTCGGCGTGGGGGATTACTTTGCCGACCTGGTCGTCGAAGACAAGGTCATCCTTGAGCTCAAGGCCGCAGCCCAGCTCGCAGCCGAGCATCACGCGCAGCTCCTCAACTATCTCAAGGCGACGGAATACGAGGTGGGACTGCTCCTGAACTTCGGGCCGAAGCCGCAGGTCGTTCGCAAAGCCTTCGACAACAACAGGAAGGGAATGGGACGCTGATGAACGCTGAAAAGCCGCTGATCACCTCTCTACACCTCTTCTCTCTATCTTTCTCTTGACATTCCCTTTCTCTTGATCACCGCAAATCAGCGTGCATCAGCGGCCCATCATCGGTTCAACAGCAGCCCATCATGATCGATCCCCGGCGTTTCACCCCCACCCACAGGCCCATGGCCAGCCGGCTTTTCCGGCTATCCGTCCTCGCGCTGTTTCTGCTTGCGGGACGCCCCATGACGGCCGTTGCCCAGGACCGAGCGGAGCTGGAAATCGACCACGCCCTCACCTTCGAGTTTGAAACCCCGCACACCGACTGGGCCCAGCCGTACGCCATGGGCAAGACGCGCGTGCTGTTCTTCGTGGACGGCAGAGGCACGCACCCCCGCGAATGCGTCGAGCTCATGCAGCGGTTCGACATCGACGCCCAGGCCGTATTTTGGGCCAGGATCGTGGACACCGACAAAAGCCACTGGCACGGCGGCCAAATCGGTGAGGCCCGCATGCTCGATCTCCTCCAACAGAAATGGGACGTTTTCGTGTTTCTGGATCTTCCCATGAGCCATGTCCCCTATGCCCAGAAGCAGATGATCCTGGATGCCGTGGCCGGCGGCGCGGGCATCGTCTTCGTCGGTCCAGGCGATCCCGCCCTTTTCGGCGACGAGAACCATCTGAGTCCGCAATCGCCTTTTCTCGGCCCCCCGGAGACAGCTGAGGCCTTTCGGATCGGCGGCGGTCGGGGTGTCCGCCTCGGCAGCCGGCCGGAGATCGACTACCACGAAGGCTGGGAGGTGGATTACGACTATTGGCAGGAGCGGCTCGGCCGGGCCGTCCTGTGGGCTGCCGGGAAAGAGCCCGCCATGCAGGTAAGCCTGCAGCTCTCACCCCACCTGGACGGGCAACCCGACCCGTCGGCGCCACAACCCGTGTCTGACGCCCCGACCAGGAAGCTCACGGTGAAGCTTTCGGGCACACCCCTGGGCGAAAAGCCTGTGCTGCACCTTTCCCTCCGCAGGCCCGCCGACGAGCCCTTCTCCTGGCCTCTCCGGGAGGCGGCCGCTGGCACGCAGATCGAGCTTCCTCTCCCGGACCTGCCTGCGGGCCCCTATCACGCCGACGCCATCATCATCGGCTCGGAGGGGGTTGAAACCTGGGCTACGATCCCCTTCGAAGTGACCGCCCGCCGCAGAGTCGCCGACGTCCAACTCGACCGGGAATGGGGCGAGGTGGGCGATACCATTTCGGGCTCCGTCCAGGTGGAGGGCGAGTTCCTTCCCGACGAGCTCCTCCGGGTGCAGGTCCTGGATCGAAAGCGCCGGGAGCTCCTGAGACAGGACGTAGCTCTCAAGGACAATACGGCATCATTCCGGTTCGAGGTCCATGAAGGGCTCCCCATGCTGGTCACCGTCGAGGCCAGGGCCCTCTCGGGCGGGCGGGAAGCCTCCCGGGCTTACCGGTACTTCCGCGTGACCAC
>JALOOX010000014.1 GCA_025454175.1 Syntrophobacteraceae bacterium | reverse complement strand
GCCATTTTCGATGCCTTCAAGGAAAACGGCATCGAAATCCCCTTCCCCCAGCGGGACCTTTACATCAAGAACTGGCCGCGGCGGCTGACGGAAGACGGAAGTTCGTAGGAATGGGGTCACACCTACACACTTGACAATGTGGAATGTGCAGGCGTGACCCCGCGAAGGTTTTTGAAGACGAAAACAACTTGGTGGCCATCGGCTCCGACAATCGGGCTGTTGCCCCCAGGATTTCACGGACCCGTAGATTGGCCCGGTTGATCATAGGGCGGGTTGTCATGGGGGTGGAGGAATTTCCTGGAGGCGTGAGGCCGAAATCCTCTGGCAACTTTCTGTACATCACTCAAATCTGTGGTGATATACAGACCTGCAAAACCACTGGTTGGGCGGGTGTCCGTCGTACGCGGAGCGGAGAGGCGTATGATTTGCTCGGGGCCTGAGCTATAATGTAGGCGCAAACGGGAGGTAATTCAGCGAACAGACAGGAGGAGCACACCATGCCAGAGGCAGCCATTACGATTCCCGTCGATGTCGAGACAGCACGCACGTATCATACGGCATCACCGGATGACCAGAAGAAGATCCAACTCCTGCTTCGACTACGTTTGCGCGAATTAGCTGCACTACCGACAGATTCGCTCATTGAAATCATGGACGACATCGGAGCTAAAGCCGAGGCACGTGGCTTGACGCCCGAGATCCTGGAAGCTCTGCTCCATGACGAGTGACCCTCGCTTCGTTCTGGATACCGGTGTTATAGTCAGCGCCGTCCTATTGCCGCGATCAGTCCCACGACAAGCGGTGGATCTCGCATTTGCGCGCGGACACGTTCTGGCATCTACTGAGACCATCGATGAATTGGACGAAGTCCTCCGTCGCCCCAAATTCAACCGCTACCTACAGGAAGCGGAGCGGCTCCTGTTTTTAGCGGCTTTCATCCGTGACGTAAACGTTGTTGAGGTAACAGTAAGACTGACGGAATGCCGTGATCCCAAGGACGGCAAGTTTCTCGAACTGGCGGTAAGCGGTAATGCCACCTGCATAGTGAGCGGTGACGACGACTTGCTGGCACTCAATCCATTCCGTGGGGTGGCCATCCTGACGCCGCAGGAGCTCATGAGCGCTACCTGAGAACAAGAATCGCCCAACCAGGGGGTGAAGGCGGACACGAAACCACGCGGTTAAATTGGTCGGTATTGACCGGAAGTCTGTGGCGCGTGGCTTCGCACCGCTTATCCCCGGCGTTCTGGCAAAACCATTGGCAAAGCTTCGGTAGATTGCCAGTATGAATTATCCTCAGCTTCCCAAATGCTTGGACCATTCTTGAAGACGATAACCGTCGCTGCCAGATACGTCGTTTTCCATATGGCCTTGTCTATTCCCAAGATGGAGATGTCTTTTCGTTCTTGCCGTGATTGCATCTGCATCGAGACCCTGATTACTGGAAAGACCGAGTTTAGCGAGGGCGGAACCTGCAAGAAGCCCGGAGCGGCACTCCATGCATATAGGGCATTGCTTCGGCGTGGGATCTCGGGAGGAATATCAACTCAATCCGGGACTGACTTTTCAACGGGACGGCCGGTCTTAACCGGGTCTGATCAACGTCCCGCTGGGCAGAATAGCGCCGCACAGCAGTCGATCTGCCGCGCAGCGGCTCACTTGAACGGGTGATGAGATGGACTTACTTCTCAATGACGGTGGGCACGCGTGCGCTTTTGTGTAGGTTGGGTTGAGCCATGGCGAAACCCAGCATGGCTCGCGGCGGGTGTTGGGTTTCACTTCGTTCAACCCAACCTGCGACTTGCGTCCACTTATTGAGAAGTTACAAATGGACCTCCTCTGTTGTTGAGATCATACCCTTTTGAGACCAGCTCGAAACTTGAAACCTGAAACTTGAAACCTGAAACTTGAAACCATTTCTTCATCACGCCGCCTGGCCGGGTCCCGCCTCGAGCCTGTGCCTCAGGTGCGACTTGAGGACGAAGTTCATGTCCGTCTTGAGCTCCGACGCGCCCATGCCGAAGGCGAATCCCATGAGCTGGGGCAGGTAGAGGATGGAAACGGAAAGGTCTTCCCCCTCCCTCCTGGATATCTTCTTCTGGAACGCCTCGAGGTTCATCTGGCACATGGGGCAGACCGTGACGATGCAGTCGGCGCCCCGGGCAGCCCTCAGGATGTGGGCCACGGCATCCAGGGCGGTCTCCTTCTTGGTGGTCATGAGACCGGCTCCGCAGCACCGGGCGCCCATGCTCCACGGGTGGATCTTCGCCCCCAGGGCCTCGAGGATGGGCTCCATGGACCTGGGCTCCTCGGGGTCGTCGAACACCCGGTAAGGGCGCAGGGCCTGGCAGCCATAGTAGGGCGCCACGCGCACCCCGCCCAGGGGATGCTTCACCTGGGCCCGGATGCGCTCGGCGCCCACATCGGTGGCCAGCACGTCCAGGAGGTGCCGGGATCTCACTCCCCCCCGGTAGCTGAGGCCTTCCACCTCGAGCACCTCGTTGATCTTTCCCAGGAGGTCCTCCTCCTTCCGGATGTGCTCCTCCACCTTGCACAGGTTCAGGTAACATGCGCTGCAGGGAACCAGAACATCCATGCCGTCCTGTTCGCCCTGGACCCTGGCGAGGTTCCTGGCGGGGAGCGCCATGGAGAGCAGATAGCTCACGGGCTCGGCCGCGCTGGCCCCGCAGCACGTCCAGTCCTCGAGCTCAACCAGCTCGGCCCCCAGCCGCTCCATCACCGCGCGGGTGGATGCGTCGTATTCCAGGGCCGTTCCCTCCAGCGAGCAGCCGGGATAGTAGACATACTTCATGACCGCGCCTCCACTTCCTTCACTTTACGGTAGAGAGCATCGAGCTTGCCCCGGCCCGAGAAGCTCGGCATCCGGGGAGCCACCTTCCCCTTGGCCATGAGCCTGATTCCAAGCGGCGTGAAGGCAAGGGGAGTGATGGGGCTTTTGAGAGCCAGGAAATAGCGGGCCATCATTTCCATCTCACGCACCCGCCCGTAACGCCGCACCGTCTCCATGAAGCTGCGGTAAAACCGGGGGCTCCGCTTCTCCTTCAGGATGCCCTCGGCCGTGGCCAGCCGCTTGAGGGCCCCCATGGTCTCGGTGAGCGGCAGCCCGCGGGGGCAGCGCAGCGTGCAATAGTAGCAGCTCGAGCAGAGCCAGAAGGTCTTGCTGGCGAAGATCTCGTCTTTCAGGCCCAGCTGCACCATGCGCCAGAGCTCCCGCGGAGTGAGGTCCATGGCGTGGGCGTTCACACAGGAGCCCGTGCAGGTCCCGCACTGCATGCAGGCTCGGACCTTCGTCCACACCGAGGAAAGGGTATCCTCGGCGTGGGAGGGCGGCGCCACCGTGCTGAAGTCATTCATTTCGGCTCTCATGAACATCCACTCCTTGTAAGTCGAAAAAGCCTGAGCGCCATCGCGGGTCTTCAACTCGAAACCCAAAACTCGAAAATCGAAACCCGAAGCCCCACGGGCGTCACGCCATGAATTCGAGGGCCGCATCCAGCATGGACATGACCTGCTGGTCCCGGTACCCGCGGAGGACCGAGGCGCTGTTGGGGCAGACGGCCGCGCATGATCCGCACCCCTGGCACATGAGCTCGTTCACCACGATGCGCTCGTCTTCCTCGTCGCGATAGCGGGCGCCGTAGGGGCACGCCCCGATGCATCGCTCGCAGAGGGAGCACAGGGTCTGGCGCACCTCGGCCGTGATGCTGCCCCCCGCCAGTCTCGGGTGGCTGATGACCGCCAGGGCACGCTCGGCCGCGGCCTCGGCCATGGCCACCGATTCCTCGATGGATCGGGGCGAGTGGGCCAGGCCTGCGATGGTGATGCCCTCCCTGAGGCACTCCACCGGGCGCCACTTGGATTCGGCTTCCTGGAAGAACCCGTCCACATTCCGCTCGATGCCGAACACCCGCGCCAGATTCTCGCTGGACGGCGACGGCACGATGCCGGTGCTGAGGACGAGCAGGTCGGGCTTCATGGTGATGTCGCGCCCCAGGATGGGATCCATGGCGGTGATGGAGGCATGCCCGTTCTCCCCCGTGACCCTGGGTTTGGCGTCCGCCGTGTACTGGATGAAAATGATCCCCGCCTTCCGGGCCTGGGTGTAGAAGGTTTCCATGAAACCATGGGACATCAGATCCCGGTAGAGGATCACCACCTCCAGCTCCGGGTTCTTCTCCTTGAGGTAGAGGGCGTTCTTCAAGGCCGACGCACAGCAGACCCGGCTGCAGTAGTTCCGCTCCCCTTCCCGGGACTCGACGCACTGGATCATGGCCACCATCTGGAGGTTCTCCGGCTTCACGGTCCCGGCCTGGATCAGCAGATCGAGCTGGTGCTGGGTGACGATGGCCTCGCTCGAGCCGTAGCCGTAGGACGTGGGAGTCGCCTCGTGGCCCCCGGTGGCGAGAACGGCCACCCCGTGGTGGATGGCTTCTCCGCTTCCGTCATCTTTCTGGATGGTGGTGATGAATCGGCCCACGGTGCCTTCGGAGTGCACCACCCGGGATTTCATGAAGCGGCGAATCTTCGGGTGCTTCTCGACCCTGGCCACCGTCTTCCGGAGCAGCTCCTGGGGCGACTGGCTTCCGCCAAGGGTGCGATGCAGCTGGCGTAGATGTCCGCCGAGATCCCCCGACTGCTCCACCAGGTCGACCTCGAAGCCGTGGTCCGCGATGGCCAGGGCCGCCGTGAGGCCGGCCAGCCCGCCTCCCACCACGAGGGCCCGCTGGTGAATGGGGAAGGTGGCGGGCTCCGTGGGATCGGCCTCCTTGAGCTTCGAGAGCTTCATGCGCAGCAGGGCCGATACCTCCTGCCGCAACTGATCGGGACCGGCCTCGCCGCCGGGAAAAAGTGGCGTCCGCAGATCGACCACATCCAGAAGCGAAGGCTGAAGCCCCACCTTCCGGCCGAGCTCCTTGAGCTTTTTCGAGTAAACATAGGGCAGGCAGGCCCCGATGAGCACCCGGTTGGACCGCCCGGACCGAAGCTGATCCTCGAGCTGCGTCCAGCCATCCCGAGTGCAGAGGTTTTCGATCTGCATGACCTGGACGGGCATCCCGACTTTCGTGAGATCCCCGGCGACCTCCCTGAAATCCACCGATTCCGTCATGGCCCCGCCGCAGGTGCAGAGGGCCACCATGGCCCGCGGCAGCTCGCGGGAGACGTTCCGGATCGTCTCGGGCTCTTCGGGAACCTGGGCCAGGCTGCCCCCCTTGGCGTGTATGAGGACGGAGGCCGCAAGGGATGCCGAGCTTGCCTGAATGACGGATTCGGAAATGTCCCGAAGTCCCGCGAAGGACCCGGCCACCAGGATCCCCTCCTGACTGGTGCGGGCGAGGGAGAAATCCCGGGTCGCGCAGAACCCCCAGGGGTTGAGCCCGACGCCCGTCAGCTCGGCCATGGCTTCGGTGCCGGCGGGGGGCCGCTGCCCCACGGCCAGGACCACCAGGTCGAAGAGCTCCTGCCGGGACTCCCCGCCGGGACTCGAATAGTCCAGCAGGAGACGGCCGTCGGAGCCGCTGGGGGCGACGGAATGGACGCGGCTTCGCACGAAGCGCACCCCGTGCGTATGCTCGGCCTCGTCGCGGTATCGCTGGAAGTCCTTTCCGAACGTCCTCATGTCCATGTAAAAAATGGCGGCATCCACGGCGCCGCCGCTCCGCTCCCGCGCCAGCACCGCCTCCTTGATGGAATACATGCAGCAGGCCGAGGAGCAGTAATCGGCGTCCAGGGCGAGGTTCCGCGACCCCACGCACTGGAGCCACGCGACGCTCCGGATCTCCCGGCCGTCGACGGGATGCAGCAGCTTCCCGCCGTTTGGCCCCGTCCCGCTGATGAGCCGCTCGAGCTCGATGCTCGTCATCACTCCGGGCAGGACTCCATACTCGTAGGTATTCAGGGCCGTGCGCGGATCGAACGCGGCGAAGCCCGCCGCCAGGATGACGGCCCCCACCTCCATCTCGTGCTCGGGGGACGGCCTCGATTCCTCGTAAATGCGACCCACCTGCTCCGCCATGGCCTCGGGATCGAAGGGCTTCATGAGATAGTCCCGGGCCCCCACCTTCATGGCTTCGACCGCCGTCTCCACCGTGGCGTAGGCCGTCATCATGACCACCGGCATGTCCGGATACATTTCCCTGGCCCGCTTGAGGACTTCGACACCGTCCATGCCCGGCATCTTTATGTCCACGAGCATCAGGCCATAGGCCTGCTGGGCGAGCTTGTCGACGGCCTCGAAGCCCGATTCGGCCATGTCCACCTGGTAGCCGTCCACGGTGAGCCATTCCTTGATGGAATCCCTCACGACGAACTCGTCGTCCACCACCAGGATCCGAAACGCCGAGCGAGACCGGGTCCCCAGGTCGATGGCCTGGGTGGGACAGACCCTCTCGCACTCACCGCACCGGGTGCAGCTGGCCACATCCACGATGTAATGGTTGGGGATGTTGTGGGGCACGGGCAGATAGGCGGCCTTGCGCAAGGTAAGGCCCGCGTTGAGCTCGTCCGGAACCTCAACGGGGCAGACCCGTGTGCATTCCCCGCAGCCGATGCAACGGTCCGGATCCACCATCGTCGGCTTCCGACGGAGTCTCACCCTGTACTTGCCGGGGTCGCCCTCCATCCCCACCAGCTCCGTGGAGAGCAGGATATCGATGTTGTCGTGAAACAGACCCTTCCGCAAACAGAACTGCGAGGACTGATCCCTTTCGGTCATGGGCAGCATCTTGCACATGCCGCAGTGATCGGTCGGGAACTGGTAGTCCAGCTGTCGCAGTGTCCCGCCGATGTGGGGGGCCCGGTCGATGAGGGTCACCCGGTAGCCTGTCTCCGCCAGGTCGAGGGCGGACCGTATGCCGCTGATCCCGGCGCCGACCACTAAAGCTGAACCGATCTTCTTCATTTTCAGTCCTTTCCTCCCGTCACCTCCGAGAACTCCTTCTCCCGGAAAGTGGACAGCGGGGGCTCGTCGTCCACGCTGCGTCCCGCCTGGTAGTCGAAGGCCTGCTGCGTCCCGTGGGCGATGGTGCGGAAAAGCTCCATGACCGGCACTTCGTTGGGGCAGGCGTTGGAGCACTGGCCACAGCCGATGCAGGCCGTGCTCATGTGGGCCAGCCGCGTGATATGGAAGAAGACCGTGTCCGTGGGGAGCTTCACCATTCCCTTCTGTTTGGCCCACCGCAGGTATTGAGACGGTTCGTGATCGAAGACGTCCGTTACGAAAACGCACTCCTTGCAGTAGCAGACCGGGCAGGCCACCCGGCAGTTGTAGCAGTTCACGCAGTTGCCCAGGTAGCTCATGAGACGCTGCAGGTCGGCCGTGGCCGCGCTGGTGCGCTCGAACATCGAGTCCCTGTAGGCGATGCGCCTGGCGATGAGGTCCGAGACCGCCTTCTGGCGCCCCGCGGTGTCGTCGAACGCGGGCAGGCCCAGCAGGTCGAGGATTTCCTCCCCCTTTTCGGTCCCCGCCTGGACCAGGATCGCACTGTTGAAGTCGATTCCCATGAGCCCCACCAGCAGGTCCGCGTTCTCGGCGACCGGGTGCTCACAGGCCTTGCAGGCGGGGGAGATGTCGAAGTCATCCAGGGCGGTACCGCTCCCGTTGGTCAGGTTCTCGTAAAACCGGAGCGTGGGCTGGGGTGCGCTCAGCCCCGCAAAGCGCCGATAATCGACGTTGCCGTAGGCGCCGAAGCAATCCACCCCGATGAGCGTCACGTCATCGAGGCTTCCCTGTTTGAGCTTGACCAGCTCGATGAACGCTCGAATCTCGCACGGCCGCATCACGGCGGCGATCTTTTCGCCGACGGGCTTGCGGGTCAGCTTGGACAGGACCTTGGATGCGTTGATGGGAAAGACCGGAGCCAGCGGGTCGGCTCCATCCAGCAGGTCGGGGTCCGTGACCAGGGCCGGCATGACGGCATCGTTCACGGGAAGTCGCTCCGCCACCATGACCCCGCTGATGGCGGTCTGCTCCAGCAGCTGCCTGAGAAAATCCTGCAGCGACGCAACGGGATTTCGATCCCTCACCTCGATTCTGGCTGTCTTCGCCATGACTCTTCTCTCCATATACCGTGAATATGGTCTCTAGTTCCTAGTTCCTAGTTCCTGGTCTCTGGTCTCTGGTTCCTGGTTGCCGGTTGCTGGCTTGCGGTTCATATCACCAGCTGCCGGCGCACTTCGTTGGGTCCCAGGGCCTTGATCTCATGGACGAGGGAGCGCATGGTCTCGGCGAAATCGATCCCCTCGCTGGCGCCGATCCAGGTCATCTTGAGCCGCCGCTCGTCGAACCCGAAACGGGGCAGAATCTCCTTGAGCAGCTTGATGCGCCGCCTCGCCTTCATGTTGCCGTTGATGTAATGGCAGTCCCCCGGGTGGCAGCCGCTCACGAGGACCGCGTCGGCCCCCTGCAGAAGCGCCTTGATGATGTACTTGGGATCCACCATGCCCGTGCACATCATGCGGATCATCCGCACATTCGGGGGTTGAAGCAGGCGCGACGTCCCCGCGAGATCCGCCGCCGTGTAAGTACACCAGTTGCAAACAAAGGCGATTATGGTGGGCTCGAAGTTCTGCATATGACCTCCGGTTCACATGGGTTTCAAGTTTCAGGTTTCAAGTTTAAAGTTCAAAAAGCTCGTATTCCACTTCTCTCGTAACCCTCGGCAATGTTCGACATGACTGAGACCGCAGCCCTCCGAACCTGATCCCTCAGGACAAAATCCCTCAAAAACGCACCCCGCCCAGAGACTCTGTATACCTCTTGTGCCAGCACCCAGGCCTTCTGCCAGGCTTCAATCTCCTCAAAGCTCTGGAAAGTGCCCAAACCTGTCTCCCCAAATAAGCTCCCAAAGCATTGCCAATGCATAACTGCCCGACCAGGCTAACGTCCCCAACTTGAAACTTGAAACTTGAAACCTGAAACTTGAAACTATTGGTTACAAACCAGCGCCTCAATTTCCGCAAACACCTGCCTGGCGGTGAAATGCTTGACGCGGGCGGCGCCGCTCGGGCAGAAGCCGGCACAGCTTCCGCAACCCTTGCACAGGGCCTCGTTGACGACGGATACCCCCCGCCTTTCGTCGAACTCGATGGCGCTGTAGGCGCACAGGTTGATGCAGGTCTGGCAGCCCGCGCAAACGTCCGGGTCGATCCACGAGATGGTCGGGGATATTTCGACCCTGCCGGCGGTGGCCAGGGAGAGGGCCTGGGCCGCGGCGCCGGCGGCATGGGACACGGCGTCGGGGATGTCCTTGGGGCCCTGGCAGGTCCCCGCCAGGAAGATGCCGTCGGTGGCCGTGGACATGGGACCCAGCTTCGGGTGCTCCTCGAGGAAGAACCCGTCGCCACCCTGGTTGATGCCGAAGATGCGGGCCGTTTCCGAAGCGTCGTGCCGCGCCTCCATGGCCGTGCACAGGATGACCATGTCGACGGGAACCCGCAGGCGCCTCTGGAGGAGCGTGTCCTCGCCCACGATGATGAGCTTGCCCTCCTCGGAAGGCCGAAGGGCCTGGTCGGTGATCTCGCCGGGACGGCCCCGAACGAAGGTGATGCCCTCCTCCTGGAGCCGCCGGTAGAACTCCTCGTAGCCTTTGCCGAAGCAGCGCATGTCGATGTAAAAATTAAAGATCTCGGTGTCGTGTCCGGCCTTCTCCTTGATGAGATGGCCGTATTTCAGGGCATACATGCAGCAGACGCGAGAACAGTATTCGTGATGATTGACGTCGCGGCTTCCCACGCAGTGGATGATCCCGACGCTCTTGGGCCGCTGACCGTTCTTCATGACGATCTGCCCCCCCGTGGGTCCGACGGCGTTGTTGAGCCTTTCAAACTCGAGCCCCGTGTACACCTCGGCGAATCGACCGTAGCCGTACTGTTTGAGGGGCGAAGGATCCATGACGTCGAAGCCGGTGGCCAGCACGATGGAGCCGACCTTGATCTCGATCTCGTCATCCTCCATGGTATGGTCTATGGCCTGGCGCTCGCACCGGCGCACACACTCCATGCACTCCGAGCAGGCGCCGCAGTTGAGGCAGCGCGAGGCTTCCGACTGTCCGTCACCATTCTGAAGGCCCAGGGAAACCTCGTCAAACGACCCGGCGCGATCCTGGACGGCCATGTGCTCCAGCACGGCCCGGGCGGCTCGAACCGTTTCCTCGGGAATCGGGTTCCAGTCGGGCTCCCTGGAAGCCGATGGGGCCCCGGATTTCTCGATTTCGGCCAGATCCTCTCCACTCAGGAAGCGGTGGACCGCTTCGGCGGTCCGGTGGCCCCCGGCAATGGCATCGATCACCGTGGCCGGGCCACTCACCGCGTCGCCCGCCGCAAACACATCGGCCATGGACGTCTGGTGGGTGAGGGGGTGTACCTCCAGGGTGTTGCGCCGTCCAATGCCGAGTCCCGCGTCCATGACGCACTGAACGTCCGGCTCCTGGCCGATGGCCGGAATAACGGCATCGCAGGGGATGACGATCTCGGAGCCTTCAACGGGGACCGGGCGGCGACGGCCACTGGCGTCCGGCGGACCCAGCTCGGTACGGATGCACTCGAATCCCGTGACCTTCCCCGCCGCTCCGTGAATGCGCACGGGGGCCGAAAGATAATGGATGCCGACGCCCTCTTCCAGCGCCCCCTCGATCTCCTCGGCATAGGCCGGCATCTCCTCCCGGCTGCGCCGATACACCATGGTCACCTGCTCACAGCCCAGGCGAACCGCCGTGCGCGCCGCGTCCACCGCGACGTTGCCGCCCCCCACGACCACAACGTGCTTTCCAGGGGCTTCACGGCGACCCAAATTGACTTCCCGGAGAAAAGCCACGGCGTCCTCGATGCCTTCGAGGTCGCTCTCCCCGGGGATGTTCAGCCGCAGCCTGCCATGGGCCCCGATGCCGAGGACGATGGCCGTGTAGCCCTGGCCGCGCAGCTCGTCGAGGGTGAAGTCACGGCCGAGACACTGGCCGGTTCGAACCTCGATGCCCGTCCGAAGCAGGTTCTGAATCTCCCGGTCGAGCACCTCGGGCGGCAGGCGATAATCCGGGATGCCCACCCGGAGCATTCCCCCCAGGACCGGAAGAGCCTCGAAGATCGTGACCTGGTAGCCCTTGAGCCGCAGGTCGTAGGCTGCGGTGAGCCCCGCGGGGCCCGAGCCGATGACGGCCACCTTTTCGGCTCGCTCCTCGATGACGGGCAAAGGCAGACTGGCCAGGTCCACCCGGTCGGCCGCCAGCCGCTTGAGGTCCCGAATGGCCACGGGCTCGTCCACCAGGGCCCGGCGGCATGCCGTCTCGCACGGGTGCGGACACACGCGCCCCAAAACACCCGGCAGGGGGACCCGCTCCATGATGAGCTGCACGGCCTCCTCGTACTTGCCCTGGCTGATGAGCTGCACGTAACCCTGGACGTTGAGCCCGGCGGGACAGGTGGTCACGCACGGCGCCCGGTCCCTCTTGTCGATGCAGAACGTGATGGGGACCGCCTGGGGGAAGAACCGGTAAACCGCCTTGCGCGTGTTGAGGTTCTCGTCGAAGGCGTTGGGGATGGACACGGGGCAGACCTCGGCGCACTGGCCGCAGCCGGTGCAGCGATCTTCGATGACATACCGCGGCTTGCGCCGAACCTTGACGCGATAATTCCCAACATATCCGGATACATCCGTCACCTCGCTGTAGGTGAGCAGGTGAATGTTGGGGGTCTGCGCCACGGCGACGGTCTTGGGGGTCGAGATGCAGGCGGCGCAGTCCAGGGTGGGGAAGGTCTTGTCGAACTGCACCATGTGGCCGCCGATGGAGGGCTCCTTTTCCACCAGGTAGACGTGATGGCCGGACCGAGCGATGTCAAGGGATGCCTGGATCCCTGCAATGCCCGCTCCCACCACCATGATGTCGGGATGGACGTTCACCTCGCGCTTGTCCAGCCGTTGGTGGAAATTCACCCGGTTGACGGCGGCGGCCGCCAGGTTCTTGGCCTTCTCCGTGGCCTCCACCGGATCTTCCGTGACCCAGGAGCAGTGCTCGCGAACACAGGCCATCTGGAAGTAGTAGGGATTCAAACCGGCCCGCTGGCAGGCGGACTGGAAAGTCTTCTCGTGCAGCCTCGGCGAGCAGGACGCCACCACGACCCGGTTGAGCCCGAGCTCCCGGATGTCCTTCTGGATCATCTCCTGGCCGGGGTCCGAGCACATGAACTTGTAGTCCCTGGCCACCACCACGTTGTGGAGCCCCCGGGTGAAAGCCGCCACCTCCTCGGTGCCCACTTTGCCGGCGATGTTCGTCCCGCAATGGCAGATGTAAAATCCTATCCTCGTAGCCATTCCTCAACCTCTCGATGAAGAAACGGTTTGACGGTGAACCTGTAAACACTCTGAATGGGAAAAGGACCATGACACGTTTGAGATGCCGACTTCCTGTCTGAACGGATCGCGCACGAGCGGAGTGAACCACGGGAACCGGTGGTGGATGCGCGGCAAGCCGCATGAACGGGCGGTGAAGGTCCGGCGCCGATGGAGGTGAGAAAGTGTTAAAGTCGTTAAAATCATAACAAAATGCACAAGCGAATCTAGCTGAAAGTTTTCACAAAACGAGCTTCCGCCCACCAGCGACGCACACATGGCCGGCCCTTGAGAATCATCGCTTCCCTTTGGCATTGACATTAAGCTAAAACTTTCATTTATAAGTGCGGCAGATTTCATATTTGACTTAACATGACGGTTGTCATTTAACACCTTCACGGATCCAATGGCAAGGTAAAAATCATCCGGGAACCATTCTCATTTCTCACCAGACCCGCCCGCTGCGCCCGGTCCCGCCGGGCGCAAGCCCCTTGGGGCCCCGCGCAGAGATCTTGACATTCTCACGGAAACAATGGATATGTGAGCTCGTTCGACGTCGGCGCCGCCGCGCGCGCGCCAGCCGACTTCCACTCCAGGCCCCCGTAGCTCAGGCGGATAGAGCACAGGATTCCTAATCCTGGTGCCACAGGTTCGAGTCCTGTCGGGGGCACCAGACTACAAAGAGGCTCTGGGACTCACTCTAGGTGGGCTAAGTTCAACTTCAGGTGAGTCTCCAGAGTACCTCAAAAGGGTGGGACTGTCCACCGCCCCCCGAGTGCTCTGTCCACCCCTCAGGCACCCCTCAGGGCATCCGACTTCCGGCAGAACCCCAGACCCAGGACCACCTGCTTCTTCCACGCCTTGGCAGCTCTCTCCATGCCACAGGTGACACCAAGCTCAGGGTCAGCCATCTACTCGAAGTGGCCAAGAACGGCATTGACTATAATCCCAAACTCGCAAAGTCTGTCGAAACTCCAGCCAACCAGTCGTCCGTTACACTGGACGTTCTGCCCCTTCTGGATTCCCTGGCCGAAGGAGAGGAAACAGTGACCGTTGCCCTCATGGCAGACCGGCGCGGCAACCATGCCCTCGGATCCTCAAGTAGCGCCACGGTGACGGTCTTTGACGGGGAGGTTCCGTCTATTCCTGGCGACCTGAACAACGACGGCACTGTCAATGCTCTTGATTTCAATATTCTTTCAGAAAATTACGGCAGTACCGACTGTGGAAACATTGCCGACATTAATGGCGACTGCGTGGTAGATATTTTTGACTACAATATTCTCCAGGAGAATTATGGACAACTTAGAGCCTGAAAACCTTGACCATCACAGCCAAAAACTCCGCCGGACTGACAATGAGTGTCTTCTTGAACCGTTTGGGAGGGAAATGCTTGATATTGCCGGTAATGAGAAAATCGGCCTGGGCTTCCAGCGCGCATTCCAAAAATTTGTTGTCCTCGGGATCGTGTCTAGCGGCGTTGAGGCGAATTCTCGGCTCTACCCAAAGAGCAGCGGACCTCAAACGGGCAATGAGCTCCGCCACCTTTTGCCGGTTGAGCTTTTTGAATTTCTCCCGCGCCAGCACCTCCTCGTATTCCAAAACAATGGAATCCGTAAGACATAGCAGCGCGCGCTTCTCAAGAATCAGCGACACCAAAAGATCCGGAATACTGTCGGATTTCAGAAGCGCCGACACCAAAACGTTGGTATCCAGAACAACCTTGATCATGGATTCCCAAGATCACTTCTTGGCGGGTTTATTTGAACGGCGAGATGCCCGGATTTCAACTTCAATCTCCCCGTCGGTCATCTTGTCGAGCCCAGCTTTTTTGGCATCAAGCTGAATCTCCGCCAAAAGGGCGTCTTTTTTGACAAAATTGCGAAGATAATCCTCCACGCCCAAAATCACCACTGCCGGTTTTCCCCGTCGGCTCACTAAAAACCGGGTATTCTGTTTTTCCGCCTCTTCCATCACCTCACCCAATCGGGTGCGCACAGACAGGGCGTCAATCAGTTTGGTCATAGCTTTTTCGCTCATCGAGCACCCCTCAAACTCATTAGTTAAATGCACAGTTAACCACATTGTAGCACAGGGGAAAATTCCGTCAAAGGGGAGTCGGGGTTGTCCGGGATGCCCTCGATCATATGGATGAATTGTACGGGTGCGGCCACCCATGGAATGGCTTTCCAAGCCGCACACATTACAAGTGCCTCGCAAGACAGTATAAGGAAATCCAATGAGTTGGGGGTACATCCTGGTATTCCTAATCCTGGTGCCACAGGGTCGAGTCCTGTCGGGGACACCAGATAGCCATCGAGGGGTTGGCCCATCCAGGCCGGCCCCTCTCCTTTTCGTGCCCCGCTGATCTCGGTACCCGACGAAGCCTCCCCCTCTCCGTCGAACGAAGGTCCCTCATGCCCCCTGGGGCACCCGAGGCAATGAAAAGGCCCACGTCGAAGCTGGCTTCCAACTAGAAACCAGAAACTAGAAACCAGAAACCAGGAACTTCTCAGAGCAGGGCGGAGCGGAGAGGCAACGTGGACTGCTTTCCGTTGATGGGCTCTGGTCAAAGATCCGAATAGGGAGAATAACGTCGCGACATTGAGCAGGATGGTGCGGATTTTCCGATCTTTCACCGTCGACGCTCACTGCATCGGCACAAGGGCTTTTCGGTTTCGACGCCGCCGGCATATTGGTTGCCGTTGGCGATTCCACTCTGAGGCGGCAATGGGCTTGCCCACTCGGAGGGCTCATGACCACATGGTTCACGAGGAGGAAGCATGAAGCGTTACCTTATCGTCGTCGCTCTGGCAGCCGCTATCCCGTTGATCGGCCAATTCAGCATCGCCGCCGACAAAACCCCTTCGTCCGAAGCCGGCACCCAGCTGGCCCAGGCCCGGGGGGGGCAGGCATGCATGGACCGGTGCGAAAGGGCCAAGAATGAATGCATGGCCTACTACACCAAGTCGGACTCCACAAGCGGCCGCTACGTCAGTGCCGACGGAGCCAAGACCTGCTGGGATTCCTATCACCAGTGCAAGCGGGACTGCCCCCGCTGAGCCGCCCTCCGTCCACTGACATTCACACCATGTCGCACAGCCACGCCAGGCCTCCCCGAAGCCGGGCTCCCCGATCCACCCCCAGGCGTGGTTGTGCCTCCCCCCTCAATCTCCCCAACATTCGAAATCAGGACTGCGACAGACGAAGGGCGGTGTAGAGCCTTCGGGTCAAGGCAAGGAAGTCGGTGTGGTCCCTCGCCTGATCGAGCTGCGCCACCCTGGCCCCTCTCCCGACTTCGGCGTCAGGGCAGCGGGTTTTCACCGGGAATCAGTCGCCGAGATGGCCCGGCCCCCCACAGGGCATCGGAGAGCCCGGAGAGACGCTGGGTGGAGCGTGCGACGGCCTGCCGCAGGACGGGCTCGGAGCCCAGCACGGTGACCTTTTTCCGGGCTCGGGTGACGGCCGTGTAAAGGAGCTCCCGAGTCATGACCGGCGAATCGCGGTCCGGCAGGACCAGCAGGATTTCATCGAATTCCGACCCCTGGCTCTTGTGGACCGTCATGGCCCAGACCGTCTCGTGCTCGGGGAGTCGCTGCGGGTGGAAGCTTCTGAACATCCCCTCGGGACCAGGGAAAAAGACCCGCTGATCCGAGCGGTTTTCAATGTCGGGCAGCACCAGCCCGATGTCTCCGTTGAAGAGGCGCAGCGTGTAGTCGTTGCGCAGGATGAGGACCGGTCTTCCCGCGTACCACCTGCGGCGCCGCTCCATAAGCCCATCTTCCTCCAGGATTTCTTCCACGAGCCGGTTCAGCGCACCCACTCCGCAAGGCCCCTCCCGCAGGGGGCAGAGCACCCGGAAGCCGTCGAAACAGCCGAAAACCCTCCTCAGCCCGTCGTTCAGGCTCCCACCACCGGACTCCCTCAGATTCCGCACGGCTTCGAGGTATTCCCGGAACCCGCCGACCACATCTTCCCGGATGGTCCTTCCCACGTTGATGCAGGAAGATATCTCGGTCCAGGCCAGGTCGGCATGCCTGCTTCCCCTGAGCGTCGCCAGGGCGCCGTCGGCGTCGTTGCTTTTCACTTTCGAGCTGAAAAGCGCGATGCCGCTCTCTCCCGAGAACCGGTAGCTCTTCCGGAGCTCGATGATGCAGTCCCTCGACTCCCCCTGGGCGCCGTCGGCGATGAACCCTTCATCCATGGGGGCCCCGCAGGCCTCCTGGCAGGCCAGGGCGAAACCCCGGGAAAAGAGAATCCTCCCCCCCGTCCGGCAGATGTCTCCCAGGACCGCTCCCGCTTCGACCGACGACAACTGGTCCCGGTCCCCGAGGAGAATCAGCCTCGCCTCCGGGGGGAGCGCCTGGACCAGCCTGGACATGAGCGGCAGGTCCACCATGGAAGCCTCGTCCACCACCAGGACATCCACGGCAAGAGGATTGTCGGCATTGTGCCTGAAGGCAGGCGAGCCCGAAATGCTCCCGAGGAGCCGGTGGATCGTGGATGCAGCCTCGGGAATGGCGGCTTTGACCTCCTCCGGGCAGTTCAGCTTCCCTTTGGCGTTCTTGATGGCCTCCTGGAGCCTCGCGGCCGCTTTCCCCGTGGGGGCCGCCAGGGCGATGCGCGGACTCCCCGAGGGAGCGAGCTCCAGGAGCAGTGCCAGGACCTTGGCCACCGTCGTCGTCTTCCCCGTTCCCGGTCCCCCCGAGACCACGCAGAAGGTTTTGCGCAAACTCGCCAGCGCCGCCACTTTCTGCCAGTCCACCTCCCCTCCCTCGGAAGGAAAGAGACGATGGAGCCGCTCACCGAGGTCGTCGGGGTCCCAGGCGACGGGAGCCTGCCCGATTCTCGCCCGCAGGGCGTCCGCGAGCTTCCGCTGGTACTCCCAGTAGCGGTAGAGGTAGAGCCTCCCCGCATCATCCAGGACGAGGGGCCTGTACTCACCCGGTGCCCCGACCACGGGGCTCCTTGCGAGCCTCCGGCTCCATTCGGCGAATTCGGGCAGGACCTGCATCACCCAGCGCTTATCCAGGAGCTCTCTGGATGCAGCCCTGAGATCCATGCAGATGTGACCGCGCCCCGTGGCACGGCTCACCAGCGCCGCGGCCAGGGCGAGCTCCGGCTCGCCGCTTGCTCCCAGGCGCATCATGAGCCGCGCGAAATGGAGATCCAGTGCCGAGATCTCGGCGGCTGCGTGGAGTGAATTCAGGATTTCTTCCGTCACGGATTCTCCGTCCTTATGGAGCAAGAAGTCTCAAGTTCAAGGTTCCAGGTTTCAAGCTGAAAACCGGCGTCGCCGGTAGCCTTTTCATCGTTTGGGGTGGCTCGGCGGGCCATGATGGATTGTCTCGGGATGCGGAAGTCGGATGCAAGGCGCACCGCGGTCGCTCCGACGCATCGAGGATCCCGTCGCCTACCGCGACCCCGTGAGGGCCTCGCTCAGGGCCTGGATGGATTCCCCGGAAGGCCGGTCCCCGTAGACCCCGTACTCCGGCCCGTGGACCGGGTCGATGCCCCTCAGGAACAGGTAAAAAACCTCACCGAAGTGGAGCTCGTAGCGGTAGCCGGGCAGCCGCGTCCCCAGGAACCGGTGCAGGGCGACAGTATAGAGGGTGTACTGGAGATCGTACAGGCTCTCCCGGATGGCCTTCCCGAGCCGTTCCCGCCCGTAGTCCTCGATGCGGGGCCCCAGGAAGTTGGATTTCCAGTCCAGGATGTAGAAGCGGCCGTTGGCCTCGAAAACCAGGTCGATGAACCCCTTCATGAAGCCCTCCACCGCGTCGAACCGAAAGCGGTCCCGGTTCGAGGGCTCCCCCGCACCGCCCGCGGCTCCCACATGGCGACTGAAGAGCTCCGTGAGCTCGAGCCCGCTCAGCCGCTCGAGCGGAAAGGTGAATTCAAGCTCGGTGAGCCGCCTTGCACCGGAAATCCGGCAGAGGCTGACGACCCCGAATTCCGAGGGAAGCTCGATGTCGAGGACGTTTCGAGCCATTCGACACACGACATCCGTCCACACCGGGTCAAACCCGTGCGCCTCGAGGGCCTTGAGGACGACTTCCCGCGCAGCCGCCGCATCGCCGGCGGTGAAATCCAGATCCTCAAAGATCTTGTGGAGAAGGATTCCCGACGCCGTCCCCCTCGGAAACGAGAACATGTCGAGGGCCGGCTCCTTTTCCGGGCGCTGCTCCGAGGCCGCCTCGGCGGGAGCCCCCTCGACGGCCGACTCGTCCCGGTCCGCCATCTCCGCCCGGTGCGGCTGGCTGAAAACGAGGGAGGAGAAGCTCGAAAAACCCCACACACGGTCAAAGCCCCCCGTAAACCCGCGGCTCTCGAGGTCCAGGGCCTGGCTCGCCGCCGCCGGCTGACCCCGGCCCTCCTCCCGAGGCATCTCCATGAGCTCAATGGCCCCGCCGGCCCTGGCCCGCAAGGCGTCGAGATCGGCCCACACGGCATCGTCGTCCAGCCCCCGGAACCCGTCCTCCAGGGACTGGAGGGATCCGTCCCACTCCCTTCCGACCGCGGGATGGAGGAGATAGGCGGGAGCCGAGGTCCCGGCACTGTTGAAAGGCCCCCAGACGATGGTGCAGCGATTCCTGGCCCGGGTCATGGCCACGTAAAGGAGCCTCAGGTTCTCCGCCAGCTGCTCCCTGCCGGCCAGGACCCTGTTCTCGTCCGCCTCGGGAGAGCCCAGGTCGAGGGTCAGACGCATGTCGTCCCCTTCGTCGTGGAACACGAAGGGACCGTTGCCGGGTTTGGACTCCTGCCAAAGGAAAGGACAGAAGACGATGGGGTATTCGAGCCCCTTGCTCCTGTGGATGGTGACGATCCGGACGGCGTTCTCGTCGCTTTCCAGCCGGAGCTGGTGCTCCTCCAGCCGGGGCGTGCTCTCGTCTCTCATGGTGGAAAGCCATTTGAGGAGGGCTGACAGGTTGAAGCTGTTTTCCGTCGCGGCCCGGTGGAGGACCTCCGAAAGGTGAAGGACGTTGGTGCAGCGCCGCTCCCCGTTTTCGAGGGTCATGAGGCGGGGCAGGATTTCATTCTCCGAGAGCAGCTGGCGGAACATGCGAAGAAAACCGAATTTCGACCAGGTTTCATTGTAACCCGCAAATGCGAGAAGCCGGCGCTCCCAGGCGACCTCGTCTTCCATGAGGCGAGCGATCTCCTCTCCGCTCACACCCAGCAGGCCCGTGGCCAGGGCCGCCCTGATGAGACTCTCATGGGCCGGGTTGGCGACGGCGGTGAGGAGACGCTCCATCTCCACGGCCTCGTCGGTGCTGAAAAGGTCCTCGGTGCTGTACAGAACTCCATGGATGCCGAGGGCCGAGAGGGCTCTCCGGACCTCCGCGGCTTCATGGTTGGCCCGGACCAGCACCGCGATGTCTCCCTCCCGCACCGGGCGGTCCCCGATGAGCGCCCTTCCCTCGCGGCCCAGGGCAACGAGCCTGGAGATTTCGGCCGCCACCGCGCCGACGATGAGGGGGCGCGCTCTCCCCTTGAAGATTCGATTTCCATCCGAAACCCGCGCAGCCTTGAGAAGCCAGAGCCGGAGGGGCGCGGGCTCACGGCCGTCCACCCGGAGGAGCTCATGCTTTTTGGCCTTGGCGGGAGTTGCCGGCTTGAACCCGATTTCCCCATGGATGAAAGGCGGCGGATGCTCTCGGTGGAACACGGCGTTCACCCCTGAAATGAGCCTCGGCTCCGAGCGCCAGTTCTCGCTCAGGGTGAATCGGCGGGAGGTTCTCCTCGAGGCCTCCATGTAGCTGAAGATGTCGGCTCCACGAAACCCGTAAATGGCCTGCTTGGGGTCCCCGATGAGGAAAAGAGGCGCGCTGCCGTCCCCGAATATCTTCTGAAAGATGGAATACTGTATGGAGTCGGTGTCCTGGAATTCATCGATGAGGGCAGCCTTGAACCGGTCCCTCACGACTTCCGCCAGGTGCTTGCCGCCGGGCTCCGAGAGGGACCGCTCGAGCTTGACCAGGAGGTCGTCGAAAAACAGGATGTTTTTACTGGCTTTTCTCGCCTCGAGCCGTGCACGCAAGTGTTCGATGAAAGCAGCCTTGAGCCCGAGGACCCGTTCGCCGTAGGCGGCCTGAAGCGCCTCCGCCGCCTCCCGAAGCTCCTGGGCGAGGTCGAAAAAGACATGAGAGGGGGGCTCCTGGCTCTTCTTGAGCGACTGTTCGATGGCGCTCCGCGTGAACTTCACAAAGCCTTTGCACAGGCTGGAGCTCAGGCATTCCCCCTGGAGCTGGAGATCCATTTCCCGGACCCAGCCTGGAATGCTTGCGTGCTTGTACCTGCTTCGGTTGAGGGCCGGGCTTTCCATCAGGACCGCCTCGACCGAGCTCCGGCTCGAGACCCAGGATCGAGAGACCCTTTCAAAGGTCTCCATGAAACGCTCCTCCAGGGCCCTGCAATCCGTCATGGCCTGGCTCGGGATGACCTTGAGATGAGGGTTGAAAAGATTCTTTCCCACCAGAGAGTGCAGGCTGTCGGGGGACAGGCCGGATGCCCGGGCGTGGGCGTAGAAGAGCGGGGAGGCCGCATAGAAGTGACTTCTCCAGAAGTCCCGGACGATGTCCCGGACCAGGCTGTCCTGGTCCGTCACCAGCTCGGCATCGAAGAGCATCCCGCTGGCGAGCGCATGGTCCTGCAGCGTCCGAAGGCAAAAGCCGTGGATGGTGAAGATGGCGGCCTGATCGAAATCGGTGAGAGCGCAGTGGAGCCTCCTCAGGGCGGATTCCCTGGAGGCCGGGTCCGGGTGGCGTTGGAGGAGACCCTGGAGGAACGGGTCATCGGCTCCAACTCCGGAAAAGGCGTCCGCAGCCTCTCGAATTCGGGCTCTGATGCGGTCCTTGAGCTCGCTCGTGGCGGCCTCGGTGAAAGTCACCACGAGGATCTGCTGGATGAGCACGCCGGTCTCCAGGATCAGGCGCAGGACGAGCCCCGTGATGGCGTAGGTCTTTCCGGTCCCGGCGCTCGCTTCGATGAGGTTCGCACCCTCCAGGACCGTATCGAGAAGGTCGAGCTCCTTCATTTCGCTTCCTGTACCCCTTGCGTCCTTCGCGCCTTCACGGTGAGTCGAGTACGGTTCCGAAGCGTTGCGCTTTTCAGGCATCGGACGACACCTCCCTCATGGAGCGAAGCAGCGGCTCCAAAACCGCCACCGCAATCTCCTCGAATTCGGAATCCAGGGGGGCCGCGCAGCGGAAGCACTGGTCCAGGTGAGGGTCCTCGCACTCTCCCCTCTTGTGCTCGTTGCCTTCCCAGCTGAACCTGGCCTTGTCCAGGGCCTCCTCCCGCGTCTTATGTCCGGTCAGCAGGGCCTGCGCATACTCGAAAGACACGGCGGGAAAGAAGCGGAGCGGCTGCGTCAGCCCTCGCCAGTAGAGGTCCAGAAGCCGGGCGAGGATCCCGAGACCGTCCTCCACGGGACCGTATTCCACGGCATGCCAGCTCCCGCCATTCAGCCCGATGAGCACGCTCTCCCGGGGATAGCCCGGCTCCCCTTCGGCAGCGTTCAAAACCAGGTGCGGAATCCAGGTGCCGAGATGGTCCCCGGCCTTGATTTCGGCGAAGCGATACCTGAGGAGGCGCTCCCGAAAAACCGGCCGAACCTGGCCGGTCACCCGGAAGCCCGCCAGGTCGAGCCGGACTTCAAGGGGCTCCAGGCGCTCGGATCGGAGATAGGGCTCGGTCCGGGCGGCGAAGTGCTCCACTCCCCGGCTCAGATCCTTGAAGACGAATTCTCCGGGCGTCCCGTGGGGGAGCCTCCCCGAAGCTTTCAAGAGGGAATGCCGATCGCCGGGAGTGGCGCCGCCGAGGGCTGCCTCCGCCAGGTCGCTCCGGATCAGGTATCGCTCCAGGGGGTCCAGTTGGAAGCATTCAACCTCCTCGAGAAGAGCGCTCTCCTCGCCCAGAAACATGCCGAGGCGCTTATTCAACAGATATTTCGCAGGGTTCCCGAAGAACCGGACCAGTTCGTCGATGCTGACCGTCCTGAAGGCCTCCCCCGGGTCCGGAAGCTCATCGGGGATGAAGACAGGATCGGGTCTCTTTTCCGCCACCAGGCATCGGGCCGCCGCCAGATGCTCCCGGGAGTAGGAAAAAAGCCTGTCATCGCTCCCGGTGAAGTACGACGGGTTGAACGGCTGAAGCCGGTGCCGGGTCGGAAGCCAGTCCTCTCCATGGATGCCTTTTTGCCTGCAATGGGCGTTGATGGTGTCGGAGAGCTCGCTCACGAGAACCGACGGAGGGATGAGGCTGTTATCCCGGGAGCTCTGCCCGGTGTAGCTGATGTAGAGCACCTTTCGGGCCGAGAGGATGGCTTCGAGAAAGATGTAGCGGTCCTCGTTCCGGAGCGAGCGGTCGCCCGGCCTCGGGTCCCTGGCCACGAGGTCGAGCTCGGAGGGCCTGGAGTGCCTCGGAAAATCGTTTTCGTTCATGCCGATGAGACAAAGCACCCGGAAAGGGATGCTCCGCATGGGGAGCATGGAGCAGAAGGTGACCCCTCCCGTGATGAAGCCCCGTCCGTATTCCGCCTGATCGAGCTCTCCGGCGAGGGTCCATTTGAGCAGGTCCAGGCCGATCTCGCCATCGAACCCGGAGACCTGCTGGAACGTCTTCAGCCGGGCCAGGACCTCCCTGACTCCCTGCATTTCAGTCCCGGAATCCTCGTCGGCTCGAAAGAGGCGGGCGATGGCTTCGAGGAGGTGGTCGGCCCAGCCGGCCAGGGACCGGGGCCGGTCGAGGGAGGCAAGGAGCCCGAAAAGCTCGTCCAGGAAGGAAATGAAGCCGCCGAGAATGGACGCCTCGCTGCCCTCGATGTTGTCGTAGGGAAGGATTCCGCCGAAGAGATTCTCTTCCCCGCCGGGCATGGCATAGCCGAGGAGAAGCCGGTCCACCCCCGCCTTCCAGGTGTTTTCCGGGAAGGCCACCGGAGACCACCGGAGCCGGTGCGCTTCGTCGATTCCCCACCGGATGCGCACGTCCCGCACCCAGCCGGCGATGATCTCGAAACCGGATTCCGTGAGGTCGAACCGCGCCCGCACCGCCGGGCATTCCAGGATATTCAGGACCTGGGGCGCCGAAAGCCTTTCCCCATGAAGGTCCAGGATGGCCAGCAGGGCTTCGGCCGTCCGGTTCCTTCGCCGCATGCTCCGGTCCGCCACGCTGTAGGGGATCCGCGTGGCGGCGTCGGGGCTGTCGAAGACGGCGTGAACGAAAGGCGCGTAGGATTCGATGTCGGGGGCCATGACGATGATGTCCCCGGGCTTGAGCTCCGGGTCGCCCTCGAACAGGTCCAGCAGATGATCGTGCAGGACTTCCACTTCCCTCATGGCGCTGTGGCAGGAATGGACCTGAACGGATCGGTCGTCCGCCGCGACCGGCTTGTCCCCCGGTGATGCCGCGCCTCCCTCCTCCAGGTTCAGGATCGAGGACTGGATGCGCGACAGGAGGCTTGCCTCGCCGGGATCCTCGAAGAAGTCGAATTCCTCGCAGTCCAGGTCGAGAAGGAGATCGAGGAAGTCCCGCCCCTGCATGCCCATGGAGGCCAGGAGGCTGCTGCCCTGCTCCAGGTGAAGGTCCGTCGCCGACAAACCCCGGGAGGGCTCGGAAAGGGCAAGCCTCCTCATCTCCCTGCGGCCGGCAATATCGCCCCAGTACTCGCGGCAGGGGCTGAGAACGAACAGGTGCACCTCCATGAGCCGGGAAAGCGCTTTCAGGAGCTCCAGATGATAGGGCGGAAGGTACGAGATGCCGAAGAGCGCCACCCGCTGGGGCAGCGCGAGGTCCCCGGGGGCGGCCGCTTCGAGCTTCCTCATGAGCTGCTCCTTGAGGGCTGCCCGGTGCTGCTTTTCATGCCCCCTGGAAACCTCGCGCCAGAGAACGGCCTGCCAGTGGTCCTCGGAGCCCGCATCCCAGGCGGCGATGAGCTCGGGGCGGTAGATCACGACCTGGTTGAACGCCTCCCCGATCCGCTGAGCGAGCTGCAGAGCCCTGAGCGTATGGCCGGGCTCCCGCAGGTAGCTTCCGATGAGCTCGAAGCCGGGAATGTTCAGAAGCCTATTCAGGGTGCCCAGGATTTTCCAGGTGCTGAAGGGTGGATCGTAGGGGGACTGGTCCGGCACCGAAGGCAGGACCCTTCGAAAGGTGTCGTGGACGAAAGCGTTGGGGAACGGAAAATCGACGTTGGCGCATATGCCGAGCAGTGTGGCCAGGCGCATGGAAAGCCAGCGCTCCATGCCCTTGCTCTGCACGAGAACGATCTCCCGGTCGAAGGGTGAAGCGAGGGGCGTCTTCAGCACCTCCGCCAGGGCTTCGGCAAGGGCTTCGAGCCGGTTCCCCCTGTAAAGCCTCAAGGTTTGCATAGCACTTCCCCGGTTCCAGCGGCATGGATCTTTCGCAAGCGACCGTCACTGATCGACACTGTCCAAGGTACCCCACCATCCGGGAGGATACAAGGTTGACCCTTGAAACGCTCGACTCAAAGTTCAGGCGGATGAGAAGGCAAACAAAGGCATGCAAGCAGGAAATCAGGCTATCCCATTCCCTCACCGCGGTCGGACGTGACCCTGGTGCTGGATTTCATCCATGTCCTGGAATACTTGTGGAAGGCTGCCCTCGGCTTCCAGCGCCCGGGGAAGCAAAGGGGCAGAGTATTGAATGGCTGAATTCCGCGGTCCCGGCCTACCGAGGCTTGGCGTCCAGCTTGCGCGTGCACCTGATGCCGTAGCGTTTCATCCGGTTCCAGACGGTCACGCGGGAAACGCCGAGGATCGCCGCGGCGGCGGACTGGTTGCCCTTGGCCTGCTCCAGGGCATCCAACAACCGCTCCTTGTGCATTTCATCCCTGGTGAGCCGCTCCGGCCTTGTCTCCACGTCATCATCGGACCTGCTGAAATTCTGTATGTCCGGAGGCAGGTGATCGGGCTCGATCATGCGATTCGGGCAGGTCACGAAAGCATACTCGAAGGCGCTTTTCAATTCGCGGACATTGCCCGGCCAGGGGTATCGCAGGAGCAGATCCATCGTGGCCCTGCTGATCCCTTCGATGGGCTTTTTCCCCTTGAGCCGTGTCTTGCGGAAGAAGGACTCGGCCAGGAGCGGGATATCCTCCACACGCTCCCTCAGGGGAGGCAGCACGATGGGAATGACGTTGATGCGGAAGTAGAAGTCCTTTCGAAAGGAGCCCTGTTCCACAAGCTCAGCAAGATCTCGATTGGTCGCCGAAATGATCCGCACATCGACGGCAATGGGGGCGTTGTCTCCCACCCGCTCGATAACCTTTTCCTCCAGCACCCGGAGCAGCTTCACCTGGGTCGAAAGCGGCAGATCCCCGATTTCATCGAGGAAGATGTCCCCTCCCCGAGCCATCTCGAAACGCCCCTCGCGGCTCTTGTACGCCCCGGTGTAAGCCCCCTTCACATGACCGAAGAGCTCGCTCTCCAGAAGGGACTCGGTGAGACAGGCGCAGTTCACCTTGACGTAAGGCCCCGATTTGCGCTCCCCGAGATGGTGAATGGCCCTGGCCACGAGCTCCTTTCCCGTGCCGCTTTCCCCCAGGATGATCACGGGAGCATCGGAGCCGGCCGCGTTTTCAATGAGATCGAACACCTTCTGCATCCGCGCCGAAATCCCGATGAGCCCCTGGAACGAATTCTCATGCCTGAGCTCCCGACGGTAGGCCGCCAGCTGCCGGTCCTTCTCCACGAGCTCCGTCACGTCCGTCACCGTTTCCACGGCGCCGATCACGTTGCCTCTGCCGTCATGGAGGGGAGTGGCGTTCTTGAGGACGTGCACGTAGGTCCCCTCTTTCCGCATGATGGTGCAACGACGCAAATTCAACATTCCGGTCTTGAACAGGAGACACCAGTGGTCGCCGCTGTTCTCCCGGGCCATGTTGAAGATGCTGCAGTTCAAAATCGAGCATTTCTGGCCGATGAGCTCGTCGCGCGAATAGCCGGTGATGAGCTCCAGGGCGTTGTTGACCGAGACGATGGAGCCCCCGGTATCAATGATCATGATCCCATCGCGGATGGTGGATACGACGGTCTTCCAGTATCGATCCAGATCCTCTTCAAACATGGGCTGTGTCCCGTGTTCAAACTTAAGCAGCTGTTAAGTTGACACTCTTAGCATTTTGACACTTTTCTTAACATGTAAAGAACAAATTATCACTTCACATAACCTGACATCTCAATATACCTTATACAATGCAGTTAGATATTACAAAAACATGCCATCTCGATGGATATGGCATCAACCTTGCCTCCTTTCCCGTCGAAACCCAAGGAAAGGAGCGAGTCCGACTTGAAACAGGTACCGCACTATGTACTCGACTTCAGGGAGACCATCACTCCACTTGCCCTCTTGAAAATGAACCAGGTGCTCAAGGGGATGCAGCCGGACGAGGTCCTGGAAATCATCACCACGGACCCCGACGCCCGGACGGACGTCCTCAAAATCATCCCGGCCTCGACATGCGAGCTCATCGACATGGAGCTGACGGCGGATGCGAAATCCTGTCGGATCCAGCTGCGAAAGCGCCAGGCAGCCGAGCTTTGAACCATCAACCAGTGCAGCAAGAGAAGAGGAGGCCCATGAGCTTTCAGAAACGACTCTCTTCGGGTGAATTCGTAGTCCTTGCGGAGATCAACACCCCCAAGGGGGTGGACACCTCCCAGCTTCTGGGGACTGCCTTAAAGATCAAAGGCCGAGTGGATGCCGTGGTCGTGCCGGACATGGACAACGGCATCATGAGGATGAGCGCCTTTGCCGGCGGAGTACTCATGCAGCAGCAGGGCATCGAGGCGATCATCCATGTCTATTGCCGCGACAGGAACCGTCTGGCCCTCCAGGGCGATATGCTCGCGGCCCATGCGCTCGGCATCCACAATCTCCTGGTGGTCTGCGGCGAGGACATTGCCAGCTCGGATCATCACAACGCCAAGTCCGTGAACGACCTGGACGAGCTGGGGCTCCTGAAGGCCATTCGCACCCTGGAGGGGGGAACCGACCTCGCCGGACTGGAGCTCGCGGGCATCCCGAATTTCACGACCGGCTGCACTCTCTCCTCCTGCGCGGACGATGAAGCCTTTCAGGCCGAGCTCCAACGAGCCCGGGAGAAGGTCCAGGCGGGAGCCCGTTATGTGGTGACTCCTCCCGTGTTCGACCTGGTACGCTTCGAGCCCATGCTCGATCACCTGAAAGGCCTTGGGGCTCCGATCATTTCCACGGTGTTCCTTCTCAAATCGGTGGGCGTTGCACGCTACATCGCCACCAACGAGCCTTCCTCGGGGATCGATGAGGACTTGATCCAGAGGATCCGCAAGGCTCCGGACCGCGAGATGGAGTGCGTGAAGATCGCGGGCGAAATGGCAGCCGCTCTCAAGCAAAGGGTCCAGGGGGTGAAGATCGTCACCCTGGGCTGGGAGCACAAGCTGCCGTCGATTCTGGACTGTGCCGGCCTGTGACGGTGACGGGACGAGGAAGGTGAGATCGAACCGCTACAACCTCGGAAGGAAGATCAGGAGCCAATGGAAGAGCCAAAACAATCCCAAATGTTGAACAAAGTGCTTGTCGTCGGGGGAGGCATGGCGGGAATTCGCGCGGCCCTGGACCTGGCGGAGGCCGGGCGCAATGTGGTGCTGATCGACAAAGCCTATGCCATAGGCGGTCTCATGACGAGCCTGGACCGCACTTTCCCCACCAACAACTGCGACCTGTGCACCCTGTCGCCCCACCTGTCCGAGAGCGGCCGGGAACTGCACGTTGAGCTCATGCCCCTGACCCGGCTGAGCGACCTCACGGGGCAGGCCGGTCAATTTCAGGCCGTCCTGACCACGGAGCCCCGATACATCGATCTTGGGAAATGCACTGCCTGCGGCGAATGCCTGCGGGCTTTTCCGGAGGCTGTCCGCTTCACTCCGGGTCTCGACCACCGGGCCCCCACCTGCATGCGATACCCCCAGGCCACACCGTACGCCTTTTCCATCGACATGGAACGGGTGAGGGACGTCGACCAGCTTTCCTGCGTCTGCCCGGCCGGAGCCATTCTCGCCACGGAGACCCGGAAGACCCGTCTCCTGGAGGTCGGCTCCGTCATCCTGGCGCCGGGTGCGGACCTTTTCAACCCCGAGGTCCTCGACACGTACCATTATGGCAGCACCCCCGATGTGGTCACCAGCCTCGAATACGAGAGGATCCTCTCGGCTTCCGGCCCCACCAGGGGTGAGCTGGTCAGGCCCTCGGACGGGAAGATCCCCTCGAGAATCGCCTGGATCCAGTGTGTCGGATCCCGCGGGATTCAAGAGGGCTGCGTCTCCTACTGCTCGAGCGCCTGCTGCATGTACGCCCTGAAAGAGGCCATGGTGACTCGTGAACGGTTTGGCGGCGATGTGGAAACAGTCCTATTTTACATGGACATGAGAACGTCTGGCAAGGACTATGAGACCTATCTGGAGCGCGCGCGGAACGAATACGGCGTCCGACTGGTCCGGAGCCGCCCCCACAGCGTCGTTTTCAACCCGGAAAACAATGGACTCGACATCGCCTACAACGTTTCCGGAAACGGAGCCCTCCGGACGGAATCCTTCGACATGGTGGTGCTGACCACGGGGTTCCGCGCTTCACCCGAAGTACAGGAGCTATCGGCAAGACTGGGAATCGAGCTCAACGAGCACAGCTTCGCTCGGACGGCCACCTTCAGTCCCGTGTCCACCTCGAGGCCCGGCATCTATGTCGCCGGCCTTTTCGAGGGTCCCAAGGACATTCCGGAGACCATGGTCCAGGCCAGCGCCGCGGCAGCCTGCGCGGCCGCGGATCTCCCGCCCCTGAGGGTGGTGGAGCAACGGGAGGAGGATTTCCCGCCGGAGCGCGACGTGAACGGCGAGGAGGCCAGGATCGGCGTTTTCGTGTGCGACTGCGGTTCCAATATTGGCGGGATCATCAACGTGGACGCCATCGCCCAGTCCATGCGGTCCCTCCCCCAGGTTGCGATCTCCGTGAGCGTGGGGCACGGCTGCAGCCGCGAGTCCCTGGATCGCATCCGCAAGCTGATCCAGGACGAGAAGCTCAACCGGATCGTCATGGGATCCTGCTCGCCGCGCACGCACGAAACGCTCTTCCAGGATACCCTTCGCAGGGCCGGTCTCAACAAGTACCTGCTCGAGATGGCCAATCTGAGGGATCAGGACACGTGGGTGCACGGCAACAGCCCCAGGGACGCCTCCGCCAAAGCCCTCGAATTGATGCGCATGGCGATATCGGCCGTCCGGTGGGCTCACCCCCTGGCGGACAACCATCTCCCCATGAACAAGGACATCCTGGTGGTGGGTGGCGGCGTGGCCGGCCTGAGCGCCTCCCTCAGCCTGGCCGACGTGGGCTACCGGGTATACCTGGTGGAGCGGAGCGGCAAGCTGGGCGGGAATGCCAGGAAAGTCCTCCGCACGCTCACCGGTGAAGACGTCCAGGCGAGCCTGGGCGACCTCATTTCCAGGGTCGAGGAGCACGACCGCATCATCGTCTTCAAAAACTCCGTCGTCGTGGACCATTCGGGGGTGGCGGGCCTGTTCAAGACGGGCCTGCAGGTGGGAGCCCAGATGTTTTACCGGCAGGTCAGGCACGGCATCACCATTCTGGCCACCGGCGCCGTCCCCAACCGCCCGCGGGAGTATCTGCTGGGACGACACAAGGCCGTGACCACCCAGCTGGACCTGGAGGCATTCCTCGAAAAAGCCCCCGAGGCAGCCTCGGAGTGGAAGAACGTCGTCATGATCCAGTGCGTGGGCTCCCGGGTTCCCGAGAACCCCAACTGCTCCAAGGTCTGCTGCCAGGCGGCCGTCAAGAATGCTCTGCGGATCAGGGACCTGAATCCCGAGGCGCGCATCTTCGTCCTCTATCGAGACATGCGCACCTCGGGCTTTGAGGAGGACTATTACCGCAGGGCGCGTGAGCGGGGGATCATCTTCACTTCATACGAAATGGACGACAAGCCCCGGGTCGAGCCCAACGGCGCCACGGTGTCGGTGACCTTCACCGACACCATCCTCGGACAGGCGATCCGCCTCGACGCCGACTGCCTGGCCCTGAGCACCGGCTTCAAGGCCGACGAGGAGTCGACGGAAGACCTGGGAGCCATCTTCAGGCTTTCGCGGACGGCGGACGGCTATTTTCTCGAGGACCATGTCAAACTGAGACCGGTGGACCTCTCCATTCCGGGGTTCTTCGTGGCCGGTGCTGCTCATGCTCCCAAAAGCATCCGCGAGAGCATCGCCCAGGCACAGGCCGTGGCCGCCCGGGCCCAGACCTTCCTCTCCCGTGACGTCATCAACCTCGGCGCGGCCGTGGCCCGGGTGGACGGCTCCAAATGCGCCGCATGCCTCATCTGCGTGCGGGCCTGTCCCTTCGACGTCCCCTTCATCAACGAGGACGGGGTCTCCGAGATCGACCCGGCCAAGTGCCACGGGTGCGGCGTCTGCGCATCGGAGTGCCCCGCCAAGGCCATACAGCTCATGCAGTTCGAGGATGACCAGATCATGGCCAAAATCGACGGACTTCTGGAAAGGATCGCATGATGGAGACCTTCGAACCGATCATCGTGGCGTTCTGCTGTCACTACTGCGCCTACACAGCCGCCGACATGGCGGGCAGCATGAGGCTCCACTACCCCGCCAATGTGAAGATCATCCGCGTCCCCTGTTCCGGGAAGGTCGATGCGATCCACGTCATGAAGGCCCTCGAGAAGGGAGCCGACGGGGTGATGGTGGCCGGCTGCCTCGAAGGGGATTGCCACTTCAAGAACGGGAACACGCGGGCCGCCAGCCGCGTCAGGAGTGTCAAGAAGCTCCTGGATGAAATCGGGATCGGCGGAGAGCGCGTGGAGATGTTCACCATGTCCGCGGGAATGGGCGAGCGCTTCGCCCACGTTGCCACCGAGCTCACGGAAAGGATCCGGCGGCTTGGGCCCAACCCGGTCAAATCGGGGGCGGCCTCGGGAGTGCGTCTCGCCGCGAGCTGAGATCCCAGAGAAGGAGAATTAGCGAAAATGATCACTGCCGAACGAAAACCCATGGAAGAGCTCATTGCATCCATCAGTCCCTACCGGCGGATTCTGCTGGCCGGCTGCAACGAGTGCGTGACGGTGTGTGCCGCGGGAGGCCGAAAGGAAGTGGGAATTCTCGCATCGGCCCTCCAGATGCATTTCGCCAAGGAAGGCCAACCGGTGGAGATCCAGGAGGTGACTCTGGAGAGACAGTGCGACCCCGAGTATGTCGAGGAGCTGGTCCCGCGGATCGACCAGGTGGATGCGGTGCTCTCCATGGCCTGCGGCTGCGGGGTTCAGGAGGTGGCCAGGCGCTTCAGGGAGAAGCCGGTGCTTCCCGCCGTCAACACCAAATTCATGGGCGCCTCGGAGGGCCAGGGGCTCTGGGCCGAGCGATGCCAGGGCTGCGGGGACTGTGTCCTTGGAATCACCGGGGGCGTCTGCCCCATCGCGCGCTGCTCCAAGCAGCTGCTCAACGGCCCCTGCGGAGGATCGACCCAGGGCAAGTGCGAGGTGAGCCCCGAAATGGACTGCGCCTGGCAGCTCATCTGGGATCGATTGAAGGCGCTGGGAATGGTGGAGCGCTACGAGGAGAACATCCCCGCCAAGGACTGGCGTACGGGCAGGGGGGCTGGTCCGCGCAGAATCTCGAGAGAGGATTTGGCATCATGAAGACGGATAGCAGACTGGAAAGGATACTGGCATCGGGCAATCTGGCCGTCACCTCGGAATGCGGCCCCCCCCGCGGCACGCTTGCTGAAAAAGTCAGGGAAAAGGCTGAAATGCTCCGAGGGGTCGTCGACGGCATCAACGTGACGGACAACCAGACGGCCATGGTCCGGATGTCGAGTCTCGCGGCATGCATCCTCATCCGGAACATGGGTCTCACCCCCATCCTCCAGATGGTCACCCGGGACCGAAACCGGCTGGCCATGCAGAGCGACATCCTGGGAGCCTACGCCCATGGGATCGATACCATGCTCTGCCTTTCGGGCGATCACCCCCACTTCGGGGATCATCCCATGGCCGCCAACGTCCATGACATCGATTCCATCCAGATGCTGGACATGGTGCGCGCCATGCGGGACGAGGGCAGGTTTCAGGGCGGCGAGAAGATCGACGGCCCCCCCCGGATGTTCATCGGCGCGGCAGCCAACCCCTTTGCGGACCCATTCGAGCTGAGGGTGTCCCGCCTTGCCAAGAAGGTGAAGGCAGGGGTCGACTTCATCCAGACCCAGTGCATCTACAATGTGCCGAAATTCGAAAAATGGATGGAAGGAGTGCGTGAGCGCGGATTGCATGAGAAAGTTGCGATCCTCGCCGGCATCACACCCATGAAATCCGTGGGAATGGCCCGCTACATGAAAAACAAGGTTCCAGGGATGGATGTGCCCGATGACGTGGTGAAGCGAATGGGCGGTGTGCCCAAGGAGAAGCAGCCGGAAGAAGGGATCAGGATCTGCATCGAGACCATCGAGCGTCTCAAGGAAGTGGAGGGCGTGAAGGGATTTCATATCATGGCCATCGAGTGGGAGCAGAAGGTCCCCGAGATCATGGAGAGAGGGGGACTTCTGCCGCGGCCGCAGATCTGAGGAAAGAACGAAGACTGTTTCGCATGCAACAGAGGAAAGGAGAATTTCATGAGCAGCAAAACGCACATAATGGTGGTGGACGACGACCCGGATCTGGTGGAATCGGTCTGCATGAAGCTGTCGACCGGCGACTACCGGATCACCAAGGCCTACGACGGCATGGATGCCTTCGAGAAGATCAAGCAGGAGAAACCGGACCTGGTCCTGCTGGACGTGATGATGCCCCGCAAGAACGGCTATGAGCTCTGCAACGAGCTCAAAAACGACCCGCAGTACAAGGACATCATGGTGGTGCTGCTGACTGCCGTCGCCGACAATGTGCCGTCCACGAGCTACACGCACCTGGACGGCAAGTCGACCCTGGCCGACGATTACATCGCCAAGCCCATCGATCTCGACAAGCTCTCGGAGATCGTCAGGGACAACTTGGCCCGCTGAGGGCTCTCCCGGGGCGACTCATGGGTTTGCGGGCAGGATCGAAGCGCGCGCGGTGGGGGCGCCGCTTCGACCTGCTCCGCAAGCCGCATCCCGGTGTGACCCGCGGCTGCCAAAAGTCTCTGCATTCATTTGCATTTAAGCTCACGGCCCTGCTCCGGTACATACCATGAAAAGCAAGAAAAATGCTCCATCGATGGAAGAGGATGCGTGGAAGGAAAAGGTCTTCGACTCGCTGTCCGTGCCCGCCCTCATCCTGAGGCCGGACAGGAAGATCGTCAGTGTCAACCGTAATTTCGAGAAGAAGTTCGGCAAGAGGAGGGAGGAAGTCGCGGGGCGGGCCTGCCACGATTTCTTCTATCAGTCCGAAGTGCCGTGCGGCGTGGATTTCTGCCCACTCTCCAAGGTGATCGAAGGCCGTGTGGGTCACACCATCCTGAGGCGGGTGATCGGGCAGAAGGGGAAGGAAGCCTGGGAAGACCGGGTCTTCTCCCCCATACTCGATGAAGACGGAAGCGTCCGCTACATCATCGAAAGCATCCGGGACGTCACCAAGCTGAAAACGCTTGAAAAGGAGCTGGAAGGAGTACGGGCTTTCATGGAGAAGCTCGTTCAGAGCTCAACCAGCGGAATCATCGCAGCCAACCGTCGAGGGAGAATCGTGGTCATCAACCGGGCGGCCGAGGAATTGACCGGGTACACCATGCAGCAGGCTCAAAGCGGCGGAATCAACGTCAAGGAGCTCTATCCTCCCGGACAGGGCCGGGAGCTCATGAAACTGCTCCGGGACGACGCCTACGGCGGCAAGGGCAAACTGCCCTGCACCCGCGCGACACTCATCAACGCCCAGGGTGAGGAGATCCCCGTCGAACTGACGGCCGCCATCATCTACGAAGGCGAGCGGGAGGTGGGCACCATGGGCATTTTCAATGATCTTCGAGAGAAACTGGCCCAGGAGGAGCGCATGAGCCGAATGCTCTCCCGCATCTCACAGGCCGAGAAGATGGCATCGCTGGGTCAACTGGCGGCGGGTGTGGCCCATGAAATCAACAATCCGCTGACGGGGATTCTCCTTTTCTCGAACCTCATCCTCGAGAAGCTTGCCCTGGAAGACCCCAGGCGAGACGAGGTCAAGTACATCATCGACGATGCCAACCGCTGCGGAGAGATCGTCAAGAACCTGCTCGCCTACAGCAGGCAGACGAGCCAGAATAAGGAAATCATTCATCTCAATGAACTGCTGGAAAACAGCCTGAGCCTCATCAGGGACCAGAGGCTCTTCATGAACATGAAGATCGTCAAGGACCTCTCGGACAAAATGATGCTGGTTCTTGCCGACAAGAACCAGATGGGCCAGGTGGTCATCAACCTGGTCATGAACGCCGTGGACGCCATGGACCGCAGGGGCTCCCTCACTTTCCGCACCTATCGCGACAAGGCAACAAGGAAAGCTTACCTGGAAATAGCCGACACGGGCTCCGGCATTCCCAAGGAAAATCTTTCAAGGATATTCGATCCCTTCTTCACGACGAAGGCCGTTGGAAAAGGGACCGGACTGGGCTTGAGCACCGTCTACGGCATCGTCAGGGACAACGGAGGCAACATCTGGGTCAAGGAGACGAGCCCCGAAGGTACGACCTTCATCGTGGAACTTCCCCTTTACCAGGTTTCGGATGATGAAAAGGCGCCCTGATTGCCACAAACTTCCTTGCTCCCGGGGAAGGAGCGCGCATTGAAATGATAAATAAGGCAACAAAAGAGATAGTGCTGAAACCGAGCATCCTCGTCGTTGACGACGAGGAGCGCATCCGGGATGGATGCCAGAGGGTCCTGGTCCAGGATGGCTTCGAGGTGGCCACGGCGGATTGCGGGGCCAAGGGCCTGGAGATGATCGAGCGCCAGCACTTCGACATCATCCTGCTGGATCTGATGATGCCCAGCATCTCGGGATTTGACGTCCTGGCCCAGGTCAAGGCCCAGCACCCCGATTCGACGATCATCGTCATCAGCGGCTATGCCACGGTGGAACATTCCATCGAAGCCATGAAGCGGGGGGCTTTCGATTTCATTCCAAAGCCATTTTCGCCGGAGCAGCTTCGTCTGATGGTGGCAAAGGCCATAGAGTACACTCGGGCTCTCCAGGACATCGCCAATGAAAAATCGCGGATGCGCAAGCTCATCAATCGGCTCTCCGACGGTGTCATGGCGACGGACCGCGACAAGCGGGTGGTTCTCTGCAACCCGGCCTTCCGCCGCATGGTGCGCTACCAGGAAGACGTGGCCATCGGGCGTCCGGCCGGCGAGGTTTTGCGGAGCGAGCAGCTGGAGCACCTGATCGACCAAACCCTGGCCATGCCCGAGGAGGATTTCCTGGAGCTGGCGGAAGAGTGGAGTCCTTCCAGGGAATCCGGCGGCCCCGACCTGGTTTACAGCGCCCGCTGCCTGCCTTTCCGAGACCGGCTCGGACGCAATGTGGGCGCCATCCTGGTGCTGCACGACATCACGGCCATGAAACGGCTGGACCAGGTTCGGTCGGACTTCGTGTCCATGGTGGCCCATGAAGTCCGGAGTCCTCTCAACTCCATCCTGGCCCAGATCAAGGTCCTGAGCGATGGGCTCGCGGGACCGGTGTCCCCGAAACAGAACGAAATCCTGGGAAGGGTTTCGGCGAGGATCCAGGGGCTTGTGGACCTGTCGTCCGAGCTTCTGGACCTGGCCCGCATCGAATCGGGACTCATCCTCCAGGAAAAGGAGAAGCTGGACCTGGCCCAGATCCTCAGGGAGCAGAGTGAATTCCATCGCCCCAGGGCCGAAAGCAGGTCCATTTCCCTCGAGTTGATCGAGGGCGGTCCGCTCAAGCCCGTCATCGCCAACCGGCGCAACGTCGAGGAAATCGTGTCCAACCTCCTGGGCAACGCCGTCAACTATTCGCCCGATGGGGCAAGGATAGAGCTCTCGGGGGCCGTGGAAAACGACTATGTACGATTGAGCGTGAAGGACACGGGATTCGGCATCTCCCCCGAGGACCAGGAGCGCATCTTTGCACCGTTTTACCGGGTCAAGGATGAAAAGACACGCATGATTGTGGGGACCGGCCTCGGACTGGCCATCGTCAAGCGCATCGTGGAAGCCCATGACGGATGGCTCCGTGTTGAAAGCGAGGTCGGCCGGGGGAGCACATTTCACGTGTACCTTCCATCGGCCGACGAATGATTGGCTTCGGGACCGATGAAGCCGGTCCATCGGAGTGAGTGACCCTGCTCAGCGCAAGGAGAACGCCATGCAAACTGCTTTGGTGCCTCGCAAGCTTCCTGAATCGGTGAGGGAGCAGATCGACAAATTCAACCTCAACCTCTGCATGACCTGCGGGACGTGCACCAACGGCTGCCCCATCACGGGAACCCCTGGGATGGAAGGGCTGGATACGCGCAAGGTGCTTCGCATGCTGGTCCTCGGCATGGTCGACGAAGTGGTGGATTCGAAATTTCCCTGGCTCTGCACGGGCTGCGGACGATGCGCCCACGGTTGTCCCATGAACATCGACATCCCCTACATCATGCTGCACATGAAGCACCTGCGCCCGAGGGACAAGGTGCCCGGAATCCTCCACAAGGGGGCCGAGAACAACTTCAAAACGGGCAACAACATGGCCATCCCCCTGGACGACTACCTCTTCCTCATGAACGACGTGGGAAAAGAACTGGCGGAGGAAGAATGTCCGGGCTTCCATGTCCCCATCGACAAGGAAGGAGCGGACATCCTCTTCTTTCCCAACTCCAAGGAAGTGTTCGCCGACAACGAGGACATGAAATGGTGGTGGAAGATCTTCTATGCCGCCCACGAGAACTGGACCATTCCTTCCGAGAACTGGGAGGCGGTGGACTGGGGTCTCTTCACTGGGAACTACGAGTACATGCAGGCCTTTGCCCAGCGAAAAATCGATATGATGAAAGCACTCAACCTCAAGCGCATGATCATGCCCGACTGCGGCGGAGGCTCCTACGGCTGCCGATTTGGCATGAAGCTCTGCGCTCACGATGACCCGCAAAACGCCGTCAGCACCGTCTACCTGTACGAATATCTGGTGGAGCTCATCCAGTCAGGACGCATCAAGCTCGATAAAAGCGTCAATGCCGGCAAGACATACACCTGGCATGACTCCTGTAAGCACGGGCGCGAGCTGGAGCGCCATTTCGGGAAGGGTTTTTACGAGGAGCCGCGCTGGATCGTCCAGCAGTGCGTGGACCAATTCGTGGAGATGGAGCCCAATCGGGCCAACGGTCATTGCTGCGGCGCGGGCGGGGGCATGTGGCCCGGACCCTTTCCCGATGAAGCCGCCTGGCACGGCCGGGAAAAGTATCAATCCATCAAGAACAGCGACGCCGACGTGCTGGTGGTCGGCTGCTCCAACTGCCACGACCAGCTGATGAAGCGCGTGCCCAAGTACTACACGGACTATAAGTACGAAGTGAAGTACATCTGGGAGCTCGTGGCCGACTCCCTGGTCATCGAGCCCTGGAGCGACGATGAGATCGAGCGTGCCGCCGAGGCCGCGGCCGCCCAGTGGGAGAAATTCGGAATAGAGGAAGAGGACGAAGACGATTAGCCGCTGGTGGCGCCTGCCGATGGCCGCCCCTTAAAGACAATGCCGCTGACTTAAAGCCTTTTACCTGAAACCGGAAGGGAACCATGGGCTTAGCAGAGTTTGCCCATGCCTGCTCAGGGAACCACGGGCAAGCTCCGCTTAGCCCATGGTACCTTTTAAGTCAACAGCGCTGCCGGAGGGGTTGGTTTTCAACTTGAAACCTTAAACTTGAAACTTTTCAGAGCCGTCCCCGTAAGGCTCTCCCTGGGTGGAGGCTAAATCTTGACGAGCCCGTAGGCGCGGCTCCCCAGTCCGAGGGACTCTCCATATTGGAGCTGATGCTGCCAGTCGATCTTCCGGTAGACGGCTCGCACCTTGTCGCGCGACGCTTCCGGGTGATCCCCGATACAGGAGGACTGCAGAGCCGGCTGGGCGTTGAGAAGATCCACCGAGGCCTGATCGATGGCCACGGGATCCCGGGAGGCCAGAATGCCGATGTCCGGCACGATGGGGGCGTCCGAATAAGGATAGCAGTCGCAGGCCGGTGAAATCTGCGTCAGGAAATTCACGAAAAGGGACCGGTCCTCCTTTCCTTTGAGAGTCCCCACGGTGTATTCCACCATCCGCTCCATGAAACGGGGCAGGTCCCGCTCCCAGTTGATGCCGAGGGCTCCCTGGGGACAGGCGTGGATGCACCCCGCACAGCCCACACATTTCTCCTGGTCGATTTCAGCCAGCTGAAGAGCCTTGTCGTGGGGGCGCGGAGCGCTCGCCGGGCGCTCCACGAGACGGATGGCATCGTGGGCGCACTGGTCCCGGCAGACTCCGCAGCCGATGCATTTCTCCGCCATGACCTCCGGAGCCACCTCCGAATGCTGAGCCATCTTGCCTTTTCGCGATGCGGACCCCATCCCCACATTCTTGATGGCGCCGCCGAACCCGGCCGCCTCGTGCAGCTTGAAGTGAGCCACCGAAACCAGTCCATCCGCCCGGGCCACGGCCGACGCCACGTAGGCGACGTCACAGTTCTTCAGTCCGATGGGCACGGCCACTTCGTCGCGCCCATCGAGGCCGTCCGCCATCACCAGGGGGGCACCGGCCGCCGTGTAGCCAAAACCGTTCAGAAGAGCTGTCTCCAGATGATCCACCGCATTGCCCCGGGTCCCGACGTAAAGGGTGCTGGCGTCCGTCAAAAAAGGCTTCCCGCCAGCCGCCCTCACGGCGTCCACGATGGGTCGTATCAGCAGGGGTCGTATGAAGGCCGTGTTGCCACGCTCGCCGAAGTGGAGCTTGATGGCCGAAAGCCCCCGTTTCTTGGTTGTCTCGACGATGCCGGCGGCCTCGACCAGCTGTCTGATCCTGTCGAGGAGGCTCTGATTCGAAACCCTTAAATCGATGAAAAAAACACGGCTCGCCATGATGCACCCCTTCCTGAAGTCTCCATCCATGCGGTGCGGACACCATTCCTGAAACGGCTTTGACGCCGGAGCGCTCCCGCCGCGGGCTCGAAACGGCCCGGGAGCGCTATGTTAGAAAAAAAGGGGGTCATGCTCAACAGATTTCAAGGGGATGATCAGATGGAGTGAGGCTGGTCACTCTGAAGGCCAAAACTCCCGGAGGAGACCTCCGGGAGAGGAGAAGCATATCCCGGCAGCCTTTGGCCCCGGGAGTGCACTCATGCGTCAGCTGTATTCGCGGCAATTCGGATCGCGACACTGGAGCCGATACCGTTCGGATGGAAAATGCGGGAGCTCTTCAACCGAGTCCTGCCTGGCCATCATTCCGCAAAGTCCCGCAGCCAGAAACCCGATCATCGTACCCGCGAACAACCCGATCAACACACCAACCCAAAACATGGCAATCCTCCCCTCTCACCATACCTCACGGCAAGGATATCAGCCCCGAAAACTCCAGAGCTTTCGACGGTCGACGTCGGTTGAAAACACTCAACACCGCGAACCGCGATGGTTGACAAAACAATCAGACCCATATTCAAAATAAAGGGAATAAAAATGGAAGTCAACACTTCACGGGGCGTGGTCTCGAGGATTCAAGAGGGAAGTCATTATAGTTGGGCACACCGGGCTGATGTCATGACGGCATTAATACCCATAAAGCAGCTTCTATCCCCCACTTATGTAGACTTATGGTACATATATTTACCTATGTGGCTTATCTCCATCAATATTCAACAAGAGTCCGGAAGCAGTCCACTCATCATGAATTGTTGAAGGCAAGAGCCAGGCAAATCTCAGCGCCGCATTCAACCGTCTCCTACGCAACCCACAGGCATCAAAGGCTGGACAGAAAGCTCACCAGAAAATTTCCACGCGATGGAATCCCTCGGCCAGCTCAAATGCCTCGCCTTCGGCCATGGCCATGCATCGCTGCCGGAGCCAGGATTCGAGATCCGGAATGGCCAGCTCCCGGACCTGGCTTTCATGACAGCGGAGGGCCGCAAGCTTCACGAAAAAAGTTTCTGTGATATCGACATGATAATTGACATCTTCGGCCGCCCAGAAAAGTACCTCCCTCACCTTGTGGGGCTCGAGCCCCTCGGCCATCAGGTCTGGATACGCCAGATGGTCCCGGGCAAAAGGATAAACCGCATCCATGACGACCTGACCGGCCACCCGGTGGTCGCGATGCCAGAGATAGCGGCGGTAGGGATCGGAAGTGACCACGATCTCGGGGCGATGGATACGAATCTGGCGCACGATGTCCTTTCGAAAGGCGGGAGTGTCTTCCAGACCCTGGTCCGGATAGCCCAAAAACACCACATCCTCGACCCCCAGCACATGCGCCGCCGCACGCTGCTCCCGTTCCCGGATCGCGACCAGGCTTTCCGGCGGCAGGCTGCGGTCGGTGGTTCCCTTGTCGCCGTTGGTGATGACCACGTACACAACCCTTCGGCCTTCCCGTGTCCATCGCGCCACGGTTCCCGCCGCTCCGAACTCCGCATCGTCCGCATGAGGACACACGACCATCACATCCACAGCCATTGTCTTATGATCTCTCCCGTTTAGAATGTGCCGATGAGCTCCGTGTACTGGTCGATGATGGCCGAAGCCACCCGAGACCAGCTGAATTCAAGCACCTTCTCCCTGGCCCTGGCCCTGGCCTCCGGTGTCCCGCGGGCGCCATCGAGGAGCACGCCGCGGATACATTCGGCGAAGGCCGCCGGGGATCCGCCGGACGGCACGCAGCCCGTTTCACCCGGCAGGATGATCTGCTCCATGACACCCACCGCCGTCGAAACCACGGGGGTCCCGCAGGCAAGGGCTTCGAGGGTAACCAGCCCGAAGCTCTCGTAATGGGAGGGCACCACCAGGACGTCAGCCGCGCTGTAATACTCGGGCAAGCGCTGGTGGGTGACCTGGCCCGCGAACCGTGTCAATCCGTCGATTCCCAGTTCGGCGATCCTTTGAGCCAGTTCCCGGGGGGCGGGAGCGCCCGCGCCTTCGCCACCCACCAGCACCAGCCGCAGCCGGGGATGGTCCCCGAGGAGACCCGCTGCTTCCAGCAGTCTCTCCAGCCCCTTGATGGGCGAAAACCTTCCCACGAACAAAACGATGGCTTCATGGGGGCTGAAGCCCAATGCACGGCGTGAAAGCTCCCTGTCGAGAGGCCTGAACAATTCCAGATCCACGCCGCAGGGAACCACCCGGATTCGCTCGGGATCGGCTCCATAGAGTCGCTCCAGATCCCTTCCCTCGCGCGGCGTGGCCGCGACGATCCGGTGACAGGTCCGGACCAACCGCTCTTCGGTCTGTAAACGCAGGTTGGGCTCTTCCTCCGGGGGCATCGCCCCGTTCTTTCTGGCCCCCAGGGTGTGGAACATGATGGCATGGGGGACTCCCCATTCCCGCTGGGCCAAAGCTCCCACCTGGCCTGAAAGCCAGTAGTGGCTGTGAACAAGATCATAACGGAGGGATTCCCCCGCGCGAAAATGCTCCATGGATTCGAAGAAAGATCCCAGGTGAGGATACAGCTCCGCTGGATGGGAGTAGCCGTTTTCACCGGCCTTGAGCTCGATGAGGCGGACGTTGGCGGAAAGCCGGGTCACCGCGGGTCCGTTGCGCCCTTCGGGATGCCGCGTGAAAACATCCACCCGATATCCCCTTCGTCCAAGCTCAGTAGCCAGCGAGCAAACATAGACGCTCATGCCCCCGGTATCCCGGCTCCCGAGTCTTCCCAGGGGGCTCGAATGAACGCTCAGCATGGCGATGTGCCGGTTGTTCGGACGGGATCGAGGCATGGCTCCTTCCGTAACCTGCTGCCAGAAGTTTCAAGTTTCAAGTTTAAGGTTCAAGACCAGCCACCGTGAGCCCCTTTTCATGGGTTAGGGTGCCCCAGGGGGTCATGGGTAACTGAACCCAGGTGCTCCGCATCAGGGTGCAATCCGCCCCCCTGCCGCCCTTGGGTGGGCAGCTCCAGCCGGTCCGCTCTTCACTCTTCACTCCAGGTCGAGCCGACAGCGGTACAGGGGCACCGGGCGAGCCCCGAGGCGACCCTTGTAGGTCTCCGCGCCCTTGAGAAAATCATAGGTTTTCCTGCCTGCCTCCAGGCTTTGGCGAAGCGTCAGCAGTTTGCACAGCAGACCGGCGCTCAGATCGCGATAGTCCGGATGCATCCCGCTGTTGTAAAGATAAACCGAGCCATTCATGTCGAAGCAAAGCGCCGACGCCACCCTCGAGCCGCCGGCCTGCAGAAAGTGAAGCTTCACTAACCCCAGCTCAGCCAGGGAGCGGCTCACCCCGCGCAAGAAACCCTCGCGGGCTTCGGACAGGAACGCCGCCTTTTCGGGCCGGCTCATCTTGAAAAGACGGATGAATTCGTCCATGGCGGCCTCCACCTCGGAAGGCGTCTCGACCGTTTCCAGACCGTACGGGAGGCTTTGATTCAACCTTCTGAACTTCCTGTGGATTTCATGTCGCTCTTTTCCCGGCAGCCCCGAAAGGTAAGCTTCCCAGCTCGAGGGCAACGCCAGTTCGTAAGATACGTCCTCCTGCTCCCAAACAAGGCCGCGGCCCCGGGCCTCGGCGGCCGCCGGGAGATTCAGCATCGTCGCGGAATCGGGCCTGAGCCCGTTCAGATCCAGGCCGGGAATCCCCCGCTCCTTCAGGAGGTGAAGGAGCGCATCGAAGAAATACCGCTCCACTCCCGGGCTGACGATGAAATCCTGGTAATCGCAGAGATCGGCGCTGCCCATGAACCTTGCCGTATCCCCGGCCACCCGCAGGGGAGCGATTCCGAGGAGCCGGTCACCGTCCCGAATCTCCCAGAGCAGGAGGTCCTGGCCGGCTCCAAAGGTCGTCCACCAATGCATGAGCCAGGGCGGAAGCACGAAAGGAGAGGTCCAGGCCAGCGCGGCGCCCGACGAGGACCACAGGGCAAGTAAATCCTCCATGGCCAGGGGGACGGCACATGGCGACCCCTTGAGGTGGAGAGTGCCCATACAGCACTGGGCGCCTTTAGCGATGGCAGCCCCGTGCAGAGGATCCGTGCAGCAGCCTGTCATGGTGTTATTTCAACCTCCAGCGCACCCCATTTTCGGTGTCTTCCACGATGATGCCGGCGTTCTGCAGGATGTCGCGCATCTCGTCGGCCTCAGCCCACTGCTTTCGCGCCCTGAAACGCTCCCTCAGGGAGAGCAGCTCCTCGGCCAGGTCCGTCAGGGCCCGGCGGGAATCCGATGTGCGGGAATCCATCTGAACACCCAGAAAAACGACCATGTCGCGAAGGATCTCCCGGGCCTGCGCCACAAACTCATCGCTTTCCCGGTCCATGGCTGCCTGCCAGATCAGTCGATCGAGCTCCAGGAGCGCGCCGACCGTATCCTTCGGATGATGGGATTCGATTCCCTCCCTGAAGCGTGACTGAAGGTCGTGGATATCCTGCCAGAATCCGCTGTCGCCGGGCGCCGCATCCGAGGAATCGAGCTCCGGCGATACGGTATTCCCGACCCCGGCCCAGATTCCAGAAGGCTCGGCGCCCTTCAGCACATCGAGGGGGATGACATCACCCTTGCCGTACCTGATCTCGGCCCCTCTCCGCCGAACGGTGACACATCCGATTCCCCGGACGGCCGCCTGATTCCGTTCGAGATCCACCAGGCAGGCCGTATGCTCGTCAAGTCCCAGAATGATGCAGTCCTCGGGAAGCAGGAGCTCGAGCTTCAGAAAGCGCGGCTCTCCCATGTAGCAGTACCGGGTGTCATGGGTCCCTCCCTCGGCGTTGTTCCAGTGGGGAATCACGACCAGGTTCAATCCGAAATGGGAGAGGACATCGATGCCTTCCACCCAGTGGACGGCCTCCCCCACCTTGTAGATTTCATACACCGGCAGCGTGAAGCGTCCCACGGTGAGGGCGGCTGCGCTGGCCGCCACCAGGCACCCTCCGGCCGTCACCCGTTCCGAGAGGATTTGGGGAATCGGAGTGCCCCTCCATTGACGCACGGCGTAGGTGGGACTCCCGGGTCCGATGAGGAGGTAATTGGACTCCCTGAGCCTGGTGTAAGCGAGCTCCGAATCGTAGGCCGAGAGCTCCTCCCTGTTTTTGAAGGACGCCACGGACATGTCGCGCTGAACGTGATCTCGAAAATACTCCACCGCTTTTTGGGCCAGGTGGTCGGCATTGAGCTGAAATCCGGCGGGGGTGTCCAGGAAGACAGGCCTTGGGGGAGCGGGGACCGCGGACACCAGATCCTTGTGAACCGCAACCATCGTGGAGGTCAGCTCCCCCGATCCCATGAGGGCGATGATGCCCGGCTTTTCCGCCATTCCCGTTCCCTCTGAACCGCCATCCAGTCCGTCTTCCAGCCCAATGTCGGCCGACGGATATCGAGCAATCTTCCTGGCCTGTTTAAAGTCCTCTAAGCTCGCTCCCTGGAATCGTCAACGGATTGGAGCCATTGCATGAGCCTTGCGACGATGTCCCGGGGCGCCAGCTGGTCGACCTCGATGGAATGGTCGGCCGCCTCTTCGTAAAGCAAAAGCCTTGCTTCGAGGACTGTCTCGATCTCTTTTTCGAGGGTTAGCCCTGTCAGCGGTGGACGATAATCCGCCGATCTCGCGTCATTCCTGATCCTGGAAAGGATGGTCTCCTTGCCGGCCTTGAGCCAGATGACCTGAAAGCCATCTTGAAGAACTGCCCTGTTGATCGGAGCCAGGACGACCCCGCCTCCCGTGGCCACGACGATCCGCTCACGGCCGGCCAGATCGCGGAGGATTCGGCTCTCCTCCCGCCGGAAAGCCTCCCAGCCGTGGAGCCTGACCCATTGATCGATGCTCATGCCCAGGGAGCTGACCAGTTCGTCGTCCATGTCCACGAAGGACCATTCGAGGCGTCTTGCCAGCTCACGCCCCGTGAGGCTCTTTCCCGTGGCTCGAAAACCGATGAGGGCGATCCGGGATTTCATTGCCTTGGGCCGATTCCCTTCATGTCCGCGGGTACCACCGAGCCCGTTCAACTGACGTTTGCGACGGAGGACGGGCTCTTCTCTCCAGCCAACCTTTACCACTTTGCGGAACGGAACGAAATACTCCTGGCTCCGTTTGACGAAGCTTTGCCCCTGGAAAGAACCAGTTGCCGGTTGTGGCCCGGCCCCAATAGTTTTATATTATTGATTGGGAATCTGGAGTAGGGCAAATGATCGCCGGCCCACCCAACGGAGGGCGGGAGGAAAGTCCGGGCTCCACAGGGCAGGATGCTGGGTAACGCCCAGTCTCGGCGACGAGGAGGAAAGTGCAACAGAAAGCAGACCGCCCCGTCTTGGCGGGGTAAGGGTGAAACGGTGAGGTAAGAGCTCACCAGTCCCGGTGGCGACATCGGGAGCTAGGCAAACCCCATCCGGAGCAAAACCAAATAGGGGAGTGTTTGAGGGCGGCCCGTCCGAGCTCCCGGGTAGGTTGCTTGATCCCGCCGGCAACGGCGGGGCTAGAGGAATGATCATTGCCCTTCGGGCCGAAAGCCGGCTCCGAGGGGAACAGAACCCGGCTTATGAACTGCTCCAGGTTCCTTTTTCCTTCACACCGTAATGGCTTGAGTCGAGCTTCATGAACAAAGCGTATGTCATCATTCCTGCCGCCGGGCGGGGCGTCAGGATGGGGAGCGGCCTGCCGAAGCAGCTCCTGGACCTCGATGGAAAGCCCATCCTGGCTCATACTCTTGGGACCTTCTGCCGCCTCGAGCTGTGCTCGGGAATCCTCCTGGTGCTGCCTGAGAGCTTTCAGCGGGAAGCCCGTGAAGTCCTGGAAAGGTTCATGGGCCTGGAGCCCATGTCGGGCAACGGGGTCCCATCCTCTCCCGACGGGGCAGCCTGGTTTCGCATCCAGTGCCCGACCGAAGCGGGGCAGCTCATGCCGGGTGCCGAAATGCCCATCCGTTTTGTGGTCGGGGGAGTCGAGCGCCAGGACAGCGTGCTCAATGCTCTGCTGCAGCTCCCCCGGGATTGCGGGTGGGTGGTGATCCACGACGGAGTGCGCCCCTTTGCATCCCTCGATCTGATGCGGCGCACCATGGATTTGGCCATGACCGGCGGCGCCGCCATTGCAGCCATTCCCTCCACCGACACGGTAAAGCGGGTGAAAGACGGTGAAGTGGTCGAAACCCTCCCCCGCGAAGCCATCTGGCTCGTCCAGACGCCGCAGGTTTTCAGGAGAGACCTGATCCTCGAGGCCTACCATCAAGCCCAACGCCAGGGCTGGACCGGGACCGACGACGCGTCGTTCGTGGAGCGCCTGGGCCATCGCGTGGCGGTGGCCTCCGGCGAGAGATTCAACATCAAGGTCACGACTCCCGAGGACCTGGACTGGAGTGCTTCGTTCATGAAGCAGGGTCACCGGGGGCGGCCCTCACCTTGAACCGTAAAGGGTGCTCAATGCGAGTGGGATTCGGCTACGACGTACATGCGCTGGTGACGGACCGCCCCCTGTTCCTGGGCGGTGTTCAGATCCCGCACACGCACGGCCTCCTCGGCCATTCGGATGCCGATGTGCTGCTTCACGCCATCTGCGACGCCCTGCTGGGGGCGGCGGGTCTCGGGGACATCGGACGCCATTTCCCGGACTCGGACCCGGCTTACAAAGGGATTTCGAGCGTTCTGCTGCTGGAGCGGACCGCAAGCCTGGTTGCCGGGCGCGGGTTTCGAATCAGGAACGTGGACAGCACGCTGGTCCTCCAGCGGCCCCGGGTAGCGCCCCACATCGACCGCATGGAGGAAAACATTGCACTGGCCATGGGGATCCCCGCGGGCAGCGTGAACGTCAAGGCCACCACAACCGAGCATCTCGGGTTTGCCGGTCGCGAGGAGGGAATCGCCGCCTATGCGGTCGCTCTCATCGAGGAAACGGGAGGCTGATGCTCCCCGGGCCATGGCGGTTCAGGATTTGATCTCCCGGAATCGATGGTGTATTTAGTCTCGGATGGCATCCAGGCCCCTGGATGCAACGCTCCATTGGAAACAGGCAAACCACAAGCTGAAAAATTTCTTCACAGGAGCTCGGGGACCGCGGTTTCGACTCCTCTAAACCGGAGAGCCTGACCCATGTCGCTTCAGGTCTACAATTCGCTCACACGCACCAAGGAAGTATTCGAGCCGCTGGAGCCGGGCAAAGTCCGTTTTTACGTCTGCGGCGTCACCGTTTACGACCACTGCCACATCGGGCACGCCCGGTCGGCCATCGTCTTCGACGTGATCTACCGCTACCTGCTCCGCAAGGGCCTGGAGGTCACCTACGTCCGAAACTTCACGGACATCGACGACAAGATCATCCGTCGAGCCAATGAAGAGCGGGTGGATTTCCGAACCATCGCCGACCGCTACATCCAGGCCTTTTACGAGGACATGGATGCCCTCGGGGTCCTGCGTCCCAGCCTGGAGCCCCTGGCCACGGAAAACATTCCCGAAATGATCGAGATCATCCATCGCCTGATGGACAAGGGCATCGCCTATGTCTCGGGAAGCGACGTCTATTTCGCGGTGGAAGGCTTTCCGGAATACGGGAAGCTGTCGGGGCGCGCCCTCGATGACATGATGGCCGGCGCCAGGGTCGAGGTGGACGTCCACAAGCGAAACCCCATGGACTTCGTGCTCTGGAAGGGTAGCAAGCCTGGAGAGCCCGCCTGGGACAGCCCCTGGGGGCCGGGTCGCCCGGGCTGGCACATCGAGTGCTCGGCCATGGGCAAGCGCTTTCTGGGAGAGACTTTCGACATTCATGGCGGCGGCAAGGATCTCATCTTTCCCCACCACGAAAATGAAATCGCCCAGAGCGAGGCGGCATTTGGCGTGTCGTTTGTCAAGTACTGGATTCACAACGGGTTTGTGAACATCAACGACGAAAAGATGTCCAAATCCCTCGGTAATTTCTTCACCATCCGGGATGTGCTCAAGCGAGTGCATCCGGAAGCCCTGAGGCTGTTCGTGCTGAGCAAGCACTATCGGAGTCCGGTGGATTTCTCCGACGAGACGGTGGCCGAGGCCGAGAGGGGCCTGGAGAAGCTCTACGGGACTCTTGGGGTGGTCCGGGAGCGGACGGCGGAGGTGACCGGCGAGACCCCCGACCAGGCCATGAAGGCCCAGGACCCCGAGCTGTGGGAGGCCGTTCAACGGCTCCCCTCCGAATTTGAAGAAGCCATGGACAACGATTTCAACACCGCCCAGGTCACGGGTTACCTGTTCGGCCTGCAGCGTCAACTGCAGCGCTTCCTCGACCGTTTCGGTCAGAAGAAGCTCAAAGGCGCGGCGTCAGTTCTCGCTCAGCGCGCTGCATCACAGCTGGTCGAGCACTCCCGGGCGCTGGGACTCCTGGAGCGCGAGCCGCTCAGGTTCATGGAGGAACAGCGGAAGCTCAAGCTCGTGGAGACAGGGATGACCGAACAGGAAGTCGAGGCCTTGATCAGGCAGAGGGATCAGGCCCGGCAGGCCAGGGATTTCGGTGAAGCCGACCGCATCCGGGGGGAGCTGGAAGCCAGCAGGATCCAGCTGGAGGACACGCCGACGGGAACCCGATGGAAGGTCTCATCCGGCGTTTAGCCAGGCTCGGCCCCACAAGGCCAGCTTATATACTCGCGGGGGTTCGAAATCTTCGTTTCCGTGAATTGCAGGGGCGATCACGCCGTGGCGTGATCGCCCCTGCAAACGGTTGCCGTGGAAATTCCGAGCGTGCAACAACCAGTCGAGACGAAGGTAGGGGCGAAAAATTTTTCGCCCCTACAGGTGGCATGAACGTAAGAATCAATCCTCAACGGGGATAAGATCGGATACTCAAGTCCGACGCCGGATCTAATGGTGAGCGCACCCTCCGCCATGCCCGCCGCAGGTTTCCCTGGCCGTGAACATCGGCAGCTGGTTGTTCAGAATGCGCTCCACATTCTGACGGACGCTGCCTTCCGCAGCCTTGTAGACGCGGATTCCCTGAGATTCGAGCTTCATCAGGGCGCCCATGCCGATGCCGCCGACGACCACTCCGTCCACCACTCGACCGCCGAGGGCCAATATGGGCTGGCACATACCGTGGGCGTGATGCTGATCGCCGTTTTGAATTTCCTCAACCTGCAGGGTGTCCGTCTCGACAATGACGAATCCGGGTGCCGAGCCAAAATGACCATAGACCATGCTGTCGAGTCCCTGGAGGGACTCGGCGGGAAAACAGATCTTCATTTCATTGACTCCTTTTCCTTCTTCTTCGGAATTAACAACTGAACAGCAATGTAACCAGCCCCTGGACTGTTACGGTTGCATCTATTAACCCCTGTCACTCGCATTGTCAACGCTCCCTGAGCCCATCACGGCCCTCATGGATGGGGTGTCCATTTCGAGACGCGAATTCCGAAGGGTTTGTTGAAATGGAGTCTCAAGGTGCTATATTAGGAACGGACAACTTGAAAAGGAGGCTCACATGGAAGCAGGAGAGTTCATCAGCATAGGAGAGGTCTACATCAAGACAGACCGGATCCAGGGGAATATGGTCATTCTCAAGGAGATGGAGCAGGACACCAATTACTTCCTCATGTTCGTGGGAGATGCGGAGATCACGGCCATCGCCAAGGAGAAAGGTCTGGTCGACCCCAAACGTCCCCTGACCCACGATCTTTACCTCTCCGTTCTCAACAAGGCCGGGATTGTTTTCAACCGGATCGAGATTTACGGCATGCAGGACAACACCTACTACGCAAGGGTACACGTCTCCATCGGCGATGAAGAGGTGGTGTTCGACAGTCGCCCCAGTGACGCCGTGGCGCTCGCTCTCCACGAGAAGTGCAGCATCATGGTTCACCGGAAGCTGTTGCGGCGCGAGCTGAGCGAGCAGGAAATCCAGGAATACGAGATGATCGTGAAGACTGTGAAATTCTGATGATCCTTCAAGCCCGGGCCAATCTGAACAACGAAAACGCTCACGGCCGAACTGATTCTCAACTTGAAGCTCAAATCTTTTCGTAGCATCTCCTCGTGGCCCTTCGGGCCACCCGAGCCAATGAGAAGGCCAGTGGCAGCGCTGCTTTTCAACCAGGAGCCAGAAACCAGAAACTAGAAACCAGAAACTTTTCAGCGCAGCCCGCCAATGCCGCATCAGAGGTTCTTCCCGCAGGCGACAGCCTGACGCGGTTTCGCGATGACCTGAGAGATTTGTTGACCCCGCGCTCAAGACCTGCAAGAATTCTTCCCCGGCCGGTTTTTCCGGCTTTCTTGTTTCATCCGGTCGGATTCAATTTGCCAAGGAGGGAGGACCACATGGCGAAGCATAAGAAAAGCGAAAGAAAAAAAGAGCTGGATCGACGCCGCAAGCGGCGGGAAAAGCGCAAGAGGCTTCAGGCCAGGGAGGGTCGGAGCGACAGCGACTGAGCGTATCGGTATGAGTGTCCGCCCCGATTCATTGTTGATGCACAGTTGACTTTTTGGGTGAGCTTTCATGGGAATCAAGTCTTCTTCCGCCACGTTCTCACGTTTTTATGTGCCCGATATCGTCACGGAGGATTTCTGGGGGTACGTCGACGAGAAGCTCAAGGCTGGAGCCTTCAGCGGCGTCGACGAATCCCGGGACGTGGCTTCGGGCTTCACCGTGTGGGAGGATTTTTTCGACCCCGCATTCGATTCGGGCAGTTACCACAAGGGTGATTACATCGCATTCCACTTCCGCCAGGACCAGAGGAAGGTGCCTTCCATCATCAGCAAGCAGTACACCAAGCAGGCCATACAGAAGTATCGCGCGGAGAACAACGGCAAGTGGCCTTCGCGCCAGGACAAGCTGGCCATCCAGGAAGAGGTCCAGGACTGGCTGCTCAAGCGTGTTCTGCCCCAGCCCTCGGCTTTCGAGGTGGTCTGGAATCCATCGGCCCGGTGGATGGTGCTCGGAACCACCAGCCTCAAAATGCTGGATGCCTTCCTGGAGCTGTTTGAAGATCACTTCAGGACGTACCCGGTGCCGCTCTACCACGCACGCTGGGCGCTTCACACGGCTCCCATCGAGCCCCAGCTGAGAGATGCCCTGGCGACGCTGGTCAACGTGGAATCGGTTCATGCCATTGATGAAGGCCGTTTTCTCGGCTACGAGTTCCTGACCTGGCTCTGGTTCTTCACCGAGCACGCCGAGGGAAAGCTTCGCTACACTCCGGAGCTGGACGTTCAGGTGGAGCTCGGTGAGCGCCTGGTTTTGACACTGCCGGGTGAAGGCCGTGAGAAAGTTGTTTGCACCACCCAGGCCAATGCGCTCTCCGAAGCTCGCGTGGCCCTTCAGCAGGGCAAGATGGTCGAAGAGATCCAGATTCAGATCAGGGCGGGAGACAATGACTATCAGGTTGCGCTGGACAGCACCCTCCATGCGTTCAAGGGATTGAAGACGCCCAGGCAGCTCCCGGATTTCGATCAGGAGGATCCCGACGGGCGATTCCTGGAGAAGATGTTTTTCATCGAGGAGGTCTCGTCCATTCTGAGCACCCTGTACGCCACCTACCTGAGAATGCGCCTGGGTGGCTCCTGGGAATCGGATACGCTGCCCGTGTTGAAGGAGTGGATCGGGGAGGGCCCTGCCCCGCTTTAGCGTCGGGGTCAGCGGTACGGGTCACTCATGCTGAGCTCCACCCACCTCCATATTCTTTCGGACTTCTTTCAGAGACACTGGCTGAGCGGGCTTTTCATCCTCGCCACCCTCCTGACCCTCTTTTTCCTGTGGGCCATGCGGGTCCTGGTGCGCCGACGGTTGAAGCGGCTCCTCGTGGAGGAGGTCGAGGAGGAAGGTGAGCTCGACCGGCTGACGCCCCTGAACGACAAGGATCAGGAGGCCCTGGCCCTGGTCAAGCGGTTGCGCTCCGAAGTCTGGGAGCTCCCGGATGTGGAGCTCCAACTGAACATCGAGGCCCTCAATCAGCGGGCTTTTCACGTGGTCCGCTCCGTTGCCGCCGTATACCATCCCGACAAGGAATCCCCTCAATACGAAGCCTCTCTCCTGGAGCTTCTCCAGCTCATCCGCCGGGTGGTCTCCCGCATCCAGCGCATCTCGGGGGTTGCGCCCTTCCGATACCTGGGAGTGCGCAGGCTCAGCGATTACCAGAGGTATTACGAGGTCTATCGAAAGATCAACGATAACCCCATCCTCAGGACCCTCAAGCGGCACCCGACCATTTTCAGGCTGGCCAGATGGGCCATGAACCTCAAGAATCTCGGAAATCCGCTTTATTGGGCAGGCAGGGAGCTGAGCCGTGAAGGGTACTTCTACATGGTGCGGTGGTTCCACCTGACATTCGTGGGCCAGGTGGGGCGGGAAGCCATGCGGCTCTACAGCGGCCGCCATTTCCAGTCGGAGGTGGACCGGGACGGGGTGCTGCTCTTCTACCGGTTGTATGGACTGACCCGGCAGTGGGGAGGGCCGAGCGGGGCCGACTGGGCGGCCCTGGTCGAATTCCTGACTGCTCACACGGGCGTGGAGGCCGAGGGCAAGCTCCATATTCTGGCTCGGTGGTCCCAGGGTCAGATCCCGAGGGACCTGAGCCAAAAGGAGCTCCAGACCGATCTGGGACGCCGATGGTACCGCAGGGGACTCAAGGCGCTCCTCGAAAAGGATGCCGAATCGATCCCCGGCCGCCGCCGGATCATCGAGGCCGAGCTGCGGCGCATCAAGGAGCTGAGCCGATGACCGCGCGAGGCTACTCGCTCAGCCGTCAGGCGTGGAGGGTCGTTTCGATAACAGAATTAGTACTTTACATATCAATTCGTTTTGAGCTATAGGCCTGTTCATTTGGATCGTCAGAAAATGCCATTATCAGGGGGTTCCGAAGACTCAATCACGCTTGTTCATCTGAGAGTGCGGGTTGCCTTGGCGACCGTCTCGCATGGCGCCTGGAAGGAGTTTTTCGATGAAGTTCGACTGGAAATTCTGGGCTGAGTTTTTGAAGAGTATGGCATGGCCGGGTCTTGCTGCTCTGGTCCTTCTGATGTTTCGAAAGCAGATCGCCGAGCTCCTGACACAGGCTGCAAGGGCCTTGCGCGGGCAGCCGGTCCAGGAAGCCAGTGTTCAGCTCGATACGCTGCCTGAGTTGTCGTCGTCCTGGTCGGTGGGCTCGATGGACGTGCGGCTTCTCACTCCTCCGCAGGTTTTCAACGACAATTCCCGGCCTTTCTTTCAGGACCTGCTGAATACCGGCCCGGGGGACTATGTGGTGATGGATCTGGGGAAAGGTCAGGAGTGGCTCACATCGAGGCTCTTCCTGTTTTCCTTGATCCTGGGGATGGTCCGAAATTTACGCACTCTGGTCTTTGTGGAGAGCTCGAGCGGAGTCCGGCGCCGATTCCTGGCCACCGCGCCCCCCGAGGATGTTCGCAGGTGCCTGGCCCTGCGCTATCCCTGGCTGGAGGAAGCCTGGCTGCGGGCTTCGGCAGCCCAATATGCGCGGGAGGTCCCTGGAGCCGGCGGTTCCGCGGAAGCGGGCAATCGGCATCCACTGTTTGCCGGCGCCGAGGTGGAGATGGTGAGAAGCTTTGCTCAGGACTTCATCGAGAGCATCCAGCGCTCCGGCGCTCCTCCCGAGGGAGAAGAGGAGCTTTATTTCGAGTCCCCGACGTCGCCGCATGTCTGGGAAAAGACCCATTGGATGGATGGCGAGCGGCTGGAAAGGGACCTGGCGGGCTGCCTTCGATACGACTGGTGTGAGAATTCACCGGACCGACCGGTCAAGGCAGTGGTGGCCTCCGTAACGCGGCGCAAAGCTCCATTCGTGGCGCTGGTGGACTCGGACCGTCGATTCGTGGGACTGGTGGATCGTTACGCGCTCCTGGATGCAACGAAACGGCTCATGCCAGGGTCCTGAGCTTCTCCGCACCATTGATTTCGAAGACTGTCATGTCAAGCCGGGAAGTCGACTATTTTCAGTGTGAGGAGCTCCTGTCGGTGGAGGAGCGGGCGGTTCGAGACCGGGTGCGGCGCTGGGTGGAAAGCCGCTACCTGCCGAGGGCGGCTGATTGCTTCGAGCAGGGTGTGTTCCCGGTTGATCTCGTTCCCGAGATGGCCGACCTGGGCTTGCTGGGGATGAAGCTCCACGGCTACGGCGGAGGGGGGCTCAACAGTGTCGCCTACGGGCTGGCCAACCAGGAGGTCGAGCGGGGGGACAGCGGGCTTCGCTCTTTCATCTCGGTCATGAACGCCCTGGTGATTTATCCCATCGAGGTCTTCGGCTCGGCGGAGCAAAGGGAGCGCTGGCTGCCTGCCCTGGTGAAGGGGGAGGCCATCGGCTGCTTCGGGATGACCGAGCCGCTGGCGGGGTCCGATCCTCAGTCCATGCGGACCACGGCCGTCCGGGACGGCGGCGATTATGTGCTCAACGGACGCAAGATGTGGATCACCAACGGCGAACTGGCCCACGTGGCGGTGGTGTGGGCTCAAACCGGGGAAGGAATCCGCGGCTTTCTGGTGGAAAAGGGGGCGCCGGGTTTTTCGGCTCATCCCATCCGGCGCAAGTTCTCGCTTCGGGCCTCGGTCACTTCGGCCCTTGTTCTGGACGGAGTCCGGGTGCCGGAAGCCAGTCTCCTCCCCGGCACGACCGGGCTCAAATCGGCGCTCATGTGCTTGAACGAAGCTCGGTACGGCATCGCCTGGGGTGCGGTGGGAGCGGCCATGGCGTGCTACGAGGCGGCCCTGGATCACGCCACGACCCGCATCCAGTTCGGAGCCCCCATCGGCGCCACCCAGCTGATCCAGAGCAAGCTCGTGAAGATGCTCACCGAGATCACCAAGGCCCAGCTCCTCTGCATCCGCCTGGGACGATTGAAGGACGAGGGCAAGGCCCGTCCCCCACACGTCTCCATGGCCAAGATGAACAACAGCTCGGAAGCGCTCAAGATCGCCCGAACGGCTCGGGATATCCTGGGGGCGAGCGGCATCACCCTTGGACACTGCGTCATCCGGCACATGCTGAACCTGGAGACCGTCAACACTTACGAGGGCACCCAGGACATCCACACCCTCGCCATCGGGCGGGACATCACGGGCCTGAGCGCCTTCTCATGCCAATGATCGTCAGCCTTCACTCCGGCTCGAGAAGTCGCCGAACTCGATGCCCTGGGCCAGCGGCATTTCGCCGGACCAGTTGATGGTGTTGGTCTGGCGTCTCATGTAGGCTTTCCAGGCATCGGAGCCCGCCTCGCGCCCGCCCCCCGTATCCTTTTCGCCTCCGAAGGCCCCGCCGATTTCCGCTCCCGACGTGCTGAGGTTCACATTGGCGATGCCGCAGTCGCTTCCGGCGGCACTCAGGAAGAGCTCGGCCTCCCTCAGGTCGCTGGTGAAAATTGAGGACGAGAGGCCCTGGGGCACCCCGTTGTGGATCTCGATGGCCTCCTCCAGGCGCCGGTACCTCATCACATGGAGAATGGGCGCGAAGGTCTCCTGTTGCATGATGGGAAGCCCTGGATCCGTCTCGACGATGCATGGCTTCACGTAGGTTCCGGCGTCGAAGAGACCGCCCCGCAGGACCTCGCCTCCGAAGCGTACCCGTCCGCCCTGCTGACGAATGGTTTCCAGGGCCGCCTGCATGGCGGCCACGGCTTCGCAATCGATGAGGGGCCCCATGACCGTCTTCTTTTCGAAGGGGTTCCCAACGCGCACCTGGCCGTAGGCGCGAGCCAGGCGATCCAGGGTCACGTCGTAGACGGACTCGTGGATGATGAGGCGGCGGATGGTCGTGCAGCGCTGGCCCGCCGTGCCGACGGCTCCGAAGAGGATGGCGCGCGTGGCCAGTCCGAGGTCGGCGCTGGGCGTCACGATGACCCCGTTGTTCCCCCCGAGCTCCAGCAGGGGCCTGCCGAGCCTCTCCATGACGACTCGCCCCACGCGGCGCCCCATGGCTACGCTCCCCGTCGCGGAGACGAGTCGCATGCGGGGGTCCGCGATCAACCGCTCGCCCACCGTCTCGCCGTCCCCGATGATGACGTTGAGAATGCCGTCGGGGAGACCGTTCTCCTGCAGCACCTCGCCCGTGATCCTGGTCACCGCCAGGGCGCAGAGGGGGACCTTGCTGGACGGCTTCCAGACCACCGTGTCCCCGGCAACGAGAGCGATCATGGCGTTCCACGCCCAGACGGCCATGGGAAAGTTGAAGGCGGTGATGACGCCGATGGGGCCCAGGGGGAGGTACTGCTCGTAGAGGCGGTGGCCTGGCCGCTCGCTCGGCATGGTGTACCCGTAGAGCATTCGTGAAAGGCCTATGGCGAAGTCGCAGATATCGATCATCTCCTGCACTTCGCCTTCGGCCTCGGCCAGGATCTTGCCGTTTTCGAGGGTGATGATCTGGGCAAGCTCCTGTTTGGAGAGCCGAAGTCGGCTTCGGATCTGGCGGACGATCTCGCCCCGACCCGGGGCCGGAACGAGCCGCCACGTGGAGAAGGCCTCGAGGGCGCTTCGGGCAACCTCTTCGTAATCGCTTTCGGAGGCGGTGCAGACTTCAGCCAGGACCCGGCCGTCCACCGGAGAGATGGACGGGATCACTCGCTCTCGGCAGGCCAGCCATCGACTCCCGGCACATGCCCCGGGATTCAGCCCGCCAAGGTCCAGGGTCTCCAGGATTTCTCGTCGCTTTTCAGTCATCGGCATGATCCATCCCCCTCGGGTCGTGTCCGCTCTTGCAGCTCAATGGGCCACTTCCCGCAAGGATTCCTCGAATATCGAAAGTCCCACATCCACTTCCTCCGGCGAAATGGTGAGGGCGGGACAGAAGCGGATGCTGTTTTCCCCGCAGCCGAGCAGCAGCAATCCCCGCGAGAAGGCCTCCCTGACCACTGCATTTCGCCACTCCACCGCCCGTTCCTTGGTCTCCCGGTCCTTGACCAGCTCGACCCCGATCATGAGTCCCATGCCGCGGACGTCGCCCATGCATTCATAGGTCAGCTGCATCCGATGCAGCCCCTCCATGAACTGCCGTCCGCGCTCGGCGGCATTGCGCATCAGTGCTTCCTCGAGCAGGTCGATGGTGGCCAGGGCCGCTGCGCAGGACACGGGGTTGCCCCCGAAGGTGGATGCATGGGAGCCCGCCTCCCAGGTCATGATCTCCGACCGGGCGATCATGGCGCCCAGCGGCATTCCAGAGGCTATTCCCTTGGCGACGGCCACTATATCCGGCACGACACCGAAGTGCTCGAGGGCAAACATCTTGCCCGTCCTGCCCATACCCGACTGCACTTCATCCGCAACGAACAGGATTCCATACCTGCGGGCCAGCTTGAGGAGCTCCTGGTGAAATTCGGGAGGCGGCACGATATAGCCGCCTTCACCCTGGATCGGTTCAACGAAAATGGCGGCCACCTCATCCGGGGGGACGGAGGTTCGAAACAGCAGGTTTTCCAGCCAGTCCACGCACTCCGTGCCGCATTGCGTGCGGCAGCGCCCGAAGGGACAGCGGTAGCAGTTGGGATAAGGCACATGGGTGATGCCGGGAACCAGGGGGTTGTAGTGCTTCTTCTGAATGGTCTTGCTGGCCGTGAGCGACAGCGCACCCATGGTGCGTCCGTGGAATGCCCCGAAAAAAGCGATGTTGAGCTCCCGGCGCGTGTGCCATCGGGCCAGCTTGAAGGCCGCCTCCACAGCCTCGGCCCCGGAATTGCCGAAAAACACCTTGGCCGGCGCATCTCCTGGCATGAGCCGGGCCAGTCGTTGGGCCAGGGCGATTTGCGGGGTATAGTAGAAATCCGTCCCCGACATGTGCAGCAGCTCCCGCGCCTGGCGGATGATGGCCTCAACCACCCTCGGATGGCAATGCCCGGTGGCACAAACGGCGATCCCCGAAGTGAAGTCCAGAAAGGTGTTTCCGTCCGGGTCCGTCACCCAGAGCCCCTCGGCCCGTTCGGCCACGAGGGGGTAAACCCGGGTATAAGACGGCGACACGTAGCGGCTGTCCAGCTCGATCAAGGCCGCGGCGCACGGCCCCGGAAGGGGAGTGCGGATGACGGGAGCCTTCATGGCGTGCTCACCCCGCTCGATGGATGTCGGTTCCAATGGGCCTGAAATGAGCTCAAGGACGGTACGGTGGCCGTAGCTGCCCGAGGCCACCTTGTGATATGGTATATCCGGTTTTGACTTTTTTGGCCATTTCGTTGTGGTGCGAGGCTTGCCTAAGTCCAGGCCCGGTCTTTTCTTTTTTAAGACGTGTTGGAGTCCTTCACGGGTATTCATGAGATTCTCCTCTCGGACCCCGCAACCAATGCTAAGGATGAATGAGATGCCCAGAAAAGCGATCGATCTTCCTCTCCGGGTGGAGTACCTCTCCATCCTGGACGAAAACGGTCAGGTGGATCGGGACCTGGAGCCCGATCTTCCCGATTCCCTCCTCCTGAAGCTCCACCGGGTCATGGTGCTGGGGCGGCGCTTCGACGAACGCATGCTCACCCTCCAGCGGCAGGGGCGCATCGGCACCTTCGCTCCCATCAAGGGCCAGGAGGCCTCCCAGCTGGGCGCCGTCGCCGTGCTGGAGACCGAGGACTGGATGGTTCCGTGCTTCCGGGAGGCGGCGGCCGAGGTCTGGCGGGGCAAGGCCATGGAGCATATCCTGATGGTTTATGCGGGCTATAACGAAGGAGGCTTCATCCCCGAAAATGCCAACAACCTTCCCGTCTCCATTCCCGTGGGCAGCCAGACATTGCATGCGGCGGGCCTGGCCTACGGGATCAAGGTTCGGGGAAAGCACCAGATCGCCATGTGCTTTTTCGGGGACGGCGCCACGTCGGAGGGCGACTTCCACGAGGCCCTGAACTTCGCGGCCGTTTTCCAGGTGCCGGCTGTCTTCATCTGTCAGAACAACCATTGGGCCATTTCCGTACCCCGATCGCGCCAGACCCGGTCCAGAACCCTGGCCCAGAAGGCTCTGGCCTACGACATGCCGGGAATCGCCGTGGACGGAAACGACGTCCTGGCGGTCTACGCGGCGGCCAGGGAGGCGGCGGACCGGGCCCGGGCGGGAAACGGGCCGACCCTCATCGAGACGGTGACGTACCGCATGTCCGTGCACACGACGGCCGACGACCCCAAGCGCTACCGGACCGACGAGGAAGTGGAGGAATGGACCCGAAAAGACCCCATCACCCGTTTCCAGAAGTATCTCAAGGACAAGGGGCTGCTCAGCGAAGTCGGCATCGAGGCCGTGGAGGAGGAAGTGAAAGCCGAGATCAAGGAGGCCGAAGAGCGCTGGGCGCGGCTGATGGAGAAGCCCGTCGATCCCCTGGTCATGTTCGAGCATGCCTACGCGGAGATCCTGCCGCACATCGAGTCCCAGAGGGAAGAGCTCAGGCGTGAAATTGAAGCCGGGAAAGGAGGGGATCAGCATGGCTAAGATGACTATGGTTCAGGCCCTCAACCTGGCGCTCATGCAGGAGATGGACAAGGACGACCGAGTCATTGTCCTGGGAGAGGATGTCGGCGTGGACGGCGGCGTTTTCCGCGTCACCGACGGGCTCATCGAGAAGTTCGGCCCCGATCGGGTCATGGACACGCCGCTGGCTGAATCGGGCATAGCGGGCTTTTCCATCGGCATGGCGGTTTACGGACTTCGTCCCGTTTGCGAGATGCAGTTTTCCGGGTTCAGCTACTACGCCATGCACCAGATGGAGGCCCACGCCGCCCGGCTGCGGGGCCGATCCCTCGGCCGTTTTCACGTGCCCATGGTGCTCCGCTGTCCGTATGGGGGAGGAGTCCGAGCCCTGGAGCACCACTCGGAAAGCCGCGAAGCCTACTGGGCACATACCCCGGGCCTCAAGATGGTGATCCCTTCCACGCCGCGCAATGCGAGGGCGCTCCTGGTGAGCGCCATCCGCGATCCCGACCCCGTGGTCTTTTACGAGCCCAAGGCCGTTTACCGCGCCTTCCGCGAGGAAGTGCCCGAGGAAGAGGAGACGCTGCCCATCGGCAAGTCCCAGGTGGTCCGCGAGGGCCGGGATGTCACCCTGGTGAGCTACGGGGCATCGCTCCACCCAACCCTCGAGGCCGCGACGCGTCTCAAGGAGGAGCGCGGCGTCGAGGCCGAGGTCATCGATCTTCTGACCATCTCGCCCCTCGATGACGAGCTTTTCACGGCATCGGCCCGAAAAACCGGGCGCGTGGTGATCGTCCATGAAGCCCCTCGGAGCTTCGGCCCCGGCGCCGAGATCATGGCGCGCATCATGGAGAAGTCCTTCCTGTACCTGGAGGCGCCCATTCGCCGGGTGACGGGATTCGACATCGTCATCCCGCTCTTCCAGAGAGAGATGCATTACCTGCCGGGTGCGGATCGCATCGTGAATGCCGTTCGCGAGACCCTGGACTTCTGAAGCATCCACCTACGATCAGGGCGATAACCGAGAGGAGGTTGTATGCCGGTTGAGTTCAAGCTTCCCGACTTGGGCGAAGGGATCCACGAGGGAGAGATCATCGATGTGCTGGTGGCGGTGGGAGACACGGTGGAGGACGGCCAGCCGATCCTGGTCGTGGAGACCGACAAGGCGACCACCGAGGTGCCGGCTCCCGTGACCGGAAAGGTGGCGGAGATCCTTGTGAAGCCGGGAGATGAGGTCAAGGTGGGACAGGTCCTGATGACCTTCTCGACCGAGGATGAAAGGCGGGTAACCAGGCCGGCCGTGGAAGGCCCACCGAAGAAAGGCGTGGAAGCTCCGGCCGAGCCTTCTCCCGAGCCGCCACCCGGAAAAGCCGGGGAGCGGGACCGGGAAGAGGCGGCCCCCAAAGGGGAGGAGGCGCCGAGGTCGGCGGCGCCGCCGGGTCCGGTTCCGGCCACTCCGTCGACCCGTCGCCTGGCGCGGGAGCTGGGAGTGGATATCCGCGGGGTTATCCCCTCCGGACCTGGAGGGCGCGTGACCGCCGAGGATGTGCGGGCCTTCGCGGAACAGGGTGGAAAGCCTGCTGAGAAGCCCGAGGCCCCTCCCGCCGCCGAGAGGGGGGAGATTCCACTGGCGCCGGCCGTCATTTCGCGCGTCGAGGTCGAGGACCACGCGCGGTGGGGCCCCGTGGAGCGCATTCCACTCAAATCCATCCGCCGCGCCACGGCGAGACACATGGCCCTCGCCTGGTCCCAGATTCCGCACGTGGCCCATCAGGACGTGGCGGACATCACGGAGCTGGAGGCTTTTCGGCGCAGGCACAAGGCCGGGATCGAGGATCGGGGCGGCGCCCTCAGCCTCACGGTCTTCGCCCTCAAGGCGGCCGTCGCCGCCCTCAAGGCCCATCCGCGGTTCAATGCCAGCCTGGACACGGCGGCCGAGGAGATCGTCCTCAAGCAATACGTCCACATCGGCGTGGCGGTGGATTCCGACCGCGGGCTCATCGTTCCCGTCATACGCGATGTGGACAGGAAGAGCGTGACCGAGCTGGCCATCGAGCTGCTCAGCCTGGCGGAGCGGACCCGTGAAGGGAAAACCCAGGTGGAGGAGCTCCAGGGCGGCTCGTTCACCATCACCAACATCGGAGTTTTGGGCGGCACCGGATTCAACCCCATCATCAACTTTCCCCAGGTGGCGATCCTGGGTTTGGCGCAGGCACGCTGGCAGTCCATCGTGCGGGGGCGCCATGAGCCGTTCGAGATCGTGCCGCGCCTCATGCTGCCCCTGATCCTGGGCTTCGACCACCGGGTGGTGGACGGTGCCGACGCGGCCCGATTCCTGAACCGGGTCAAGGAAAACCTCGAGGATCCCGAGAAGCTTCTTTTGGTGTGACGAATGGATGAGCTTCCTGAAAGGCGTCGATCATGGTGATGGGTGAATATACGCAGGAGACGGAGCTTCTGGTCATCGGCGGTGGACCGGGAGGATATGCGGCCGCATTTCGGGCGGCGGACCTGGGCCTGGAGGTGACCGTCGTCGACCAGGAGGGGCGGCTGGGGGGGGTGTGCCTGTTCCGAGGCTGCATCCCGTCCAAGACCCTGCTCCACGTGGCGGAGCTGGTCCAGGAGGCCAAGAGGGCCGAGGCCATGGGGGTATCCTTTGGCCCGCCCCACCTGGATCTCGGCAAGATAAGGCAATGGAAGAACCAGGTTGTGGACCGGCTGGCCAAGGGGCTCATGGACCTGAGTCGAAGCCGCGGGGTGCAGGTGATCAAGGGGCGGGCCGAGTTTGAGGATTCACACCATGTGCGGGTCCAGGGCTCGGACATTTCGCGCTTCAAATTCAAGCATGCCATCATCGCCACGGGCTCCCGGGCGATGATGCTCCCCGGGCACGAGTCGAAAAAGGGTGGCCGCGTCATGAATTCCACCGGGGCCCTGGCGCTGGCCGACATTCCCGAACGCCTCCTGGTCGTGGGTGGAGGCTACGTGGGGGTCGAGCTCGGTTCCTTCTATGCATCCATGGGAAGCCGCGTCACCGTCGTCGAAGGGAATGATCGCCTGATGGCGGGCGCCGATGCCGACCTGGTCCAGCCGCTGGTGCGCCATCTGTCGGATCTCTTCGAAGCCATTCACACCAGAACGCGGGTCAGTGCGCTGGTGGAGCTTGAGGACGGCGTCGAGGTCACCCTGGAGGGAGCCGGCGGCGGGTCCAATCAGGTGTTCGACCGCGTGCTGGTGGCCATCGGCAGAAGCCCGAATTCCGGGAGCATCGGGATCGATCGGACGGGGGTCACCCTGGATGAGCGCGGATTCATCACGGTCGATGAGCGCTTGCGCACCAGCGACCCGAGCATCTTCGCCATCGGTGACGTGGTGGGGGGGGCCATGCTGGCCCACAAGGCCATGCACGAGGGAAAGGTGGCGGCGGAAGCCATTGCGGGCCAGCCGACGGCGTTCGACGTCCAGGCCATCCCCGCGGTGGTGTACACGGACCCCCAGATTGCCTGGTGCGGGTTGACCGAGGAGGAGGCCAGGAGCCGGAGCCGGCCGGTCAAGGTCACCCGTTTCCCCTGGTCGGCCTCGGGGCGGGCGGCGTCACTGGGACTCGCCCGCGGCATGACCAAGCTCATCGTGGATCCCGAAAGCCAGCGGGTGCTGGGAATGGGAATCGTCGGGCGGGATGCGGGAGAGCTGATCTCCGAGGGCGTCCTGGCCATCGAAATGGGGGCGCTGGCCCAGGACCTGGCCATGACCATCCATCCCCATCCGACCCTGTCGGAATCGGAGGAGGAGGTTGCAGAGGCGTTTCTGGGCAGCTCGACTCACATCCTGCCGGCGAAGAAGTGAGGATGTGGGCAAAGCCACCCCTTCCCGCGAATAGACGTGAAGACGTTGAGATATACTTCGACAATGAAGTGGGTGAGTCTGGCCGAGTGACCATTGATGAGTGTGCGGGAAGGGACCGCGATGCCGCGTTTGGGTTGGCGGATGGATCTGGGCCGCATGGAGTACATGAGAGCCTGGGAGCTGCAGCGGAGCCTGGCCCGCGCCCGCGCCGAAAGCTCCATCCCGGACGTTCTGCTTTTTGTGGAGCACCCGCCGACCTACACCCTGGGAAAGCGCACGCGGCCCGAGCATCTGCTGGTGGACAGGCTCACCCTGGAGAACGAGGGGTTTGCAGTCCATATGGTGGACCGCGGCGGCGACATCACCTACCACGGCCCGGGGCAGCTGGTGGGATACCCGATCGTCAGCCTCGAGGGCCGGCCCGGCGGCCCCAGCCGATACCTGAGGGACCTCGAAGAGGTGATCATCCTCGGCCTCGAGGCCTTCGGCATCCGTGCGGGACGGATGGAAGGGTTCACGGGAGTGTGGGTGGGCGGCGCGAAGATCGCGGCCATCGGTGTGCGGATCAATGCCCGGAGAGTGACGACCCATGGCTTTGCCCTCAACGTCTGCCCGGATCTCGAAGCCTTCGGCCGGATCATCCCCTGCGGCATCCGGGGAAAAGCGGTCACCTCCATGCGGGAGATTCTCGGAATCGAGCCGAGCTGGACCATTGTGCAGGACCGGATCGCCCAAGCGTTCGAATCGGTTTTCGATGTCAGGATGAGACTTCCGGACGATCTCGACAAAGATGGGAGCCTGGTGAGCATGACCATCGAGCACGCGCGCACCAACGCCCGTCTTGACGAATTCTCATGCCGGGAGGTGGTTGGTCGGTCAAAAACCGAAGGTCATACGAGATCATCCAGCTGACCCGTAAGGCGCTTGGCCGGCCGCCGTCCGTTCTCACAGTTGAACAGGAAGACCACTGTGAATGAGCCCGTCCGCAAGAGTCCGCCCAAACCCTCCTGGATCCGGGTGCGCCTGCCCCACGGTCCCGCCGTCGACCGGGTCCGCGGCCTGTTGCGGGGGCAGTCGCTCCACACGGTGTGCGAGGAGGCGCTGTGCCCCAACCGTGGGGAGTGCTGGGGGAATGGCACGGCGACATTCCTCATTCTGGGAGAGCAATGCACCCGGAATTGTGCATTCTGCGCGGTTCGAAGTGGACCGCCGGAGCCCCTGGACCGCGGCGAAGCGGCACGCGTGGCCGAAACCGTTGCTGCCCTCGGCCTCACCCACGTGGTGATCACTTCCGTGACCCGTGACGACCTTCCGGACGGGGGAGCCTCGGCATTCGCCGAGGTCATCCGGAGCGTGCGCTCCGTTGCCGCCGGGTGCGCTGTCGAGGTCCTGACTCCCGACTTCCAGGGCGACGACGCAGCCCTGGCCCGAGTGCTCCGTGCGCGCCCCGATGTGCTGGCCCACAACCTGGAGACGGTGAAAAGGCTTTACCCTCGAGTACGTCCTCAGGCCGATTACGACCGCTCGCTGACTCTCCTGCGCAGGGCCAGGGAATGGGATCCCGACCTGCTGACCAAGTCCGGCATCATGGTGGGGCTCGGAGAGGAATGGGAGGAAATCCTTCAGGTCATTCATGACCTTCGGGCTGTGGGATGTGATCTCCTGACGGTGGGCCAGTACCTGCGCCCGACGCGGGCTCAGCTCCCCGTAACCCGCTACATCGCCCCCGAGACCTTCGAAGCCGTTCGGCGGGCCGCCCTTGAAGCCGGTTTCCGCTGGGCTGAAGCCGGTCCCTTCGTTCGCAGCTCATACCGGGCCGAAACGGCGCTGCGCGAGCTGCGGCCCAAAACCTCTCCCTCCTGAACTGCTCTCTCCGCCAAACGCCATGGAGGGGGTCGCCTTTCTGAAAAGGCTTCTCCTTCAGACCCCGAAATGCAGTGCGGGGGGTGAAGCTTTGTGAATTGTTGAATTTGCTTGACTCTCCATGGCGATTTATCTTATTTTCATTTTTCGTGTTTTTCCTGGAATTTCAGATGATTGACAGTGAATTCGCGGGCTCGCGGTGGTGCTCCCATCATGTCCCACTCCAAAAACCTTCTAAGCAGGCGGCTCAGGATTGAGGAGCCCCGTCACCAATGCATGCTGCCCTTCGCGTGGAGCGCGGTCTCGCGGGGCTGAGGTGATCCAAGAAAGGAAGAGAAATGAAAGAGGACGTTGCAAAGGTTCGTACGTTCGCCCTCATTGCTCATGGAGGTGCGGGCAAGACTTCCCTGGCCGAGGCGATGCTGTTCGATGCGGGTGTGACCACGCGGCTCGGCAGAGTGGATGAAAACACCTCCATCATGGACTACGAACCGGAAGAGGTGAAGCGCAAGATCACCATCAGCACGGCTTTCAACACCCTCACCTGGAACAAGCACCAGCTGACGATCATCGACACTCCCGGCGACTTCAACTTCATTTCCGAGACCAAGACTTCCATGCTGGGGGCGGACGCGGTGGTGGTGCTGGCGGATGCGGTGGACGGCATCCGGGTGCAGACGGAAAAGGTGTTGGAGTTCGCCGACGAGTACAACCAGCCGCGCATGATCTTCGTGAGCAAGATGGATCGGGAGCGGGCCGATTTTCTGGCGCGGGTGCAGGACCTGCGAAACAGCCTCGGCAAGCAGTGCATCCCGGTCCAGATCCCCATAGGGGCGGCCGAATCCTTCAAGGGGGTTGTGGATCTCCTATCCGAAAAGGCCTATGTGTTCGACGACGGCGACAGCGGCAAGCTCGCCGTGCAGGAGATGCCGGCGGACCTTGCCGATACCGTCCGCAAGTTGAAGGAGGAGTTGATCGAGCAGGTGGCCGAGGCCAAGGATGAGCTGCTCGAGAAGTACCTGGAAGAAGGCGAGCTCAGCTCCGAGGAGCTGGTCGAGGGGCTGCGTCATGCGGTCATCACGCGCAAGCTGGTCCCCATCGCCTGCGGATCCGGAACGGCCAACATGGGGATCCAGCCCTTGATGGATTTTATCGCGAGCAACTTTCCATCTCCCTTGGACCGCGGGGCCGTCAAGGGAAGGGTCCCCGACGGTGAAGCCGAGCTGATGCGGGAGCCGGACCCTTCAGCCCCGTTCAGCGCCCTGGTGATCAAGACCATCAGCGATCCTTATGCCGGGCGGTTGTCCGTCATGAGGATCTTTTCGGGCAGCCTCACCGCCGACGCCAACGTGTTCAACGCCACCAAGGGGGCCAAGGAGCGCTTCGGCCAGCTGCTTCGACTCAAGGGCAAATCCCAGGATTCAATCCAGTCTGCGGGGCCCGGGGACATCGTCGCCGTGGCCAAGCTCAAGGAAACGGTGACCCAGGACACGCTGTGCGCGGAAAAGGAGCCCATCGTGTTTCCGCCCATCGAGCTGCCTCCGGCTGTCTATTCCCTGGCGGTGGAGCCCAAGAGCAAGGGTGACGAAGACAAGATCTTCTCGTCCCTGACCCGCCTCATGGAGGAGGACCTGACCCTCAGGCTGGAGCGAAACGAGGAAACCCGTGAGATGATCCTTTCCGGAATGGGCGAGATCCACATCGAGGCCACCGTCGAGAAGCTCAAGCGGAAGTTCGGCGTCGAGGTGAACCTTCGTCTGCCCAAGGTCTCCTACAAAGAGACCATCAAGGGGAAGACACGTATTCAGGGCAAGTACAAGAAGCAATCCGGAGGCCGCGGCCAGTATGGGGACTGCACCATCGAGATGGAATCCCTGCCTCGCGGATCGGGATTCCAGTTCGTGGACAAGATCGTGGGCGGCGTCATTCCCAAGCAGTATATCCCCGCCGTGGAAAAGGGCATTGCCGAGGCGGCCCAGGAAGGCGCCCTGGCCGGCTACCCGGTCATCGACTTCAAGGTGGAGCTGGTGGACGGCTCTTACCACACCGTGGACTCTTCGGAAATGGCGTTCAAGATCGCGGGGTCCATGGCCTTCAAGAAGGCGGTCCTGGAAGCCAAGCCCACCCTGCTCGAGCCCATCATGCTCATGGAGATCGTGGTCCCGGACGACTGCATGGGTGATGTCATCGGCGACCTGAACTCCAAGCGCGGCAGGGTTCTCGGCATGGAGACCAAGGGCACCAAGCAGATCATCAAGGCCAACGTTCCGCAGTCCGAAGTCCTGAGGTATGCACCCGACCTGCGCGCCATGACGGCGGGCCGAGGCATGTTCACCATGGGCTTTTCCCACTTCGAGGAGGTCCCCGGCGCCCTGCAGGAGAAGATCATCGAGGCCTCCAAGCAGGAGGACAAATAGTTGGCAAATCCGAGCAGTTATACCATCGACGGCTGAAGACTGGACTTTCTGTCATTTCGACCGAAGGGAGAAATCTCAAGAGATCCCTCACATGCGTTCGGGATGACAAAAAGCCAGATTCAAGCCGTTCGCACTATGATCGCTCAATCGAGATCCTGTTTTTTGAGGTGGCGGTTTTTTTAACATCTGACACAGCGTGCCGAATGTTCTAAGTACCCTTCCACACAATTGAGTACTCGTATTTGTTGTCATTCCCGCGTGTCCCTGGCGGGAATCCGTGCGCCTGGGAGCAGGCGCGAACAGGGAGGTGCAAGTCCTCCTCCGGGAGATGCCCGCTCCCGGTAGTCAAAGGTAACTGCGTCGCCGCGA
>JALOOX010000070.1 GCA_025454175.1 Syntrophobacteraceae bacterium | reverse complement strand
CCATGCGGCTCAGGTTCTCGCAGACCTCCAGCATCCGTTCTCCGGCCTGCGTCGTCGCGGCGTCCGTTCTGTCTCTCAGGGCGCCCACGGGGCAGATATCCACGCATGCCCCGCAAAGCTGGCAGCCTGAATCCACGAGGCTCCGCCCCAGAGGTGTTGCGACCTCCTGACGACCGCCCTTCTCGCGGAAAACAATGACCCGGGCTCCGCGCACCTCGTGGCAGACCCGCACGCATCGGCCGCAGCGGACGCAGAGCGTCATGTCCCTCTCGAAACAGGCCCCCACGGTCTCGGCGGGCGGTCGCTTTCGGGCGGGCGGCGCATAGGGGAAGTCGATGCCGACCGTCTCCACCAGGCGTTGAAGCTCGCAGGTGCCGTTGCGCGCACAGCCCAGACACTCCCTGGGATGGTCCTGAAGGATCAGCTGCAGCATCTCCCGCCGAAAATCCAGGACCTTGGGGGTCCTGGTCCAGATCCGCATGCCGTCGGTGACCGGCGTCGAGCAGGCGGCGGGCAGTCCCCGGTGGTCCGCGATCTCCACAGCGCAAAGACGGCAGTCCCCGTTGGGTTTGAGAGACGGATGGTGGCAAAGCCTGGGGATGATCACCCCCAAGCTGTCCGCCACGTCCATGATGGTCTGGTCTGGCTCCGCTTCCACCTCTTGACCATTGATACGAAATCTAATCGAATGCATCCTCACCTCGAGTGCTCGCCTTCATGAAATCCGTCAAATCGCTGAGTCGGCGGATGAATCCCGCGGGACAGTGCCGCTGACCCGTCTCCCCTCTCTCACATGGCGGGGAGGCAGCCCCGACCGGCCTTTTCCCTGAACAAGTCAAGAGCTTCCGGCGTGTACTTCCGGACCAGGGCGGCCCGGTCCATTCCACGGCTCCGCATGTCCTCCTCGTAAGCAGGATGCCGCGGCGTGGGCGCCGGAGTCTCCATCAGACCCGCGTATTCGTAGGTCCTTGAATCCATGACCACCTCGATGATCGACCAGTCTCCCCTGGGGATGCTTTCGATCCATCCCAGCCGCCGCATGCACTCGAACCGGGCCTGGTCCGTGATGAAGAAATACGCATTGAGCAGCGTAGTCAGACGATCGAACGGCTGAGATTCAAACTCGTGAGCGTTTCCCCCGTGATGGACGCTCATGAGCAGATCGTAGAAGCCGGTGCGACTCTCGGGGCTCTCCTCGCAGAAAAAGAGAATCATGTCATCGGGGAGATCGGCCCAGCGGGTGTTCTCATCGAACGCGGTCACCGATTGAAAAAGGCGCCGCCACTCGCGAAAACCTCTCTCGGCGACCCTCTTGCTCCTGTGCGATTGAAGCGAAACCACCCCTCCCATCACCCACCTCCAGGTCAAAGGTGCCCTGAAAAGGTCCTGGCTTCCGGTCCCTGGCTCCAGCACCAAAACCGAGCCCTGACAGTCCGAACCAGGAACCAGGAACCAGGAACCAGAAACTACCCGGCTGCGGCTTGCGTCTCCATCCGCTCGCGATCCCGAAGCTTCCTCCCCTTGCGCAGTCCCGGCCCCAGTTCGCGGACGCGGTCCGTGAAATCCTTGCAGCACTGGGCAAACTGGGGTCCCATGGCCGACGAATTGAAATACATTTCGACCCGGTCCGGATTGATCCCGATCTTCCCGAGAATTTCCTTGACGCAGGCGACCCGCTTCTGTGCCCTGTAATTGCCGGAAAGGTAATGGCAGTCTCCCAGCAGACAGCCCGATACAAAAACCCCGTCTGCGCCCTGTTCGAGGGCCTTCATCAGAAAGATGGCATCGACTCGACCGGTGCAGGGCACCTTGACGATGCGGACATTGGTGGGGTACTGCAGCCGCATGGACCCGGCCAGGTCGGCCGCGGCATAGGAGCACCACTGACAACAGTAGCAAACGATGATGGGTTCAAAATCCTGATCCATTCTGGTCCAGCCTCCCTCGTTGTGAATGACTCGAAACAGACGCAGAGGTCGAAACGCATCGCCAAAGCTCACGGGAATCCAGGCCGGCAAAGCTTCAGCGGCCTGGCTCACCGGGCTTCGCCCGCCGAACGCGCGCGGCATGTGGACCGGACTGAAAGGGATTGAATCGAATCACGTCGGAGGTGGGGATGAGACGTCTTTCGGCCTGGCCCTGTGCCTACCAAACACGGGTAGTGGTGTGAACAAAGCCTCAGGTGAAGCCGAAAGACAAAGGCATGATCTATTGCTCCATGTTGATCGCCAATTCCAGGGTGTCGCCACCTTGATACCGGAATAGCTCCACTGCTTCAAATAGGAAATATCTATGTCCAGGACATGGAGGACATAATATTATCAATGTACTAGCCAATTACAGGGGGAATTCGACGCAAGGTCATCGGATCGGCATGACGGGTAATGAACAGGCCGGGAAAGCGGTGGATGGGCTGCGGGTGGGTGCGCTTCCGACCCAAGGGGATCAATGCCAGCGCTGAAACAGATTGTGGGGAATGTGAAAGCAGTCGAGCACCTTGCCGACGGTCTGATGCACGATGTCCAGGATGGTTTTCGGGCGGTGATAGAAGGCTGGAACGGGAGGAAGGATCACGGCCCCCAGGGAGGCCGCCCTGGTCATGAGCTCGAGATGCCCCTGGTGGAGCGGGGTTTCGCGCACCACCAGGACCAGGGGGCGGCGCTCCTTGAGGCAGACGTCGGCGGCGCGCACGAGGAGACTGGCCGTGTAAGAATTGGCGATGGCCGAAAGGGACTTGATGGTGCAGGGGATCACCACCATGCCGCCCGTCAGGAACGACCCGCTGGCCACGGGGGCGGCCAGGTCGTCGTCTCGATGGACCCGGGTGGCGAGCCGCTCGATTTCCGGCACGGGAATGTCGGTCTCGATGAGGATGTTCCCGCGGGCGGCTTCGGTGACGATGAGGTGGGTTTCGTAATCCAGGTCCCGGAGTGCCCTGAGCAGCTCGATCCCGTAGATCACGCCGCTCGCCCCGGTGATTCCGATAATCATGCGTTTGGCCGGCTCACTCATGGACGCTCCGATTCCTCTCGTGAACAACGATGTCTCGCACCAGGGCCCGGACGTTCCGCATGACCTGTTCGATCCCGGAAGGGTCCAGACGGTCCCAGTGGAGCCCCGCAGCCACCACGACCCGGCCTCCGAGCTCCGCGGCCAGCCGCTCCGAGACCTCCTTGACCACTTCGTCCTCCTTGTGCCCGATGTAGCAGAATACCGAGGCCGTGGCCGAACGGCGGGATGGGTCCGCAATGCTGGGGCGGGGCTGAGCCATCGCCACGGCGCCGATGTGAGCCGCCCCTCCCCATATGGACACGAGGAGGTCCTCTCCCAGTCGCTGCAGCATGGCCTCCACCAGGAGACCGCCTTCCTCCAGGCGATAGAGCCTGGGATTCATTTCCATGACCGAGGTCGTCACTCGCCGAGATCCCCTCGCCTGTAATTCATCCACTGGACTCACCATGGTGGGACGATGCCATGCGTTGACGGCAAGGCCCCGGTCCCTGGAAGGCCACACTAAAGAAAGCCTCGTCGACTTTCAAGAAGAAAGGTCAAGGGAAGCAGGCAGTCTCGACGCCATGGGATGTTATTCCCCGAAGACCATATCGTCGCGGATCCACCCCAGGGGCTCCGATCCATGGTAGTAGCCGATGCGGATCCATCTGCCGTTGCGCTCCAGAATCCGGTAGATCTCTCCTTCATGGGCCTCGGCCACCACGTTCTTGTCGGTTCCGGGGCCCGAGCGGACGTTGGCCTTTTTCACGGTGACGACGGCCGTTCGGATGCTGGAAACCAGGGTCTTGTGCACCCATCCGCGGTTGTTGACCCAATCCCGGACGTAGATCCATTCCCCCTGTTCCTTCTCCACTTTGACGGGGTAGCCCAGGGGCGCCTTGAGGACGATCTCGTGCTTGAGACTCGGGCCGGAGCGGACGTTCACCTCCTCCTTGGCGATGCTCTTGGTGGCCGCCCACAGGGGCGATGCCGTCAATGCCATGCACACAACGATGGAGCCGAAGAAATGTTTCACATGTCCTCCTTCTGTTTCTGGCCGGAGTCTCATTCAAGGGCGAATGGCCGAGACCCTCGGGCTAACGGCAGCAGGCCTTGAATCCAGGCCGGTGCTCCAATAACGGTGAAAAGTGGTCAGCGGCCATCACCTCGCCGCAGTTCAGCACATCCGTTGTACATGCCATGCCGCATCGTGACGGGAGCCCCGCAGGGAGGCGGACGGGTGGCCGGGGGGAATCGCGCGATGGATCGAGTGCTGGTCATGGGTGAAAATGGTGTGAACATGGGTCCCTATCGGTGTGGAGACGCTCACGGGCCTCCTGTTGATCTCACCTCACCGGGATTCTGGAGTCTTCCAAAGCGAGCGGACGGATTCCGCAACCCCATGACGGCCATACAAGAGCAATGCCAGTTCTGGGCCCGGAATGCGGCCCCTCAACTGCCACCGGCTCGCCCAGTAGGCCGTGCAGCGGAGTCTTTGAGGCTAAACCGGGAGTCAGGAACGAGGAACTGGTGCGCACCGGCCACCAGCACTTTGGAGGGAAGCCGGATCCGGCAGCCACTCATGCGGCAGTTCCGAGAGCGCGAGCCGATCTGTCTTCTCCACGTCCGGTGCCGTCTGGCAGGACTGAATCCTATCAGGCAGGACCAGGTCCTGTACCGCAGTACAAAAGGGGCGTCCGACAGGGTCACATTTTCCGGAAGCACGAAGGGACCTGATATTTTTTTAAGAGTGCGTACAACCGGGATCGGGAAAGTCCCGAAATGATGCAGGCCTCTTCCATGCTTCCCACGGCGGTCATCAGTTCCTTGAGGTAGCTCTGCTCGGCGTCGGCAAGGACGGCTTCGCGAACGACATCCAGGCTGGGCATCGTTTTGCCCGGTCTGGCATCCACGGTACCCCTTGGACTCCGGGGAGATTGCTCCTGGTCGAAGGTGGCTCGGGCGAGTCGAGCGCGCACATAGGTCGGCAGGTGCTTGGGATAGAGCACGGGCTCATTGCCGGCCGCCGATACGGCACGCTCCAGGGCGTTCACCAGCTCTCTCACGTTTCCCGGCCAGTCGTATCGGTGGAGGACCTCGAAGAAGTCCGGGGAGAACCCTTTCCTCGAAAACCCGTAGCTCTCACAAAGCTTGACGGCATGGTGGTCAACGATCTCCCGGATGTCCTCGATCCGTTCCCGGAGGGGAGGCAATTCCATGGTGAAGGACCTCAGGCGGAAAAGAAGGTCCTTGCGGAACTGTCGTCGCTGGACCATGCGGTCGAGATTTCGGTTGGATGCTGCAATCAACCTGAAATCACTGCGTATTTCCGAACCACCCCCCAGCTGTCTGAACCGCCGCTCCTGAAGGACGCGCAGGAAGGACTTCTGAACCGAAAGGGGCATTTCGCCCACTTCGTCCAGGAAAAGGGTCCCTCCGTCCGCCCTTTTGATGAGTCCGCTCTGGGCCTTGTCGGCACCCGTGAAAGCCCCTTTCTCGTAGCCGAACAGCGTGCTTTCCACCAGGGTCTCGGGCAGTGCCGCGCAGTCCACCACCACGAACCTCCGGCTGGCGCGCTTGCTGTTGTGATGGATGGCCCAGGCGAAGAGCTCCTTGCCCGTCCCGGTTTCGCCGGTGATGAGCACATTGGCGTCACTGTTGGCGGCCAGGGCCAGCACGTGGAGACACTGCTTCATCTGTGGGCTGCTTCCCACGATGTCTTCAAAGGTCTCCTTTTTGAGGAGGGCGTCCGGCTCCCTGGGTATCCTCTTGGCCCGGTATTGCAGGGCGCGAACCAGCGAGAGATCTATGGCCATGGCCGTGGAAGGTCTTTCCAGGTAGTCCCATGCGCCCATCTTGATGGCCAGCTCGGCTTCGTCCGGATGGCCTGAATCCACCAGCAGGATGACTTCCGGAGAAGCCGCGGTCGCCACCAGCCTGGGCAATATCTCCACCCCGCGGCCGTCGGGCATGTCCGCATTCAGAAAGATCACATCGAAGGATCTACTCTCGGCCAGGGCGAGCCCCTCGGCCAGGGTGGAGGCAACCTCGGACTGGTGCCCCATCTGGTTGATTTCGCCCCGAAGCGTATTGACGAAGGACTCATTGGTGTCGATGATTAGAATACTCGGCATGCAGTCCGGTCCGCCAGATTGTTTTCCGGAAAGCGTCTCAGCACATGGCCCTCGCGCCATCCCCGCTTCCCGGGATGTCATCGCTCTGAATTTGATCAGGTTACCAGACGCTTTCGCCCATGACAAACTTATAAGATTCCTGCTCTCAAGGGAGATCGGCGCACCGAGGGGCGGGGAGGCGCGGAGTCAGAAGTCTTTTCGGGCACAATTCTTGCCTCTGAGTGGGGCAGCGTTCAAAGTTGAATGCGCGGGACGCCATTGATCCCCCTGTCGTAAACCAAGGGCATATATGATCTCGTCAGTTTGAGTCGGCCCCCGCGTACAGCGGAGGGGAGCGCCGATCCTTGTCACTGTTTGAACAGGCTTGCGTTCAATCGAGGGGTTTCGGCATCAAGGTCGGGCCGGCTTCCACCGTGACGGCGGCTGAGGGATTCCTTCCCGACTGCGAAGCGGTCGTGGCATTCCTGGAATAATGGCTGTCCCTCTTCAGCAATGACTTGAGCAATGAAAGGAACAGAGCATGGAGCCACGAAGACTTGCCGTTGTCTCCAATCGTCTGCCCGTCGTGCTGACCCGGGAGAACGGGAGCTGGAGCATCAGCCCCGGCTCGGGCGGGCTGGTCACGGCCCTGGGACCGGTGCTTCGGGACCGTGGAGGTCTCTGGATCGGCTGGATGGGAAATACGGTCGAAGCGCTGCACCATTCGCCGCTTCCCGCCGACCTCCTCAACAGGGGAGCGGCCGAAACGGGATACACCCTCAAACCCGTCAGCCTCACCGACGAGGACTTGAAGAAATTCTACTACGGCTTTTCCAACGAGATCCTGTGGCCCCTGTTCCACGACCTCCCCACCCGGTGCAACTTTGACCCCGGCTACTGGAAGACCTACCGGGAAGTGAACGGGAAGTACGCCCAGGCTGTCGTGGAGCACACGGACGAGGAGGACTACGTCTGGATACACGACTACCAGCTCATCATGGTGGGGAGAGCGCTGAAGCAGCTGGGTGTCTCTCGGCACACGGGCTTTTTCCTCCATATTCCCTTCCCGCCCCTGGACGTCTTCCTGAAGCTGCCCTGGCGCTTCGAAATCCTGGACGGCCTGATGGAATACGACCTGGTCGGGTTCCAGACGGCCCGGGACCGCCGAAACTTTCTCGGATGCGTCAAAGCCCTCAAGCCCGGCACGCGCATCACGGGGCGAGGGTCCGTCAGCCGACTGGTGACGCCCGACCGGGAGCTGCTGGTGGGTGCATTCCCCATCAGCATCGATTTCATGGAGTTTTCGCACATGGCCTCGAGCGCCGCGGTGAGCTGGCAGGCCCAGATGATCCGCCACAAGCTCCCCAACCGCCAGCTGATCCTGGGGGTGGACCGCCTGGATTACACCAAGGGGATCCCCAACAAGCTGCTGGCCCTCAGGAATGCCCTTGAGCGCTACCCCGAGCTGCGAAGGCGCATCACCCTGATCCAGGTGCTGGTGCCCAGTCGAAAGACCATTAAGGAATATGCTCTGCTCAAACAGGAGATCGAGAGGCTCGTGGGCGAGATCAACGGCGAGTACACCGAAGTGGGATGGACTCCCATCACCTATATCTTCAGGTCCCTCGACCGCAGCCAGCTCGCCGCCTATTACCGGGCGTGCGACATGGCCCTCGTGACGCCCCTCAAGGACGGCATGAACCTCGTAGCCAAGGAATACTGCGCCAGCAGCACGACCGAGGACGGCGTGCTCATCCTGAGCGAGTTCGCGGGGGCGGCGGTCCAGCTGCATCACGGGGCTCTCATGGTCAATCCTTATGATGTGGAAGGCGTCGCCAACGCCATACATGAAGGCTACCGGATGGATCTTCGGGAGAGGAAGATCCGCATGAAGGCCTTGCGCCGATCCATCCGGAAGCACGATGTCTTCGGCTGGGTGAACTCTTTCCTTCGCGCGGGCATCGCAAAAGACCTGAGGAGCTTCCCTCACCTGGAATTTTTCGTGCCCGCGCCCCAGGAGGCTTCATAGGAGGTTGCCTGATCCAGGTGCCGCGGAAGACGCGTGTGAGCATTAGACTATGATAGAATGTGTGGATAGGGTAAAAATGATTAAATATCGTTGAATGTGGGAGACTTGGTGCTCATCGATACAGTGGGGATGCCACCCCGGGCCTCATGCCTACGAGGCCTGGCGGTCAGGATCCTCGCACAAGCTCCGGGGCACGGGATCGAGGAGGAGATCGTCAATTCCAGCCGGCTTCAGCACGTCGCGGAATACAGTTCGGCCGTCATCGCCTCCCAGAACCAGAAGATCGGCCCCGAGCTCCCTGGCCATCTTGTGGAGGCACTTGCGCACGCAGCCTTTCACCAGGTGCTTTTCCACCATGACTCCCTCGGTCTTTGCGATCTGGGATGCGTGATCCACGATCTGTATTCCCAGGTGGATCAGGGAGCTCTCGATGAATGCGCGGCTCAGGGGGTCCGCAATCTTCTCCTGGAAAAACGAGGCGTCAACCACGTGGACACAGAACAACCGGGCTCCGGTCCGTTGGGCAAGCCGGGCGGCGTCCAGTACCGCTCGCTGTGATCGTGTCGATGCCGTTACTCCGCAGACGATTCTCTTTGGCTCCATGGTGTCACCCCCTTTCCGCTGGTGAACCAACCCTATGCAGGGGGCATGCCTGATGGGGGTAAATCCGGGAAGGTGCCGTGGGTTGGAGCTCCGCCTGAGCAGGAACATCCAGTGCCCATGGCACGCGACAACCAATCCACGGGCTCCCGTCGATGGCGGCGGGACGGGGCCGGATGGCCTGGAGAGCTTATCGGTTGAAGTTGACAAACCGTGATTGGATGACCAAGACATACATTCATGTGGCCTTTTGGACATTCAGTGAGATTTGGACCTTCCGTTGGGTTTATCCATTTGTTTTCTGGCTCATTCTCGGCCGTGCGGTGACCGGGCTGAACATGGTGCTCCCAGCGTGAGGGGACAGGAAAGGACAAAAAATGGCAGACCCTTTCGCGGTGAAAGACTGCGCGCTCATCGCCATGGGGACCGGCGAGAGGGCTCAGAACCTTCGGGAGCTCAGGGATCGCATCCTGACGGCGCACCCTGGCTGCATTTACCACCACTTCTGGGGAGGGCTTCTGAAACCCCGCTTCGATGAACCGGAGTTTCAGAACGATTTCGCCGCCTGGAGCTACCACGGTCTTCGGGAGGCCAGGCTGGCTGAGCGCCTCGCTCTCATCGACCCCTGCGAGTTTTCGGAGATCGAGGATCTCAGGCGCGAACTGGTGGAAGTCATCGAGGAGCGGCTTGCGGAGAGCGAGTTCGTGCCCTGGGCCCGGGCGGACCAGCAGTTTTATTTCACGCGATCTCAAATCGTGGTCCTGGACACGGACCTTCGTCCCCACGAGCCGTCAGCCCTTCAGGCCCTCATCCCGAGGCTTTCGGTGGGAAGCGTCTTCTACCATTTCATCGATGCCCGTCGCCGGACCAGCAGCAGCCGGGACGACTTCAGCGAATGGCTCCTGGGACTGGACCAGGTCTGTCTGCCGCTGGTGGATGCGCTTGGGGAAATCGACCCATATTTCAGCACGTTGACTGAGCTCCGCGGGGAGATCGACAGGGCCTTCAAGCGTTTTGCCCTGGGGGAGGGAGAAGCATGTCGGGTACTCTGAACGAATATGCAGCCATTGTGGGAGAAGACGTGATCGGTCACCTGCGCCAGCTGGCCCGAGGGCTGGAGGGATGTAAAGTGGTGCATGTCAACTCGACCCGCGAAGGCGGTGGTGTGGCGGAGATCCTGCACTGGCTGGTTCCACTCAAGCGGGAGCTCGGATTGGACGCATCCTGGGAGGTGATCATGGGGGATGAGCCTTTCTTCCATTGCACCAAGAGCTTCCATAATGCTCTCCAGGGACAGTCGGTGTCGATCCCCGAATCCCTGCTTCGGGGCTACGAGGACTGCAACCGCAAGAATGCCGAGCACCTGCGGGAGCAGCTCGAATCAGCGGATTTTGTCGTCATCCACGATCCGCAGCCGGCCCCTCTGCTGAATTTCTGCCCCAATCGCAAGGGGAAATGGATCTGGCGCTGTCACGTGGACGTCAGCCGCCCCTATCGCCCGGTCTGGAAATACCTGAGGGAGCATGTGCAGGGGTATGACGCCAGCATCTGGTCGCTTGCCGAGTTCGCGCAGCCCATGCCGCATCCCATCTACCTCATTCCGCCGAGTATCGATCCGCTGTCCGAGAAGAACCGCGAGCTGCCGCAATTCGAGGTGGAGGCGGTGCGCAGCCAGTTCGGGCTGGATCCGCAGCGTCCCATGATCGTTCAGATTTCGAGGTTCGACCGGTTCAAGGATCCGGTGGGCGTCATCCGCGCCTACAAACTGGCCCGGAAGTTCACCCCGCTCCAGCTGGTGCTGGCGGGAGGGGGCGCCACGGACGATCCCGAGGGAGCGAAGGTCTACGCCGAGGTCCGGGAAGCTTCCGACAATGATTCCGACATTCATGTGCTGTTGCTGCCCAACGATGCCCACCGCACCGTCAACGCTCTGCAGCGGCTGACGGACATCGCGGTCCAGAAGTCGGTGCGCGAGGGCTTCGGGCTCACGGTGACGGAGGCCATGTGGAAGGGAAGGGCGGTCATCGGCGGGGACACGGGCGGGATCCGGCTTCAGGTCATCAATCATCACACGGGCTTCCTGGTCAACACGCCCGAGGGAGCTGCCCTGCGCATCAGGTATCTGCTCAAGCACCGAGATCAGCTGGAAATGATGGGAAGGAAGGCGAGGCAGTTCGTGCTGGAGAACTTTCTGCTGACGCGCTACCTCAGGGAGTATCTCACCCTGATGCTGGCCGTGGTGCACCAGACCATGGACCGGATCGAGCTTTAGCCATGCTGGAGCACGAAAATCTTCCTGAAGAGCAACTCCTCCCGGGAGCCCAACCCGATGCCGACGGTGGATGTACCTTCACCGTCTGGGCTCCCCGGCGGAGACTCGTCCAGCTGCATCTTGTCTCGCCCGTCGAGCGCCGTGTCTCCATGGAACGGCAGGAGAGGGGATACTGGACGGTGCGGCTGCCTGACACGGGTCCGGGGGCGCTCTATTTCTATGCGCTGGACGAAGAGCTTGATCGGCCGGACCCGGCGTCACGTCTGCAGCCCCACGGGGTTCACGGACCCTCGGCGGTGGTGAGCCCTGAAAGCTTCCGCTGGGGGGACGCGGGATGGTCCGGCATTGACCTCGCCCGCATGATCATCTATGAGCTCCACGTCGGCGCCTTCACGCCCGAGGGGACCTTCGACGCCGTGATCCCGCGACTGGACGCCCTCCGGCGGATCGGCATCAATGCCGTCGAGCTCATGCCGGTATGCCCCTTTCCCGGCGAGCGCAACTGGGGCTACGACGGGGTCTACCCGTACGCTGTCCAGACCTCCTACGGCGGGCCCGAGGGTTTGAAGCGACTGGTGGACGCCTGCCATCGGAGGGAGATGGCGGTCATCCTGGATGTCGTCTACAACCACCTGGGCCCCGAGGGAAACTATCTCCAGGATTTCGGCCCGTATTTCACCGACCGCTACAAGACCCCCTGGGGGTCGGCGGTGAATTTCGACGGTCCCTGCAGTGACGAGGTGAGACGGTTCTTCATCGAGAATGCGCGGTACTGGCTGCGGGAGTATCACATGGACGGGCTCCGGCTGGACGCGCTGCACGCCATCGTCGACATGAGTGCCCGCCACTTCCTGGAAGAGCTTTCGGAGACTGTTTCCGAGCTGGCCGAGCAGCTTGGACGCAAGTTGTGGCTCATCGGAGAAAGCGACCTCAACGATCCTCGCCTGATCACGCCACGCTCCCAGGGTGGATACGGCCTGGATGCGGTCTGGTGCGATGACTTTCACCACGCCCTCCATGTACTCTTGACCGGCGAAAAGGACGGCTACTACGTTGATTTTGGAAGGCCGGAGCAGCTCGTGAAGGCGTTCCGGGAAGGCTTCGTTTACTCCGGTGACTATTCGGAGTTTCGCAAGCGGCGGCATGGCGGGTCGTCGGCTGCAAGGCCGGCCCGTCAGTTCATCGTGTTTTCCCAGAACCACGACCAGGTGGGCAACCGGATGCTGGGCGAGAGGCTGACACGACTCGCGGACTTCGAAGCCCTCAAGGTGGCTGCTGCCGTGGTTCTCCTCTCCCCTTACGTACCCCTTCTCTTCATGGGGGAGGAGTACGGGGAGCCCGCCTCTTTTCATTACTTCGTCAGCCACTCGGACCCGGATCTCGTGGAGGCGGTTCGAAAGGGCAGGGCCATGGAGTTTGAATCTTTCGCCCGGAGAGGTGGCGTCCCCGATCCACAGGCTCCCGAGACCTTTCTGGACTCCAGGCTGCGCTGGGAATTGAGGGATGTGGGGGTCCACGGACTTCTTCTGGGTTTTTACGCCGCGCTGATTGGGTTGAGGGTGACCCTCCCGGCCCTGGCGGAGCCGGAAAGGGACCGGCTGAAGGTCGGAAGGTGGAGGGAGACGCCGGTGATCTGGATGGAGCGCTGGGCTGGTGAAGGATTCAGTCGTGCTCTGTGCCTCTTCAACTTCGGATGCCGGGAAGCACGGATTCCCATGGGCGAGATTTCGGCGAGCCGGCGGTGGAGAAAACGGCTGGACTCTTCGGAAGAGCGATGGGGCGGGCCGGGGGGTGCCCCTCAAGGGGCGACTGAGATTTCCGTTTCTCTGCGGCTCAACGGTCTGAGCACGGTCATCGTGGAGGCAGCCTGAAGGAGGTGCCAATTTGGATCGCTACATTTGCCTGCACGGGCACTTTTACCAGCCACCACGGGAGAACCCATGGCTGGAGGAGATCGAGCTCCAGGATTCCGCATACCCCTATCATGACTGGAACGAGAGAATAACGGCACAGTGCTACGCCCCCAACGGCGCATCCCGCATCCTGGATTCCCAGCAGAGAATCATCGACATCGTCAACAACTACTCGAAAATCAGCTTCAACTTCGGCCCCACACTGCTGGCCTGGCTCGAATCTCACCAGCCGGAAACCTACGGGGCCATCCTCGAGGCGGACCGGTTGAGCCGCGAGCGGTTCGGGGGGCATGGCTCGGCCGTCGCCCAGGCTTACAACCACATGATCATGCCCCTGGCCAACAAAAGGGACAAGGTCACCCAGGTCATCTGGGGATTGGAGGATTTCAGGAACCGCTTCGGGCGCGACCCCGAGGGAATGTGGCTTCCCGAGACGGCCGTGGATATCGAGACCCTCGAGGTGCTGGCGAGCCTGGGGATCCGGTTCACCATCCTGTCGCCCCGCCAGGGAAGGCGGGTCCGCCGGATGGCGCGGCGAGCCCACTGGAGGGAGGCGCGGCATGGCAGAATCGACCCGTCCACGGCCTATCTCTGCCCCTTGCCTTCGGGCAGAGCCATAAGCCTCTTCTTTTACGACGGCCCCATTGCCCAGGATATCGCATTCGGAGGCCTGGTGAGGAGCAGCGAGGCCCTGGTCCGCAGACTCAGGGACGCCTTCAACGATCAGAGGGACTGGCCGCAGCTCGTCCATGTGGCCGTGGACGGGGAAACGTTCGGGCACCACTCCCGATACGGGGACAGGACCCTTGCCTATTCGCTTTATCTCATCGAGAACGGGGACTATGCCGCGCTGACCAACTACGGCGAATACCTCGCCAGACATCCCCCCACGCACTACGTCGAAATCTTCGAGAATTCCTCATGGAGCTGTATCCATGGCGTCGAGCGCTGGAGGGAGGACTGCGGGTGTCGAACGGGGGGGTACCCGGAATGGACTCAGGCATGGCGAAAGCCTTTGAGGGAAGCCCTGGACTGGCTCCGGGACATGGCGTCAGGGGTTTACGAGGAATGGGCCGCGCTTGTCTTCAATTCACCCTGGGAAGCTCGCGACGACTACATTCGTGTGATTGCGGACCGCTCCACTGAAAACCTGGATGCTTTTTTCGGGAAGCACCGCCGCGGGGAGATCGACGACCTGGATCACCAGCAGTGGCTCTGCCTCCTCGAAATGCAGCGGCATGCCCTGCTCATGTACACCAGCTGCGGGTGGTTCTTCGACGAGGTCTCCGGCATCGAGACCGTGCAGATCCTGCAGTATGCCGGCCGGGTCATCCAGTACATCCAGCAGTTCAACGGCGGGGGGATCGAGGAGGAATTCCTGCTGCGCCTTGAGCAGGTGCCAAGCAATGTGCACGGGACCGGGGCCGGGGTGTACGAAATGTTCGTGAAACCGGCCCAGCTGGATCTGGTGCGGGTTGGGGTCCACTATGCGGTTTCATCACTTTTCGAGGATTATGCCGACGAGGTGAACGTGTTCTGCTACGCGGTGCGGAGGGAGGTCTTCCGTTTGAGCTCGGCCGGCAGCATGAAGCTTGGAGTGGGCAGAATTCGGATCACATCGAGGATCACGCGCGAGGCCATGACCCTGAGCTTTGCGGTGCTCCATCTCGGGGACCACAATATATCCGGGGGAGTCAGGGAGTATCGGACTGAAGAGTCGTTCTCGGAAATGGAGAGCGAGATCACCGGTGCCTTCGACCGGGGAGACGTACCGGAGGTCTTCAGGCTGACGGACCGGCACTTCGGGATGAATCACTTCTCCATCTGGCATCTTTTCAGGGATGAGCAGAGGAAGGTCATCGATCAGGTTCTGGAACTGGCATACCTGGAGGCGGAAAACTCCTACCGTCGCATCTACCGGAACAGCCAGACGGTCATGAACTTCCTGCACAGTCTCTCTATTCCGCTCCCCGGGACGTTCAGCGTCGCGGCCGAGCAGGTCATCAACAGCGACCTTCGCAGGATCTGGGATACGGCGGATGTGGAGCCGGGTCTCCTGGAGAAGCTCATCGGCGAGAGCCACCGCTGGCGCCTTTCGCTGGACAAGGAAATGCTGAGCTTCAGGGCGAGCTCATGGATGGCCGGTGCCTTCGAGCGAATCCAGGCCAGCCCCATGGATATCGTGCTCCTGGGGCAGGTCGAGAACATCCTCCAGATTCTCTCATCGCTGCACCTCGAACTGGACCTCTGGAAGTCCCAGAACATTTACTTCGCGCTGGGGCGATCCGTTTACGCGGAGATCAAGGCCGCGGTCATGGACGGTGAATCCCATTCGTTGGAGTGGGCCACGCTGTTCGAGAGCATCGGCACGTATCTCAAGGTCAAGGTGATATGAACGGGGTTCCGCTGGCCACATACCGTCTTCAGTTCAGCCCTGTTTTCGGGTTCCGTGAGGCCGGCAGGTGGATCGAATACCTCCGGGACCTTGGAGTGACCTGCGTGTACGCCTCTCCCATTTTCATGTCCCGCCGCGGGAGCAGCCATGGGTATGACGTCACCGACCCCACCCGACTGAACCCGGAGCTTGGGACCTCTGATGATTTCGAGGAGCTGACAGGGGAGGTGCACCGTTGCGGCATGACCTGGATGCAGGACATCGTCCCGAACCACATGGCTTTTGACACCCAGAGCCCTCTCCTGTTCGATGTCCTCGAAAACGGGCCCCGTTCACAATACTTTCATTTCTTCGACGTGGAATGGGAGCATCCTTACGAAGGCATCAAAGGGCGTCTGCTGGCGCCGTTCCTGGGCGGTTTTCTGGGCGAGTGTCTCGAAAAGGGGGAGATTCGTCTGAGCTACGGCCCCGGCGGCTTCGCTTTTCATTACTTCGACATGGCGTTTCCCCTCAGGATCGAATCCTATGCGCATCTGCTCACCCACAACCTGCGGACACTCCGAAGCAAGATCGGAAGGAGTCACCCGGATTACGTGAAGCTCCTCGGAATCCTCGGCCTCCTCTATGTCATGAAGAACGCCCCTCCGGCCGAGACCACCGTCGAACGATACGACCAGATTCGATTCATCAAGGTCCTGCTGTGGGAGCTCCACCAATCCAATCCCGAGGTTCATGCGTTCATCGATGAGAACGTCCACGCGTTCAACGAAATCACCGATGGACCGGGCAGGCGAAGACTCCTGGAAGAACTACTGCGGGACCAGTTCTACCGGCTCTCCTTCTGGAAGGTGGCCGTCGAGGAGATCAATTACCGCAGATTCTTCAACATCAACGGTCTCATATCGCTGCGCACCGAGGACCAGGCTGTTTTCGAGCACGTTCATTCGCTGGTCTTCGAATGGGCTCGGTCTGGAACAATATCGGGATTGCGCATCGATCACGTGGACGGCCTGTGGGATCCGACCCTGTATCTGCAGGGTTTGAGGAAGAAAGTCGGGGACCTTTACGTGGTGGTGGAGAAGATTCTGGGCGGTGGAGAAGAGCTGCCCAAGTTCTGGCCGGTCCACGGGACCACCGGCTACGACTTCATGAGCCTGGCCAACGGGCTCTTCTGCGACATGCGAAACGGAAAGAGCTTGGAGCGTATCTGGCGGAAGTTCACGGGGATTTCCATTTCCTGCGAGGATCTCGTTCACCGGAAGAAGCAGTTCATCGCCGAGAAGCACATGGCCGGCGACATCGACAATGTGGCGTTCCTCATGAAGAATATCGCCGCCCGCTTCCCGGCGGGAAGCGATTTCACTTTGAACGGGATACGGCGGGCCATTGCACAGCTCTTGGTCGCTTTTCCCATTTACAGGACCTATTTGAGCCGCGCCCACTTTCGCGAATCCGACCGGCGGGTGGTCGGCGAGACGATCCGACGCGCACGGGAGATGAATCCGGACCTGGACCATGAGCTCCGGTTCATCGGGGAGATGCTCCTTCCGGAGTTTGACGACAGAATCTCGGGAGACGAGGCCCCGGAGTGGCTGCGGGCGGTCATGAAATTCCAGCAGCTCACCGGACCCATCATGGCCAAGGGATTCGAGGACAGCGTCCTCTATGTTTACAACAGGCTCTTGTCGCTGAACGATGTGGGAGGGCATCCCGACCAGTTCGGGATCTCGCGATCGGCGTTTCACCGTGAGATGAAGCGACGGGCAAGGGATCTTCGACATTCCATGCTCGCCACCTCGACCCACGACACCAAGCGGGGTGAGGACGTGCGCGCGCGGCTCAATGTACTCTCAGAGATTCCGCGGCGCTGGGAGAGGGCGGTAAGCGCCTGGAGAAAGCTCAACCGAAAGCACCGAAGATCCCTGGATCGACATCCCGCGCCCCATCCCAATGACGAATACTTCCTCTACCAGACGCTGGTGGGGTCTTTTCCGTTCAGGCAGGAGGAGATGAGCGATTACGTGGAGCGGATCCAGGCCTGCATGCTGAAGGCGGTCCGCGAGGCCAAGGAGCACTCGAGCTGGCTCAAGCCCGACCTGGAATACGAGGAGGCCGTTTACTCCTTCGTCAGGGCTGTTCTGACCCCATCCCTCGACAACCTGTTCCTCGATTCGTTCCTGGCATTCCAGAGAGACATCGCCTTCTACGGTGTGCTCAACTCCCTCGCCCAGGTGCTGCTCAAGCTCACCTGCCCGGGAGTGCCCGATTTTTACCAGGGAAGCGAGCTGTGGGACCTGAACCTCGTGGATCCCGACAACCGGCGACCCATTGATTTCGAGACCCGGCGCCGGTTGCTCGGCGATGTCCGGGAGCTTGCAGAGGGTGATGGCGGCAGGGGTCTGGACGAGCTCATGGATGAGCGGGCCGACGGACGCATCAAGCTCTATGTGACCTGGCGCGGGCTGGAAGCTCGAAGGGCATGCGAGGGGCTCTTTCAGGAGGGCTCCTACGTTCCCCTGCGGGTGGTCGGCCCGCACCGGCATCACGTGGTGGCCTTTGCCAGGCGGCATGGGAATTCCGCCGCCATCACCGTGATTCCACGATTCCTGACCGACCTGGTCCCTCCGGGAGTTTATCCGCTGGGGAAATCGGTCTGGCGGGATACCGCCGTGAAGCTCGATCGCCGAATGAGCACCGCCTGGTCCAACGTGCTCACGGGGGAGACCCTCGAATCCGTCGACACCCTGGCCTGCTCCATGGTCTTCTCCCGGTTCCCCGTCGCCTTGCTCGTGAACCGGTGAGCTTTCACGCCACCCGTCACCATTCCCACGTTGCCGAAAGGGAGGGCTTTTGAAGGTTTTGAGGACCCATCACATCATTTTGTTCATGGTGCTGATCGGCTGCGCGGCCTTGATCCCGGTCCCCCGGGCGCATCCAGGGACACAGTCCGGGGAGGAGAACGACAGGCCGTCGATGTCGATTCTTCCCAGGGCCGGAGAGAAGCCCGTCTCCCTCGAAACCGAGAAGCTCGACAGGGTGGGGGAGCAGCTTGGCAGGCAAATCGACGAAATCGGCAATCGGGCTTCGCGCGGGCAAAGCATGCACTGGGTGGACGACGAGGTCTTCCTCGGGATCACCTGGCTCAAGCTCCTGGCATGCGTGGGGATCTTCATCGGTGTGTTGATCGCGGAGCGTCTTTTCACCTTCTGGGTGCGCTCCGTCCTTCGCGGTTTTCGGGCGGGCTGGAAGACCCTGCGGCTGTCCGGCGTCTCCGTCAGGCCTCTTTCACGACCTTTTTCGCTGCTGGTCTGGGTTTACGGAGCCTACGCGGCTCTCTCCCCGCTTTACGCGCACTTCGAAAGGGCCGATGGCTCCAACCCCTTCCACGATGTCATGAGAAGGGCCATCGAGGTGGGCGGACTCCTGGCCCTGGTCTGGCTCCTGTACGTCCTTTTTCGCCTGGGCGGCCAGGTTTTCACGGGCGCCGGGGTCTCCCCGACCCATCCGGCGGGAGTCTTTTGGACGCACTGTCGAAAACCCGTCGGGATGCTGCTCATCCTGGTTCTCATGAGGATTCTGCTTCCCCTCCTGGAGACGCTTCCCGTCCTCTACCTCTCCATCATCGACTTCCTGAGCGTCCTCATCATCGCGTCGGTGGCGTGGCTGGCCATCGGAGCCCTTTCGGCCATGGAGGACCTCATCAAGATTCACTACAGGATCGATGAGCAGGACAACCTGTCGGCCAGGAGGGTGCAGACCCAGGTCCGACTGGTCCGAAAGTTCTTCGTTTTCGTGGTCGTGGTGATAGGCGCCGCTTCCATGCTCATGCTCTCGGACAGGGTGCGGCAGCTGGGGACGGGCATCCTGACCTCGGCGGGCGTCCTCGGAATCGTCGTGGGTCTGGCGGCCCAGAGGTCCATCGCCAACCTGCTCGTGGGCCTGCAGATCGCCGTGACTCAGCCCATCCGCATCGATGATGTGGTGATCATCGAGAACGAGTGGGGGAGGGTCGAGGAGATCACCTCGACCTACGTGACGGTGAGGCTGTGGGACCTGCGGCGGCTGGTGGTGCCCCTCACCTATTTCATTGAAAAGCCCTTCCAGAACTGGACTCGGACCTCGGCGGAAATTCTGGGAACGGTCTTCCTCCACACGGATTACGGCGTGGATGTGGAAGCCGTGCGCCGGGAGCTGCTGAGTATCCTCCAGCGGTCGGCACTGTGGGACGGCAAGGTCTGGGGACTGCAGGTGACCAATGCGAGGGAGAGCGGGCTCGAGCTGCGGGCCCTCATGAGCGCCGCCGATGCCTCCATGGCCTGGGACCTGCGCTGCGAGGTCCGGGAGAAGCTGGTGCTCTTCCTGCAAAAGAATCACCCCTCCAGCCTTCCCCGGTTCCGGGTGGAGATGCGGCCTCCCGCGGGTGGTGAGCCGGCAGATTGCGCGGCATCCAGCCGCCTCATCCCGCGGGACCATCCGGTTGATCAAAAACCTCCCGGCTGAAAACCGGTAGACTTATTTAAGAATAAATAGCGATATGGTGGCTCAGGTGAAAGGACTTCTCGACCGAACGGAGGCGTTGCCCGTTCTCCACGGATTCAATCCCTGGTGGTCGGGGAGGCAGAATCCGGTGCCGGAATTCAGAAGGTTGGCCTTCGACGCCTGCCGGGTTTATCTCGAGGACCCGACGCATCGCCGGGCGATTCTCCTTTCGGGGCCGAGACGCGTCGGAAAGACTACCATCCTGCTCCAGATCGCCAACCACCTGCTTTCCAAGGGTCTCGATCCCAAGTCGATCCTCTATATCAGTCTGGACCACCCGCTGATCAAGCTGCTCAACCTCCGGGAGATCATGAGTCTCTATCATGAGTCCGTGCATCCCCAGAGCAGGGACACCGTTCTCCTTTTCGACGAGGTGCAGTACTCGAAGGAATGGGAAACCGAAATCAAGCTGCTTGTGGATTACCAGCCGCGGCACCGAATCCTGGCGACGGGGTCCGCCGGCATCTTCGATCTCCCTCAAATCCACTGCTCAACCGGCTCTGGGCTCGGCGGTGAAGATATCCGGTTTGAGACCGAGGGCATTGAGCCATTCGAGCTGGACGGG
>JALOOX010000120.1 GCA_025454175.1 Syntrophobacteraceae bacterium | reverse complement strand
GTACCACGCTGCGGTTGATGGGCGGGCGCCTTTTCCGGGCGCCCACCCGATCAACCGCAGCCGGCTCGGCGAGACGCCGGCTTCCAGCCTCCAATCCGCACACGCGGTAGCCCTCCCCCAAATGCCACGACAAGCTTCGGGCTCCCATCTTCGAGCTCAAAACCAGCCCCGCCGTGCCTGAAAACATGACGGGGGAGATCGTCAACGGCGAGTTGGTCGTCACCCCCAAACCGGCTCCCAGACATGCCAACGCAGCTTTTGCATTGAGCAGTGAGCTTGGGCCGCCCTACCGCTTCGGGCGAAGTGTTGGTCCTGGGGGATGGGTCATCCTTTCGGATGTGGAAGTGATGTTCGGAGAAGTCCTGTTGGTGCCTGACTTTCTAGCTATCGCGCTGATTGGAGCGACAATCCATTTGAGCAGCCCACGGGAAGGGCAATAGGGGTAATGTCAATGCTTTCCCATGAAAGTGGATCCGAAGATGTCTCTCATATGAAAAAGACGAAGGGGCAAATTGAAGCGGAAATCTGCGATGCAGTCATCAGGTTTGAGAAAGAATACATGGGCCGAGGGCCTTTGGAGACCAAAGCCTATATTTTGGACGACCTGGTGCTGGTACGGCTGAAGAATGTGCTCACGCAGGCGGAGCTCAAACTTGCCGAAGCTGCTGATCGCAAGGACGGGCGCGAATTGATCAAAAGGCTGCGGATAACCCTGTTCGAACAGGGTCGCCCACTGCTGGAAGCCTTGGTGGAACAGATCGTGGGAGTCAGGGTGAAGAGTCTGCATACGGATATCAGCACGGTCACCGGCGAACGTGTGATCCTGTTCACCCTGGAGTCGGCGCCCCATTTTGTCTGCAAGCCGTAGAAGGCGCCCTTCATCATCTGGCCGGGCAGCACCCGAAAATGGATTTTTGATAATGCGAAAAGAGTATTGCGGGCATGAAATCCTTGACTGACAGCAGAAATTATGATTTAGATCTGCTGCAACAAATGCTTGTGACCTGTCCGAGAAAGGCGTGAAGACGCTTTTTTAAGAAGGGTCGTAGGTTGTGAGCGCCTGAGAGTTTGAACGAGCCCCTTCGCCGTCGCTGAGGGGTGCGGGAAAAAGATAAGGCTGCGTTGTGCTCCATTGGAGCGTAACGCAGCCTTTTTTTGTCTGAAGGGAGGAAGGTGGTGCACCCGGCAAATCATCTCTCGTTCTTGCGCCAGGGCAAGGTCCGTGACGTTTTCTGCGTGGATGACCGTCATTTCTTGATCGTGGCCAGCGACCGCATTTCCGCTTTTGATCATGTGCTTCCCAATACCATTCCCGGCAAGGGAAGAGCTCTCACGCAGCTCTCCAATTTCTGGCTTGCTCGGACCCGGAAGCTCACTGGCAATCATTTGGTTGACCCCGATCCGGTCCTGGATCACTGGCCGGGCGACTCGTACCGGCCGGGCTCCTCTCCCCCCAGCTTCGACAAGCAGTACGTGCGCGACTGTCTCGAACAGCTCCAATGGAGCCGGAAGCCTCCGACGCCGACGCTTCCAGCCGATGTGGCTCACCAGACTTCCCGGAAGTATGACGAAGCCCTGAAGCGCTTCATCGAGAACCCTGATGAGGAGACCTTGACATGATTCAGGCAAACCACGCCGGGGACACGCCCCGGATCGACGCCAGTGCTTACATCCATCCAACGTCCGTCGTGATCGGCAACGTTCAGATCGGCGCCCGGGTCTTCGTGGGACCGAATGCCGTGATCCGTGCGGACGAGCCCTGCGAAAGAGGGAAAGTGGAGGCCATCGTGGTGGAGACCGAGGTCAACATTCAGGACGGCGTTATCATCCACGCCCTCGGCGGTTCACCGGTGCGGATTTGCAGGGGGGCATCACTGGCTCACGGCGCGGTGATCCATGGGCCCTGTGAGATCGGCGAGGATTGCTTCATCGGCTTCAAGAGCGTGGTCTTCAAAGCGTCGCTGGCCCGCGGTGTCATCGTGGAGCACCAGGCACTGGTCGAGAACGTAACCATCCCCGAAGGAGCGCATATCCCCTCGATGATAGCCGTGCGGAGCCAGAGCGACGTTCTCGGGCTGAAGCCCGTTTCACCCGAGATGGTGGCATTTGCCGACAAAGTGCGCCGTACCAACCTCTTTCTTGCGGAGGTGTCCTGACATGAGAGAGCCACCATCCGATGCTCAGGTCCGCGTGGCCGTCGTCATGGGCAGCAAGTCCGACCACGAAGTCATGAAGGAATGCGCGGCAATCCTGAAGCAATTCCATGTGCCGCATGAAGTGCGGGTCATCTCGGCCCACCGGACCCCCGAGCGCGCACGCGAATTCGCCCTCGGGGCCGAGAGCCGGGGCATCCGGATCATCATCGCGGCAGCGGGCAAGGCGGCCCACCTGGCGGGGGTGCTCGCGGCCATGACGACACTCCCGGTCCTGGGCGTGCCCATGGTCACATCAGACCTTGGCGGACTGGATTCCCTGCTCTCCATGGTCCAGATGCCGTTCGGGATTCCTGTGGGCACCACCGCCATCGGGAAGGCCGGCGCACGGAATGCCGCCCTGCTGGCCGTCTCGATCCTCGCGCTCTCGGATTCCGATCTCAACCAGGCGCTGAAGCGCTACAGGGAGCAGATGCAGGCCGAGGTGGAGAGGGATGACGCCGCAATACGGCAGGAGGTCTGGGCCTAGTTGGGAGGTTCGCCGAAGGAAAGAGGATGGTTGCCATGGACGATCAATACCGCACAACACTCGAAACCCTTGAAGGAATGCGCTCCGAATCCATTGTCGCCGGCGGCAGGGAGAAGTTGGAGGCCCAGCATCGCCTGGGGAAGCTGACCGCGAGGGAGCGGGTCCATCTGCTCCTGGACGACGGCAGCTTCCAGGAATTCGACATGCTCAAAACCGGTCGCGGCGGATCATTGGGGGATCTGCGCCGCTACCCCGGCGACGGGGTCATCACCGGTCACGGTTCCATCGACGGCCGGGAAGTGTTTGTCTTCAGCCAGGACTTCACGGTCATCGGCGGCTCCCTCGGAGAGGCGCACTCCCAGAAGATCTGCAAGGTTATGGACATGGCCGTGAAGGTCGGCGCGCCCATCATCGGTCTCAACGATTCGGGCGGGGCCAGGATTCAGGAGGGAGTGGACGCCCTGGCGGCCTACGGGGAGATCTTTCACCGCAATGTCAGTGCCAGCGGGGTGGTGCCCCAGATTTCCTGCATCATGGGTCCATGCGCGGGCGGAGCGGTGTACAGCCCCTCGATCACCGACTTCATCTTCATGGTGCAGGAATCTTCGTACATGTTCGTCACCGGGCCGAGCGTGGTCAAAACGGTCACCCACCAGGATATCACATCGGAAGAGCTGGGAGGCGCCCGGGTGCATGCCCAAAAGAGCGGCGTCGCCCACTTCACGGCGCCCAACGATGTGCTTTGCCTGCGCGAGGTCCGACGCCTCATCAGCTACCTGCCGTCCAACAACCGGCAGCGGGCTCCCATTCTGGATCTGCGCGATCCGCCCGACCGTGTCGACCCGGCTCTGGATTACCTGGTTCCCGAAAACCCCAACCAGACCTACGACATGAACGTGCTCATCTACAGCATTCTGGACGGGTCGGAATTCATGGAGGTGCAGAGCTGGTTCGCACGCAACATCATCTGCGGCTTCGGGCGGCTCGGCGGGCAGACCATCGGGCTGGTGGCGAATCAACCCGCCGTGCTGGCCGGCGTGCTGGACACGGAGGCCTCGGTGAAAGCGGGGCGATTCGTCCGCTTCTGCGACGCGTTCAACATCCCGCTCATCTCTCTGGTGGACGTTCCGGGCTTCATGCCGGGTCCGGACCAGGAGCACGGAGGCATCATCCGCCACGGTGCCAAGCTGCTGTATGCGTTCACCGAGGCGACGGTGCCGCGCATCTCCGTCATCGTGCGCAAGGCCTACGGCGGGGCATACCTGGTCATGAACTCCAAGCACATTCACTCGGATGTCGACTTCGCCTGGCCGACAGCGGAGATCGCGGTCATGGGTCCCAAGGGGGCCGCCGAGGTCATTCATCGCAAGGAGATCCAGGCGGCGGGGGATCCGGAGGTGGTTCTCAACGATAGAATGGCGGAGTACCGGCGAGCTTTCGCCAATCCCTTTCTGGCCGCCCAGCGAGGGTACATCGACGATGTGATCTTTCCCCGTGAGACGCGTCACCGGTTGATCCGCGCCCTGCAGGTGCTGGAAACCAAGGAGGTCAAGCGACCGGAGCGCAAGCACGGCAACATTCCTCTGTGAGGTCCGTCATGTTCGAAAAGATTCTGATCGCCAACCGAGGGGAAATCGCCGTCCGCATCATGCGAACCTGCAGGCGGCTGGGGATCCGCACCGTGGCCGTTTATTCCGACGCGGACAGCCGCGGCGTCCACAGGCAACAGGCGGATGAAGCCGTGCATATCGGAGGTACCCATGCGCAGGAATCCTACCTGAATGGTGAGAAGCTCATCGCCGCGGCTCTCTCCAGCGGGTGCGAGGCGGTGCATCCCGGCTACGGCTTTCTTTCGGAAAACGCCCACTTTGCCAGGACCGTTGCCGCCTCCGGCCTTGCCTTCATCGGTCCGCCGGCCCTGGCCATCGCCCTGATGGGAGACAAGATCGCCTCCAAGGAGCTGGCCATCAAGGCCGGGGTGCCCGTCATTCCCGGACACATGGACGACCTCAAGGACGAAGTCGAAGCCATGGCCGTCGCGGAGACCATCGGCTACCCGATCCTGCTCAAGCCGGCGGCCGGGGGTGGCGGCAAGGGCATGAGGATTGTGCGCGAGCCGTCCGAGATGGAAGCCGCCCTGGCGGCTTGCCGCCAGGAGACGCGCAAGGCCTTCGGCGACAGCCGGATTTTCATGGAGCGCTACATCGAGCGCCCCCGGCACATCGAAATCCAGGTCCTGGCGGACGGGTGCGGTAACGTGGTCCACCTGGGCGAAAGGGAATGCTCCATCCAGCGGCGTTACCAGAAGATCATCGAGGAATCTCCGTCTGGGGCCGTGTCTCCCGACCTGCGGAGGCGCATGGGACAGGCAGCCTGCGACCTTGCCCGCAAAGCCGGTTATGTCAATGCGGGCACGGTCGAATTCGTGCTGGACCAGCGGGGTGGCTTCTATTTCCTCGAGATGAACACCCGTCTCCAGGTGGAGCATCCGGTGACCGAACTGGTCACGGGGCTGGACCTGGTGGAGCTGCAACTGCGGATTGCCTCGGGGCAAAGGCTGCCCTTCGACCAGGATGGGATTCGCTTCCATGGCTGGGCCATGGAAGCCCGCGTGTGCGCCGAGGATCCCGCAAGGGACTTCCTGCCCTCCACCGGCATGATCACCCGCTACGCCGAGCCTCGGGGCGATGGGGTCCGGGTGGACAGTGGCGTCGGCACCGGGAGCAAAGTCGGGGTGTTCTACGATTCGATGCTGGCCAAGGTCATCACTCACGGGAAAGATCGCAATGCCGCCCGCACGGCGCTCGTGGAAGCGCTGAACGGCTACCATATCGAGGGACTCCTCACCAATATCGACTTCGTGGCGAGTGTTCTGTGCCATCCCGAATTTGCACAAGGTGCCCTGGACACCGGTTTCATCGAGCGTCATTTCGACGGCAGCCGCCCGCTCTGCCCCCCCGACGGGGAGCTCGTCGAGCTCTCGGCCCTGGCCGCCGCCCTGATCTACCACGTTCGCAGGGCCGCCGTCCGGGAATCGGTTCAGCCGATGGTTTCGCGCATCGGTGGTCGGAGGTTGACCGACGGCCCGCACCTCTACACCGTTCGATGCGAAGGGGATGTGTTCCAGGTGCAGGTCGAGGGCTCCACCCAGAGCCGCCTCTGGACTATCCACGTCAACGGCCGGCCTCACGAGGTCCGGACGCCGGAGCTTGAATTCTATCGGCGCAGACTCAAGCTCACCATCGACGGTCGCGTGCACCGCTTCAGGCTGCGGGTCGATCAGTTCTTCACCTTCATCGCCTTCAGCGGCCTCACCCGACTGTTCGAGGTGTACACGCCCAAGGAATGGGATCTCATGCAGTACATGCCGGCACGCGAGGAACGACCGCCGGAGCATGTGCTGCTTTGCCCCATGCCGGGGCTTGTGGTGGATGTGCTGGCCAGGAAGGGTGATCGTGTCTTCCGCGGTCAAAATCTGGTGATGCATCGGTCCCTGGTGGAAGGAGTGGATGTGCCCGCGGGGATGTGCGTTCCATCCATGACGGCAGTGAGTACGGACAACGAAGTGTCGCGGCTGGGCCCTCTTGGTCCCGAGGTTGTGGAGATCGCGCGGAGGGTTCGCGACACCAATGTTGGTTTGACGGAAGCGGCCCACAGGCCGGGTATGGAAGGCTGAGTCGGGCCAGGGGTGGCTGATAACCAGGAAGACTGGAAAACGTCGACAGAGAAAGGAGTAGCTTCATGGCAAACGTGACAGAGTATGATTATTGGAAAATCTTCCCGAGGATGCCCAGGAAGGTCACGATCGGGGACATCACGATTCGTGATGGTTTTCAGCATCTGGAGAAGCTTGTATCCACACAGGCGAAGATTTTCTATGGGCAGGAGCTGATCCTGGCTGGCTGCCGCGAGCTGGAGGTGACGAACCTGGGCGCCGTCACGACGACGCCGCAGTTCGTGGACGCGGAAGAAGTCATGCAGGCCATGCGCAGTGAAGAGTTCAGGAAGCGTGCGGCGAAAAGGGGCATCGACATTGACAAGGACGTGACGCTGACTTGCGTGACCATCCGCGAGAGCGCCGTTGACCGCGCCATCGCCATGAAACAGAAGGGCTACGGTCCCGACCGGATCCTGATGATGGTTTCGACGGACGAAGAGCATCATTTCGCCAACTCGGGAACGACGCTCCCCAACTACTGGAAGGAAGCCGAGCGGTGCATCAAGAAGGCCCGGGACGCCGGGATCAAGATGTGCGGCACCGTGAGCACCATCTGGGGGAGCCCCATCAGCGGCGCCACGAAGCTCGAGGATGCCGTTGAGTTCACGAAGCGCTGGTTTTCCATCGGCGCCTACGACATCGAGCACGCGGACCACGACGGATCGGCCAACGCCGCCGACGTGTACCGTTACTTCTCGATGATCCTGGATGCCATGCCGAATCCCGAGGCGCACCTGTGCCACCTCCACGAGACGAAGCGCATCGCCTCCTCGTCAATTCTGGCGGCCCTTCAGGCAGGCATCTGCCGTTTCGAATCGACACTGGGTGGCCTCGGCGGCCAGCCGGCGAACTTCCTCGATGACTGTCCCATCAAGGGTACCGGCGAGTACTACTACGACGATCCCCGATACGTGGGCCTGATCTGCACCGAGGATCTGCTGGTCCAGATCGATGAGCTGGGCATCGAGCACGGCTACGACGTGGACCGCGTGCTGTGGCTGGGTCGGAAGCTGGAGAAGACGGCCGGCATGCGGCTCCGCTCGGAAGCCATCATCAATGGCCGGACCATGAAGGAAGGGCACATGAAGTACGCGCGCCCGGGTCTCCGAGGCGTCAAGGAGAAGATGGGCGAGAAACCGGGAGCCAAGCTTCCCGAGGGCTGGACCGAGACGGCGGTCCTTGCCGAGAAATACGGCCCCGAGGACCTGATCTGGAAGAAATAGACAGGATGTACCACGCTGCGGTTGATGGGCGGGCGCCTTTTCCGGGCGCCCACCCGATCAACCGCAGCCGGCTCGGCGAGACGCCGGCTTCCAGCCTCCAATCCGC
>JALOOX010000069.1 GCA_025454175.1 Syntrophobacteraceae bacterium | reverse complement strand
CGCCCACTTTCACCAGTCGCACCCGGAAGCTGCTTCATTTCTTCACGGACCCCGCCCATCATCAGTTACCACGAATGGAAGCTCCATGAGCCTTCCGTCCAGCGTCACATCTCCCGCGCGTGAGATTATAATGACACACCATCACGGGGATCAAGGGGCGCCGATCATCTGGGCTGCTGCCCGGCCGGTCTTCAGTGTCGTCACATTGTGGACAGCCCTCACTTCTTTTGAAATCAGACAAAAAGCATCCATCCCAGCCTTCCCGCCCCAGCATCGGGGAGAGGGATGGCTTGCCGGGTCGGGATTCACCCCCAGTGCGGCATGTCGGGAGTCCCTGGAGTGAAGAGGGTTGACAGAGGGGGGAATCTCGACGAAGGTTTTCGCGGATCCACCCCGGTCCTGACGGAACCTCTGCGGATCCGGGGCGCGTTTGCCCGTCCCAGGCCGTCTGCCCGCACCCTGCTCACCTCAAGGAGGAATGTGATGCCCTTCGAACAGATTCTCTTGGAGCGCTCCGGCCCCATCGCCATCCTGACCCTCAATCGACCCGATCTCCGCAACGCCCTCACCGACCCGGACATGATCGGCGAAATCGAAGCCGCCTGCCGGATGGTCCAGGACGATCCTTCCGTCAGCGTGCTCATCCTCACGGGGGCTGGATCGGCCTTTTCAGCCGGCGGCAACGTCAAGGACATGCTGAGCAAGACGGGGATGTTCGCCGGAAGCCCAGCCCAGCTCCGCGAGAATTATCGCCAGGGGATTCAGCGCATTCCCCTCGCCCTTCATCGCCTGGACGTACCCACCATCGCCGCCGTGAACGGTCCGGCCATCGGAGCCGGATGCGATCTGGCCTGCATGTGCGATATCCGGATCGCCAGCGAGAAGGCCCGCTTCGGGGAGACTTTCGTCTCCGTGGGCCTCATCCCCGGGGATGGAGGAGCCTTCTTCCTGCCACGGGTGCTGGGATTCTCCAAAGCCTGCGAGCTGGCTTTCACGGCCCGGGTCATCGATGCGGGGGAAGCTTTGCGCATGGGCCTGGTGAGCGAGGTGACGCCGCCGGAGCAGCTCATGGAGCGCGCCGGCGAACTGGCCCGGGAGATCGCCCAGCAGCCGGGCCGCATCCTGCGGCTCGCCAAGCGGTTGTTCCATCAGGCCCAGGGGAAGAGCCTCGAGGATGTCCTGGAGCTCTCGGCGGCCTACCAGGCCCTTTGTCATTACACCGAGGAGCACGACGAAGCCGTGGGAAAGCTGCTGAAGAAGTGAAGCCCCCAGCCGCGCCGGCGGCCGACCATCGGGTGATCAAGGACTCCAGGGCTACGGCGCGGCCAGGGGGCCCCACCCAATGCGCCTGAACCCGGGAATGCCCCGTGAGCCTGAACCAGGAGCCGAAACCGGGGCCCCGAAGCCTGTCGTCTGCATCATGGGGACGGAATGAATTCCTGAAATTTCTTGTACAGGTCCAGGAGCTTGGCCTGGTAATAGGCGGCATTGGCATCGGGCTTCCGGGGGTCGTGGGAGGAAAGGAGCTTGCAGTTCTCGAAAACCTTGACTCTTTTACCCTGGCCCGTCACGTAATAGGAAACCTGGTCCCCGGCCCGGTACTCCCGCCCCGAGGCCAGCGCCAGCTCATAGGCCGCCGCCCGGTTGCGCTTGCGGCCCGCGACCTTCTCGCGGTAGCTTTCCGGAGACTCGGTGAGGCTTTCTGTCTTGACCAGATTCTGGATGGGCACCTCACCCCGCTCGAGCCTCTGGAGGATGTCCCGAAACAGCCCGTCGACCTCGGACCCTCGTCCCTCGAGGAGGAGCCGGATCATCTGCGCCAGAAAATCCCGCAGGTACTTCTCCATGCCCCGGGACCTGAGACCGCTCCCCTTGATGGTCACGCTCCCCGCTTCATCCATCAGGGCGTAATTCTTGCGCTTGTAGGAGAACATGGCCCGGTAGACGCCCGTCATCTCCACTTCAATCCCATCGGGGAGACGGTCGGACAGGCGCGCCACCAGCTCCGCCGCTCCCCGAGCGTCCATGATGCCGGGCGGGGGCACGAAGTAGATCCCGTCGGTATCCAGCTCGATGGGCACCGCGCCGTTCTCCCTCAGCCATTCGAGCATCCCCCGAATGATCTCGCGACCCTTCCGGGTCACCTCGGCGGCCATGGTCGGATCGGCGAAATGGTGCAATTCCGTCCCCAGGTAGCCATAGAAGGAGTTGATGAGCACCTTGAACGTCTGCTGAAGGGCCTGGTAATAATCCCGGTCGTGCCCCGGAGGCGCCCCCTGGGCGAGCTTCTTGGCCTCGAGCCTGAAGACCCGGAGGGCTTCGAGCAGCGGCAGGAAAATGGACAGGGTGTCGCCCCTGGGCTTCAGGCCGAAAGTGATCATGATGGATGGGTAGAGGGAAGCCACGTCGCAATGCACCACGTGCCTCACCAAGCCCTGGACGAAAACGTCCGTGTACCCGCCTTCGAAATCCCCCCCGCCCTGGGGCCTGGGGATGGACACCCCGCGCCGCAGGTACTCCCTCAGGAAGAGCGCGTTGATCTTGGTGGCGTTTCCCCTCAACGGTATATTCTGATAGCCGTAAGGAAAAATCCTGGCCTGGAGGAAAAAAGAATAGCCGAGGAGCTCGGACAGAGCCAGGGTCTCCCGGGCGTCATCCAGATTGTACTTCCTCAGGGTCTCCGGATCATTCTCGAAGGTCCACTGCACCCGGCCACCATCAATGACGGTGCGATCGTCCGCCGATAGGCCGAAATGGACGGCCGCCGACTTGAGCCCGTAGCTCTCGAGCTCCCGGGCGGCTACATCGTAAGCCTGAAGCAGGAAGAGCGTGTCCACGACGTGGCGACCGAACAGGTCGACCCGGGTGAAGTCGATGATGCGCTCGGCCACGGTGAACCGGGATCGACGCACCCGGGGCTCGCTTCCGTCCCGCCCCCACCTGAGGGGAATGCGGTGCATGCGGGCACGGGCCAGGATGTACGCCAGGTCGAAATTGAAGAGATTGTGCCCCTCGATCACATCGGGATCCAGGACACGGATCCGCTCGCACAGGGCTTGGAGCATTTCGGACTCGCCCAGGTCCCCGGCGAAGAGGACCTCCTCGTGCCCCTGGGAATCCGCCAGCGCCATGGAGAGGATGCGGTCTCCGGGCCGGCCGGCGTTGGAAAACTCAAAGCCCGGCGTGCAGCCCGTCTCGATGTCGATGGCCAGCCGATGGAGATGCGGGTAGGGAAGCCCCTTGAAGAGCGTCCTTCCGGAGCGGAGCAGAAACTGATGCACGGGGTCCGACAGGAAGAGGTAGGATGCCTGGGGAGCGGATGGCGAGTCCCCCGTGGTTTTGCGGAGGTGGTCCCTGGCCCGGAGGCATTCGGGCCACCCGCGGAACGATGCCAGGCAGGCATACGGGTTCTCCCCCGAGAGGGCCTCGACGTCATGGTCTCCCGGGAAGCCGGCCAGGTGACGCTCGTCCTCCAGCAGGATGAAGGGAGAAAAGGGCACATCCTCCCAGGACAGCCGGAGCCCGTCACGCCGGAAGAGTCTCATGCTCGAAGCTCCCACGGGCTCCACGGCCACGATGCCCGGGGTGGGATCGGACCCGAAAAGGACTTCGTTCTCCTCGAAATCAGGAAACGCCACTTCCCTCTCCCCCGTCCGGGAACCCTCGGGGACATGCCGGATCATCCGCTCCTGCGATCCCCCCGTGGCTCCTTCTCCGTCGCAATCCTATCCCGCGGCCATCCCTGCCTTGTCAGCGGGATAACGCATGGTAGTGCGCATCGGCAACGCCCTCCAGCAGCAGGAGCCCATCCACCTTCACCTCGAGGACCACGGCATCGGGATGGCCCGTGAGGGGCTCCAGGTGGGGATGGCGGGAGGCCAGCTCCCGCAGGATCAGCCCTCCCTCTCCGGCGGGCAGCGTCCGGCATGTGCCGTGAACCGTGAGCGCCTTGACACCACTCCTGCCCACCACGGGAATCTCCTGGCGAGTGTCGACCAGGAGGCTCACCCGCGGGTTGTCGAGGACATTGCGATACTTTTGCGAATCTTTCAGAGTGACCATGTAGAGGATTTCGGCGGCTTCGTCCGACACGTAACCCATGAGGGAACAGTGGGGCCTGTTCTCGGCGCAAGTCGCCAGCACGCACATGTCTCCAGCCTTGAGGACACTTTTCATGAGATCCAACATGGAGATGATCCTTCCCAGGTGATGGGACAGTGGGAGAACAGGGGAGAAATCGAGCTTCCAGCTCCGGTGTGCCGCTTCCCTCCGATCAGACCGCCGCTTCCTCCAACCGGATTCGGCTCGAGGTGCAGGCCCGGCAGGATCCCGAGCGCAACCGGGCTGCGTCCGACAGCGACAAAGTCCCCACGATATTCCGAGGATCCCCCTTGAAAACGAAGATCCGCTGGACGTCCGCAAAAATCATGTGCCGGATGGCGCCGGCCAGATCCGAGCCCTGATCGCACGCCCGCACGGGACGGCTCATGATCTCCCTGGAGAGGGTCTCCGTCGGCGCCCCGTGCCGATAGGCCATCATCAGGTCGGACTTGGAGATGACTCCCGTCGGGAATCCGGAGACGTCCCGAATGAGCACCGCGCCAAGCCGTTGCGCCGAGAGCCCCTCCATCACCACCGCCAGGCTGTCTTCCTCAAGCACCGAAAAGGCCGACGGCGTCATGACCTCGCCCACTCTCAAATAGTCATCCGTCCGGTCCTTCCCTCTTCCCGACCGGGTGAGGCTCCGGTCACACTTGTGACAGAACCGGTAGAGCATCCCCACGATGTCGGGATAGGCGAGGACTCCAACCGCCTCGTCATCGCCATCGCCCAGCACGTAAAGCCGATGGACCCGGTGGGTCCGCATGGCATCGAGGGCATTCTCCAGGGAATCGTCACATCGGCAGAAGAGGGGCGGCGCCACCATGATGGACTCCACCGGCGTATGGAGGGGAAGCCCCGCATAGTAGGCCCCCATGAGGTCCGTCTTGGAGACCACCCCCGCGGGCCTTTCGCCTTCGTCATGGACGAGGATGGCATTCACCTTGAGCTTGATGGTGCATCGAGCCGCCTGCTCGACGGACGCCCCGCGGCGCACCCGTGCCACCTGCCTTCGCATGGCCTCGGCCACCCGGATGCCACTCAGCACGTTCCTGCGATCGATGACCGGCATGGGCGCTGCATCCTTTTCCTCCCTCGGGGTGCTCCGAAGTGAGGCGAGAGGCCTCCTAAACCAGCCTCTCCATCATGTGCTGAAAAACCTTGGAGAGATACACGATGCCCACCACCCTGCCGTCCTCCAGCACGGGAAGGCGCCGAATGTGCTTTTTCAGCATGATGTCGACGATCATGAGCACGTGGGTGTCGGGGGTGATGGTGAGGAGATCGGTGGTCATGATATCCCCCACGAGCATGGGCCGCGTGCGGCGGCATGCCTCCTGGAGATAATCCTCCACCTCCATGTCGCTCATTTCCCCCCAGATGTGGATGTGCTTGGGACGGAGCAACAGGAGCAGGTCATACATGGAGAGCATGCCCACCAGGGCCCCCTCCCCGTCGGTCACAAGCATCCCGAACACCCGCTGCCTCGACTCCCGGTTTGCCTCCAAGAAAAGTCTCGCCGCCTCCGAAACAGGAGATCCCGGCCGCAGCGAGTAAAACCGGGTCTCCATGACATCGCGCGCGGTCACACCCATACGTGCACACCTCCAAATGTTCGGCGCAAGTCCAACGTTTGCAGCGCAATCATCGGGGCTCGGGGCCTCAGGCCCGCTCCTCCTTCTCCCGGCGCTGCTGGTGAGCGATCAGCTTCGCAAGATCGGTCAGCTCCTCGCAAAGATACTCGATGAGGTCGTCCGCCGACAGGACCCCCTGCAGAGCCCCTCGCTCACTGACCACGGGCACCCGTCGGATGCTCCGGTCCCGCATGCGCTTGAAAACTTCCGCCACGCTCTCGCCCTCGCGGGCCGTGGTCAGATCGGAGGTCATGACGTCGCCGACGGTCAGCACCGCCAGATGGGCCGGGTCCTTGGCCACGATGCTGACCACGATGTCCCGGTCCGTCAGGATTCCCGCGGGAAAATATTCACCGCTCCGCTCCTCGACGACGATCACGCATCCCACATGATGCTCGCGCATGCAGCGGGCGGCTTCGATCACCGTTTCATCCTTGCGCACTACCGCAACCTGCCTCACGCAGAGCTCCCCCACCGTCATGACACACCTCCTGACAAGAACAGGCTCGCAGAATGCCGGGCGGCGCATTCCGGCCCGCCGTCACCGCCACGCCGCAGCGCGGCCTTGTGCACTTCGCCCGCGAAGTGGACCGGGCTCTTGCCATACATGGGATCCCACCCCGACGGGTCGGCGTAGCAAAAAAACTGAGTCTCCAGGCCGATGCGAACGGCGGCATCCTCGACCGGCCACCCGACGATCCTTTCCGCGGCGTCCCACGTAGCTCCGCAGGGCGCGCTCCGAATGACCCGCACCGCGCTGATGAGACCGTTCTTCGTCTCCACGGCCATTTCAGGAGCCCCGAACCGCTCCCCGTAAACCCCGAGGACATCATTTCTGGGAAGGCCGCAGCAGGTCGGAGGCGTGAACACCCCATCCATGCGCCACTTCTTTCCCGAAGCCACCACGGGAATCCCCAGGGCACTGCAGCGTGCGCAGAGCTCCTGGGACAGATCGGGATGCCGCAGGTAGTCGAGAACCAGGTCCGCCCCGATGGTGGACGGCAGATACTTCTCGGGATCATCGACAATGACGGGGAGAAAGGCATCGATGGACACGATCTCCAGCCGGATGGCGTCCAGGCCGTGCTTCCGGATTCCCTGAACTTTCTTCTCTCCACTGCCGTGCTGCTGAAACACCAAAACGTCCTGCATGGGCTAGATATCCTCTCAACCAGTGTCTCCGCCTGACGGACTTCGGTCCTGACGGTGAAGCCAGAACCCCTGTCAAACTCCCGCGATCGACTCCGCCTCTCCCGTGGCGCCACAAACGTTCGATGAGCCCAGCCTCCCCCATCTTCATGGAAGGACGTCCGGAGTCCACGCACTATAACACACAGTCCTCGGGCGCCCATCGGTAAAACTCGGCCATTACGGCCAGGCAGGTGAAGGGAGCCCGCGCGTGTCACCCCAGCCGAAAGCGCTCCCTCAGTCTCCGGGAAAGGGCCTGGGTGACCTCGAAAGCCCTCTCCACGGTCTCGGTACCATCGGGATTGACCAGGCAGCAGGTGGCCGGCGACAACATGCTCCGGGAAAGGAGATGGTCCAGATCGACCCCCCCCCGGCCCAGGCTCTGCCAGAGCCCCACCAGCCTCTGCTCCAGCGCGTCTCCGCTCTCCTTCTCGAAGGGCTCGAAATTGGTCGGCACGATGCCCCAGATGAGGATGCCCCCACGATCCAGGAACTTCCGGATGGAGCCCAGGTACGAGACAAAACGCTCGCCGTTGGAGTACATGTCGAGGGACAAGACGTCCAGATCCAGGCCCAGCAGAAAGTCCCAGTCGGGGTTGCCGCAGAGGTGGATGCCGCGCGGGCGCTCGATCTGGGCGAAAAACCCTTCCATGTCCTCCCTGGCCTGCAGGTTGTTGTAGCCCGACATGCCACTGAAAATGAACTGGAGCCCCGGCTCATCCACGAACATGAAGGCATGGGGGTTGATCTTCTTGAGGCGCTCGAGCTGCACGTTCACCCGGCGCGCCATGAAATCCAGCATGAAGGGCCGCACGGTGTCGTCGAAAAGGATGGGGCGATTGCTCTCGTCATGGATGTTCAGTCCAAAGCTCACTGGCCCTTCCAACTGGCCCCGAATGGCCGGCCTCGACGCCAGATCGGACTGCAGAAACCGATGATAGACCACCGAATAGGTCGGGCTGATGTCGAAATACTCGGGCTCGTCAAAACGAGCCAGAACCGCCTCCAGCTCCAGGGCAAACTTCTCCATCGAGAACCGGAGGGTGCGCTCCTCGAGATTCAGCACGATGCCGGGGAAGCCCTCCGAAGCCTGGACGTACATGTCTTCGTAATAATTCAACAACGGCAGCTGCGGCCAGAAGGGCACATCCAGGGAGAAGGCTTTCTCGAGCGCCCGATCCACGTCCCGGTGGGGCATCACCGCCATGGCCGTTGTCAGCAGATTTCCCGGTATCGCCATCGGATCCATCCTTTCCTTGCCATGCTGCAAAATGGACAGTGACCGGCTCCCGAGCCACCCTCGCCGTCACAGGATTCCCAGCCGCTTCATGCGCTTCCAGAGCGCCACGCGGCTGATGCCGAGAAGCTTCGCGGCCTCGGTCCGATTCCCCCTCGAGGCTTCCAATGCCCGCCTCACCGCATCTTCCCGCTGGGAGCGCTCATGCCTCTCGACACAGCGCACCCTCTCAACAGCGGGGGCCGCCGACTTCCCATCACAAGCACCTGACGCCGAAAGGACACGCGCCCCCAGGTGCTCGGGACGGATGAGCCCATCATGGCAGAGCACGAATGCGTATTCAATGGTGTTTCGGAGCTCCCGGATGTTCCCGGGCCACGGATGAGCCAGCAAAACCTCCAGCGCTTCCGTCGTGAGGCCCCGGATGGGCTTTCCGGATCGGGCGGCGATACGCTCGATGAAGTGCTGAGCCAGAAGAGGGATATCTTCCCTCCGCTCGCGCAGAGCTGGCACGTGAATGGGAACCACATTGATCCGGTAGAACAAATCCGCCCGAAACGACCCCTCATGGACCAGCGCTTCCAGATCCCGGTTGGTAGCCGTGATGACCCGCGCATCCATCTGGACGGGGTTGTGGTCCCCCACACGCTCCACTTCGCCGCACTCCAGCACCCGCAGGAGCTTGACCTGGATGGACGGGGAAAGATCTCCAATTTCATCCAGAAAAATAGTTCCCCCCGTGGCGGCCTCGAAGCGTCCGATGCGATCGCGGGCCGCACCCGTGAAGGAGCCCTTCACGTGCCCGAAAAGCTCGCTCTCCAGCAGATTCTCGTTGAGCGAAGCGCAGTTGACCTTGATGAAGCTCCGGCGCGCCCGGGGGCTCAGGTCGTGCAGCGCCCGAGCCACAAGCTCCTTCCCCACCCCCGATTCGCCGGAAATGAACACCGGCGCATCGGAATGGGCCGCGTTGCCGACGAGCGCCAGCAGAGCCTGGATCGAACGACTGTTGCCGACAATCCCCGACGCATAACCCTCCTGGTAAAGGCTCAGGCGCAGCGATTGGATTTCCTCCTCCCGACGCACCAATTCCGAAACATCGTTCAACGTTTCCACGGCACTCACCACCCGCCCGTCCTGGTCGTGAAGCACCGTCGCCGACTTGACCACATGAACCGTGTGCCCATCCCTGGCCGTGATCCCGCAACGACGGTTGCGCACCGCGCCCTTTTCAAAAAGCGCGCAGAACCTGTGCCCGTCTTTTTCCCCATAAATCTCGCACCCCGTGCAATTGAGGACGGTGCAGGGCTTTCCCACCAGCTCGGCGCTCGTGTACCCGGTCATCTCCAGAAAGGCCGCGTTCACCGCCAGGATCCTCCCTTCGGTGTCCACGACCAGAAGGCCGTCCTGCATGGTGGCGACCAGGGTCTCGAGCAGGTTGTTATCCATGGCGTTAACTTTCCATCAGTTGTTAACATGAACAGCCTCCTCACTGTTAACCGATCTGCGGACCGAAAGTGAAGAGTACAATGATTCATGTAATGATTTCAGAATTTTATATAGTCCATTGAGCGAAGACGCTCTGGCACTTCTCTTGCTCCATACTCGGCCACAGCCCCCCCGGATATTGGTGAAGCGTTTCCAGGCGCGGATTTGATCCCTAGCGACGAGGTTAACGGTATGAGAAAAAGAATCGAGCTGATCCTGCTGGTTTCGTTCTGGGGCCTGGGCGCCCTGTGGTCGGCTTCCGTCGGCTGGGCCGGAAGCCCTCCCCAACCGCCGCCCAAGGGGGCTGAATTCGGCGTTCGGCACTCCCCCAACTTCACGGCGGACCATTCGAAATTCAAGGAGCTGCAACAGGAATTCAAGTCCGGCCCGGAGGTGACCAAGGCATGTCTCAGCTGCCACACCGAGGCGGCGATGCAGTTCCACAAGACCATCCACTGGACCTGGATGGCCCCGGACGCCAAGCCTGAGGATCGAATTGGCAAGGCGGGGCTGGTCGTCAACAACTTCTGCATCAGCCTGGCCTCCAACGAGCCCCGCTGTACATCCTGCCACGCGGGCTATGGCTGGAAGGACAAGACCTTCGATTTCACCTCCCAGGAAAAGGTCGACTGCCTCGTCTGCCATGAGCAAACCGGCACCTACAAGAAATTTCCCGCCGGGGCGGGGCACCCCGCCGACGAGCCCAACAAGAAGATGGGGGACAAGGTCTTCAATCCTCCGGACTGGAACCTGGTGGCCCAGTCCGTCGCCCTTCCGACCCGCAGGAACTGCGGCGAGTGCCACTTCTTCGGTGGAGGGGGAGAGGGGGTCAAGCACGGCGACCTCGACGCCAGCATGTTCAAGCCCGACAAGGCTCTGGACGTGCACATGGACGCCAACGGCCTGAACTTCACCTGCCAGCGCTGCCACACCACCGAGCAGCACGCCATCTCCGGACGATCCTACAAGCTCACTGAGCAGACCGACCGCCGGAGCCTGCTGGACGACGACCAGATCAAGCGCATCACATGCTATTCCTGCCATTCGGAGAAGCCTCACAAGGAAGGCGTCAAGGCCAACGACCACACCGATAAGATCGCTTGTCAGACGTGCCACATCCCGGCATTCGCCCGCAAGAATTCCACCAAGATGTACTGGGACTGGTCGACGGCGGGAAAAAGGGATGAAACCGGAAAGCCCGTCGTCGAGGTCAGGGACGGCCGCCCCACCTATGACGGCATGAAAGGGAGCTTCGTGTGGGAGAAGAATGTGGTCCCCGAATACTCCTGGTATAATGGAAAAATGACTTATCTCACACTGGAGAGCAGGGTCGACCCCGGCGGTGTGGTGAGGATCAGCCAGGTTACCGGGTCCGCATCCGATCCCAACTCGCGCATTTTCCCCTTCAAGGTACACCGGGGCAAGCAGCCTTATGATCGTAAAAACAATCATTTCGTGGCTCCACACCTCTTCGGCAAGGACGACACCGCCTATTGGAAAGGCTACGACTGGGTGAAGGCCATCCAGGCGGGGCAGGATTACGCCGGCCTGCCGTTCAGCGGCGAAGTGGGCTTCCTGGAGACGGAATACCTGTTTCAAACCACCCACATGGTGGCACCCAGGGAGCAGGCATTGAGCTGCACCGAGTGCCACAGCAGCGATGGGCGGATGAAGTACATCTCGGGCATCTACATGCCGGGGCGTGACTCCAGCCGCACGGTGGACACCCTGGGCTGGGCGGCCGTCCTGCTCACCGGGCTGGGAGTCGTCGGCCACGGCTCTGTTCGCTACCTGCGACGCAAGTCGAGCCAATAGAGGAGAAGAAGCATGGACACCCGCACCATGGAGCGCATCTATCTATATTCCCGCTTCGAACGTTTCTGGCACTGGGCCCAGGCCGCTCTCATCGTCTTCCTGGCCGTCACGGGCTTCGAGGTCCACGGCACCTACCGCCTTTTCGGCTTCCAGAAGGCCGCCGAGCTTCACAACACGGCCGGCATGGGATGGTTCGTTCTTTACGTCTTCATCATCTTCTGGAAGCTCACCACCGGAGAATGGAAGAACTATGTGCCCACCACCAGGAAGCTCGCCGCCGTGGTCGGATATTATGCCTACGGAATCTTCCGGGGCGATGCGCACCCGGTTCCCAGAAGCGAGCGCAACAAGCACAACCCCCTTCAACGGCTGACCTATCTCGGCATCGCCGTGGTCCTGATCCCCGTTCAGGTGACCACGGGCCTGCTCTATTACCTTTACAACTCCTGGCCCCGGTACGGGATCCAGCTCTCCCTCTCCAGTGTCGCCACGGTTCACATGCTGGGAGCGTTCGCCCTGGTGGCCTTCCTGGTGGGGCATCTTTACATGATCACCACCGGACACAGCCTGACAGGCCATCTCAAGGCCATGTGCACCGGCTGGGAAGAGGCTCCCGCCAACGGGAGCCAGACACCTTCCGTCGGCGGTGCCGCTTGAGCCCGACGGCAGGGCGGGGAGTCTCCCTGACAAGCTTCAGCCCCGCGGGCCTGACCCACGAAAAGTGGCCATCATCCGTCCGTTCGGTTTTTAACTCTCAAGCCTTTGACAGCTTTTCTCGACGAATGGCAGGAAGCCTCAAACTGAAGCCAGGCCCACTGGGCCAAGGATCACCCCGTGCCGATGGGTCAACGACAGGAAGCAGAGGATCCAGGAATCGTTTTCATTTGGGCTGTAACAATGCACAGTTCGCGGGCTTGCGTGCCCATCGGCCGTGTGTTAACTTGACCTTGTCGTGGGAAACACCATCCGAAGCAATTCATTTGAAAGGAGTCATTGATTAATGGTCACCATTTCCGAAAACGCCGACAAAGTTCTCAAAGAGTATTTCAAGGGTAAGGAGATCAGTCCCATTCGGATCTTCCTGCAATCCGGCGGCTGAGGCGGGCCATCGCTGGCGATGGTTCTGGATGAACCGAAAGATACCGACGATGTGTGCAAAATCAATGGCTTCACCGTGGTCATGGACAAGGAGCTTTACAAGCGTACCAAGCAAGTGACCGTGGACTATGTAAACTATGGCTTCGGATCAGGATTCAAGCTGACTTGTGAATCCCCCATATCCGACGGCAGCGCCTGCGGAAGCTCCTGCAAGTGCTGAGACTCCCTCATCGGGGGAGGCTGGCTTCAAGATCATGACATGCGACACTGACCGAAGCCACTGAAAGAAGGTGCCGAGCATCGGCGGCGCTGCGCATATCGTCAATGTGAGCGGATGACAAAACGGGGATACTCTCCCCGTTTTGTTTTTCAGAGAGTCGGCTCATGAATCGGACCGATGCATGCACGACTCGGGGAATATGATCCGAAACGTTGCTCCCATACCACGCTCGGACTCGATCTCGATGAAGGCTCCATGCTTTTCGATGATCTGACGGGAGATGCTCAGGCCCAGGCCCGTCCCTTCGGGCTTCCGCGTGAAGAATGGGTCGAAGACACGATTTCGATCCTCATCCAGAATACCCTGCCCGGTGTCGCTGACCTTCAGCACCACCCCTGCCCCACCCTCCTGAAACCCGGTCTGAATGATCATCCGGCCGCCCTCCGGCATGGCTTCGATGCCGTTGATGATGAGGTTCATGACCACCTGACTGATCTGGCTGTGGTCCATGACAATGAGCGGCAGCTGCGGCTCCAGCTTCAGCTCGATCTCGACGGTCGCCTTGCGCAGGTATACCTTGGCCAGCTCCAGACAGTATGCCACGACCTCGTTGAGCCCATTGGGGCAGAACTGGGGCTCGCGAGGCCTTGCGAAATGGAGGACCTGCTGCACGATCCGGTCGATCTTCCTCACCTCCTGGACCATGTCATTGAACATCTGAAGCTGCACTGGCTCGAGGCTCAGCTCGCGCTGCAGCATCTGTGTATTGAAATTGATGGTGGCCAGGGGATTCCTGATCTCGTGGGCGATTCCAGCGGCCAGTGTCCCCAGCGCCTTGAGCCGCTCACTCTGCTGAAGCCGCTGCTCGAGCTTCTTGGATTCGGTGGCGTCCTTCTCGTAGTAGACGACCCTGGCCAGTCTCCCCGAGGAGTTCAGCACAGGGAAGGCATAAAAATAATAGAACCCCCCCCACCGGGGATGAGGCCCTTCACGCTGGACCGGCAGCCCCTCCCGGAGGCACTGCTCGATGAGACAATCGGCCGGCGGCTCATCCCGAGCGTACAGGAGCGTCGGATAATGCCGCCCGATGAGAGATGCCCCTTCTCCATAAACCCCTTCGCAGGTGCGATTCACCCGGAAGACCCGTCGGCCCAGATCGATGATGAAGATACTGTGCTGGATGGCATCAAAACTGATCTCCAGCTCCTTCTTGGCACGCTCCACCGATTCGAAGAGCTGGGCATTCTCGATGGCCGTCCCGATGTGGTACCCGATGGTGGTGAGGAACTCATTGCGCTCCGGCTTCAGCTGGAGAATACCGTCGTTGGTCACGTACATGAGCCCCAGGATCCGTTTCTGCGTCAGGAGCGGAATGCAGATGATCTCCGAAATCCCCTCATCCTGCATTCGCTTCCGCAGATCCGGGAAGACGATATCAGAGGGCGTGAGCCACAGCACACGCCCCTTCAGTCGCAGCGCCTCCAGTTTCCGAGGGCTCACGTAGAAAGTCTGGATGGCGTTCTTCAGCTTCGATGAGAACCCATGCTGAGCCACCAGGTCGAGCCCCCCCTCGTCTTCGAGGGTCTCCCTCAGGAGGTAGATGACTCCCATTTTGAACTTGAGGGTCTGTAAAATGGCCAGCAGGGCCTGTTGAAGCACATCTTGGAGGTGAGGGGAGGAATGGAGAGCGGTACCGATATCGAAGAGGATCTGTAGCTCGTGATGCTGCGCCTGCCTGGCTTCTCCCGACTGATCCAGGGCATCCCTGGGCGATGGAGTGCAAGCGGTCATGAATCATCCTATCATCGTTAACCTTCCCGTTCCGTCGGCGGGCCGCATTCATTTTCGTGAAAGATGGTCTTCATTGGCCCGGCGTCGCGAATCACCCCGTCGATTCCTGCCTCCGCTGGATCATTTCCCACTGGGCGACCACGACCCGGGCGATGCGCACCGAAGCCGCGTCGATCATCTTTCCGTCAAGGGACAGCGAGCCAGAACCTGCGCTGCTGGCCTCCTCATAAGCTCGAAGCACGACCCGGCATCGCTCCACATCCTCCAGCCGGGGTGCATACACTGAATTGATGATCTCGAGCTGATCCGGGTGAATGGCCCACTTCCCATCGTAACCCAGGTCGGCGGTGAGAGCACAGGACCGCTCGAGACCCGACGGACTCCGGTAGTCACCATACGGGGCGTCGATGGCCGCCAGCCCCGCGGCCTTGGCGGCCAAAGCCATGCGGCTGAGGGGAAAATGGAACCGGCTGACGCCGGGGTCATGTTCCGCCTCACCGTGGCCGCTCACACCCCGCCCCCTCATGCCCATGGATGCCGAATAATCCGCTATGCCGAAGACCAGCGCCTCGAGGCGGGGCGAGCTGACGGCAATCTCCGGGGCCCGCATCATGCCCTGGGCGCTTTCGATGCTCGCCTCCAGGCCAATGCGCTTGCCAATGCCCTGACTCGCCTCGATCTGCGTCAGAAGGTAGTCGATGGCCCTGATTTCGGCCCCTTCGCTCACCTTGGGCACCACGATGACGTCCAGCCATTGGCCCGCGGCTTCCACCACATCGATGATGTCCCGGTAGGCGAAAGGAGTCTCCATCCCATTGATGCGGCACGCCCGCACCCGCACCCCCCAGTCTCGATCCCGGAGGGCCTCGACCACCGAAGCCCGCGCCTTTTCCTTCTCCCCCCAGGGAACACTGTCCTCCAGGTCCAGCATGACCACGTCCGCGGGAAGCCTGAATGCCCTGTCGAGCATCCGCTCACGGTTGGCCGGCACCGACAGGACGGATCGGCGGAGCCTCATGGGGCGATCCATGGATCCTCGATTCCCCCTTTGCACGGGCTGAATTGCCCTCCCCTGACACTGAAAAGCCCCTGGCCCGTGGAGGTCGAGCCAGGGGTCTTGGGGCCGCCCCGCAGGACCGCCCCACATCTTCACCCTTCAACCGTAACCTGGCAGCGGCGGCGATCGCGGATTCCTCGATTATCGGGATTTTTTCTCCCGAATGGCAGCCTGAGCAGCGGCAAGCCTCGCCACGGGCACCCGGTACGGCGAGCAGCTCACATAGTCCAGCCCAAGCCGGTGACAGAATTCCACCGAGGTGGGCTCGCCTCCATGCTCTCCACAGATGCCGATCTTCAGATCCGGGCGCGCACCCCGACCCTTCTGAACCGCGATCTCCATCAGCGACCCCACCCCCAGCTGATCGAGGCGTTCGAAGGGGTCATGCTCCCAGATCTTGGCATCGATATAATCGAAGAGGAACTTACCGGCATCGTCGCGGCTGATGCCGTAGACAGTCTGGGTCAAGTCGTTCGTTCCGAAGGAGAAGAACTCCGCCACCTCGGCGATGCGATCGGCGGTGAGGGCACCCCGCGGCACCTCAATCATGGTTCCCACGCGGTATTCCACCGTCACGCCGTAATCCTTCATGACCTCCTTGGCGATGGTGTCCACCACTTGCTTCTGGTTCTTGAGCTCGCCCACGTGTCCCACCAGGGGAATCATGACCTCGGGATGAACGCTGAGACCTTCCTTCTTGACCTCGCAGGCCGCCTCCAGGATGGCTCTCGCCTGCATGGCCGTGATTTCCGGAAACACAATCCCGAGGCGGCAGCCACGGTGACCCAGCATGGGATTGAGCTCGTGCAGGCTCTCGATCTTCGAAGCGACCCGCTCGTAGGAAACCCCCATCTCCTCGGCCAGTTTCTTGATGTCCTTTTCGTCCTGGGGCAGAAACTCATGGAGAGGTGGATCCAGGGTGCGAATGGTCACGGGCCTCTGCTGCATGACCCTGAAAAGCCCCTTGAAATCCTCGCGCTGCATCGGCAACAGCTTGGCCAGCGCCTTCTCCCGGCCTTCCCGTTTGTCGGAGAGGATCATCTCCCGCACCGCATTGATACGGTTGCCTTCGAAGAACATGTGCTCCGTCCGTGTCAGTCCAATGCCTTCGGCCCCGAAGGCCAGGGCCTCTTCGGCCTGGTTGGGCTGATCGGCATTGGTCCACACCCCCAGGCGGCGGAACTCGTCAGCCCAGCTCAGAAGCGAAACGTAATCCTGGTACACCTCGGACTGGTCGGGGGGCAGGCTCTTTTCGATGAGCACCCGCAGGATCTCCGAGGGGCGCGTGGGAATCTGCCCCATGAAAACCTCGCCCGTCGTCCCGTCCAGGGACAGCCAGTCCCCCTCGCGAATGACGCGGTCCCCTACCAGCATCTGCCGCTTGGGATAGTCGATCTCGAGGGCGTTGCACCCCACCACGCAGACCTTGCCCATCTGCCGGCCCACCAGCGCGGCATGGGACGTCATGCCGCCCCGGGCCGTGAGGATGCCCTGGGAGGCATGCATACCCCGGATGTCCTCGGGGGAGGTTTCAATGCGAACCAGAATGACCCGGTCTCCCCGCTTGGCCCATTCCTCGGCATCGGGAGCATTGAAGACAGCTCGGCCCGTGGCCGCTCCGGGACCTGCATTCAGACCCTTGGCCAAGAAGGTTCTGTTCTTTTCAGCGTCTTCCTTGGCCTTGGGATCGAACGTGGGACGCAGCAGCTGATTGAGCTGCTCGGGCTGAACCCGCATGAGCGCCTCCTCCTTGGTGAGGATGCCCTGACGCACCATGTCGACGGCGATCTTGAACGAAGCGAACCCCGTCCGCTTGCCAGCGCGTGTCTGAAGCATCCAGAGCTTCCCGCGCTCGATGGTGAACTCGATGTCCTGCATGTCCCGGTAATGCCTGTCGAGCGTCAACCGGATCTTGTCCAGCTGTTCGTAGATCTCCGGCATGGACTCTTCCAGGGACACCACCGTGTCATCGGTCTTCTGGATCTGGTTGATGGGCTGTGGAGTTCGCGTCCCTGCCACCACATCCTCGCCCTGGGCATTGATGAGATACTCCCCATAGAACACGTTTTCACCCGTGGCTGGGTTGCGCGTGAAGGCCACGCCAGTCCCGCAGTCGTTGCCCATGTTGCCGAAGACCATGGTCTGAACATTCACGGCGGTCCCCATGTCCGCGGGGATGTTGTTGAGCTCGCGGTACGCCACCGCCCGAGGATTGTTCCATGATCCGAAGACGGCACTGATGGCCCCCCACAGCTGCTCATGGGGATCCTGCGGGAAGACCACTCCCTTCCGTCCGCGGATCAGGAGCTTGTAACGCTCCACCAGATCCTTAAGGTCCGAGGCCGGAAGCTGGTTGTCGAACTCCACTCCCCTGTGCTTGCGCATCTCCTCGAGGATCGCATCGAAAGGATCCACGTCGTCCTTGGACTCGGGCTTGAGCCCCAGCACCACGTCGCCATACATGGCCACGAAACGGCGGTAGCAGTCGTACGCGAACCGTTCGTCCCCGGTCTGCCGCGCGACGGCCTCCACCGTTTCATCGTTGAGGCCCAGGTTCAAAACCGTATCCATCATCCCCGGCATGCTGCTGGCGGCTCCAGACCGCACTGAAACCAGAAGGGGGGTTTCCTTGTCACCGAATCTCCGCCCCATGATTTGCTCGAGCCGTGCCATGGCCTCGTCCACCTGGGCCTTCAGCTCGGCGGGATACGAGCAGTTCTTCTCATAATAATACGTGCACACCTCGGTGGTGATGGTGAAGCCAGGAGGCACCGGGATACCGAGGTTCGTCATCTCCGCGATATTGGCTCCCTTGCCGCCCAGCAGATTTTTAAGCTCCGCCCTGCCATCCGCCTTGCCCTCGCCGAAGAAATACACGTACTTGGTCGCCATGGCTCGTCTCTCCCCCTCTTGAGATTGATGATGGAACGGTCAATGTCCTTCCATGCCAGGACAAAACGATTCCGTCATTCTATAAGAACTCCATTGGTCAAGCAAGCCGTCAAGATGACCTCCATCGTGGGAAGCGGCGGGATCTTCGCCCAACAACCGCGAAACGCGTCGCCGGGGGTCCAAGTGCAAATGGCGCGAGCACGACGGCATCCCATGGGGACACCGGGCACTCACGCCACCCATTCCCTTGGACTCAGCGCATGGGCCATGACCCTTGCGCAGCTGACTTCTTAAATCTCCAGCCAGGAGTCCGAGTACAGATTGTGACCCAGGATAACCTTGGTCGTCTTGACGTAGTCGGATTCTTCCTTGGACAGCTTGCCCATGTCGATGGCCACGCCGTCCTCGACTTTGTGAACCAGGGCTTCGATGTCGGGGTGCTTTCCACGCATGATCTCATGGAGCCTGAAGTCAAAACAGTCCACGATAGCCGACGCCAAGCCGTAGCGCTTCAAAATGATCGCCATGACCTGGTTCAGGATGGGCCGAAGATCCTCGGGCGGGCCGTTGGACACGTTGGAGAGACCGATGGTGCTCTGGCAGCCAGGAGCGATATCCTGGAACATCTTCATGAACTCCAGGCAGCTCATGATCTGGATCTGCTGGACATTGACCGGCGTCTGAATGGGATCCACATAGATTCGCTCGGGTGCGATCCCGAATTCTTCCGTGGCCTTGAAGACGATCTCCGAGCACAGGGCGCCGCGCTCGTTCTCATCCCTCGGCATGCCCTCCGGGCCCCAGAGCAATGCCACAAAATCGGCATCATACTTCTTGGCCAAAGGCAGAAGCGCCGCCATGCGCTCAGGGCGAACCATGATGGAGTTGATCAGCGGCCTGCACTTGGTGTGCGCCTTGAGACCGGCCTCAATGGCTTTGATATTTGACGTGTCCAGCGCAAGAGGCGTGTCCACGACTTCATGCACGACGGGAACGAGCCAGGTCATGAGCTCCTCGCCCATCTTGCCCGCGGGACCGATGTTCAGGTCGATCCAGTCCATGCCGGCTTCCGCCTGCTGAATCGCCAGTTCCTGCAACGGCTTGGCATCTCTTTCCTTCAGTGCCTTGCCATACTTGACGCTCATGATATTGAGGTTTTCACCGATACACTTCATTCGAACTCCTCCTTAACCCCTGTTTTCCACAATACGGCCCTTCGTTCCCCCCCGAGGACGACCCATGGTGGAGCAAGCTCGGCATTTCCTGACTCGGGATCAAACCAACGGCGCAGGCGAAACCGGCGCAGCAGGCTAGGCGCTGCGCCGGTCAGACTTCAAACGGCAGGTATCTGTTTCCCCGGATCCGGCTTAAGCAGCCTTCCAGGCCTTGAGGAATTTAGGAATCTGGCTGGCTTCGCGCGGGCCAACCTGGATGCTCCAGCCGCCCAGCTCCTCTTCCAGCTCGCCGCTGATTCCAGCCGCGTAGCCGGGGATCACCAGGCTCTTGTGCTTGACCTTATCCTTGATTCCGCATTTGTTGATGAAAGACCCGACGCTTTCACCGGAGAACTTGCCGGCGGCCCACGCCGTCATGACGGAAAGACCCTCGGTGTCCTGAACACACAGCCACGTCGGCACACGGCTCGATTCGATCTCTCCCGACACGATGAAGAAGGTCAGGGAGAAGTTGCAGGTGACCAGAACCGGTGAATTCTCGTCGGGGTTGTTCAAGGGGTAAATCCCCTGCTCGGCCGTCATGGGCCGCTGAGGATCCGTGTAGATGTTGAGCCTGTCCAGGAACAGCGGAAAAAGGCTGTCGGCCTGGAAATCGCTCAGGACGAGAACCCCGCCGTACTTGGCCACGAAGGTCGCCGCCACCAAACTCTCTTCCATAAGGCCGGAAGCCATTTCATTGGCGAAAATGATCGTGGGGAACCCCAGGGGGCGGAACCGGTCCTTGAGGGCCGAGCGTCGAATCTGGATCTGCTCCTCGAATGCCTTCTTGAGATCACGCGTGCCCGTGTCGATGACGAGGTCCTTGAGTCCCATGCCCGTCAGCTTCTCGGTCAGCGCAATGACGCTGTCCAGGCTGCCATCACCCTTGACGGCCAGCGGGCAGTCGGCTTCCTTGGCCAGCTCACCCAGGGCGTCGGCGTTGGCTGCCGTCGCCGCATAGATCAAAGGCTTCTTGTCCTTCAGGTCCGCCACGGCGGCCTTCAAAACGTCCACGCTGTCCGACATGAGGATGAGGGAGGCGCCCGTGCCCTCGACGACCTTCTTGGCCAGAGCCGTGAACTTGCCCGCATCGCCGCTGGCGTCCTTGATAGCGAACAGCTCGGCCCGCAGCTTCAGGCCCACGCGATCGTACTGAGCCTCTTTCATGCGATTCATCTTGCCGGTCACACTGGCATCGTCTTCGTCCGTCGACACCACCGCCGCCAGCCCAGGAGGATTGACGAAAGTCTTCTCGTGACGGAACAGTACGGTCTCACCGCCGATTTTCAATGCGTACTCACCCGTGCCGATGGTGAGCGGCCGAATGGGAGGGGCGGACTCGGCGGCAAGCTTCTCCTTGGCCTCGTCGGACACATAGGGGCACTTTTCCAGCTCGGCCTTGCCTGCGGCCAGGTTCATAGCAAAGGCCAGACAAGTGGGAACGCCACATTCACCACAGTTGGTCTTGGGAAGCAACTTAAAGATCTGAATACCAGTA
>JALOOX010000068.1 GCA_025454175.1 Syntrophobacteraceae bacterium | reverse complement strand
CGAAATGACATAGGTTTTGGGCCATTTCACCGTGTCTCTCCCTCCCCGTGTCTCCGCGTCCATGCGATCCACGGGGTCATGTGTGGGTAACTGTAAGCCGAAGGGTGGAGAGGGAGTCACCCTCACGCTAATCAACGATGATCCGGAATTCTCAGGGGGTCAGGAGCAGCAAGGCATTGGCAGGGTTCGCCTGGACCATGGCACCCAATCTCCCGGGATTCGGGGTGCACAGCCTTGAAAAGATGCCGGTACGATGACTATTGTAAAAAATGTTGTTGAAAGCGACTGTCCACACCCACCCCAAAACGCAAGGACAAGGAGGTTTTATGCCAATCACTCTGCCCGATCTGCCTTACCCCAAGGATGGACTGGCTCCCCACATCAGTGAAAAAACCCTCGAATTCCACCACGGCAAGCATCACAAAGCCTACGTGGACAACGCCAACAAGCTCATTGCAGGCACCGACCTCGAAAACCAGGACCTCGAGTCCATCGTGAAGAAGACGGCCGGGGACGCATCCAAGGTCGGAGTGTTCAACAACGCGGCTCAGGTCTGGAATCACACCTTCTACTGGAACTGCATGAAGCCCAACGGGGGCGGGGCTCCCACCGGGGCCGCGGCTCAGAAGATCGCGGCGGATTTCGGGAGCTTCGAGAAGCTCGTCGAGGAATTCAAGAACGCCGGCGTCACCCAGTTCGGCAGCGGATGGGCCTGGCTGGTTCTGAACGGAGGCAAGCTCCAGGTCGTGAAAACACCCAATGCGGGGAATCCCCTCACGGAAGGCATGAAGCCCATCCTCGTGGTGGATGTCTGGGAGCATGCCTACTACCTGGATTACCAGAACCGGAGGCCGGACTACCTCGGCACCTTCGTGGAGAAGCTCATCAACTGGGACTTCGTGAATTCCTGCCTCGCCTGACAAAAAACCCCTCCCCCGCGCGTGGCGGAGGAGGGGCTCCCAATTCCGACTTCATCCGGTTCCTCGATCATGACGGATAGACGTTGCCCGTCTCGAGGATGCTCCATCCGTTTCGCGTCTTTCCCAACAGCAGGTTCACCTGCCAGCCGACCCGGCAATGGTCCGTGATGTCCTTGGGGACCCCCACTTCCACCGAATCGGCGCTGGTCATGGCGGACAGGTGGAGCAGACCCGGCTCCACCTTGTCCACGGTGAAATAGTCGTCGATTTCGGTGGTCCAGTAGCGGGGAGCATACTGCTGGGCGTATTCGTACAGAAGACGAGCCAGCCTTTCGGCGGCCGGCAGCTCCCGCGCGGCCTCGGCGGCAATGGCCGTGGCCTTGTCGGCTTCCTCCTTCCCCACGAATCCCTGCTCCTCCAGCCACTTGATGAGCCGTTTGGTGACGGTTCCCGCCGCCTGCAGCAGCGCCTCGGAAGCCATGACCTTACGGATCATGAAGTAGTTCAGGAAGTGGGACACCGAGGGCAGGATCTTTTCAGGCCCGAAAATAGCGCAGAAATCGATGTTCTTGTGATAGGAGAGGCGGTCGTAAAGGGCTATGTCCGACGAGCTCTGGAGATCGTTGGCTCCGTAGGCGTTCATACAATGCTTCATGAGGTCGATGACCTCCCGGTAACGCCGATAAGTTCTCACCTTGAGCCGCTTTTGCTCGCTCTTGAGAAATCGGCTCAGGATGGTTTCGATATTCGGCTCCGCGAGAGTCGGGAACTGCAGGACTTTCTTCTCGGTGGTCATGTTCATTCACTCGGGTCCAAGGGAATCTTCGGCAATTTTCTGCTCAAGTGGGTGCGCCGCAATGAGGACAATAGCGGAAATCAGCCTCCACTGGGGCTCCGCATCGCGCACAACGATCCCGTCCGCTCCCCCCGGCCAGGGGATGCCTGCCCATGGGCTGCTCGGGCGGTGAGACCGCTCCGCACCGGTCACAGATCACAACAGGCTCGCCCCGTTTCACGGGAAAGAGCGGGATGAAGAACAGGCTGAGGTAATGATCGATTCTTTTCAGGCGTGCCTGGGCCAGGCCGCAATGGGAGCACAGCCGCGGCGTATCGTCCACCGTTGTCGTCCTGGGCTGAATTCCCCCGATCAAGAAGAACATCTGGCCTCCCGCCGGTTTCAATCATTTCTCGCAGGCGATTTATACCATAACGCCGAGGAAGTAAACATAAAGACTCCGGTTAAAAAAACACCGGCCGGACCCGGCGGTCCAACCTCATGCCCTGCGTGGCCCTGGAAATGAAAAGCTTGACCTTGTCGAGGTCCTTGACGCCCGGACTGGATTCCACGCCCGAGCTCACATCGACGGCATCGGGAAGCGCGGACTCGATGGCCTCCCTCACATTGTCCGCATGAAGCCCCCCCGCAAGGACCGTGGGCCTGGTGGCAGCCAGGTCCCGGGCGGCGGCCCAGTCCCACGCCAGGGCATTGCCTCCCGGCAGCGGACCTCCGGTGGATTCAACCAGGCAAACCGCGCCCGGGTAGCGGTCCGCCATCGCCAGGGAAGGATGCCCGTTGGCAAAGAATGCCTTGAGGACCACCAGGCCTCGGGCGCTCAGGCGGGCCGCCAGTTCGGGCGATTCGTCCCCGTGCAGTTGGGCTCCCCGAAGTCCGCAAAACTCCACCCGTCTCATGATCGCCTCGAAGGTTTCATTCACAAATACTCCGACGGTACAGGTACCGTCTGGAACCTCCCGGCAGATGGAGCGGGCTTTCTCGTCGCTCACGCTCCGCGGACTTCTGGGGAAGAAAACGAGGCCGATGGCGTCCGCTCCCAGCCGGACACACTCCAGCGCCTGCGCCTCGTCCGTGAGTCCGCAGATTTTAACCTGAACCGACGCCACGGGCGCCAGTCGATCGGAGGCCTCACCCTCCGGCGCCGGCAGCACTTCAGAGCCGCTCGTCCGAGGTGGCATGACGGCGTTCCCCGTCTTTCCTTCTCCCATCACGGTTCCTCCCCGGGACCGACCGCATCGCGTCTGCCCAGCAAAGTCCCGAGGAAATCCTCGATGTTTCCGGCGCGAACCAGGCTCTCGCCGATGAGGAAATTGTGTATCCCGGCCTGGAGGAGCTTCTCGATCTGGCTCCGCCCATGGATGCCGCTTTCAGCCACGAGCACCTGGCCGGGGCTTCCATGCGAGGCCAGCTTCACCGAGGTTTCGATGTCGGTCCGGAAGGTCCGAAGATCCCGGTTGTTGATGCCCACCAGCCGAGCCCCGGCGGCCGTGGCCACTTCGAGCTCCGACAGGGAGTGGACCTCAACCAGCGCGTCGAGCCCAAGCTCCCGGCTGAGGTCCAGGCAGTCCCTCAGGAATTGAGGGGCCAGCACCCGGACGATGAGCAGGATGGCGTCGGCTTCCATCACCGCCGACTCATAGACCTGGTAGGTGGTGACGATGAAATCCTTGCGCAGGACCGGCAGGGCCGAAGCCCCCCGAGCCGCCTCAAGATCGTCGGCCCCGCCGAAAAAGAAGGACCGGTCCGTCAGCACCGAGAGGGCCGCGGCCCCTCCCCGCTCGTAGGCCCGGGCGGTGGCCGCGGCATCGAGATCCCCCCGAATCAGGCCCCTGGAGGGAGATCCCCGCTTGATCTCCGAGATGACGTTGACCCCGAAGGGGCCGGGACTGGACAGTGGCTCCAGGAAGGGCCTCCGCCGCCGGGGCTTTTCAGCCTCCCTCCGGAGCCCGGCCTCCGATATGCGCTTTCTCGCCTCCTCCACTTCGACGAGCTTGTGCTCGACGATGCGGGCCAGAATATCGGACCGGCCCGTCCCCGCCATTTCAGAAGCGCTCATCATCCGTTCTCCTGCGTGAACCGGGCGAGCCCCTCGAGCTTTCTCATGGCGTCCCCCCGGTCGATGGCGGCCTCGGCCATTCCGATGCCCTCGGGGAAATCACGGGCAACTCCCGCGGCCACCAGGGCCGCACCGGCGTTGACGACGACCACGTCCCTCCGGGGGCCTTTCTCCCCGGCGAAGACCCGACGGGCGATGTCGGCGTTGACGGCCGGCTCTCCGCCCTGAAGCTCCTCAGGCTCGGCGATTCTTCCCAGCAGCTGCTCGGGGGTCACATCGTAGGTCCGGATCATGCCGTCCCTGAGCTCGGAAACCCTCGTGGGCGCACAGACGGAGATCTCGTCCAGGCCGTCGTGGCCGTGAACCACGAAGGCCCTGCGCGTCCCCAGGAGCTTCAGGGCCTGGGCGAACATCTCGGTGAGTCCGGGCGCAAAGACACCGAGGAGCTGGCAGTTGGCTCCCGCGGGGTTGGTGAGGGGCCCCAACATGTTGAAGATCGAGCGAATTCCGACTTCCTTCCTGGCTTTGGCCGCGTGCTTCATGGCGCCGTGAAAAACCGGCGCGAACAGGAACCCGATGCCTATGGACTGGACGGCTTCCTCGACGAGCTCAGGAACAATATCCAGCCGCACCCCCAGCGCTTCGAGCACATCGGCGCTGCCGCAGCGGCTCGAGACGGACCGGTTGCCGTGCTTCGCCACCGTGACCCCGCAGCCGGCCACCACAAAGGCCGCCGTGGTCGAAATATTGAAAGTGTTGGAGCGATCGCCACCTGTCCCGCAGGTGTCCACCACGGGGTCCGCGGCTACCTGGATGCGTATGGCCTTGCGCCGCATGGCCCGGGCGGCGCCGGCCAGCTCGGCGAACGTCTCCCCCTTGGTGGCCAGGGCTGCCATGAAAGCCCCGATTTGAGCGTCCGTCACATTCCCCGACATGATGTCCGTCATGACCTCGGCCATTTGGACCTCCTGAAGGTCCTCCCTCTGGATGATCTTCTTCAGAGCGTCCTGGAGCGTCATCTGCCTCCCCCTGTATTCAGTTTCAAGTTTCAAGTTTCAAGTTTAAGGTTTCAGCAAGTTATCGGTTTTGAGGTTCGGGTTTCGAGCCGAAAGCATGGGCAACCGCTGGCCGGCTCAGGCGGTCATCCGAAGGTCGGCTCCGCGGGCAATCTCCAGGAAATTGCGCAGGAGACGCTTCCCCACCTGGGTCATGATGGACTCGGGATGAAACTGGATGCCCTCGGTGAGATGCTCCCGGTGACGGATCCCCATGATCTCGCCGTCCTCGGCCTCGGCGGTGATCTCCAGGCACTGCGGGAGCTCCTCCCTCGACACCGCCAGGGAGTGATAGCGCATGGCCTGAAAGGGACTCCGGATCCCGCGGTAGATCCCCTTCCCGTCGGCGGAGATGCTCGAGGTCTTGCCATGCATCAACTCCCGGGCCCGAATCACCCGCCCCCCGAAAGCAGCCCCGATGGCCTGGTGCCCGAGGCACACCCCCAGGATCGGAATACTCCCCGACAGGCGCCGGATCAGGTCGATGGATATCCCCGCCTTTTCGGGGCTGCAGGGTCCGGGAGAAATGACGATGCCTTCGGGCCTCCAGCCCGCCACCTCGTCCACCGTCACCGCATCGTTGCGGACCACCCGGACCTCGGCCCCGAGCATCTGGAGATATTGAACCAGGTTGTAGGTGAAGGAATCGTAGTTGTCGATCATTGCGATCATCACGCGCCTCCCTGTCGAATGAGCTGCAAAGCCCTCTGAATGGCCATGGCCTTGTTGACCGTTTCCACGCGCTCGCGCTCGGGATCCGAATCCGCGACGATTCCGGCCCCGGCCCGTACCGTCAGGCAGCCGTCCTGGATGCTGGCGGTGCGGATGGTGATGGCCAGGTCCATGTTGCCCGTGAAGGAAATGTAACCGATAGCCCCCCCGTATGGTCCCCGTGGGGCCTGTTCCAGCTCGGCGATGATCTCCATGGCCCGGATCTTGGGCGCTCCGCTGAGGGTCCCCGCGGGGAAAGTGGCCCGGATGAGGTCCCAGGCGTCGCAATCCGTCTTCAGATCACAGGTGATGTTCGAAACCAGGTGCATCACGTGCGAGTATCGCTCCACCACCATGAGGTCGGTCACCTGAACGGACCCGATCTCGGCAATGCGCCCCAGGTCGTTTCGGCCGAGATCCACCAACATCAGGTGCTCGGCCCGCTCCTTGGGGTCCTGGAGCAGTTCGTCGGCCAGATGGCGGTCCTCCTGCTCAGTCCTTCCCCTGGGGCGTGTGCCGGCGATGGGCCTCAGGGTGGCCACGCGGCTCTCGAGGCGCACCATGGTTTCTGGAGACGACCCCACCAGCACCATGTCATCCAGGTGCATGAAAAAGAGGTAGGGGGACGGGTTGATGTAGCGCTGGGCTCGATACAGCCACCAGGGATGAATGGGGTCCCTGCACACGAAAGGCTGGGAGATGACAGCCTGGATGACGTCGCCCGCCGCGATGTACTCCTTGACGCGGCGCACCCGGGATCGAAACGATTCGGCGTCGACGGGAGTATCGAGCTGACACGCGCCGTTCACCTTGCCGGCGGGCTCGGCCAGGCACTGGGCCAGCTCGCCTTGCATGGCATCGATGGAGGCCAGGGCGTCCTCGTGGGACTGCTCGGCAGTGACACCGTCCAGGAAGGCGTAGGAAACCAGGGCCAGGGTGTGCCGCACGTTGTCGAAGATGAAGAGGCGGTCGGGCAGAATGAACCTCGCCAGCGGCGCCGCATCGTCGTGGTGCACGGGAACGGTCTCGAAAAAGGACACGGACTCGTAGGTCAGGTATCCAACAAGCCCCCCCCAGAAGCGCGGGAGCTCGGGCAGCGAAACCGGCTTGAACCGCCCCATGAACGAGCGCAGAACGGCGAATGGGTCGCCCCCGTGCTCAAGAACCGTGGCTTCGCCGTTCTCCTGGATTTCCACCCGGTCCCGGAAGACCCTCACGGTGGCCCGAGCCGAAGCCCCGAGGAAGCTGTAGCGTCCCCAGCGCTCGCCGCCCTCGACGCTCTCCAGGAGGAAAACCGGTCCCGCGTCCCGGTACACCTTGGCCAGCACCGAGAGCGGCGTCTCCGTGTCCGCCAGGATCTCACGGCAAACGGGGATCACATTCCCCTGACCGGCCAGGCTCAGAAACTCATCCCTGGTGGGAAATAAGCGCAACCTCATGATGTCTTCCCTCCCCTCTCACGCACTTCGCCTGATGTCCGCCAGGTTGTCCTGGTACGGACTGAACATGGTGTGAATGGCACGAACCTGCCGGCACAGCTCGTGGAACTGCTCGGGATAGAGCGACTGGGCCCCGTCGCTGAGGGCCGTTTCCGGGGCGTGATGCACCTCGACCATCAGCCCGTGGGCGCCCACCGCCACAGAGGCCCGGCTGAGGGGAATCACCTGGTTGCGCCGCCCCGCGGCATGGCTCGGGTCGGCAATGATGGGCAGGTGGCTCTCCTTCTGCACGACGGGAATGGCCGAAAGATCCAGGGTGTTGCGGCTGTGGTGGGCGAAGGTGCGCACTCCCCGCTCGCAGAGGATGACCTGGGTGTTGCCGCCCTCCATGATGTACTCGGCGGCCATGAGCCACTCCTCGATGGTGGCCGAAAGCCCGCGCTTGAGGAGGATGGCCTTCCGCGACCGGCCGGCCCGCCGCAGCAGGCTGAAATTTTGCATGTTGCGGGCTCCGATCTGGATCACGTCGGCGTAGACCTCGACCAGGTCGAACACTTCGTGGTCCATGGCCTCCGTCACCACCGGCATCCCGGTTTCCTCGCGGACCTTGGCCAGGATCCCGAGCCCCTCCTCACCCAGTCCCTGAAAAGCGTAGGGCGACGTCCTCGGCTTGAAGGCGCCGCCCCGGAAAAGCTGAGCCCCGGCCTTCCGGACGTGCCGGGCGATGGTGAGGGCCTGCTCCTCGCTTTCGATGGCGCACGGTCCCGCGATCATCGTCAGATGCCCGTTGCCGATCTCCACGTCCCCCACCCGAACCACGGTGTCGTCGAGCTGAAACTCGCGGCTGACGAGCTTGAACGGCCTCGTGACCGGAATGACTTCCTTGACCCCGGCCAGCCCCAGGAACATGGAGGCATCCACGGCCCCATGGTTGTGAAGCACTCCAATGGCCACCCGCTGCCCTCCGGGAATGGGGCGGGCCATGTATCCACGGGCCTCTATGGCCGCCACCACCGCGTCGATCTCGCCGTTTGTCGCCAATTGATCCATCACGATCAGCATATCGGTCTCCTCTTCAGTCCTGATCCGGCTCCGCTGCTTGCTCATTCACCCGAATCGTCCGTAAATCCCAAAATGAGAGGGGGGTCGCAGGATGACTCCCACGACCCCCCAGCAAAAACGGAAAGGACCGTGGGCCAGGCGGCCCACGGTCCTTGATCTTCACACTCAAACTGATGGTTCAGCTCCAGCTAAAGCCCGTCGGCACACCTCAAGCCAGTTCCGCGCCACCAGCGCCAGAAAAGGTTTTTGCTGCCAGAGGGCTTTCTCATGCCGCCGTCCATCCTCGGATAGTCCGATAGTCCTGTTGATCCTTACACTCACCTTTGCCCAATAAACCCGGAGCGACTCCCGTGTCAAGCACTTTGTTTGGATCCCGGGTCAGGGCTGGAGCATCACCCACTTGCCCTTCTCCACCTTCACCATGACCATGGAATCCGTTCCGAGCCCGTTGTGGTCTTCAGGGGTCAGGGAAAAAATGCCGCTGACGCCCACGTAGCCCTGGGTCGTTTCGATGGCGGCCCGCAGCTTCTCGGGGTCGGAGCCCACCTGGCGCAGCGCGTTGGCCAGGAGATAGATGGCATCCCAGGCGTAACCCGAGTGGGTGTTGATGGGATACTGCTTGTCGTACTTATACTCCTCGGTGTAGAGCTTGATGAACTCCTGGATCACGGCCTTCTGCGGATCCGAATCCGGCAACTGGTCCACCACCATGAGCTTGGTGGCCGGCATGATGCTGCCCTCGGCCGCCTCTCCCGCCAGTTCGATGTACTTGGGATCCGGCTGCCCGTGGCATTGAATCAGCGGGATGGTCAGCCCCAGCTGTTTCACGTTCTTGGCCACGCGAGCCCCGGCAGGCCCGATGGTCCAGCAGATGAGGGCCTGGGCCCCCGTCTCCCTCGTCTTGATGATCTGGGGTGTCATGTCCGTGTCCGATACGGCGAAAACCTCCCGGGCGACGATCTCGATTCCAAATTCGGGAGCCAGCTGATCGAGCCAGGCCAGCCCGTCCTTCCCGAAGCCGTCGGACGCCGTGAGGAGGGCCACCTTCGTCAACTTCCGGGACCGCAGGTGGTCATAGACCTTTTTCACGGCCACGGACGTGCGCTGGGGGGTCTTGAAGGTCCACCGAAAGGGCCCGAACTTCCCCCCGGCAATGACCGGATCCCCGCCAATGGTCATGATGACGGGCACGTGCGCCGTGTCCTCGAAATAGGGCTTCACCGCCAGTCCCTCGTCGGTTCGAGTGGGCCCGATGACGGCCACGACCTTTTCCTTCTCGACGAGCCGCTTGGCCTCCATGAGCGCCCTGGTGGGCTCGCTCTCGGTGTCGCCCACCACGAGGTCGAGCTTCCTGCCGCCGATTCCACCGGTCTTGTTGATCCGGTCCACCACCATCTGGGCCACGAGCTTCGTCGGGGTCCCGATGGTGGCCGCCGGCCCGGACAGCGCAAAGAAAGCCCCGATCCTGATGGCCTGATCGTCCGCGCCCACGGCCGGCGTGACGCCGGACAAAAGGAGCGCAACCCCCAGCAAGCACCCCGCCAGCACTTTCCACCTTCCTGACTGCATGGTCCTCCTCCTTTTCATGGTTCAAGCTTCAAGGTTTCGAGTTTCGAGTCATCACCTGTCCACGATGCGGTGATCGAAGACGCGCCGGCTTTTCCTTTCAGTCCTGGGCAGCGTCCCGTAATCCAGCAACTCCACCTGGGCCCGAACGAGGATCTGTTTTCGAATCTCGGCTGCGATGGCTTCAGCCAGGTCCCGGTCCGCATCGGGGGAGTCCATCCCCGTACGCTCGACCTTGATGAGCATCGAGTCCCTGCCGTCCTCCCGCCTGAAAAGATGGACCTGATACTCGCTCCCGACGCCGGGAATCCGTGAAATTACGTGGTCGATCTGCCCCGGGTAGATGTTGACGGCTCGGTAGATGAACATGTCGTCCGAGCGCCCGAGGAGGTGATCGTGCCTCGGGAGCGGATTGCCGCAGCGGCAGGGCTCGGGAATCAGTCGCGTGAGATCGCGGGTCCGATAACGGATGAGGGGGGACGCCTCCTTGCGCAGGGTGGTCACCACCATCTCCCCGACCTCGCCGGGAGGCATGGGCTCCAGGGTCTCGGGATCCAATATTTCAAGAATGTAATAATCCGCCCAGTAATGGATCCCCTCGTGGGCCGCGCACTCGAGCCCCGTGCCGGGCCCGTAGAGCTCCGTCAGCCCGGGAATGTCGTAGTGGTCCTCCACTCCCGTGATCTCCGCGATGCGACGGCGCATCCGATGACTGTGGCGCTCGGCTCCGAAGATGAACTTCCTCAAGGCCAGCTGACCGCGCAGGTCCCGCTTCTCGATCTCCTCGGCCATGAGCAGGGCCATGGAAGCCGTGGCGCAGAAGACCGTGCTCTGCATGTCCTCGAGCATCTGGCAGTGGATTTCGGTGTTGGCCGGCCCCACGGGGATGGCCATGGCGCCGAAGCGCTCGCAGCCCAGCTGAAAGCCTACCCCCGCCGTCCACAGGCCGTAGCCCACGGCGATCTGCACACGGTCCTCCCGGGTCAGCTGCGCCATCTCGTAACATCGGGCAAACATATCCGCCCAGTCGTCGATGTCCTTGCGGGTGTAGGCCAGAACCTTCCGCTTTCCGGTGGTCCCCGACGAGGCGTGCACCCTGACGATACGATCGTGTGGAACCGCCCGAAGCGGGAAGGGATATCCTTCCTGGAGCTCCTGCGCCGTCGTGAAAGGCAGCTGCCGCAGATCTTCCAGGGAGCGAATCCGATCCGGAGATACACCCGCTGCATCCAGTCGGCTTCGATAAAAGGGACTGTTGGCATGGGCATGAGCCACCGTCCACCTGAGGCCTTCCAGCTGAATCCGATCCAACTCCGATTGGTCTGCCCGCCCGGGCATGAAAGAGTGAGCCATCAAAACCCTCCTGAGCTCAACCCAGCTATACTCGTTGAAATTGAAACACTTCATTTTCTCACCGCCAGGACACGAAGGCAGCGAAGGGGCCCTCCCTGCCTTTCCTTGCGTTCTTCGCGCCTTTGCGGTGAACCAAGAACGGAAGGATTCAACCCTTAAGCACCGCGCTCCAGAGTCGGATGGCACGCCTCACCCTTATCACAAATCAGCCCTATTTCACAAAAGATGAATGAAAAGGCGGCTCCCTGCCGATTCATGAACCACATCCGGGGTGATTTCACTCCCATGAATCACTTTGAGAATTGATTACTTGTAATCATTTCCACGCACACCCACCAGAGTATAATTGCTTACGAAGAGGATACGGATAATTGGAAGGGCGCGGCTTGATTCGGCTCCGGCCGATTCAAACTGCCGCACGTACGCCGGCGCCGGCTGGTTGGAATGGAAGGAGGATGACCATGGTTTCGAGATGCGCACGAGGATCACGGTTTCGAGCTTCAAAGCTCACGGCGATGTTCTGCCTTTTGACCTTGCTGGGTGGGACCACCCTGCAGGCTCAGGAGGCGCAGGTGCTCTCCCTCAAGGATGTCGTGGCCCCGGAGCCCCCGGACCTCGACAGCTACGTGGTAGTGCTAAACAAGGAAGCCGCCATCAGGCTGGGCAAGGCCCTCTTCTGGGACATGCAGTTGGGCAGTGACGGCATTCAGGCCTGTGCGAGCTGCCACTTCAACGCGGGAGCCGATATCAGGTCGAGAAACCAGCTCTCGCCGGGGCTGCTCGACACCAATTTCCCGGCCGGTCTTCCCCCCGTCTACTCCAGCGGAGACGTGGAATTCGGCAACTCCACCATCCCCGGGAAATCCGGGCGCCTCCATTTCGGTCCGAACCTCGAGCTCACCGCCGACGACTTCCCCCTGCATCAGCGCTCCCCGGCCACGGCGAGGGTCCCGAGACCGGACCCCCTGAACCCCGACCCGGTCAACAATGAGTTTGACAACGTGCTGTTTGACACCAACGACGTCGTGTCCTCCCAGGGGGTGCGCCTGACGGATTTCATCGGCCTGAATCCCCGAGCCTCCATCCCCCTCGATGTCGGCAACCGCCTCCACGACCCGGTTTTCAAGCTGGTGACGCGCAGACCCACCGATTCGCCCCGCGAAACCATTCGACGCGTCGAGCCCCGCAACGCCCCCCATACCGTCAACGCCGTATTCAATTTCGACAACTTCTGGGACGGGCGGGCCAGCGCCGTATTCAACGGCGTCAACCCCTTCGGTTTCAGGGATCGGGACAGCACGCTTCGAAAAGGCGACCGATTCAACCCGGCCGCTCCCCTGACGGCCGAAAGGGTGCGCATCATCCACAGCAGCCTGGCTTCCCAGGCCGTGGGTCCACCCCTCAGCGGATTCGAGATGTCCTTCGACAACCGGAGCTTCCCCGAGCTGGGAAGGAAAATGCTGGCCTTGAGACCTCTCGCCCGGCAGCTTGTCCATCCCGAGGACAGCGTGCTGGGGCCCCTGTCCCAGGCTCGACTCCTGCGCGGCGACAGGGTTGCCGGCCGCAGGGGGCTCTCGGTGCCCAACTACGCCACGATGATCCGGGAGGCCTTCCAGCCCGAGTGGTGGAATTCCACCCAGACCGTGGATGCCCCTGGCGGCCCCTTCACCCAGATGGAATGGAACTTCTCGCTCTATTTCGGCCTGTCGGTGCAGCTCTACGAAGCCACGCTCATCGCCGACGACACGCCATTTGACCGCTTCATGGGCGCGGCCCTCAACGTCCGCGGCGGCGGTGTGCCCATTGCCCCGGATCCGACGGCCCTCACCCAGCAGGAGCTGCTTGGCCTCGATATCTTCCAGGGGACCAATCTCTCGGGCCTGAACGACGGCCCTCTGGGTCCCGCCGACGGTCGATGCATCAACTGCCACCTGCTTCCCGAAACGACCAATCACTCAGTCCGAAACGTCCAGGTCAATGACAACGGCGTTCCCATCAACATGATCGAATCCATGGTCATGGGGGACGGGGGGACCGCCTGCTACGACAACGGCATGTACAACATCGCGGCGCGCCCCGGCAGCGAGGACATCGGAAGGGCCGGCAGGTCGCCGTTCCTGAACCCCCTGACCGGCCAGAGCTTCCCCCTGTCCTACGTGGAGCTCGGCCTGCTGAAGAACGATAATCTCCTGCCCGGTGATGTGGCGGCTTTCGTGCCGGATCTCCCCGCTGATTGCGATCGCGTGGCGGTAATGGGGAGCTTCAAGGCATCGAGCCTCCGCAATGCGGAATTCACCGGTCCGTACTTCCACCATGGCGGGGATTCCACCCTGCGCCAGGTGGTGGAATTCTACGTGCGGGGCGGCAACTTTCCGGCCACCAATTTCGCCGACCTGGATGTGGACATGGACGGCATTCCCGAACTGGACACCTCCATCGATATTCCCCCCGGTCAAGCGGCGGAAGCCGAGGCGAGGATCCAGGCGCTGGTGGCCTTCCTCGCCAGGGGGCTCACGGATGACCGCGTGAAGTTCGAGCGCGCTCCATTCGATCATCCCGAGCTCCAGGTGCCTGCCGGTACCCGGGGACGGATCGCCGGCTCAGACACCATGCTCAGGATTCCGGCCGTCGGGCAAAACGGTCGAGCCACGCCCATCCCGAGGTTTCTGGGACTGGACCCCCAGGCGCCTTGACCCTGTGAACGGAGTGCCAGGCTGACTCCACCCCTTCCCGAGGATCGTTGAAGATAGCCCAGGGCCTTCATGGGAGCGAATGCACTCAACGCAACGCCTCCACTGAAGGCCCTGCCTTTTGATGAAGACTTGACGGCTCCACCGCGATGCTTCTAAAGAGAAGGGGAAACGCAGGAGGCACGGGAGGAGCCCACATGGAAAAAGGTCGTCGGGAGGACGGTAAATCATCTGAAGTCAAAATACTGGTCATCGGCACCGGGGCCATCGGAGGTTTTTACGGAGCAAAACTGGCCCAGGCCGGGGCCCTCGTCTCGGTCGTGGCTCGCTCGGACCACGATTCCATTCTGGCCGAAGGGATCCACGTCGAGAGCGATGCGGGCGACACCCGGTTCGCTCCCGAGAAGGTTCTGAGATCGGCCCCGGACTACGGTGATCCACCGGACATCATCCTGGTCGCAACCAAGGTTCTCCCCGGGGCGGATACGCCCAATCTTATCCGGGGAGCTGTCGGACCCGGAACCTCGATCCTGCTCATCCAGAACGGCATCGACATCGAGGAGCCGGTCCGGCTGACTTTTCCGGAGACGGAGATCCTGAGCGGCCTGGCCTTCATCGCGGCCAACCGCGTCGGGCCGGGGCGCATACTCCACCTCGACTACGGGCGCCTTACCCTGGGACGGTACCCCTCGGGCCCATCGTCCAGGGCTGAGGCCATTCGTTCCCTGCTGGAATCCGTGGGGGTTCCCTGCCTGGTGACCGAAGACGTCGTTACGGCCCGCTGGCAGAAGCTGGTCTGGAACGCTCCGTTCAACCCCATCTCGGTACTGGCAGGCGGTGTCGACACCCGGACCATCCTGGGCTCGGAGGAATCCACCCGGCTGGCTCGGGCGGTGATGGAAGAGGTCTCTCAACTGGCAGCCGCGGCCGGCCACCCGCTCCCCGCCGATGTCATCGACCAGAACATCCAGGGAACCCGGGTCATGAAGCCCTACAAAACCAGCATGCTGCTGGACTTCGAAAACCGCAGGCCCATGGAGGTGGAGGCCATCCTCGGCAACGCCGTTCGCATTGCCCGATCCCTCGGCGTTGCCATCCCCCACATGGAGACGCTTTACGCGCTCCTCAAACTGGTGGATTCCCGAATCGGGTCGTGACAGCATGGCCAGGAAGATCTCCCGCCGGTCTCCCCGTTTCGGTTTCCTTGAGCCCGGAGGCAAATCCTTCTGGCATTTCACCCTGGAATGAAGCATAAAAACTCAACTTCGAGGGGAAACTGGCGAGGTTCCCGCCAGCGGAATGGTCTTAATCATGTTGAGGCGTTTTTTTGATGCCACGGGTGGCTGGGTCTCATAATGGCAGGGACAAGAACAGGGGTTTGGCTCATCGGCGCGCTGGGGTCCATCTCAACCACGGTGATCATTGGCGCCCTGGCTCTCAGGAAAGGCCTCGCCGATCCCACGGGGATGGTCACGGCCGGAAGCCTCTTCGAGGGAGCTCCGCTGGCCCGGATTGAAGACCTTGAGCTGGGGGGGTGTGATATACGGCAGGGAAGCCTCATGGACACGGCTGCCCATCTTGCGCGGGAGACGGGCATCATCCGGGGAGATCTCCTGTCTGAAATCCGGCCCGATATCGAGGAAATGGAGCCTCGCATCTCCCGGGGAACCAGCAGAAACTGCGGGGAAGCCATCGAGCAGCTGGCCGGCCCGCGCCAGGACTGCCTCACCAGTGCTCGCGAGGAAATCCATCGCATCCGAAGCCAGCTCTCCGCATTCAGAACCGACCGTTCGCTGGATAGCGTGGTCGTCGTCAACCTGGCCTCGACGGAGCCGGCCATTGCCCCGTCGCCGCATCACGAGGATCTGGCGTCCCTGGAGAAATGCCTGGATGAAGATGACGCCGGCGCCATTCGTGCGAGCACACTCTACAGTTACGCCGCCATCCGCGAAGGCTGCCCCGTCATCAACTTCACCCCGTCCCAGGGGGCGCTCCTTCCCGCCCTGGTGCAGCTCGCCGCCGACCGCGGGGTTCCCGTCATGGGAAATGACGGCAAGACGGGCGAAACCTTGGTCAAATCGGCCCTGGCCCCCATGTTTTCGTACCGCAATTTGCGGGTGCTGAGCTGGGAGGGCTTCAACATCCTCGGAAACCTGGACGGACGGGTTCTCGACCATCCGCTGAACAAAGCCGCCAAGATTCAGACCAAGGACCAGGTGCTGTCCAAGATCCTGGGCTACTCCCCCCACAGCCGCGTTCACATCGACTACGTGCCGTCGCTGGATGACCAGAAAACGGCGTGGGATTTCATCCATTTCGAGGGGTTTCTCGGAGCCAGGATGTCCCTGCAGTTCACCTGGCAGGGATACGACTCGATCCTGGCGGCACCGCTCATCCTGGACCTGGCCCGCCTGGCCGAGCTGGCATGGAGACGCGGGGAATCCGGCCTCATGCCGCACCTGGCTTCCTATTTCAAGGCCCCCCTCGGGGTGGAGGTCTTCGGCCTTCACGAGCAATACGGCATGCTGGTCGACTATGCCGACCGGGTCCGACGGGATGCGGAGTCGACCCGGCGCCGTGAGAACCGATCCGGCGCCGCGACCGCCATGGGGGCTGCCGCCGGGACCCCGGGACTCGGCGACCCCCATCGAGAATGAGCCATGAAGCTCTCCTTCAGCACGAACGCCTACACCCGGTTCTCCATCTTCGAGGCCGTGCGTCGGATCGCCAATGCGGGCTACGAGGGCGTTGAAATCCTCGCCGACGCCCCGCATCTCTTTCCACCCGCCTTCAGCGACTCGGACGCGGACCGGCTGGCTGCGCTCCTGGACGAGACGGGGTTGAAGCCGGCCAGTATCAATGCCAACACCGCCGCGGGGTATTACGGGCGAGAGTTCTGGGAGCCGCTCTTCGAGCCGTCCCTCGCCAACCCGGTGGAGACGGAGCGCCGATGGCGCATGGATTACACGCGCCGCTGCATCCAGCTGGCAGGCCGTTTTGACTGCTCATCGGTCAGCATCACCTCGGGCCGCATGGTTCCGGGCATCACTCCGGAAGCCTCGATGGAGCTTCTGAAGGAATCCCTGCGGGACCTGCTCCCCACAGCCGAATCCCATGCCGTCCGGCTGGGCATCGAATACGAGCCGGGGCTTCTCATCGAAAACTGCCGGGACCTGGCGGCCCTTCTGGACGAGCTGGACAGCCCTTTTCTGGGGGCCAACCTCGACCTGGGCCACAGCCGCGTCCTGGGGGAAGACCCCGAGACGGTGCTGCAAACCCTGGGAGGCAGGGTCTTCCACGTTCACCTGGAGGATATCGCCGGGGGCAGGCATTACCACCTCATACCCGGCGAGGGCGACATGGATTTCGACCGGCTCTTCCGGCTGTTGAAGCTCCACGGCTACGACGGTTTCGTCACCATGGAGCTCTACACCTACCCACAGTGCCCGGACGAAGCGGCCCGAAAGGCCCTGGAACGCCTGAAGCCCGTCCTGGGTCGCCATGCCGCCCCAAACCGTGTGTGAGGCAGCCGGGAGGACCGGAGTGCTGAAACGCTTCGCGGCAGTTCGTCAGACAGACTGAAGACCCGTCGCTTTGCCCCCGGGCGAATCACCCCTGCTTGAGGAGCCGGAAGATGGAGGAAAAATCCAGGCCGTCGATGCCCGCTGCGAAGGTTCGGGCGTAGAGCTCCTTGGTCACCGCGCAGGTGAACAGGGGGTGCTTCTCCTCGTTAGCCAGGTCCTGCAGGCAGTGAAGGTCCTTGTAGATGAGAGCGTTCGAGAAGTGGGTGGAGAAATCCTCGTTCAGAAGCTTGGCCCTTTTGGCGTTGAGCACCAGTGACTGGCCGCCGCCGACGTTGAGGATGTCGAGCACCTGCTCCCTGGCGATTCCGACTTTTTCGGCAAAGGCGATGGCTTCCGCCAGGGTGGCCATGAAACTGCCGAGGGCGAGATTGTTGATGAGCTTCATCCTGGTGGCCAACCCCGGTGTCCCCAGATAAAAGATATGCTTGCCGATCTGGGCAAGCACGGGTTCCGTCTTCCTGTAGCCTGCTTCGCTCCCGCTCACCAGAACGGTCAGTGCCCCCTGGCCGGCCGGCACAACGCTGCCGAGCACCGGCGCTTCCAGGTACATGGCCCCGGCCTGGTCACAGAGCTCATGAAAAGAGGTCACGTCCCGGAAATGATTGGTGGTGTGATCCACCACGACCTTTCCTTTCAAATCGACGGAAAGGAGGCCGTCCGGCTGGGTCAGCACGCTGCGCACGGCTGCACTGTCAAACAGGCAGAGGCAGATGATGTGCGCTTCGCGGACCACCTCGCAAGGCAAAGGGGCAAGAGTGGCCTCGAGGGATTCCGCCTTTTCCTTCGACCGGTTCCAGACGGTCAGGGTATGTCCGCAGTCCAGCAGTCGGCCGGCGATGGCCCTGCCGAGATGTCCGAGCCCAATGAATCCCAGTTGCATGCGATAACCTCCCTATAATCAGCTAGGCGGCTGTCCGAAAACTGTCATTTCGAGCGGTAGCGAGAAATCTCGCTCGCAGCAATACCTCGACTTTTCGAGATTTCTCTCTTCGCTACGCTCTGTTCGAAATGACAACGAGGTGTTCTCGGACAACCTTTCAGCCCAGGCGCTCCGCCAGCAGTTCGGCCATGTGCCTGACTTCGATGTCCTTGCCGGCGGCTTTCATGCCGCCACGGATCTGCATCACGCAGCCCGGGCAGTCCGTGGCCACGGCGGATATTCCCCCGGCCTCCAGGTCGGCCATCTTCTTGGCCAGAAGGGTCTTGGAGATGGCCGGGAACTTCATGGAATAGGAGCCCCCGAAGCCGCAGCAGACCTCCTCTTCGGCGGTGGGGACGTACTCATGGGCCAGATTCAGAAGATTCCGCGGCGCTTCACGAACACCCAGACCCCGGCAGAGATGGCAGGGCGCATGGTAGCCCACCTTCCTCGTGGAGCGGTCGAGCTTCAGGGCCGAGACGCCGAGCACGTCGTGCACGAATGAGCTGAAGTCGATGACCTTGTCCGCGAACTGCCGGACTTTGGGCATCAGGGCCGTTTCATGCTCGAGCAGCTTGGGATAGCCGTGCTTGAGATGCGAGGCGCAGGTCGCGCAAAGCGTCATGATGGTGTCGTAGTCCCCCGGGTCCATGGCCAGGACGTTCTGTTTGGCCACCTCGACGGCGGCCTGTTTTTCGCCCATCATGACCACGGGCAGTCCGCAGCAGGATTGCTTCATGGGGTAATCCACAGCCACGGTCCCGGCGCGGGCGATGACCTGAACGGCGGCCTTCATCTGCTCCGGATAGACAAAGTCCAGGACACAGCCGGAGAAGAGGGCGAGCCTGAGCTTCGGGCCGGCCACCCTGGGCTGAATGGCCTTCCATTCGTCGCGAAAGGCCTTTTCGGGTATGGCCGGCAGTTTGCGGAAGTCCTGCCCCTTGAGGAAAATGGTCGGCAGATGACGGATGTATTCGCCGCCGCTCTCGGCGAAAGGTTTCTGTGCCCAGCGCATGTTTTTGAGCAGCGCATGAAACATGGCGCGGTTCTGGAGCACCATCCCCAGCAGCCGGGACGGGACCGGATGCCCCTCCTCATCCTGGATCCGGGCGTGGATCTCCTTGATCAGCCGGGGCAGATCGATGCCCGCCGCACAGACCTCCCTGCACGCCCCGCAGTTGACGCAATTCTGCACCAGGAATTTGGCTTTGTCACGGCCGTGGAAGAAGTACGTCATGACCAGGCCGATGGCGCCGATGTACACATGACCGTACTTGTGCCCCCCCACCAGGCGGTAGACCGGGCAGACATTAGCGCAGGCCCCGCAGCGGATGCAGCGCAGAACCTGGGAGAAATCCCTGTCCCCGGCCAGGGCGCGGCGTCCGTTGTCGAGAAAGACCACGTGCATGATCTTCTTGTTTTCCGGCGCGCTCCGACACTCGTTGGGTCCGGTGATCCAGGTCACGTAGGACGTGATCTGCTGGCCGGTGGCGTTGCGCGGCAGGGCCCGCAGGATGCGCAGGGCGTCGCGCAGCGTGGGGGTCAGTTTTTCCAGGCCCACCAGGGCCACGTGCACCCGGGGCAGGGTGGTCGCCAGGCGGGCGTTGCCCTCGTTGGTCACCAGGCCGATGGTGCCCGTCTCCACCACGGCGAAGTTGCCGCCGGAAATGCCCATGTCCGCTTCCACGTATTCCTTGCGCAGCTCCCGGCGGGCCACCTTCACCAGCTTCTGGATGTCGGGATCCTGCTCCTTGCGGGTCACCCCGGAAAAGAGCTCGGCCACCTGGTACCGGGAAAGGTGGATGGCCGGCATGACCATGTGCGAGGGACCCTCGCCGCGCATCTGAATGATCCACTCGCCCAGGTCCGACTCCACCACCTGAAGCCCCTTTCCCTCGAGGTAGCGATTGAGGTGGGTTTCCTCGGCGGTCATGGACTTGGACTTGATCACCTTCCCGCAATGGTTCTCCTCGGCGATGCGACCGATGATCTCGTTGGCCTCGGAGGCGGTTTCGGCCAGATGGACCTGGCCGCCCATGGCCTGGGCCTTTTCCTTGAACCGCGCGTAGAGCTCGTCCATGCGCGCAAGGGCTTCGTCCTTGGCCCGGGCGATCTCGTCGACCAGCCCCTTCACGTCGATCCCGGCGAAAGCGTTTTCCCTTCCCGTGCGATAGGCCACGGCGAAGGTGTCCAGCGCCTTGCGCTGGAACTCGTTGGCCAGGGATTCCTCGATTTCCTGAAGATATTCCTCGATTTTGACGGCAGTCTGCATCAGGCATCCTCCAGCAGCAGAATGTGCAGCTCCAGCGGACCATGAACGCCGATGGCCAGCACCCGCTCGATGTCGGCGGTCCGGCTGGCTCCGGTGATGAAGGCCAGGTAATTGGGAATCTTCCGCATCATGGACAGCAGCTCGGCCTCGGCCTCGGCACCGCCGGCCCGGAGCCTGGAGAGAGGGAGAACCAGCACATTGATTTCGCTGATCATGGTGGACAGGCGCAGGTCCTCGGAAGAGGAGTCGAGAACGACGGTGCCCGTTTCGGCCAGCCCCAGGTCCGCCACGGCAAAACCGATGTCCATGCCGGCCAGATGGCCTCGGAGCCCGTCGGCTATGAGCTTCACACCCGCTGCTTCGGCCGCCCCGGCCAACCGGGCAAACTGGTCATCCGGCAGGTTTGGAGCCGCAATGACCCTTTCGGCGGACCTGGCCACGCAAAGCTCCGCGGCTTCGTCCGAAATCGCGCCTTCGCAGCCGGACATGAGCAGCTGACAGGCGTCCTTGTTCAGGCAGATGTCCACGGCGTAGCCGAAGGCCTCCTCCATGGACGCGACCCGCCGCACCACCGCCGAGACGGCTTCGGCCTTCTGAGTGAAAATGGTGATCTTATCCTGGCTCACATGCGTCCTCCGTGATGAATGGAATGTGCCATTAGAACAGATTTGGCGGAAGCACGAAACCCATCAATGTCACCAGGATGCCCACCACAACCCCATAAAGTCGCGCCTTCCATGCCCGAGAGGCCCACCACCGCGCAGACTGCCAAAGATGTTGTGGATGCAGACCATGTTGCCCATGGCGCCGCCGACGACCTGAGCCACCACCATGAGCTGGCGGGCCAGGGGCATGGCCCTGGTGGCGGGCCGGCGAAAGCCGACCATCAGCACCAGAGCCAGAAAAATGGGAATTGCGGCGATGATCGCCAGGAATCCAACCGACATGCTCCACTCCTCCTTCAAGGATGACTGCCGTTACAGTGAGAGCCTGCGAGCCGAAACATCGGGTCCCCAATGAAGCCTCGTGTCAATCACCTCAACGGTCCATCGGTGCCGCCTGACTTTAACTGTGTCCAAGGAGCACGGGGATCGGGGGCTGTGAGGACCAATGGATTTGTGGTATTACCATTCACGACCCTCGCCAGGAGCATCCAGGACAGAGCGGCCAGGACCGCGGAAAGCAGTGGGAGGCAGAATGATCACAAAAGCATTGGTCAAGGAATTCGAAAAGGTTCTGGGCAGGGAAAACGTCTTCCAGGACGAAACGGACCGCGCAACCTACTCCTACGATGCCGCGGTCCTCGAGCCGGTCCTCCCCGCCATCGTCCTTCGGCCCACCTCCAGCGAACGCCTGGGCCGGGTCGTGGCCCTGTGCAACCAGCACGAACTGCCCCTCACCGTCCGCGGGGCCGGAACCAACCTCAGCGGGGGAACGATCCCGAAAGCGGGGGGCGTGGTGGTCCTCACCAACGCGCTGAACAGAATCCTCGAGATCAACGAGGAAGACCTCTACGCCGTGGTCGAGCCCGGCGTGGTGACGGCCAAATTCGCAGCGGCGGTGGAAGCGAGAGGGCTCTTTTACCCCCCGGATCCCGGCAGCCAGGCCGTTTCCACCCTCGGCGGCAACGTGGCCGAAAACGCCGGCGGGCTGCGCGGTCTGCGCTACGGGGTGACCCGGGACTACGTGATGGGTCTCGAGTTTTTCGACGTCGACGGGGAGCGGGTCAAGGCCGGGGCCCGCACGGTCAAATGCGTGTCCGGCTATAACCTGGGGGGGCTCCTGGTGGGCTCCGAAGGCACCCTGGGAGTGTTCGACAAGATCATCCTGAAGCTCATCCCCATGCCTCCCGCGAGAAAGGCCATGATGGCCATTTTCAACGATATCAGCAAAGCCTCCGAGACCGTTTCGGCCATCATCGCCAACCGCATCGTTCCGGTGACCCTCGAATTCATGGACAGCTTCACCATACGCGCCGTCGAGGATTTCAGCGGGGCGGGACTGCCCCTGGATGCGGCGGCCCTGCTGCTCATCGAGGTGGATGGGCATCCGGCGCAGGTGGAGGAAGACGCCGAGAAGGTGGAATCCCTCTGCCGAAAGATGGGAGCCGTGCGCATTCGCGTGGCCCGGGATGCCGCCGAGCGGGACAAGGTCTGGGAGGCACGGCGGGCTGCCCTTTCGGCCCTCTCCCGGGTCAAGCCCACCACGGTCCTGGAGGACGCAACGGTGCCGCGGAGCAAGATCCCGGCCATGATCCGGTCCATCGAGGAGATCGCCGGCCGGTTCAACCTGACCATCGGCACCTTCGGCCACGCCGGAGACGGGAACCTCCATCCCACCATTCTCACGGACCGGCGCAATCACGAGGAATGGGAGCGCGTGGAGAGGGCCATTGACGCCATCTTCGACCGGGCCCTGGCGCTGGGGGGAACCCTTTCGGGCGAGCACGGCATCGGCACGGCCAAGTCGCGGTTCCTCGAGAAGGAGACCAGCAGGGCCACCATCCTCTATTCGCGGCGCATCAAGGCGGCCCTCGATCCCAAGAATATCCTGAACCCGGGCAAGATCATAGGAGACCGGGCATGGCCGACATGAAGCAACTGGCGGGACTGGTGAAGGAATTGGAAGACCAGCTGGTCGCCTGCATGCGCTGCGGGATGTGCCAGGCCGTCTGTCCCGTGTACGCGGAAACGGGCCGCGAGGCCGACGTTGCCCGAGGGAAGCTCGCCCTCCTCGACGGACTCGCCCGGGAGATGTTCAAGGACCCGCGGGGCGTGAACGAACGCCTCATGCGCTGTCTGCTCTGCGGCTCCTGCTCCGCCAACTGCCCGAGCGGGGTCCAGGTGCTCGACATCTTTGTCAAGGCGCGGGCGATCCTTACGGGCGAAGCTGCAGGGGATTTTCATCAAACCGGTGGACGATCTGCTGGGGGCTTCCTGCGGGCGCTTGCTTTCGCCCCTCGGGGACCGCCGCATCAAGGCCCTTGCACCGACGGCCTTTCACCGAAGCGTCAGGCCCATGAGCACGAAGCCCGGCGCATCGGGCCTGAAAGTGGCCTTCTTCGTGGGGTGCGTCATCGACAAGGTATTTCCCGACATCGGCCAGGCGGTCATCCGCACCCTGGAGTATCACGGCGTCGGGGTTTATCTCCCGGAGGAATTCGCCTGCTGCGGCATTCCCGCCCTTTCCTCGGGGGACTCCCGGGCTTTCAACAGACTGGTTCGCCACAACCTGAAGCGATTTGCCGACGAGCCCTTCGACTTCCTCGTCACCGCCTGTGCCACCTGCACCTCGACCATCAGGAAGCTCTGGCCGGTGATGGCGGAGGGGCTCTCCCCGGAAGCGGGGGAGCAGGTCGCGGGGATCAGTGCCAGGACCCTGGATATCAGCCAGCTCCTGGTCGACAAGGTGGGCGTTCTTCCCGCGGATTCCACGGACGATGAGACCAGGATCGCCATTACCTACCATGATCCCTGCCACCTGAGGAAATCCCTGGGCGTGGCGTCGCAGCCGCGCACTCTGCTGCGAGCCAACCCCCGCTACCGCCTCAGGGAGATGGTCGAGGCCGATCGCTGCTGTGGAATGGGAGGGAGCTTCAACCTGCAGCATTACGACATCTCAGAGGCCATCGGGAAGCGCAAGCGGGAGAACATCCTGCAGTCGGGGTGCGACGTCGTCGCCACAAGCTGCCCGGCCTGCATGCTGCAAATGACCGACATGCTGTCCAGGGCGGGGGACCGCATTCGGGTCAAGCATGCCATTGAAATCTACGCCGAGTCCCTGAGCC
>JALOOX010000119.1 GCA_025454175.1 Syntrophobacteraceae bacterium | reverse complement strand
TTCATCTCGAGAAACCGGCCCAGCAGGACCAGGGTGACGATCATGGCGGCGCTGTCGTAGTAGACGTGCAGCTCGTAGCCGGCCTTGGAAAAAAAATCCGGAAAGAAGGTGGCCGCCGCCGAATAAAAGTAGGCCGAAAGGGCGCCCAGGGCCACGAGGGTGCTCATGTCCGCCGTCCTCTGGCGGGTAGCCTTGATGGCTCCGGTCAGAAACCGGCTTCCCACCCAGAACACCGCGGGGGTCGTCAGGATCAGGAGAGCGATGAGCAGCCAGCGGTGCGGCACAGCCGAAAGCAGCGGTATCGAATGTGGCATGCTCCCGGCCATGATGAGGACGTTGAGGACGGCTCCGACGATGAGCTTCCGCCTGAGGTCCCGAAGCTCCCTCCTGGTGGCCTCCCGGACTGGATCTTCGGGGCTCTCGTCCATGATCCCCAGGAACTGGTAGCCCGTGTCCTTAAGGGCTTGTTGAAGCTGCTCCGGGCTCACTTCCAGGGGATGATGGGTCACCGTGGCCCGGGACGATGCAAGGTTGACGGAGGCCTCCCGAACCCCCGGGACATCCTTCAGGGCGTTCTCGACCCGGCGCACACAGGCCGCGCACGTCATCCCGCCGACGAAGAGGGTTGTTCGCCTCACGTCCACGGGCCGGAGGGGATTCACGTCCAGGACCTCGTAGCCCAGGTCCACCACTTTCGAGCGAATGTCGTCGAGCCTCACCCGCTCGGCATCGTAGGCGACCAGCGCCTTGCCGGTGGCCAGGTTGACCGTGGCATCCTGCACGCCGTCCACGGATGTCAGGCCGGTTTCTACCCGGCGCACACAGGCTGCGCACGTCATGCCCCGAATGTGGAGGATCTCCTTAGCCAATCTCGAACCCCGCCTTCTTGACCTTCTCGGCGATGACCTCGGGACTCACCGGCTTCTCTTCCTCGAATGAAGCCGTGCCCGCCGCCAGGTCAACCTGCACGCCGACGACCCCCTCGATCTCGCCCAGGGCCCGGGTGACGGCCTGGACACAGTGCTGACAAGACATTCCCTTGATCTTCACGGTTTTCATGGATATCGGATCTCCGTTTCGGCCATCAAATGTCGATGGGCCCGCTTGCCGGGGTACCGCTCTCAAGGGCAGCTCCCTGGGCGGATCGCTTCCAGAAAGCCAGGATGCCCTCTTTTCCGAAGGATGCCTGGATGAGCTCCCATCCCTTCCGCCCCCGCTCGGTCAAAACCTGCTGCAGCTTCCGGATCTGGTCCGCGGGAAGGCGCTCCAAGCCGCACTGGCCGTCGGGTGAGCAGAAGTACACCACTTCCTTGAAGTCCTCCGCCGAATAGGCCGTGATCTCGTATTCGAACTGGTTCATCGTTTGTCCATGCTCCCTGGATGGCTCGTGCAGGAGCCCAGCACCCTCCACGACCTCCAGCCGATCAAAGGCAGGGACCATCCGAGGGATCTCGGACGGCTGCGGCAGTTTAATGATAATGGCTCCAGTGCCTGGCGTCATGCCCCCTGAGCGCCCCGGTCCGAAGACCTGAGCACCGGGGCTCCCTGGGTGGACACGGGATGACGTGCCCACCCCTGGCCATTGGATGTCTGAAAAGACCGCGGAAGCCTTTGAGACGGGAATCGCCCCCTCGATCATCCCCCCCAGGGCATGCGCGAGTAGGCCTCGGAAAGCTTGTCCCGGTAGGTTTTGAAGAACGCCTCGTGCCCCTTCTCCCATCGGGAGAGCATCATGAGGGCTTCCTTGGCCTTGCCGTCCGTCTGGGCCGCCATGTTCTCGTAAAACTCGCTCAGGTCCTTTTCGATGAGCCAGGCCGTGTTGAAGACCGTCACATCGGGCACCATGGAACCTTCCAGGCACTGCTGCAGGAACTCGGAGCTGGCCCGGTCGTCGAAGAAGTTTGTGGGCTCGATCTTCACGGCCTTGAGGCTTTCAGCCTCGACGTCCCGCCCCTGGCGCAGGTCCTGTAAGATGGCGTTGATGAACTTGATGTGATTTTCCTCTTCCTTGATCAGCTGCTTGAACGCACTGACCGCCGCGCCAATTCCCAAGCGCTGGACCGAGACTTCGAAAAAGCTCCTTCCCGTCTGCTCCTGGTTCAACGCGTACTCGAAAATCTTGATGAGCTTCTCGTCTGCGGACATTCCCTTCTCCTTTCGTCAACCCAGCTTCGCACAGAGCCCGGCCACGCGCCTGCCCAGCTTCCTCGCGTTATCGGCCGCCCTGTCGTCGGGAGCGCCCACGCAGGCCACTCCATAATGACCCGTGGCATCCATCGGGTCTCCCACCACGATCATCCCATAGATCATGAAGCACTGAATGATGGAGAACATGGTGGTCTCCTTGCCGCCGGTGGCATCGCCGGAGGTGGCGAAGGCCGCGCCCACCTTGTCTTCCATCTTTTTGCGAACCCCCACGAATTCGTCGAGCACACGCTTGAGGTCCGCCGCCATCACCCCGAAGTAGACCGGCGATCCGGCGATGATTCCGGCCGATCCGACAAAATCGTCCTTGGTGACCTCGGCCGTCGTCTTGAGAACCGGTGTGACGCCGGGCACGGAGCCGACGCCTTCGGCGATGAGCTCGGCCAGCCTTCGAGTGTTGCCGCCCTTGGAGTAGTACAGCACCAGAACCTGCATCGATTTCCTCCTCCTTTTCCACCCGTGTCCATCAGCCTTTGAGGATCCTGGCGTCCACCACCAGCATGCCCTCGGGGTAGGCGAGCACCGGGTTGAGATCGATTTCCACGATATCCGGATGATCCTGGGCGATGCGGGCCAGCTTCAGCAGTCCCTCGACCAGGGCATTTTCGTCGATGGTGCGCTGTCCCCGGAACCCCCTCAGGAGCGGAGCCCCCTTGATCTCCTGCAACATGCTCAGCGCGTCTTCCCTTGTCAACGGAAGCAGCCGCATGGCCACGTCGCGGAAGAGCTCCACGGCGATTCCCCCCAGGCCGAACAGGATCACCGGACCAAACTGCGGGTCGCGATGCATGCCGAGGATCAGCTCGAGCCCCGGGGCCGCCATGGCGCTCACGACGACGCCGTTGACCCGGGCTCCGGGAGCGTGAGCCTTGATGTTCTCGTCCATTCTGGCGTATGCCGTGCGCACATCCTGGGCCGACAGGAGGTGGAGCCGCACCCCGCCGAAGTCCGACTTGTGCAGGATATCCGGTGAATCCACCTTGAGAGCCACGGGAAAACCAACCTGGTGAGCCAGGTGAACCGCCTTGCCCGGGCTGTCGGCGATGCGGCTGACGATACAGTCGAAGCCCCGTGACTCCAGGAACCTGAAGCTTTCGAACAAGCTCAGCTGAGATTTTCCCGAAGCGGCCGGGAAAGTCGTCAGGGCCTTCTGCTCCTTCAGCGCCGGGGTGATGACATGGCTCAAGGCCCGGATGCCCCGCTCGGGCGTTGGATAAACCGGGATCCCCTTCTGGTGCATGCGAAGCTTTTCTTCCCGCTCCACCTCGGCCCCCCCCAGAAAGATGACCAGCTCGTTGGCTCCGGGAGTGACCACCTGGGAAGCATCGAGGATGGGGTCCCCGAAGATGATGCCCAGCGTGTCGTAGTGGGGACGAGCCCGCTCGATGACCTCCCGGAACATCCGGGCGTCTGCGTCGCCGGTCAGGTCGAGGGGATTGCTCCGAATGGCGTGGGCCGGTATCACCCCTTCCAGGTCCTGGGCCAGCTGGGGGGGCAGCGGGGCGACGTTCAGCCCCTCCTGCTCGGCGGCATCGGTGGCCAGGATGGCCGCGCCTCCCGAAGTCGTGATATAAAGGATGCTGTTTCCACGGGGTGGCTCGAGGTAGGCCAGCGCCTTGGCGAAATCGTAGAATTCCTCGATGGTTTCAGCCCGGCACACGCCGTGCCTCTTGAAGAGCGACGAGTAAATGGCGTCGGCCCCGGCCAGGGATTTGGTGTGGGATTCGGCGGCCACCTTCCCCTTGGGGGTCCGCCCCGACTTCAGGACGACCAGGGGCTTTTTGAGTCTCGAAAGGACCTCCTGGAAGCGAACGGCGTCCTTGACGCCCTCCAGGTAAGCGGCGATGATGCGTGTTTCGGGATCTTCCTCGAAGTACTCGATGAGGTCAATCTCGTCGATGTCGGCGCGATTGCCCAGGCTGACGAAGCTGGACACGCCCAGCCCCTCCACGGAAAACCAGTCCATCATGGCGGCACCGACGGTTCCGCTCTGGCTGATGACCGCCACGCGACCCTTGGTGGTGAGGAGAGGCCAGGAGGCGCACATGGGGTGGTAGGGATTGTTGATCCCCTGGCAGTTGGGCCCCACCACCCGGACGCCACACTCCCGGGCCGCCTGGGCCAGCTCCTTCTGCAGGGCTTCCCCGTCGGCCCCCGCCTCGCTGAAGCCTCCCGAGATGACGATGGCGCCCTTCACCCCCTTTTCGCCGCACTCCCTGATGGTTTGGGGCACAAACCGGGCGGGGATGATGACCACGGCCACGTCGACCTGGCCGGGCACCTCCTTGACGCTCCTGAAGCAGGGCAGTCCCAGGATGCGCTCGCTTTTGGGGTTGATGGGATGCAGCGCGCCGGGAAAGCCACCGTCCTTGAGGTTCTTCAATATCTCGTGGCCCAGTTTGCCGGCGCTCTCGGAAGCACCGATCACCGCGATGCTGTCAGGATGGAAAAGCGATCTCAAATCGGTTGCGCCCATGAATTCCCTCCAGTCTCTCGGGCACTTGCCCTCCAGGGGTCCTCCCGGCGCCTTCACGCCAGGCCAGCTTTCCTTGCCTTGTCCAGCACCCGGGCGTTGAACTTGTCCGCCTGGATGATGAAGCGATCGTGATCGGCTTCGCCGATCTTTTCAGCCTCGTCGAAGGCTTCCAGCCGGAAGGTCAGCTTTCGGCCCTCCACGGCGGTGATCTCCGTTCGGACCCTCACCTCCATGCCGAGGGGAGTCGCCGCGAGGTGCTTGAGGTTCATGGATACACCGACGGACTGCTCGCCCGGACTCAACTTTTCGGCCATGAGCTCAGCCGAAGCGCGCTCCATGAGACCGCCCAGAAACGGCGTGGCGAAAACGTCCGGAAGGTTGCCGTAAAAGTGTCGGGCCGAATGATCCGCCGACGTCTTGATCTTCAGCTCGTGGCTCATACCCACTTCAAAAACAGCGCTCATCCCGGTTCCTCCTTGGTTTGTCCTGGTGTCTGCGAATGCCTGGCTGTTGGATCACGGCCTCCGTTTCAGGGGGAGCGCGCGCTGCGAGCGAGACCTCTTCTCCAGTTCATCGAGCCGATCAAAAGCCATTGCGAGGAGAGCGATCCTGAGCTCACTCACTATAAAACGATTAGCCCACCAGTGTCGAGCGCCCAGGAGGCTGTCCAGGAACTGCCATTTGGGGCGACAGCGAGAAATCTCGAATTTCATGATCACTGGATTCTTCGATTTCTCTCTTCCCCACGATCATTCTTCCTGCATTCGATCACGATCTTCCCTCCGCCCCCCTGGTCCCTGTTTTTAGTTTCCCCTTCATTCCACCCCATCCCCAAGCCTTCCCCCACCAGCGCGGGACTCCCCTCGCATCACCGTGCCATCGATTGACATCAGAAGAGGGATGCTTAGGTTCAACCCATCGCCGAGACGACCTTTGTGCCAACCCTGATTTGCTAACTGTATGAAAATGTTCTACAATTTAAAGGATAACGGCATCAGGAAAAAGGGCGGGCTTCTCGCCCATGCCAGTCCGTTGGAAACGAGCCCACAACGAAAAGGAGGCATGTATGTCAAAGACGGCTGAAAATCTGAAGGATGCTTTTGCTGGTGAATCTCAGGCCAACCGCAAATACCTGGCTTTCGCCGAAAGGGCCGAGGATGAGTTCCTTCATGGTGTCGCCAAGCTGTTTCGCGCCGTGGCGGCTGCCGAGACCGTGCACGCTCACAAGCATCTGCGGGTGATGGACGGTGTCAAGTCCACCAAGGAAAATCTGCAGGAAGCCCTCAATGGCGAGAATCACGAGTTCAAGAGCATGTATCCCGACATGATTGCCGCCGCCAAGGAAGAAGGTCAGAAGTCAGCAGAGATCAGTTTTCATTATGCCAATGAAGTGGAGAAAATTCACGCCAACCTCTACACCGAGGCCCTGAAGGATCCGGACAAATTCCCCGTTGAGGACTGGTATGTCTGCAAGATCTGCGGGTACACCGTGGCCAAGGCGGCCCCTGAAAAGTGCCCCGTGTGTGGAGCGGCTCAGAAGAACTTCTTCAAGACGGATTAGATCCGAGACCCAAGCGAATCCCACCTCCCATCCGTCAAAGTAACCGGGCTTCGGCCCGGTTTTTTTAATCCATCATCTGGATGGGATATTTCGATCCGCCCATGGACAGGCAAAAGTCTCCAGTTTCGGGGTCTTCCTCGACCCACTGGGCCAGCTGATAATAGGCCGGCCGGGAAAAGCGCGCCCGGTGCCTGCCCTAGAGGACGTTGCTCGATGCGCTGCACAGGGTCCGGGGATCGAGAGCCACGGGCAGGGGGAGGTGCCTGAGCTTGAGCAGGATCTTCCGAGCCCCGGGGACCGGTCCCTCCACGGAGTCGACGCGGCTCACCACGAAAGGGGTGTCGGCGGCGCGCAGGGCGCACCGATTGCCCTGCCAGGCGATGACATGGCTGCCGTCCGGAAGCTCATCGACGTGCTCCAGGAAGAACTGGACCAGATCTTCCCTGGAGATGGCGACGCCATCACTGTACCATTCGCCCTCCTCGTCCACGAAGATTTCGCTCGACTGAATCTCCGGCACCCATCCCTGTGCTGGGCTCGCTTCGACAGTGCTCACACCTCAACCTCTCTCAAAAGTGTTTACGGCTGTCCAGAAGGAGAGTCACGGGACCGTCATTGACCAGATGCACGCGCATGCTTTCCTGAAAGCGCCCGCTGGCCACCTGGACCGGGTAGTCCCGCATCCGCTCGACGAAGGCCTCGTAGAGGGATCTTGCCAGCCCCGGCTCCGCGGCGCCGGCATAAGACGGCCGCCGCCCCTTGCGGCAATCCCCCAAGAGGGTGAACTGAGAAACGACGAGGACTCCGCCGCCCGTGTCCATCACCGATCGGTTCATCCTGTCCTGGTCGTCGGGGAATATCCGAAGGTGAGCCACCTTGTCGGTGAGGACCCGCACGTCTTCCATGCCGTCTTCGGGACCCACTCCGACGAATACCAGGAGACCGGGGCCGATGCGGCCGACCTCCTCCATTCCCACCCGCACGAAAGCTTCCAGCACCCGCTGCACCACCGCCCTCA
>JALOOX010000118.1 GCA_025454175.1 Syntrophobacteraceae bacterium | reverse complement strand
TTTTCGGGGCCCGGGGGGAAGCTTCCTTCCGGGCCCTTTCTATTTTCACGCCATTCCTCGCGACTCCTCGGGAAGCCAGGCATAAGCTCCGGGCATGTCTCAGCATAATCCCCCTGTCCTCCATCCCCCCCTCTGTTATACTTGGTGCTGATTGGAATCGATTGATAGGAGGCCATGGCCTTGTACCTGAGATGTGTTCGGCAGTCCGGTGGAGCGCGTTACGTCATCAAGGAATCGATCCTGGAGCATGGCCTTTGGGTCTCCAGGGATTTGCTTGATCTCGGTTCCGACCCCGAGAGCTTCATCATCTATCCCGGCGGCAAGGGCTACTATTTCCGGCCCGAGGTGGAGGAAGCACTGGAGGGGAAAGGGGTTTCCTACACGGCCGATGAGCTTGAACAGTTGTTTCTTCCGTTCCTGAGAAGTGATATCCGGAGGGTGGTCGAGATGTTTGCCCACCGCAACGCCTCGGCCCATGGAGGCGAGGGGAGCAGAGTCACGGACGGAGAGCTCGCTGAGCAGCATCTATCACTTCACCGCTTCGACAAGCGTCGCCTCCATTTCCTGCGGTTCGGAAGAATCGACTGCGGTGATCTGAACGCTCGGCCCTGGAAGTTCCTGAAGGTGCTTCTCAGGCGGAGCCGGGATGAAGTGGAGCACATCATCGAGGGCATGGAGGCCCAGCTGAGGCCCCATGAGGTGAGGAACTATCTCTACACCGCTTTCCACCTGGAATGCTATTTCCGGAGCCACCTCCTGAAGCACCACCCCATCGGGCTGGATCCCGACAAGCTGGACGCCTGTTTCATGGATGAGATCTGCCAGCTCAACCGGGACAGGAGTTTCTTCAGCGGAGCTCCTGCTCACGAAGCGGAATCGCTGCACGCTTACCTGAGAAAGTACGTGATTTTTTACTTCGATTGTGACTTTGGAGCCCAGCGGCTGGACCCCTCATTCTACAGGGATTTCATGCATCGACGGAGGGCACATGCGAGGGCTCTTTCTGCCAGGGCCACCATGCCCTTGGAGAATGCCATGGGACTGCTCGGCATAACCCGGGAGGACATGAGATCCCTGAACCAGGTGGAGCTGGCCCGGCGCTATCGAAAGATCGCCAAGACGGTCCACCCGGACAGCGGGGGGGAGCACGAGGAGTTCATCAAGATCACCGAGGCTTATGAAATCCTGAGATGCCGGCTTCCGTGACCGGTTTCAATTTTCCATGCCCGGTGAGGGTGAGATGCTTCATTCTCTCACCGCAAAGGCGCGAAGGTCGCAAAGGGTCCTTCAGTATCTTTCTTTGCGTTCTTCGCGCCTTTGCGGTGAATCAAGAAAAGAGAGTCCAATCCTTAATCAGAATAACCTCCGGGCATGTGCCGTGCCGGGAAGCGAGGTCCTGGGGGCGGCACCGAGCCTCAGCACGCGAAATCGCGGAGCTCGTTGGCCAGCACTTCCTGGACCAGGGTGTACGGGTCCCTCTGCCGGGACTTGATCTGGCTGATGAGACTGTCGAGGGAAATCCCGCGGGATTCAAGCCGACGGAGCAGGGTACGTAGGGCCTCGTCCTTCAGTGCCTCGATCAACTGGCTCCGGGCGCGCTTCTCGAGGACGTCGTCCATCTGGCCCCGGTCGTTGGCGGCCAGGTAATCCCGGTGCTTCCGAATGGCCTCGTAAAGCTCATCGATTCCCCGTCCCTTGATGGCCTCGGTTTCGATGATGGGGGGCTGCCACCCATCGGTGTCGCGCCGGCGCACTCCCAGCTCGACGAGGTTCATGAGCTCCCGGACGGTCTTGCGTGAGCCTTCCCGGTCCGCCTTGTTCACCACGAAAATGCAGCCGATCTCCATGATGCCGGCCTTGATGGCCTGTACATCGTCGCCCATTCCCGGAATGGTGACCAGCACCGTCGTGTGGGCGCTGTTGGCGATTTCGACCTCGTCCTGACCCACACCGACGGTCTCCACGAGGACCAGGTCCTTCCCCATGGCGTCCAGGACGTTGATCATATCGTTGGTGGATCGGGTGAGCCCGCCGAAGTGACCCCGGGTGGCCAGGCTTCGGATGAAGACTCCATCGTCGAGAAAATGACGCTGCATGCGGATGCGGTCCCCGAGAATGGCCCCGCCGCTGAAGGGGCTCGTGGGGTCCACGGCCAGGATCCCGATCGTCAGGCCGTCCTTGCGGCAGCGCAGAGCCAGCTGATCCACGAGGGAGCTTTTGCCGACGCCCGGCGAGCCGGTGAACCCGACGACATGAGCCTTCCCCGTGTGTGGGTAAAGCTCTCGCAGGATTTCGTGGGTCGTGGGCATCTGATCGTCGATGTCGCGCAGGAGTCGAGCCGTGGCGCGGACATCGCCCTTGAGAATCTGTTCCACAACACTCATGACTTCCCCTTCTATGCGGCCATTCCTGTGCGGGGAGTGATATTGCCGTTGATCCAGTCGATGATGTCCTGGAGCTTGGCCCCGGGCTCGAAGATCTCCTTGATCCCGACGGACTTGAGCTTGGGGATGTCCTCGAGGGGGAAGATGCCTCCGCCGATGACCTGGATATCCTCGGCCTTGTGCTCCCTCAGAAGCTCCATGACGCGGGGAAAAGAGTAGGTGTGAGCGCCCGAAAGGATGCTGAGTCCGATGAGATCCACGTCTTCCTGGATGGCGGTGCTCACGATCTGCTCGGGAGTCTGGTGACAGCCGGTGTAGACCACTTCGAATCCGGCATCGCGAAAAGCCCTTGCGATGACCCGCGCGCCGCGATCATGTCCGTCCAGGCCGGGTTTTGCGACCAATATGCGAAGCTTCCGCTGTTGAGTCATGGAAACGGTACCTCCTTATCATTCTTGTCATTCACTGTGTCGGTTGAATCCATCAGCACGGCCGGCAATGCGTATCCAGCCCGGATCAGAACGTCCCGGGATCGGTGTAGGTGCCGAAGACCTCGCGGTAAAGGTCACAGCATTCCTGCTCCGTGGCCCCGGCCCGAACGGCCTCGATGAGGGCGGGCATGACGTTGTTCTCCCAGGAGGGAGGCCCCTCGCAGCGCCTGCGGAGCTCGTCCATGGCCTTCTGGAACCTGACCTTGTCGCGACCGGCCTTGTAGGCGGCGGTCCTTTCGATCTGGCGCCGCTCCGTCTCCTCGTCGATCTTCAGAACGAACTCCAGCTCGGGTCGCTCCGAGGGATACTTGTTGACGCCGATGATGATCTTCTCGCCCTTCTCGATCTGCTGCTGATAGTGGTAGGCGGCGTCGGCGATCTCCATCTGCGGATAATCCCTCTCGATGGCGGCCACCATGCCCCCCATCTCATCGAGCTTCCTGATGTAGGCGAGGGCTTCCTCCTCCATGCGGTCCGTCAGGGCTTCAACGAAGTAGGAGCCCGCCAGCGGGTCGATGACATTGCAGACTCCCGTTTCCTCCGCCAGGACCTGCTGGGTGCGGAGGGCGATGAGCACCGCCTCCTCGCTGGGAATCATGTAGACTTCGTCCAGGGAGTTGGTGTGCAGGGACTGGGTGCCTCCCAGAATGGCGGCCAGGGCCTCCGTCGTGGTGCGGATGACGTTGTTGTAGGGCTCCTGGGCCGTGAGGGAGCAGCCGGCCGTCTGGGTGTGGAACCGAAGCAGCATGGAGCGCGGGTTCTTGGCCTTGAAGCGGTCTTTCATGAGTCGGGCCCAGATCCGGCGCGAGGCGCGCATCTTGGCGATTTCCTCGAAGAAGTCGATGTGGGAGTTCCAGAAGAACGAGAGGCGGCCGGCGAAATCATCCACGTCGAGCCCCCGCTTCATGGACTCTTCCACGTAGGTGATGCCGTCGTAAATGGTGAAGGCCAGCTCCTGCACCGCCGTGGCTCCGGCCTCCCGGATGTGGTAGCCGCTGATGCTCACCGTGTTCCAGCGGGGAACTTCGCGGGTCCCGAACTCGATGGTGTCCACCACCAGCCGCAGACTGGGGTCGGGTGGAAGCATCAGGGTCTTCTGGGCGATGAATTCCTTGAGGCAGTCATTCTGGATGGTGCCGCCGAGCTTCTTCCTCTGGTAGCCTTCATTTTCCGCGTTGGCGATGTACATGGCCCAGAGGATGGACGCCGGCGGGTTGATGGTCATGGACGTGGTGACCTGCTCGAGGTTGATGTTGGCGAACAAGTGCTGCATATCCTCCAGGGTGTCGATGGCCACCCCGCATTTTCCACACTCGCCCCGGGCCAGGGGAGAGTCCGTGTCGTAGCCCATGAGGGTCGGGAAGTCGAAGGCGGTGGAAAGGCCGGTCTCACCATGCTCGATAAGGTAATGAAACCTCTTGTTGGTGTCCTCGGCGCTTCCAAGTCCGGCGAACATGCGCATGGTCCAGAGGCGAGCCCGGTACATGGTGCTCTGAACGCCGCGGGTGAAAGGGTAGTAGCCGGGAAAGCCGATGTCCTCGTGGAAATTCTTGTCCCTGATGTCAGCGGGAGTATAGAGGGGCTTGATCTCCATGTCGGAGACCGTCGAGAAGCGTTCCAGCCGCTCGGGCACCTTCTGCTGAGCCTTCTGATACTCGGCGAGCCACTCCTTGTACTCAGTTTCAATCCTTTCCATAGCCGATTCCGACAGCATTTTTTCTCCCATGGGGCCTTCTCCTTACCAGCGTTCCACAAGGTTTGGTTCATTCCAGAACAGGCAGCATCAGAAGCAAGTCGAGCCCAGCCATCGCAACGCACACCCAGCCGCTGCTGTCACATCATCCATTTCCATCATCAAACATCTTATCATGATCGCAAATCAAAACGCAAATCGAAGGCAGTGCCTCCAACTCCCTAATCTGTGCAGTGCAATGTGGAAATCCCTTGCGCCCGTGTATCGAAACACTTAGATCAGCGTGTTATTCAGTGTCAAACAAATTTTTCTTGACCGAACCCGCACTCCTGCTGTAGTAGGGGTCTGGCACGAAAGCAAGCGGTACCGGTACTGATCCTGCGACTCCTCTCCTGCTCATTCCGGTGTGATCTGCTCACCCCCGCGGTCCCGCTCGCCCGAAAAATGAAGTTGAAGTAAGCACTTGATCGGTTCCTTGTTCTGAAGTAAGCCTGCCATTGATGAGTCTGGGTCCGAAATGAATTCGGACTCGGATGTGGATGTGTGGATCTTGCCTCGGGTGCTTGTGAGGTGAGGTCGCGGTGGAGGATGGGTTTGTCCTGGGACCGGTCGTTTCCGCGCGGTTGTCGCGGGGTGGGAAGACGAAACGGTTCCGGGCCATCGTGGATGGCGTTTGGATCTGGTTTTTTAGTCCAAGGAAATTGAAAGGAGGTGGGACAGGCAGTCCTTGTCTGACGGATGGGAGCTCCGTGATGCCAGTTGAGTGATTCGAGACATGGTTAGAGGGATTTGCCGCAAGGGTGCTCGAATGACGGAAGTCCACCGCGGTGCGACGGAGTGCCGGTGGGGGGGTTGTGAGAGCCTCTAAATTGATGCCTGGAGGAACGTATGTTCAATCGCATGCCAAAAATTTTCTGGGGCGCCATGGCGCTGATCTATGGCTGGTTTTTACTGTTTTTCATCATCGAAATCACCGTCAAGGGATTTCCGCTGATCAAGTTCCTGGGGATGCCCGCCTGCTTTTTCTACAATGCAATCATTGGAGTCTGGCTTCTTAATCTGTTTGTGGCTGTCATTCTCAATCGCTCCGAGGAGAAGCGGGAAGAGCGAGCGGCCGCGCTGGCATCCACCAAAGGCGTCGAATAAGGAGGAACTTTAATGCAAGCCGATCCTATTGTTATCATTGGAGCGCTCTCATATTTCGTCGTGATCATGGCCATTGGCTGGTATTCACGGAAGGCCGCCCTGAACGCCTCAGACTACTATGTCGCGGGCCGCAAGGTGGGGCCCATGGTCAACGGCTCCGCCCTGGCGTCCACCTACTTCAGCCCCGCGAGCTTCCTGGGGCTCCCGGCGTTCATCTTCCTCCTGGGCTACCCCTTCTGGTGGGCCCTGGTCGGCATCGTGGCCGGCATGCCCGTTGCCAGCCTCCTGACCGCCGCGCCCCTGAGGAAATACGCCCCGACCTCGTTCACCGACTACTACGCCGACCGCTACGAAACCAAGTGGATGCGGCTGGCCGCGGGCATTCCCACCATCATCGGCGGGTTCGCGTATGTCACCCTGTCCATCGTCGGTACCGCCCTTTTCATGCTGGCCATCCTGAAAGTCAATTTCACCATCTCGGTCGTCATCTCGGCGGTCATCGTCTTCGTGTACATCTACTGGGGCGGCATGGTTTCCACGACGTTCTCCACGGCCTTCCAGGGGCTCATGATGACGCTCGCCTCGGTGGTGGGCGCCCTTTACATCGTGTCCCACTACGGCGGGTTCACGGGCCTTGCCGAAGCCGCCATGAGCGTGAGCCCGAACTTCTTCAACTGCCCTCATGGGGATGTGGACGGGAATTGTGGGCTTTTACTTCACCAGGCACTATGGGTTTTCAGCCATGCCTTACACCGTCGTGCGCTTCTTCACGGCCCAGGACAACAAGACGGCCCGCCGTAGCGTCTTCTGGGCGGTGTTTTTCGGCGGCCTGACCTACATCGGCCTCATCATCATCGGGACGGGAGCGCGGGTGCTCATCGAGCAGCTGCATCCCCTGATGAAGGCCCAGGGCGTGACCGATGCCGTGAGCCTGCTCAAGCACATGAAGGAGATTTACGGCGTGGGCGCCGCGTCGGTCAACGACTACTCCATGATCTCGGCCATGGAGGCTTTGAACAGTCCATTCCTCATGGCCATCATCTGCGCGGGCGGTCTCGCCATCGCCATGTCCACGGCCGCCGGCTGGACCATGGTGTTGAACGTTCTCCTGGGACGCGACCTGATCGGCAAGGTTTTCGGCAGCAAGTGGCCCGAGGAAAAGCCGGTCCAAGCCACGCGCTTCATGACCACCGTGGTTCTCGTCCTCTGCACCCTGATTTCGTTCAACCCGCCGGCCCTGGTCCTCGACATTTCCGGGGCGGCGTTCATCGTGATCCTGTGCTCGGTGGGTCCACCCCTGATCCTCGGGATCTGGTGGGAA
>JALOOX010000117.1 GCA_025454175.1 Syntrophobacteraceae bacterium | reverse complement strand
CCCTCCGACTTTCGCCCCTGTCAACGGATCGCCTTTCTCCGCGTCCCCGCGTCTCCCAGTCGCTTGCCACGGGTGCAAGTATGTCCAACTGTCAGCCCGATGGCGAGGATCTCGGTCACCCTGCCGAGCTCGTCCCGGATCGCCCGGTTGGTCCAGGTCATCCACACGCGGCGACCGTCCCGGCAGACGTTTTCGTTGATATTGTTCACATGGAGATCCGGATGGTCCACAATGTCGTGCACCAGGCCCGTCATGTCGGCACCCGTGGACTCCCGCTCGGGCACCAGGATGCCGATGTGCTCCCCGAGGATCTCCGCGGTGCTCCAACCGAAAAACCCCTGTGCATACTCGTTGAAGAAAGTGATGGTCCCGTCCGCCCTCCAGCGAATGATGGCGCTGTTCGCGTGCTGAACCAGCTCGCGATAGCGCGCTTCGCTTTCCCGGAGCATATCTTCGGCCCGCTTGCGCTCGGTCACATCCTGGACCATGGAGAGGAGTCCGAGGAGCTTTCCATCAGAATCCTTCAGGGGTGTGTTCATCCAGTCACAAAGGATGATTCTGCCGTCTCGCGTGAGATTCTCGTTGACACTGTGGGCGGTCATATCTCCGGCAGCCAGGCGGCGAAGGATGCCGTCAACATGTGGCCGCGCCTCGGGAGGGACGATGACTCGAACGGGCTGGCCGATCAACTCTTCGGCACTGTAGCCAAAGATGTGCTCTGCAGCGGGGTTGAGCTCGAGAAAACGGAGCTCCTCATCATGGACGATACACCCTATGGGCATACGCTCTCTGTGGAAACGGAGGCGCTCCTCGCTTTGGCGAAGCGCATCCTCGACCTGTTTGCGCTCGGTGATGGTGAGGTGAGTGACCACCGCACCCTCCACCTCCCCCCCGGAGCCGAGGGACACAACCGACATGAAGAACCAGCGCTTTTCGGTGGGAGCGTGACACGGGTATTCCATGGTGAACTGCTCAGAGGCACCTTGCAGCACGGCTTCGATGCCTGCCAACGCCCGGATGGCGAGATCGTCGTCTGCAACGGCGGCCCGCCGGCATACCTCCAGATAATTGGCTCCAGCAGCCACCTCGGGGGAGGCGGCCGCACCGTTTTGGGCTGCAAACTCCATCCACCGTTCATTGACGGCCAGGATGCGGCCCTCCCGGTCCAACACGGCAATGTGTGCGGGGAGCGCGTGCATGGTTCGGCGATTCAACTCCTCGCTCGCACGCAAGGCTTCCTCCGCCCTCTTCCGGTCCGAGATGTCGGAGAAGTAGACTTCAAGGGTGCCGTCTTGCGGGTACAGGTGCATTTCTGCCCAGAAATCGGGGCGAATGGTCGATCTGGCTTCGAAGTGAAGCGGCTGACCGCTCGCTCTGGCCTCGTGGAAGCGACGAAAGGCCTCTTCCTCCGGTGACGCTTTTGTGATTTCCCAGATACTCTTCCCGATCAACTCCGTTGCATGCCTGCCGAAATGACGCTCAGCCGCAGGGTTGAGGGCGACGAACCGCCAGTCGGCATCCAAGGCGTAATACCCGTCGGTGATACTGCCAAGAACCTTCTCCAGCCGTTCGTGGGCCTGCTGCAGAGCCTCCTCGGCCCGGCGCTTCCCGGTGACGTCGTGGAACACGAGCACCGCCCCGAGCAACCGTCCCTCAGCGTTCAGGATCGGGGCAGCGCTGTCCTCGATGGGCACGTTTCGGCCGTCCCTGGTCAGGAGGGCTGCATGGTTGGTGAGGGGCACCGGGTGACCTTCCCGGAGAACGCGCTCCACGGGGTCCTCCATCGGCCGCCCCATGGCCTCTTCACCCTTCCAGCCGGTCAGCATTTCCGCAACGGGATTGACGAAGGTGATCCGCCCCTCGGCGTCGGTGGCAATCACCGCGTCACCTATGCTCGAGAGGGTGACTCGCAGCCACTCGCGCTGCTCTCTATTCTGCCGGTCTGTCCGGTGTCTGTAAAGAGCGAGCTCGATCTGCGTCGCGAGACCCCTCTCCTCGAACGGCTTCAGGATATACCCGAATGGTCCGGTGACCTTGGCGCGGGTGAGCGTTGCGGCGTCGGAATGGGCCGTGAGGTAGATCACCGGTACGTCGTGCCGGTTCCGCATCGCCTCCGCAGCCTCGATGCCGTCCATGGATCCCCGGAGACGGATGTCCATCAACACGAGGTCAGGGCAACACCGTGCAGCCAGAGCGATGGCTTCCTCGCCTTCCGAAGCCATGCCCGCAACCTCGTAGCCGAGCTGCCGGAGCTTTCCGGCAAGATCAGCGGCGACGATCGCCTCGTCTTCAACGACAAGAACAGATATTTTGCTCATGTCTTCGGTCCCGAAAATGAAGGAGAATGACCTCTCCGGGCATCATTCATTCCGCCCCTCGAATGAAATTCCGAGCTCGGTCCCCCCGCCGCTGGAGACTTCCACGACGGCGCGAAGCTGCCCGGCAAGCATCTGGACCAGGCGCAGACCAAGCGATCGGGCCCCCCTCCAGTCGAATCCCGCCGGCATGCCCTTGCCGTTGTCGCGCACACTCAAACGCACCCGGCCCTGGGCGCTGCTCCGAAGCGAGACGGCCACTTCTCCCTCCCTGCAGTCACTGAAGGCGTGCTTGAGCGCGTTGCTGACCAGCTCGTTCAGGATCAGTCCGCAGGGCACCGCCGAGTTCACCGGGAGCGTCACCGGCTCCAGGTCGAGTGTCAGCCGAACGCCGGCTGCGACGTTCCCGTGGGCGCTCCAGAGGTAGCCGAGCAGGCTTCGGGCATACTGGGCAAAGTCAACCTGGGCCAGGTCGGCAGATTCGTAGAGCTTTTCATGGACCATGGCCATGGATCGCACCCGGTGGGTCACGTCTCTCAGGACGGTGCGGACGGTCTCGTCCGGCGATCGTTCGGCCTGCAAGGCCAGCAGGCTGGAGATGACCTGCGTGTTGTTCTTCACGCGGTGATGGATTTCCTTGAGAAGCACCTCCTTTTCCCCGAGAGATGCCCGGAGCCGCTCCTCGCTTTCCCGAAGCTCCATTTCAACCCGTTTGCGCTCAACGACCTGCTGCTGAAGCTCGGCATTTGTCTGGACAAGGTCCCTCGTGCGCTCGTCAACCAGAGATTCGAGCCTGGTACGGTGCATCTTCAGCTCTACCTCGATCCGCTTCTGGTCAGACAAATCCGTTACAACCGCGCAGACGCCCTCAAATCCTTCAATGCTCACGGAATTGAGAGAAATATTGATCGGCAGGAGCGTTCCGTCATTTCGCTTCATGAGGACCTCGCCTCGGGTCGCCCCGCGTCTGCGGGTCTCCTTGATATGCTCCATCAACTGCGGACGAGCTTCTGATACGACATAGGAATCCAGTTTCGTGCCGATGATTTTCTGGAGTGGAAGCCCCAGCATGCCCCCAAGGGTACGATTGCAGTAATAGATCGAGTCATCGGACGAGAGAATCAAGGCACCCTCGGTGATGGACTCCACAAGGATGCGATACCCGTGGTCGGCTCCCGTCAGCGTGTAGAGCTGCTCTCCATCGGGCCTTTGGACAACGAGAGCATCGACCTCACCGCTCTGGATCGCCTCGATGGTCTGCTCCGCTTCCCACAGGCGCTCTTCCAGAGCCCTGATCTTTTCAAGCAGTGCCTCCCTGGTCGGCTCGGGTTTTTGCATGGTTACCCCTCTATCGCCCTTTGACGCAATTGAAGGTCAAGAAAGCTCTTTCTCCGCTTTTACAGCCAGTCTAACCAAAATAGGCTCGGGGTCGGAAAGATCGCCTATGAATCGCTGGAGTGGTGGAGGCAGATGTTTGACGAGAGTCGGAGCGGCAATCACTTGCGCATCCTTGGCCAGATTCGGCTGCTGGTAGACGTCAATCACTTCAAGCTCGCATCGGCCTTCGAGGTACTTTTCGCAAAGCTGCCTGGCATTTTCTATGGCTCTCAACGATCGGGGCGTCATGCCGGCGACAAACAGGCTCAGAACGAATTTTTGCGATTCACCCTCGGCCAGAGCTTTCTCAAAGTGCTCGGTGGTTGTTCGGCATTCGGACATCACAGCCCCCTCAAGACTTGTTCGGGCGTAGGTCCAGTCCTATCAGGACACGCTCCGTGTCCGACAAGGTGCCGATGATCTTGCGTATTGGCTCCGGCAGCCTCCTGACCAGGGTTGGAATGGCGAGAATCCGGTCGCCTCTTGCCAGGGTTGGATTGACAAGCAAATCGATCACTTCGATGGTGTACCGTCCCTTGAGGTGCTCTTCGCATATTCTCTTCAGATTGCTGAAGGCCTCCAGGGAACGGGGCGTCTGTCCGGCTACGTATAACCTCAGTTCATATTGATCGTCGGATTCAGTCTGCACGGTGCTCTCTGCCGGGCCGAAGCCATCTGAGCGATTGTCTCCCGATGAACCATTCATCCCCCGCCTCCTCTCCATGCACCCTAATCGGCATGCCTCTGGCGCGCTATTTCCGCACTCTGACGTTCGCCCCTGCGCCTTCTTTCGGCTTCTTCATCCATAGCCTTTCTGAGCTCTTCCTCCCGCGCTCTGAGGTCCGCAAGCAAATGATTCACCTGGGATTCCACCGAAAGCTTCCGGGCTTCAAATTGACGCCTCTTGCGTTCGATCTCCTCCGCGAGATCCTCTTCCTCCCGGCGGTCTTTAAACAGCCTTATAAAGAGGCCCTCCAGGTCAAACTCTCCCGTTTCAAGGATTTCCTTCGTTCGATGTGAACGTAATCCAGAGCGAGCTTTTGGGTGGCCAGAAGGTCGTCGAGATCAAACCCGAGGGATGAGAAATTCTCGACCAGATCCGCATCCTTTTCCTCAAAGGACATGAAGACACCGGGCTCGTCAAATTGTCTGGCCCCACGGACAAGAAACTCCATGCCAAAAAGGGTCTTGCCACTTCCCGGGCCACCGCAGACCAGAGTCGGCCGTCCCTGAGGGAGACCTCCACCAGTGATTTCGTCAAAGCCGTCGATGCCGGTCCTTGCCTATTTGAGCCCTCTAACCCGGATCGTAGACGGAGACGACGGGCGGACGTACATGTCGATGCCGGTCCTTGCCTTTTTGAGCCCTCTAACTGGATTGACCTCTGGTGAGCTAGTCATAACATCTCCCGTTTTCAGCAGTGGTTCGGCAACCTTTTGCCTCTTCATTTGACTGAAGAGCTCATCACTTATTCGGTCCACAACCGTCACGGCGAGCTCAGTCCCTCCATCGGAAGAGACCTCAAACGTGGCGTGGAACTGCCCGCCTGATCGTGGATTGGCTCCCAGCAAACGTCGAGGAATATGCGCCCGCTCGGCCGGTTGAACCACATCAGCTCGCGAAGCTCGACATCTTATTTAGGCACACACTGCTCGATTTCGGTAACATGCGCGGCTTCTTCGGGGGGGAAGAGGTCGTGGTCGAATGGCCGACAAGTTCCTCGGGGCTGGCCGTACGCTGGCGCACTTCCTTGCCACTGTGCGTAACACCCCTCGGAAGCAACCGTACTGTCAGGTTCCGGGAAAGTCAACATGCCTTGCCAATGAGGAAAATGAAGGAGGGATCCAGTTGCATAACAGAGAATGATTTGGATTTGTCGAAACTGTGAGTCACAGGAGATTTCCTCGACCGTCGCATTGGCCTTTTGACGGGAGGTACGGTAGAAATCCAGGCAGTGTTGGGCAGCTTCCGCTGCTTGCAGCCTGAGCAGAAGACAACGCGTGAGGGATTAATGGAAAGGATAATCAAGATCCACATCGAGAGACTGCCGGAGGGAGTCTACCTGGCAACTTCTGAGGATCGACCTTCACGTGAATCGATCTCGACGCTCCTCCCTGGAGTGAAAAGCCGGTTGGTGGTGAACGACTCAAAAAGCTCACTGGAGCAACGCTTTCAGTTGAATAATAAGTCTGGGGGCGGTTATATGAAGACCTGTCGTGAGCGGTTGGTTTATCAACTCCAGGAGGAACGTTCTCACGCTGAGAACGCTTTTTCCCTCAACTCCCCGCCTCCAGAGGCATCAGTCATGAAAACCCGGGTCAGTCGTACCGAAAGTGCTGTCGGATTCGTGATCCTGCTCGCTCTCGTCGGGGTCTGCGTGTGGATTTATGAGCGGCAGTCCCGATTCGACCCTTCGGTCCTGGTCATGATTGGGGCGCGTCAGGAAGTGACCGGGCCTCGGTCGCCCGTCTCGCTGGCCGAGTCCCCTTTTCGAGATTTCATCCCCGATGGCCTGGCTGCCATGGGGCCCCCCGAGCGGTTCGGGGCGGAAACGCTTTCCGAGAAGATCGACGGGAAAGCTGAGCTTTACCTTTCAAGCGGGTTTGTGAGCCTCGCTTCCCAGAGGTTTTTCAAGGACACGGATAACCGCTTGTGGCTTGAGGTCTTCGTGTACGACATGGGGGATGCCCAAAACGCCTTTTCGGTGTTCAGCTCCCAGCGGAGGGAGGATGGCGAGGAAGTCGGCCTGACCCGTTTTGCCTACCGCGCGGGGAATGCGCTCTTCATGGCCCACGGCAGGGAATATGTCGAGATCGTGGGCTCCGACGAGGCGCTGGCCGATGAGATCCTGCGCATCGGGGAGCG
>JALOOX010000067.1 GCA_025454175.1 Syntrophobacteraceae bacterium | reverse complement strand
ATCACTGCGCGGGCTGCGGTGTCCTGATGGATCACTGTCCGCCCGACTGCGGGTGCCCGTACTGCTCGACGCCCATGGACGAGACCGAGGACCTCCTCTGGTATGCGTCCGAAAAGGTCCTGAACGCGGGCGGAAAAAGCGAGGAGATCCGGGATTCCGAGGCCAGGGCGGGGCTCGAGGCCCAGGGCGGCATCGGGGCTTTTCTGCGGTAGCCCCCTCTCATGCACCGCGGAGGCGCAGGGGACGCCGTGAACCAATCCACTGTCTTTTCTCTCCAGAGGTAATCTTTCAGGTTCTCTTCTGTGCTCTCAGTGCCTCCGCGGGCATGCGGGCTTTCAAGCCGTGCCGTTCTGAAGCATCTGCAGGTGGTAGTAAACGCCATGGCGGGCCATGAGCTCCTCGTGGGCTCCCTGCTCGGCGATGACCCCGTGATCCATGACGAGGATGCGGTCGGCCCTCCGGATGGTGGACAGCCGGTGGGCGATGATGATGTTGGTGCGGTGGGCCATGACGGACTGGACGGCCTGCTCGATGAGCAGCTCGGTTTCCGTGTCCACGTTGGCCGTGGCTTCATCCAGCACCAGGATGCGTGGGTTGCGGGCCAGGACACGCGCGAAGGCCAGGAGCTGCCGCTGCCCCGCCGAAAGATCCATGGCTCCCTCCCCGATATGCGTCTCCAGGCCGTCCGGCAAGCCTTTCACCACCTCCCCCAGCTGGGAAAGACTCACGATCTCCCCGATCTCCGCCTCGCCGATCTCCCGGTCCAGAACGATGTTCTCCCTCAACGTTCCGGGGATGATGAGCACGTCCTGCATGACGAGCCCGATCTGTTCCCGGATCCAGCGAAGATCCAGGTCCCGCAGGTCCCGGCCGTCCAGCCGAATGGATCCTTCCAATGGATCGTAAAACCGCTCGAGCAGGTTGATGATCGTCGACTTGCCCGACCCCGTGGCCCCCACGATGGCCAGGGTCTCGCCTGGCTCCACGTGAAACCGCAGATTCCGGAGCACTGGCCGTCCGGGCTCGTACTCGAAGGTGACGCTGTCGAAGACGATGTCTCCGCGCACGGCTTCCGGGGTCGGCGCGTCGCGGGGCCAGGTGAGAGTCCTGGGGGTTTCGAGCATCTGGAAGATGCGCTCGGCCGAGGCCATGGCCGACTGCACGATGGAATACTTCTGGGAGAGCTCCCGCAGCGGCTGGAAGAAGAGGCGCATGTAGGCGATGAATGCGGTGAGGATCCCGAGGGTCATGTGCTCCCGCAGCACCTGGCCTCCGCCGTACCACACGATGAGGGCCAGCGTGAAGGCGCTCATGACTTCGATGAGGGGCATGAAGACGCCGAAAATGCGGATCTGGGTGAAGGTGGCCCGGTAGTACCGGTGGTTGAGCTCCTTGAAGTGGGACAGGGTGTCTTTTTCCCGCAGGAAGATCTGGATGATGCCGATGCCGCTGACGGTTTCCTGGATGGTGGCGTTGATCCCGGCCAGCCGGGAGCGAATCTCCCGGAAGGCATCGCGGCTCAGCCGCCCGAACCAGAGGGTGATGAGCAGCATGAGGGGGAACGTGACCGAAAGGATCAGGGTCAGGCGCCAGTTCATCCAGAACATGATGCCCAGGATCCCCACGAGCCTCACGCCGTCGTTGAAGAGCGTCACGATGACCGAGGTGAACATCTCGTGCATGTTCTGGATGTCGTTGGTGAGCCGCGTCACGAGGCGCCCCACGGGTCGGGTGTGGAAGAAGGAGAGATCGAGCCCCACCACGTGGGAAAAGAGGCTCTGCCGCATGGCGTGCATGGCGTTCTGGCCGGCCCATTCCAGGGCCAGGACCTGGAAGAAGTTGGCGACGAAGCCCACCAGGACGGCCCCGAAAAAGGCTCCCGCCAGGGTGGTGACTCCCGCCAGACGCTCGGCGGCTTCCAGGTCTCCCGCCACGAGGTAGCCGTCGATGGCCAGCTGCATGATGCGGGGCAGGGCCAGGCTGGTCACGGTGATGATCGAGGCGAGGAGAATGGAAAGGAGGACCCACCTCCACTGGGGGCGCACGAAACGGACGATGCGGCGCCAGAGCCGAAGGTCGCTGATCTGCCCCAGGTGCTCGTCTTCGAAGTATCCGTAGTCGTGGTTCATGGCCCGTTCCGCGTCTGCTGCTCGTAAATGGTCCGGTAATAGCGGCTCGTCCGCAGAAGCTCCTCGTGGCTGCCCCGGGCCACGATGCTTCCCCGCTCCATGACGACGAGCGTGTGGGCGTCCGCCAGCGGGGCCACCCGGTGGGAAACGACGATGGCGGTCTTTCCCCGGAGGTGCGGGGCGATGGAGCGGAGGATGGCCCTCTCCGTCTCCATGTCCACCGCCGAAAGGCCGTCATCGATGATGATGATGGGCCGGTCCAGGAGCAGCGCCCGGGCGATGGCCAGCCGCTGCCGCTGCCCTCCCGAAAGCTTCACGCCCCTCTCCCCGATGCGGGTCTGATAGCCGTCCTTCATGGCGGCGATCTCGTCATGGATGGCGGCGGCCCGGGCCACCCCCTCGATCTCCTCCATGGCGGCATCGGCCCGGCCCATGGCGATGTTGAACGCGATGGTCTCCGAAAACAGGATGACGTCCTGGGGCACATAGGCCATGGCCCGGCGCACGTCGGCCAGGGAGAGCCTGTTGACGTCCCGGCCGTCCATGAGGATGGCTCCCTCCGGGACGGGATAAAGGCGGGCCAGGAGATGGCAGAGGGTGGTCTTGCCCGACCCGGTCCTGCCCACCACGCCCATGAAAGTGCCGGCGGGGATGTCCAGGTCGACGTGCTCCAGGGCGGGGTGGTCCTGCCGGGGGTATGTGAAGGTGAGATCCTGAATCCGGATGCTCCCCGTGAGCGGCGGGGGCATGGGGTCCGAGGGGGCGTCCACCAGCGTGGGGGCTTCCTGGAAAAGGCTGTCGATTCGGTTCAGGGAGGTGATGCCGCGCTGAAAGAGGTCGGCCACCCAGCCCAGAGCCATCATGGGCCAAGTCATGAGGTAGAGGTAGTTGATGAACGCCACGAAATCCCCGGTGGTGATGTCGCCCCGGATGGTCATGCGCCCGCCGAGGGCCAGGACGAGGAGGAGTCCGATGTTGCCGATGAACCCGGAGATGGGGAAAAGGGTCCCGTAGATCATGGCCAGGCGCAGATTGTCCCGGACGTAGGCCCGCCCCATGGCGTCGAACCGATCGGATTGGGGCTGCTCCTGATTGTAGGCCTGGACGATGCGGATGGTGGAAAACGTGGAGCGGGCGAGCTCCGTGATGTGGGAGAACTGCTCCTGAACCTTGCTGAACCGCTGGTGCAGCCGGGATGAAAGGACGCGGGTCAGGAGGGCCAGCACGGGCATGGGGGAGATGGCCACGAGGGTGAGCACCGGGTCGATGTAGGCCATGAACGCGAAGGCGGCGATGCCCATGAACACGGCGTCGGCGGCGGCCACGACGCCCATGCCCGTGGCCAGCTGCACCGACGAGAGGTCGTTGGTGGCTAGGGCCATGATCTCGCCGGTGGTCCGCCTCTGGAAAAAAGGGCGGTCCAGGAGCAGGAGGTGCGAGAAGAACCGGTTCCTGAGGTCCCGCTCCACCAGGCGCGAAAAGCCGAGGAGCAGCAGGCGCCAGACGAAGCGCAGAGCGCCGATGATGAGCGCCAGGGCGACGATGACGCCGACATGTCGGAGGAGCCCGGAATCCGTGGCCCGTCCCTGCTGGAGGTCGTCCACCACCTCCTTGATCACCCTCGGGACGAGGAGCTGCAGGAGGTCCACGATGACAAGGGCCGCCAGCCCTGCCGCCAGGCGGCCCCAGTGGTCACGGAAGTAAGCTCGGATGAGGCCGAAGGACCGCCAGGGGCTCGTGGTCTCGGATGTGGTCGGCGGCGCGGTGCTCGCCCCGCCCAGGAGCCATTTCACTGGGCGGGCCCCGTTTCCGGGGCGGACTGCCGGACGGCTCGGGCGAATTCCCGACCGGCCCCGTAAGCTTCCTCCAGGTGTTCGGGCTGCTTCAGCACATCGCCTTCGAAGTCCATGCCGCGGTACAGGAGGCTTTTCCACAGCTCCATGTCCAGCACATCGAAGAAGTAGCGGAGGGTGAGGAGGGTGCCGTCAAAGAGCCTGGGACCTTTGGTGGCCCCCACGGCGATGAAGAGACCCAGGCGCCGGGGCTCCCGGATCACCATCCTGGACTCGTCGATCCAGTATTTCTTCACCCAGAGAGACTGGCAGCGATCGATCATGGCCTTGGCGTGGGCGCTCACGGAGTAAAAGAAGATGGGCGAGGCGAGCATCAGGCCACGGCAGGCCAGAAGCTGGTCGTAAAGGGGCTGGAAGTCGTCCTGGATGGCGCACCGTCCCGCCTTCCTGCAGCCGTAGATCTCGAGGCAGGGTGAGATCTTGAGATCTCGGAGCACGACCTCTTCCACGTCGGCGCCCTCGTCGCGGGCGCCTCGAACGGCCTCCCGGAGGAGCAAGGCCGTGTTGCCTTTGCGCCGGGGACTTCCATAAACCGCCAATATCTTTTCCATCGCGGATTTTCCCTCGTCTGGTGGGTTTGAGAATCCAGCTACTTATAACCATGACGGCCGCTTCGCGCCACACATCCGGCTCTATGCGCCCTCCTGAAGCGTAACCTTCACGAACTCCGCCACATCGGTCGTCCACTGTTTGAGAATGGCCGTGTCCAGGTACGGCATGTGGCCGCACGGGTAGGTCTTGAGATCGATATGCTTCTGGCGGGCAGGGTCGATGGCCAGGTGCTGGATGGTGTATTGGGCCGTCGTGTAAGGGGTGGCCAGATCGTAGAGTCCCGCGGTGGCCAGCACCCGCAGCCTCGGGCTTCGGTTCATGACATTCTGGAGGGCGGCCAGTCCCGGGCTTGCGCCCTCGACGGGAGCGCCCCAGTCCCACCGGACGTTGACGTCCTCGGAGAACAATCGATAGGGCCGGTCCGTGTCGAAGCGCAGCTCATCTTTCAGGTGATGGAGAAAGGACGACACCAGCGGACCGACGGTGGGGCGAACCGCCGGATCATCGACGAGGGAGGCGGGTTTGGGCGAAGCGGCGAGCCTGGTGTCGAAGAGGCTCAGGAAGAGCTTCCGGTCCCGCAGCAGCTCGCCCTGAAAGTCCTCGCGGGCCACGCGCAGATGGCTTCTTTCCACGAGGGTCTGGGGCAGGCCGGTGAAGCGGGCGAGCCCCTCGGCCACGCGGGCTCGTTCCGACTCGGTCAGCGTGTTGCCCTTCAGGAGGGCGGGCCAGTACTCCTGGAGAACCCACTGCTCGGATTTCTTGAGGGTGTCGGCGAGGCTCTTTCGCAGGTCGCCGGGCAGTTTCCCGTGATGCCAGGCGGCGGCGGTGTAGGCCGGAACGAAGAGGGCGCTGGGGAGATCGTTCCCGGGGCCGAAGGTGATGGCCGGCAGGCTGAGGGCGGGCGAAACCAGGACAAGTCCGTCGATCTCCATCCCGTGGCTCTCGAAGAGATCCTGGACCACACCGGCGGCCCGGATGGTCCCGTAGCTCTCTCCGACGATGAACCGTGGGGAGGGCCACCGCTTGAAGCGGGTGACGAATCGCCGGATGAAGTCCGACATGGCGCGAATGTCCTCCTGAACGGAGAAGAACTGTCCTGCCTCCTGGGCCGAAGCCGGGCGGCTGAATCCCGTTCCCACCGGGTCGACGAAAACGAGGTCCATGAAAGCCAGCCAGGAAAGCTCGTTGTCGGCGAGACGGGGCTCGGTGCCCGGCGACGGGGATCTGCCCGCATCGGAGGAAACGCGCTTGGGACCGATGGCACCGAAGTGGAGCCAAAGGGAAGATGCGCCGGGCCCTCCATTGAAAACGAAGCCGATGGGCCGATCGGCGGCGTCGCCCACGTCGTCCTTCTCATAGGACACGAAGAATAGCTCGGCGGTCTGCCGGCCCCATTCGTCCTTCAGGGGGAGGCAGCCGGCCCGTGCCGTGTAAGGCAGAACGGTGTCGCTCACGATGGAGTGCTGGGTCACGGACAGCTGCGCGCCTTCCTCGGGCTTTTCGGAAAGAACCAGGGGGATGCGCTGGGGGGAGGGCTGCGGAGCAGGGGGCGCCTCGGGTGGTTCCTGGGCGAAAGCGGGTCCACGAAGGGCGACGGTCAGGCCAAGCACGATGAGCCACTTCAGGCGCATGTTCAAACTCCATCTTCGGGTGGGGGGCCACGTCGTTGGATGAACCTTTTGCTCCCGGGGAATGAGCCCGGGTGCGGGAGGGGATCACTCCCGGGGAGGCTCCGATGAGCCCGCCAGGACGAAAGCGGTCCGAAAATCCTCCCCCTCCAGGCGAAGCTTTGCCGAGAACTTTTTGCCGCTCTTGGAGACGAAGCCTTTGAGCAGCCCGGTTTCCCCCTTTTTGAGCAGGTCGGTCACGGTCTTTCGGGTGAGGGTCTTGCCGGCGATGACCTTCCAGATGACGAACCCGCACTTTCCGTCCTGGGGGCGCCAGTTGGCGCAGCCGTAGCCCTTCTTGCCCTCGATGACACGGCTCCCGCACCGGGGGCATTTGCCCATGACGTCCAGGGGGGAGGGCGGCGGAGGGATGCTGGGGGGCGGGCCGCCTTCCGCCGACGGCGCCTGGGACATGACCATGCGCGTGCTCCATGAGGCCCGGTTTTCACCTTCACCCTCCTGGCGCTCCAGGACGAGCGACGCGGCAAAGTCGCGGCCGTTCCCGTCACGAAAGACCAGGGGGCCCACGGTCTTCCCGGCGATGAGCTGAAGGACCACCTCGACATCGATGTGGCGCCCCGAGATCTCCTTCCAGACGACGAAGCGGCATCCGCCGTTGTGGGGCCGCCAGTTGGAGCACCCGAATCCTTTGCGGCCCTCGATGATCCGGCCGCCGCAGGCGGGGCAGGCCCCCAGGGACCGATGGGTGGTTCGGGCCTGGGACGACGAGGTCTTGATCTCCCGGATCCCCGCCTCGACAAAGGCTCTTACAGCCTCGAGAAAAGCCTCGGGCCGGCCCATGCCCTGGTTGATTTTTTCCAGCTCCATCTCCCAGCGGGCGGTCTCCTCGGGACTTGCCAGGGCCCTGGCCCGGTCGAACCGACGGAGCTGATCGATGAGATGACAGCCCTTGTCGGAAGCGAGGAGATGCTTGCGGTCCCGCAGGACGTACTGGCGCAGGATCAGGGTTTCGATGATCTGGGCCCGGGTGGCCTGGGTTCCGAGCCCCACCTCGCCCTTGAAGATCTTCTGCAGCTCCTCCTCGGTGACGAAGCGCGACGGGTTCACCATGTCCTTGAGGAGCAGGGCTTCGGTGTACTCCGGGGGAGGCTGCGTCATCTTCTCCTCGAGCTTCGCCTCGTCCACGTGGGCCTCGTCGCCCTTCTCCAGGGGTGGCAGGCTCTCCTCCTCGGCCTCGTCCGATTCGACGCCCTGGCCCGCGGCCTTCGGGGGGGCCTCGGCTCCGTGGACGGCTTTCCAGCCCGGCTTGAGGGGGCGTTGCCCCTTGGTTCGGAAGCGCTCGCCCGAGACCTCGGTGATGATCTCCGTCGCCTCGTACTCGTAGTCGGGATGAAAGGCAGCGGCGAAACGCCCGAGGACGAGGTCGTAGACGCGCTTTTCCTGCGGCGATGCGCCTTCGGGGAGGGGCGCCAGGGGGATCAGGGCGTGGTGGTCGGTGAGCTTGGCGTCGTTGAAGACCCGCTTGTTGGCGGCGCTGACCAGCCTGGCCTCATGGCCCGAAAACAGGTCGGGGTAGGCGCCCGAGAGCTTCTGGATGATCTGACGGGCCAGGTCCACGTTTCGCGAGCCGAGCACCCGTGAATCCGTCCGGGGGTAGGAGAGGCATTTGCGCTCCTCGTAAAGCTTCTGGGCGATGTCCAGGGTCTGCTTGGCGGAGAAGCCGAACCTGGTGTTGGCGTCGCGCTGGAGGTCCGTCAGGGAGTAAAGAAGGGGCGGAGCCTGTTTCTTTTTCTCCTTTTTGACGGAGGTCACCTGGCCCGTCCGCCCCGAAACGCGCTCCAGCACCTCGCGGGCGGCGTCGTGATTCTGGAAGCGTGTCTCGTCCCCGCGAAACCAGGTCCCCGTCCAGCTGCCCTTGGGATGGCTGAAGGCGGCCCGGAGCAGCCAGTAGGGCCGCGGGGTGAATTGCTCCCGCTCCCGTCGGCGGTCCACGAGGAGCGCCAGGACCGCCGTCTGGACGCGCCCCACGGAGTAGACATCCTTGTGGCTGCCCAGCTTGAGGGTGGCGGCGCGGGAGAGATTCATGCCCACGAGCCAGTCGGCGAGCTGGCGGGCCTGGCCGGCATGCCAGAGCCGGTCGAAATCGGAGCTGGGCCGGAGCTGGCTCAGGGTCTCCTTCACCACCTGGGGCGTCAGGGCCTGGGAGGTCCAGAAACGGGAGGCCCGGTGGAAATCGAAGTCGCCCACGGAGTGCAGGATGGTGCGGGCGATGACCTCGCCTTCGCGGCCCGCGTCGGTGGCTATGACGACATGGTCGACGTCCTTCCGCGCCAGCTGCTTCTGCACGACGCCGAGCTGCTTCGCTGTCCTGGGTATGGGCTTGTAGCGCAGCGTGTCGGGGAGAATGGGCAGGGTATCCATGCGCCATCGGGACCACCGGGCATCGTAGTCCTGAGGCTCGGCCAGCTCGAGAAGGTGCCCCACGGCCCAGGTGATGATGTAATCCTTTCCCTCGAAATAGCCGTCCTTGCGGCTTCCGGCCTGGAGCGCCCTGGCGAAGTCCTTGGCGACGGAAGGCTTTTCGGTGAGAACCAGGGTGGTCACGGGGTGTCCTCGAACCAGTTGCGCTTGGTGCCGGCGGTGAGCTCCGTCCCCTCGCCGGGGTACACGCGCCGCTCCTCCCGGGGCGTGGGAGAATCGACCCGGGGCCAGACTCCCTGTTGGGGCCCGGGGCCTTCCAGGGTCACCGGGGAGGGATGCGAGTCCACGAGGACGGGGTGGGCGCGGAGGTCGACGTCCGGGACGCTCCAGCTCAGCTCGATGGGGATGCCGTTGGGATCGAAGGAGTAAACGGAGTGGATGAAGCCGTGGTCCACCACTTCCGAAACCCAGAAGCCCGCGGCCTCCAGCCGGTCCTTGAGGGTCCAGACATCCTCCAGCTCCCGGACGCCGATGGAGAGGTGATCGAAGACGAAGGGACCGGTCACGGGGTATCCGTGGTCCTTCTCGGGGAGCGGCTCGACGTTGGGCCACTCGAAAAACGAGATCATGTCCGTGGCCGAGATCTCCAGGAAATAGGTGCGGTATCCGGGCTTGCCGAGCCCCGCAACCATGCGCATCTCCAGAAGATCGCGCCAGAAACGGACGGTGCGGTCCATGTCCCCGGTGGCCATGGCCAGGTGGTTGATGCCGGTGTAATGGATCATGGGCGATGTTCTCCACGATTGAGCCATTGATGGCGGGGGGTCCAGAGAGACACTGGACTTTGAACCCCAGTCCATGGCCTTTGTCAAGGTCTGATGACGCTCGCCTGGCACATGGGGTCAAATGCCGGCGGGCTGTCCGTTTGCATCTTGACTTGCTTTTTCAATTCGTCTAACGTGCCCACATTCACAAATTTGTTTCGCCTGGAGTCTTTTGCCTGATGACCTGGCGGAGGCGGGTGAGGTCTGTTCCGTTGGAGGGGGCGTCTTCAGAGGGAAAGGGGGGATGGCGGAAAGCGAGAAGGCTTTATCAACGAACATGAGGGAAAGGTCTTGTGAGCATGCAGGTTTCCAAGTTGTTGAAGCAGGAACGAGATGCCATCCTGAGCCAGTGGCTTCGTCTGATCATCGAGACGTACAATCCAGAGACCGCCAGTCGGATTTTGAAAGAGAAGAACCAGTTTTCCAACCCCGTGGGCCACACCCTGCGGCAGGGTCTCGAAGGCGTTTACGGAGAGCTGGTCGGGGATCTGCGTCCCGATAAGATGCGCGGCTACCTGGACTTGATCATCCGGATCAGGGCCGTTCAGGATTTTTCGCCCGCCCAAGCCGTTGCCTTTGTCTTTCTCCTCAAAAAGATCATTAGAGAGAAATCGCAAAAGGAGACCTGGACGAGCCTGATCTCCCAGGATGATCTGCTCGAGCTCGAGCAGAAGATCGACGAGATGGCGCTTCTTGCGTTCAACGTGTATTCGGACTGTCGTGAAAAGTTGTACGAGCTCAGGGTGAACGAGGTGAAAAACAGGTCCTTCCGACTTCTCCAGCGAGCCGATCTGCTGGCGGAAATCTCGGAGTCGGAGGAGGGGTCGGGAGACAGCGAAGCTTGACAACCACAAATGTTTTGGAAAGAGGGATGGTTACATGGGCATGGAGTTCTCCTTAGGCATAGTTCTGGCGCTGGTTGCGACGGCCTTCGTGGGCGTGAAGGTGGCTGGCATGACCTACTTCTTCGGAGTGGTCGTCCCGTACATCGCCATCTTCACATTCTTGGGGGGGTTCATCCTCCGGATCCTGGGTTGGGCCAGGTCTCCGGTTCCCTTCCGCATCACGACCACGGCTGGGCAGCAATTGTCTTTTCCCTGGATCAAACAGAACAAACTGGACAATCCGACGACCACGCTGCAGACCATCGGCCGCATGGCGCTGGAAGTGCTCCTCTTCCGGTCGCTTTTCCGCAATACCAAGCTGGAAATGCGGGAAGGCCCCAAGGTTTCCTACCAGCTGGAAAAATGGCTGTGGCTGGCGGGCCTGGCATTCCATTATTCCTTTCTGGTCATCTTCATTCGGCACCTCCGGTTCTTCCTGGAGCCCGTTCCCATGCCCATCCTGGGTCTGGACCGGGCCGACGGCTTCCTCCAGTGGGGGCTTCCGGGAGTTTACCTCAGCGACATGGTTTTCGTGGCGGCCGTTTCTTATCTCTTCATCCGCAGAGTCATCATTCCGCAAGTGAAGTACATTTCGCTGCCGGCGGACTATTTTCCGCTCTTCGTTCTCCTGGGAATGGGTGTTTCCGGCATCCTCATGCGCTACTTCATCAAGGTGGACATCACCAAGGTGAAGGAGCTTGCCGTCGGCCTGGTCACGTTTCAGCCCGTGGTTCCCGAGGGAATCGGCGTGATCTTCTACATCCACCTGGTGCTGGTGTGTACGCTCTTCGCTTATTTCCCCTTCAGCAAGCTCATGCACCTGGGCGGTGTCTTCCTGAGCCCCACCCGGAACCTTCCCAACGACAACCGTATCAGGCGGCACGTCAATCCTTGGAACTATCCCGTGAAGACTCATACGTACGCGGAGTATGAGGACCACTTCAGGGAGAAGATGATCGAAGCCGGACTACCAGTGGACAAGGAGTAAAAATGGCTGCAATTCCCAAAGCTAAAGATCTTGCGATTGACTATACGCTGCCCAAGACCCCCTGGTGGGACACGCCGGCGGTCTTCCGGCCGGGGAACTTTGCCTATCCGGGGAAGGCCAAGAACCTCATGGCGGTTGGGCTGCCCAACCCCAGGGAGTGGTCTCCCCTGGATGACGACTGGAAGCTGCCCTCCAATTGGAAAGAGATCATCCTTGAAGGGCTGCGGGAGCGGTTGGACAAATTCCGGTCCCTCAAGCTGTTCATGGACATCTGCGTGCGCTGCGGCGCCTGCGCTGACAAATGCCATTTCTACATCGGGTCGGGTGATCCCAAGAACATGCCGGTGCTCCGCGCCGAGCTGCTTCGGTCCGTCTACCGCAAGGACTTCACCCTGGCCGGCAAGATCATGGGCAAGATGGCCGGTGCCCGGGAGCTCACCGAGGACGTGCTCAAGGAATGGTTCATGTACTTCTTCCAGTGCACCGAATGCCGTCGCTGCTCGGTGTTCTGCCCATACGGCATCGATACCGCCGAAGTGACGATCATCGGCCGCGAGCTTCTGAACCTCCTCGGGCTCAACATCGACTGGGTCGTGGGTCCCGTCGCCAACTGCTACCACAACGGGAACCACCTGGGGATCCAGCCACACGCCTTCAAGGACATGATCGAGTTCTTCGTGGAGGAGATCGAGGCGTTGAACGGCGTTCGCATCGAACCGACGTTCAACCGCAAGGGCGCCGAAATCCTGTTCATCACGCCTTCGGGGGACGTGTTCGCGGATCCCGGCACTTACACCCTCATGGGCTACCTCATGCTGTTCCACGAGCTGGACCTGGACTACACCTGGTCCACCTATGCCTCGGAGGGCGGCAACTTCGGGTTCTTCACGTCCCATGAGATGATGAAGCGCCTCAATTCCAAGATGTACGCCGAAGCCAAGCGGCTGGGGGTGAAGTGGATCCTCGGTGGCGAGTGCGGTCACATGTGGCGCGTCGTCAACCAGTACATGGACACCATGAACGGCCCCGCCGATTTCCTCGAGGAGCCGGTCTCGCCCATCACGGGAACCAGGTTCGATAATGCCAAGGCCACCAAGATGGTTCACCTGGTGGAATTCACCGCCGACCTCATCAAGAACAACAAGCTGAAGCTCGATCCTTCCCGCAACGATCACCTGCGGGTGACGTACCACGATTCGTGCAACACCTCCCGCGGCATGGGGCTGCTGGAAGAGCCCCGATACGTCCTCCATAACGTCTGCAACAATTTCTTCGAGATGCCGACGGGCACCACGAGGGAGCAGACCTTCTGCTGCGGCAGCGGCTCGGGTCTGAATACCGACGAGATCATGGAGCTCCGGATGCGGGGCGGCCTGCCCAGGGCCAACGCCGTCAAGTGGACTCAGGAGAAATTCGATGTGAACATGCTGTCGTGCATCTGCGCCATCGACCGCGCCGTGCTCCCGCCGCTCATGAACTACTGGGTTCCCGGTGTCGGTGTCACGGGTGTTCACGAGCTGGTGGGCAACGCTCTGGTGATGGAGGGCGAAACCGAGCGGACGACCGATCTCCGTGGGGAACCTCTAGCGGGAATGGAGGAAGCTGAGAATGAAGATCTATACTGGGAAATATATATTGGCCGGGCTCGGCATCTTCATCGTGCTGGTCACGGTGCCCATCTGGTACAACATGGGCAAGGCGGCTCCTGCCCCCAAGCCCAGCATCGACACCCCGGTCATCAACCAGTTGAAGGAAAAGCAGTGCGTTCTCCCCAAGGCTGAGATGATCACGGGCCACATGCAGCTGCTCAACGACTGGCGGACCGAGGTCGTGCGCAACAGCAAGCGCCTATACGTGGCCGCCGACGGCAAGAAGTACAACATGAGCCTCCAGAACGAGTGCATGAGGTGCCACTCCAACAAATCCCAGTTCTGTGACACGTGCCACAATTATGCAGGATTGGCCACGGGACAAATCCCCTACTGTTGGACCTGTCACGTTGCCCCGAAGGAGGCCAAGTAATGGAAAAGAGCAAAAGAGAGTTCCTGAAAGTCAGCGGACTGTTCGCCCTGGGGCTCGGGGCCCTGCCGCTCGCCAGAGGGGTCGCGGCCGGCAATGCTCCCCAGGTCATGGCCAATCCGGAGGCCCTCAAGGGGAAGCAGTGGGCCATGGTCATTGACATGAAAAAGTGCTGGGAAAAGGGCAAGGACGGTTGCAAGGATTGCCTGGAAGCCTGTCACAAGCTTCACAACGTCCCGACCATCGAGGACCCCGAGGAAGAGATCAAGTGGATCTGGACCGAGCACTACGAGAACACCTTCCCGGGGCTGGGGAACCCGTACACCAACGAGAAGCTGAAGGGGAAGCCCTTCATCGTCCTGTGCAACCATTGCTCGAATCCGCCCTGTGTTCGGGTCTGCCCGACCCAGGCCACTTTCAAGCGCGCGGACGGCGTCACCATGATGGACTACCATCGCTGCATCGGGTGCCGCTTCTGCATGGCGGGCTGCCCCTTCGGTGCACGCAGCTTCAACTTCCGCGAGCCCCGGGAATACGTCAAGGATCTGAATTACAAGTATCCCGGCAGGGAGCGGGGTGTGGTGGAGAAATGCAGCTTCTGCGACGAGCGTCTGGCGGTGGGCCAGCTACCGGCCTGCGTCGAGGCGTGCAAGGCGGGGGCCCTGAGCTTCGGGGACCAGACCGATCCCAAGTCGGCCGTCCGCAAGCTGCTGGACACGAATTTCACCATCCGACGGAAAACCGAGCTCGGCACCGAGCCAAACGTTTACTACATCATATAAGGGGTGCAACATGCTTGAGAGGGCGTTTTCCGGAGATCAGAAATACTACCGATGGCTGACGATCCTGTTGGTCTTCATCGGGCTGGGCTTCGCGACCTACCTGGTCCAGCTCAACAAGGGTCTGACCATCACGGGACTCTCCCGTGATGTCTCCTGGGGGTTCTACATCGCCCAGTTCACCTTTCTGGTCGGCGTGGCCGCCTCGGCGGTCATGGTGGTGCTCCCCTACTACCTCCACGATGTGAAGGTGTTCGGACGGATCACCATCCTGGGAGAGTTCCTGGCCGTGGCGGCGGTGACCATGTGTCTCCTCTTCATCATCGTCGACCTTGGCAAGCCCATGCGCCTGCTGAACGTTCTGCTCTACCCGACACCCAACTCCATCCTCTTCTGGGACATGATCGTGCTCAACGGTTATCTCTTCATCAACATCATCGTGGGATGGAACGTACTCGAAGCCGAGCGGAAGGGTGTCCATTACGAAAACTGGCTGAAGCCCCTCATTTATCTCTCCATTCCCTGGGCTGTCTCCATCCACACGGTGACCGCCTTCCTGTACGCCGGCCTTCCCGGCCGCCACTACTGGCTGACCGCCATCATGGCCGCCCGCTTCCTGGCTTCGGCGTTCTGCTCGGGCCCGGCGCTCCTGATCCTCCTCTCCTACCTGGTGAAGAAGTTCAGCAAGTTCGATCCGGGCAAGGAGGCCATCGACCGGCTGTCCGTCATCATGACCTATGCGATGATCATCAGCATCTTCTTCGTGGGTCTGGAATTCTTCACGGCGTTCTACAGCAACATCCCGTCCCACAAGCACGCCCTGGAATACCTCTTCGTGGGCCTCGAGGGACACGGGAAGCTGGTTCCCTTCATGTGGGCCTTCGTGCTGCTGGCCCTGGCCGGGCTGGCGCTGCTCATCAATCCCAAGACCCGCAAGGACGACAAGACCCTCAAGATCGCCTGTGTCTGCGTCTTCGTCTCCATGTGGCTGGAGAAAGGCCTGGGACTGGTGGTGGCCGGTTTCATTCCCAATCCCTTCGAGCATGTCCGGGAATATATGCCGACCATTCCCGAGCTGATGATCGCCCTTGGGATCTGGGCCACGGGACTTCTCGTGCTGACGGTGCTCTACAAGGTCGCCATTTCTGTGAAGGAAGAGGTCGTTTCCTGACGAGCCTCGCGGTGATGGCCTGGACCATCCCGAGCTGTACCACATAGGAAGGCCCCCTCGCCCCGGGCGGGGGGGCCTTCTCGTCTGTGGAGCATGATCTGACGAGCTGGTATCGAACAGAAACGGGGCTCGAGCTCAGCCATGCCCCATGGAGCTCGTCCTGCCGTCAAGGCCCGATCCCGGATATGGTATGGTCGATCGGACGGATGGGATCAGTAGCGGCCCTGACTCTTCTCGTACTGATCCACGATGACACCCCCCACCACTCCGGCGGCACCGCCGATGGCCGCTCCCGTGGCGGCACTGCCGCCCGTAGCGGCTCCGATCACGGCACCGCTCGCCGCGCCAATGGCACCGCCCGACAGCATGCGCTGCTGAGTGTAACTCATTCCCGAACAGCCATATAAAAGCAACGTGGCCCAAAGAACGGCCAGTATTCCGAGCTTAGGAACATTCATTTCATCCTCCATTTCATGGGTGAGGCAGACGACCGGTCGAGCCCGTGCGCCGCTCGTGTGCTATTTCTACCGGTCTTCAATACCCGTAATTTTCTTAACCATCGTCCATGACCCTGTAAAGCCGCCGGAGTGCCGGTGCCCGGCCGTCAAAACACGCCCGGGAGCATGGAGCCCGTTTCGAGGAGGTTTCGGTGCAGCTCGAAAGCCGTGGCCAGGTCGTGGGGGATGTGGCCGGTGCGAGCGCGCCCCACGTAACGGTTCAAATAGTCGCGGTAGGCCGGGTGGGCACAGTTATCAATGATCTTGCGGGCACGCTGAGACGGGCCCAGCCCGCGCAGGTCGGCCAGCCCCTGCTCGGTCACGATGACCTGCACGGAGTGCTCGTTGTTGTCGATGTGAGGACACATGGGAACGATGGAGGAGATCTTGCCCCCCTTGGCCGTGGATGGACACATGAAAACGGCCAGATAACTGTTGCGGGCGAACTCGCCACTGCCTCCGATCCCGTTCATGATATCCATTCCGTACAGGTGCGATGAATTGACGTTCCCGTAGATGTCGGCTTCGAGGGCCGTGTTGAGTCCTATGACGCCGAGTCTTCGAATGACGCCGGGGTGGTTGGAGATCTCCTGGGGCCGCAGGACGATCCGCGGGCAGAAGAAATCCATGTTCTCGTACATTCGCCTGAGCATATCCGTCGTCACGGTGAGGGCCGTCGCGCTGGCTCCCAGAAGCTTCCCTCGCTCCATCAGGCCGACGAGAGAGTCCTGGAAAACCTCCGAGTACATGGTGAAGGGGGGAATGTCCGGATTGGCTCCCAGTTCGGCCATGACGCCGTTGGCCACGTTGCCGACGCCGGCCTGGAGGGGAAGGAATTCCTGGGGTATGCGACCGGCCTTCATCTCATCGATGAGAAAGCGAACCAGAAACTGGGCGATCTTGTGGCTCGGCGTGTCGGGAGCGTCGAAGGGGACCACGTGATCGGGCTCTTCATTCTCAACGATGCCGACCACTTTGCTGGGATCCACGATGGCATAGGGCCAACCGACTCGGGTCATGGGCTCGTAGATGGGGATGGGACTTCGATGGGGTGGGGCTGGAAGCACGACGATATCGGCCATCTCCCGCAGTCTCATGCTGTGGCCACGGTTGATCTCGATGATGACGTGGTCGGCGTACTTGAGATAGGTCGGAGAAGCGCCAATGGAAGTCGTCAGGTAAACTCTTCCATCGGGTGTGATCTCGGTGGCTTCAACCACGGCGAAGTCGATCTTCCCGAAGAATCCGAAGAGAACCGTCTGAGGAACGTGGGACAGGTGCATGTCCACGTATTCAACCTCTTGACGGTTGATCTGCTTTCGCAGGCTCGATCCGCTCTGGTAGGGGGCTCGCCAGGAAATCGCCTCGGCCCTGGCCAGTTCATCATCGATGCTGTCTCCGCTGGAAGCACCTGTGAGGACGCGGACCTTGAAGGCACTCCCGGCCTGGTGCTCCTGGCGCGCGCGGGCTGCGAGGGCGCGGGGGATCACCTTGGCGGCGCCCGCGGGACTGAAGCCGCTGAAAGACACGGTGGCTCCATGGGGAATGAGGGCGACGGCCTCCTCGGGAGTCAGAACGGGAAAATGTTTGATCGAATTCATGGGGGATACTCCTTCGGTCAGATCGAGCCGGGATCAGGACGCCGAATCGCGCTGCCCTCCAGGCCAGGATGGAGAGTTGGATCATGAATGGGGAGATCACCACGGGACGCTGCCCAGGTCAAATTCAATGCCCAATCATGTATTCATGCCGGTTCGACACGGGGAGCCATGAACTCGGGTCCGACGGGGGTCGGGACGTGCCGGGCCACGATGGCGCTGATCTTCTTCAGGTCGTCGTCAGAAATCATCCACCCTGAAACGCCCGTGTTGTCCTCGGCCTGGGCCGGGGTCCGGGCGCCGGCGATGACACAAGTGACACCCGGCTGCTGAAGGGCCCACCGCAGAGCGAATTGGGCGGGGGTCTTGCCATAGGACGCCGCCATCCTGCCGAGCTCTCCGACGGCTTTCACGTAATGCTTGAACCGGTCGGGCTTGAATTTCGGATCCCCCCGACGAAGGTCGCCCCGGGGAAACGCTTCATTTCCCTTGAATTTTCCCGTGAGCAGCCCTCGGCACAGGCCACCGTACACCAAGGTCGCCACCTCATGCTCCAGGCAGAAGGGGAGGATCTCCGCTTCGGCTCCGCGCTCGAAGAGGTTGTACGGAGGCTGCAGACTGTGGACCGGACCGGTCTCGAGACATGGCCGGACCTGCTCCGGGCTGAAATTGCTGAGTCCTATCCAGCGGATCTTGCCTTCCTCCTGCAGGCGCTTCATGGCCTCCATGGAGTCTTCGAAAGGGGTTTGAGTGTCCGGCCAATGGATCTGGTAGAGGTCGATCCGCTCGACTCCCAGGCGCGCGAGACTCGCTTCGACCTCCGACCGGATCCGGTCAGGTCTGGAATTCCTGCGAATTCGCTCCTTTTCATCCCATTCCAAGCCGCACTTGGTCGCCACCACCACGGTGTCCCGCCGGCCCCATTCCTTGAGGGCCTGCCCCACCACCTCCTCCGATTTCCCGAACCCGTAGACCGGCGCGGTATCGATGAAATTGACCCCCAGCTCGAGAGATCGGAGGATAGCCCTGTGCGACGCCTCATCGTCGGCGCCTCCCCATGCCCACCCCCCTGTGACCCAGGTGCCCAGAACCATTCGGGAAACGTGGAGATCGGTCCTGCCAAAGCTTATCATGTCCATGAGTGCCATGTTGGATGCTCCTAACGAGAAATGTTTTCAGAGTAGTCCATTGTGGGACGATCCAAAGGAACCGTGGGCAGCTCATCCGGCTGGCTCGATGATGCGTGGGCAAGTCGCCCGCATCGGGAGTGCCGACCACTGATCATTGCCTATTCTAGGGGCTGCGGCGGAGGCTGTCCAGCGTCGGTTGTGGGAGATTTCGGCGGTTTGGGAGTGGGATTCCCCTGGAGATCGATCCCGAAAAGGTATGCCGTAGATGGGAGGATGGGCTCCTTGGAGCGCATCCAGCGGGCTCCAGGAAACCGGCGAATCGGTCGAAACTTCGTGGAAGATTTGAATTGTCAAATCCATTCCGGGGCGAGTATTGTAGCTCAAACGTAGGCTGGATCCGGAATGGCACAGGAGGAGTGGCGCGTGAAGTTCTATTGTCCAGGCTGCAAGGCAACGTTTTCTCTGGCCGATGACAAGCTCCCCGCGGACAAGGAGATCCGTGCTCTTTGCCCTCGGTGCCGGATCCCCGTTGAACGAGCCCAGGAGGAGCCCCGGGCCGCCGTGGCGCCTCCGGCGGCAGGATCGACGGTGGGCTATTCCCCCGTGGGCATGGATGATCCGGAAATGGATCATGCTCCCTCCGATATCATCGAGGACGGAGTCCGTGCTGCTCTGGTCTGCGTGTGGGACACGGCCCGCTCGTACAAAATGGAGCAGACACTTCGCCAGCTGGATTACTATGTGAGCACGGCGTTTTCTCCCAAGGAGGCTCTGGAGAAGCTCAACCGGAATCAGTACGACCTGGTGGTCCTGGATGAGGTGTACGGTGGGACGAAAGCGGGTGACAACGTCGTGCTGCAGCACTTCCAGCTCCTGCCCATGCACAGTCGCAGGCACCTGTTCCTGTGCCTCCTGAGTGAGCAGCTGCCCACCCTGGAGCGCATGTCCGCATTCAATCATGGGGTCGATATGATCCTCCATGTCCAGGACATGGACAAGGCGAAAGTCCTGTTTGTCCGCGCCATGAAGGATCACAAGCACTTTTACAAGGTATTCGCCGATGAGCTTGAGAAGAGGGGAGAGTACTGAGAGCGTCGTTCGTGCTCTTCGGTTCTGGCTCCATGGCGCTTCGGCGCGATGGATCGTGCATGCTCATGGTCTGATGAATCATGATCTTTAAACGGTTTTTGCACAAGCAGGGCCGGAAATATTTTCGACTGCGGGTCGAGAGCTGCGTGGAAACGATTCTGGACCTGGATCAGCGGCTGGGAGACGGCAGGATCAAGCCCGAGATCGTCGAACAGTTCAGGCGCCTCAGGGATTCGCTTCAGTATGTCACGGACGATTCGGTGGACGAGAAGGACATCAACCGGATCGAGGAAGCCACGAATCATCTGCTCCAGGAAATGAAGCAGTGGGTAGGAGATGAGAATCTGACGACTTTTCACGAGGGAACGGCCCACTGAGACGAGGGCGAGGCCGATATTGGAGTGGGTCAGTCTTGTTATGCGGGCAGCCGGTGGGCTGCCCATGGTTTTGATGGGAGGTCAAAAACATCTCCCCTATCATCCTGCCGTGAAAACTCAAGAAATCACAAGAAATATTCAGCAGGCCAAGGCTCATGAGGGAACAGATCCTCGCGATGCCACTTCTTTCCGCCTTTTTTGGACTTGCCTTTTGAATTCCTTGCGGCTACATACCATTAGCACTCAGCCTAACTGAGTGCTAATGTCACCTCCGGGGGGCCCTCGGCTTCAAATCCTCGGGCTTCCGTGGAGCGGAGTGTCACCGATGCCGTCCCGCATGGGGTCAGTCGTCATGACAACATGGTATTGAGAAAAACGAAAAAGAGAGGAGCAATGCAATGAAGATCCGTCCTTTGCACGACCGCGTCATTGTCAAGCGTCTGGAGGAAGAGGACAAAACGGCCGGAGGGATCATCATCCCGGACACGGCCAAGGAGAAGCCTCAGCAGGGTAGAGTCATTTCCGTCGGGAAGGGGCGCATTCTCGAAAAAGGGGAAGTGGTGCCGCTGGTTGTGAAGGAAGGAGACCGGGTTCTCTTCTCCAAGTATGCGGGAACTGAAGTGAAAGTTGACGGCGAAGAGCTGTTGATCATGCGAGAGGATGACATTCTCGGCCTTTTCGAATAACGGAACGGATGCATACCCAAAGCGAGGAATAACGCCATGGCTGCCAAAGAGATCAAATACTACGCCGAAGCCCGTGAGAAGATCATGGAAGGAGTGAACGTCCTGGCGGATGCCGTCAAGGTCACGCTGGGTCCCAAGGGTCGCAACGTCGTCATCGAGAAGTCCTTTGGGTCTCCCACGGTCACCAAGGACGGCGTCACCGTCGCCAAGGAGATCGAGCTGGAGGATAAGTTCGCCAACATGGGCGCCCAGATGGTGAAGGAAGTCGCCAGCAAGACGAGCGATGTGGCCGGAGACGGCACCACCACGGCGACCATTCTGGCTCAGGCCATCTACCGTGAGGGGTCCAAGCTGGTCGCCGCGGGCCACAATCCCATGGCGTTGAAGCGTGGCATCGAGAAGGCCGTCGCTTCGGCCATCGATGCCCTCAAGGCCGCGAGCAAGCCGACCAAGGACGAGAAGGAGATCGCCCAGGTGGGCACCATTTCGGCCAACAACGACGCCACCATCGGCAACATCATCGCCGAAGCCATGAACAAGGTGGGCAAGGAAGGCGTCATCACGGTCGAGGAAGCCAAGAGCATGGAGACGAGCCTGGATGTCGTGGAAGGCATGCAGTTCGACCGGGGCTACCTTTCGCCTTACTTCGTCACCAATCCCGAGAAAATGGAGGTGGAGCTCGAGGAGCCCTACATCCTCTGCAACGAGAAAAAGATCAGCAATATGAAAGACATGCTTCCGATTCTGGAGCAGATCGCCCGCATGAACCGGCCCTTGATGATCATCGCCGAGGATGTGGAAGGGGAGGCGCTGGCCACTCTGGTGGTGAACCGGCTCCGCGGCGTGCTCAAGGTCTGCGCCGTCAAGGCCCCCGGATTCGGCGAT
>JALOOX010000013.1 GCA_025454175.1 Syntrophobacteraceae bacterium | reverse complement strand
GGTGGTGGACGGGAAAGTCATGAGCTGGGTCTACAAGCTCAAGAGCATGGATTTGGAGGCTCCCATTGTCACGTTCTTCCGGGACCTCATGATGCTCGAACGCTCGGTGAATAAACCGGTGAAAATCAATAAAACGGCTGCAGCCATCAATCACTGGATGATCCATGACCGTACGGACCTCCCGGTGGGCATCACTCAGATGAGCTTCACGTCCTACACCAGGCCCGTGGACAAGGACGGCAACCTTCCGATTGAGCTCTTCGGCCGTCAGCTCAATTTCAAACGACTGAGGGAGAAGGGGATCAAGTGGCTCATTTGCATTGCGGACAAGGATGACCTGATCGATGCTCCGGCTGCGCTCGCACCGCTCGACTACATTGAAGCTGAAGTCACGGTTTTCCCCAAGGGGCATGGCGCCATCGCCACGTCCTGGTCACTGCCCACATCCGAATGTTCACTTCATAGTTGTTTTCGCCCCGCAAACAATCGGTTTGGTGACCAGTGCCGGGGACCGGTCGCCTACCATCTCGACCTGGATGCAACTGGAGCCAATTCCTCCGAAACAAGCCGATGAGGGTGGGGAGCCCGGATTCCCACCGCGACATCGATTCCTGGTGTCGGGAATAGAAACAAACTGGAAGTGGGAATCGAGGCGCGGGCCTCCCGAGAATTCCCCAGGATGAGGAGAATCATCTTATGGACAAGCAATTCCTGGAGTTTTGGGGAAGCTCTTTGCTGGCCGCCGCCAAAAGCCAAAAGCAGCTTGAAGAGATGGCTGCCTGGGCGCGGCAGGGTTTCAAGGGCTTTGAAGAAATGACAGCTCTTTTCCTGAAGTCGTATGGGTTGAGCAACTGCGCCGAAGGCAGCCCCGATTGCATCACGGCCTGGAAAAAGGCCGAAGAGGATTTCAAGCAGTCCTTCAAAGCCTATATGGGGTTGTTCGGGCTTGTGCCGAAAAGCGAGCATCTGCAACTGGTGAAGAAATACGAAGAGCTTAAAGAGAAGTTCGCTGCACAGGAAGAGACGATCAAGCATTTGCGGATGTTGCTGTCGGAATCGACGCTGAAGGATCAGGGGGAACTGGCCAGACAGTTCGATGATCTCATCAGACAACAGAACGATCAGTTTCAGCACCTGATGGACAACTTCTCCAAAGCCTTCAAGAAGGGCTCGTCAGGGAAGGACGCCAAACCGGCTGGGGGTTGATGACGGCAGTCTGGAGCGGGTGATGCTTTCTTGATGGAGAGATCTTTACGAGGTGAGCCATGAAGTCTGATGAGCAGCAGAGGTCCGGTGAAGGTCCGGCAATGGACGCCTGGATGAAGTCAGCCATGGAATTCTGGTTATCTGTGGCCGGCATGTGGCCCGGCATGTCAAGCCCCGGCCAGGATTCTGGTGACGGCACGAAATTACGAGATGATATCAAAGCTCGTTCCCAGGATGCGTGGCAGAAGCCTTTCAAGGCGCTTCAGGACTTGCTGTCAACTTTGAGTGATGCTGAGGGCATCAGTTCATTCCTCAAGGGAACCGGCGCCATTCCTGATACCATGATGAGAATCCTTCGCACCGGTTATGACGGCTACTCCCAGATGCATCAGCAGTGGATGCAAAGACTCGGCAAGATCGGTGAATCGGGTGAGCCCTATCGTTTCGAAAATCTGGACGAAGACCTGTTCAAGGGGTGGATGGAGTTCTACGAGAAAGAAATACAGCCCATTTTGAACGCCCCTCAGCTGGGATTGAATCGATTCTATCAGCAAAGAATACACCAGACCATCGACAAATTTAACCTGCATCAGGCTGCGTTGGCTGACTTCATGCGTTTGTTCTTCCTGCCCATTGAGAAATCCCTGCGCGTCATGGAAAAAGAGCTCGAGCGACTCAGCGCGGAAGGGAAGCTTTCAGAGAACTTCAAAGATTACTATGATATGTGGATCAAGGTGCTCGAAGGCCACTACATGACCTTGTTCAAGTCACCTGATTACCTCGACTCTCTGGTGCGCACGCTGAACACGGCCCAGGATTACAAAATGGCGCAGCACCAAATGCTGGCAGACCTTCTTCAGGCGCTTCCCATCCCGACGAACAAGGACATGGATGAATTGTACAAGGAGATCTATTTACTGAAAAAGAAGGTGAAGGAATTGAGCAGCAAGATGGAGACGCAGAGAATTTCAGCATGACGACCTGTAAAGGGGTATTTTATGAGTCCCGCCCGAATTCCTGTCGATCTGATCATGTCCAAACTGGCCGAAGACGTCGAGAGATCTCAGGATCGTCTTCTGAAATCCCGGGATGTGCTGACTGGTCCGCTGGACACAGAAATCGCCACAACGCCCTATGAAGTTCTCTATGAGGAAGACCGTGTCAAGCTCAAGTACTACAAACCAACGGGCAAAGTGCAGCTCAAAACGCCCTTGCTCATGGTCTATGCCCTCATCAACCGGGAGACCATGCTCGATCTCCAGCCGGGACGGAGCGTTGTTCAAAACCTCATGAAGGAGGGCGTCGAGCTCTACATGGTCGACTGGGGCTACCCCACCCGTAAGGACAGGTATGTGACCATCGATGACCATGTCAACGGCTATCTGGAAAACATTGTCAATTTTATTCGGAAGCGCCATGGCCTGGAGAAGATCAACCTCATGGGGATCTGCATGGGCGGCAGTTTCTGTGTCATGTATTCGGCCCTGCACCCGGACAAGGTGAAGAACCTCATCACCACCGTCACGCCGACCAATTTCGACACCGACAAGGGACTCCTCCATATCTGGATGAAACAGCTCGACGCGGATCGACTGGTGGATACTTACGGGAATCTCCCCGGCGACTTCCTCAACATCGGATTTCTGCTGCTCAACCCGGCCCGCTTGATGATCGACAAGTATATAGGCTTCTTTGAAAATATGGATGACAAGACATTCGTGGAGAATTTTGTCCGCATGGAGAAGTGGATCTTTGACAGCCCGGACATTCCCGGTGAAACCTTCCGGCAGTTCATCAAGGATTGCTATCAGAATAATCTGCTCATCCAAAACAAAATGGAGCTGGGGGGCCGTCGGGTCGATCTGGGGCAGGTTTCCATGCCGGTAATGAACATCTACGGTCGATTCGACCACCTGGTGCCTCCCGAGGCCTGCGAGCTTCTCACGAGCCGGGTGGGGACCAAGGACACTCAGGATATTTGCCTCGAGACCGGGCACATCGGCATTTATGTCAGTTCAAGAACTCAGAAGGAGCTCACTCCCAGGATTGTCCGGTGGCTGAAGGACAGGGATGCCATTCCAGCGAGGAAACCGGATCCTGAAGCGGCAGCGAGTCATAAAGCGCGCCGAGCGCGGCCCAAGGCGATTGATGTCCAATCCACACCACCGGCCAGAAAGAGGACTCAGTAGAACTGCCGGACCTGCCCTGGAGAGAAGAAACCATGAATCAGGATGATTATTTCAAAGCCATATGCAAGGTGAGCAGAGCGCTGGGCTCGACGTTGAAGAAGGACGAGGTGCTGAATCTGATTGTCGAGAGCGCCGTCGATGTCATGAATGTGAAAGCAGCGTGGCTTTTCCTCTATGACGAGGAGGAAGTCGAGTATGCCACCGTGGCTGAGAAAGGCCTTTCGGAAAGCTACGTTGGGCATGGAGTCACTCCGCCGCAGAAAATCATTCCCATTTTACAGAGAGAGGGCCATCTCTTTTCCTACGACTCCACGTCGGACAGCAGACTGGAAGGACATGACCTGAAAAGGGCTGAAGGGATTGCTTCCATCCTGGTGGTGCCGGTCATGGTCAAAGGAAATGTCATCGGAGGTCTGGCACTCTATACCGCCAGCCCCCGACACTTTTCTCAGGATGAAATCGACTTCGCGACAGCCATGGCCGAGCAGGGCGGGATGGCCACTGAAAATGCCCGTCTGTTCGAGCAGATCAAAAAGAACACGAGCCTTTTTCTCGATCTCGCCGTCAATATCAACTCCAGCCTGGATATGAAACACATTCTGCACATTCTGACGGCCGAAATTGCAGAGGCGCTGGAAGTGAAAGCCTCATCCATCCTGCTCATCGACGAAGACAAGAGAACGCTTGAATTCGTGGCGAGCTACGGCCTGAGCGAGACCTACCTCAATCGGGGACCCTTGTCCTCGGAAAAGAGCGTGGACGAAACCCTTGCAGGCAACCCGGTCGTTATCATCGATGTCCAATCAGACCCGCGAGTCCAGCACAAAGAGGAAAAGAAAAGGGAGGGTATTGTCTCGATCCTGTCCATCCCCATCAAGACCAAGGAGCGGGTCATTGGAGTCATGAGGCTTTACAGCGGCACCCGCAGGGAATTCAAGGAAGATGAGGTGATGCTCGTGAACGCCGTGGCCTACCTGGGCGGTCTGGCCATCCAGAACGCGTCACTTTACCTGATGCTCCAGGAGGACATGAAGGAGCTCAAGGCAGACATCTGGAGCCATCGATCCTGGTTTTAGGGGATGCCGCCGGGCTGCCCCTTTTCGCTGGAAAACGAAGCGTCTCATATTTGACGAGTATTGCCTTCAATCAATGCACCCAGGTTTGGGCATTGGCCCATCCTCTTCAAACTCGGCCGCGAAAACCTCGGAGGGAGCTGTAAGTCAATGAATACGAATGGGAAGAAGATACTCGTTGCTTTGGATGGGTCTGCTCACGCGTTGGACACCGTGCGTTACCTGAGTCGGACATTGCCGCCTCACGGGGTTGAAATGGTCCTCTTTTGCGTGCTGAGCACGGAGCCTGAGTTCTTTCTGGACGATGCCGAAGGTCCCTCATCGGGACGGGCATGGAACGTCACCAGCGACTGGAAGACTCAGCAGAGAAATGCCATCGATCGATTCATGGCCAATGCGTGCCAGATCCTCGTGGATCGAGGATTCCCCAGGGAAGCCGTGAGGGTCGGCATTCAAGAGAGAAAGGTGGGGATCGCAAGGGACATCATCCGCGAAGCTCAAAACGGCTATGATGCCGTGGTGGCGGGACGCCAGGGAATGAATCCGATCACGCGGCTCGTGATCGGAAGCATTGCCAGCAAGCTCGTTCAGAGTCTCACCTTTGTTCCTTTCTGGCTCGTTGGAAAGGCTGTGCCGAGCAACAGGATGCTCGTGGCCGTAGATGCCTCCGAGGGCTCCATGAGGGCCGTGGAGCATATCGGCCGCATGCTGAGCGGCTCGAACGTGGAACTGACCCTGTTCCGCGTGATTCGCAGCCGGAAATCTGAAGTTGCAGGACAGGAGGATTCGAAAGCGAAGTCGGATGAAGAATCCGCTCCGCGGAGGGCTTTCGAGAAAGCATTTGAAATCCTTGAAAAAAATGGGATCAGTCACGATCAAATCTCTACCAAGATTCTCTCCGGTGTGGCGACCCGAAGTGGTTGCATCATTGCGCAGGCCACGAACGGCGGCTACGGGACCATCGTTTTGGGGCGAAGAGGACATACAGAGGTCGGAGAGTTCTCCATGGGGCGCGTGACCAACAAGGTCATTCAGTTGGCCGGCAAAGTGGCGGTGTGGGTGGTCAACTGAAACCGGAGCCAAGGGACCTGAAGTCAGCAGGCCCAGGCTCCAGCATTCGAATGCTTTGAAAATCCTCCGGCATCAGAAGGTGACCGATATGTATGAAAAGCTGATGGACAAGACAATCCAGTGCGACCTGTGCGGTGAAAAGAATCCTGAAGGAGAGATATATAAGTCTGACGACATGATCTACCTGTGTCCGGAATGCTTGCGGAAAATTGAGGCCGTACCCCAGAGTGTCAGAGAGAGCATGGAGAGATTCCTCCTTGGAAACGTCCTTTAATGGTGTCTTCGGGACATGGCGGGGCTTGGCGCCAGGCGACGAAGTCCGCGAAATCCCCCCTGGGCGTCGCATGGACCTGTCTATACAAGACCTGACCCCATCCATGTGACCCTCCATGCCAAAAAGAACCGGCTCTCTCCGGTCTTTTTCGGTATAATCCATTCGCGAAGACCGTGTCACCGGAGGTCGAGAGCCATGGGCAAAAGGGACCATTACGAAATCCTCGGGGTTGAGCGCACCGAAGCCGGGTCCGGGATCAAGACGGCCTTCAGGCAGCTGGCCAAGCGATATCACCCGGATCTGTCCGGACCCGAAGCAACACGACGCTTTCAGGAAATCCTGGAAGCCTACGAGGTGCTCTCGGATCCGGAATCCAGGGCGTCCTACAACCAGGGTCTGCGCGCCCGCGACGCCTCGGTGGCCGCTTCACGGCCGGGGGCGGGGCACTCGGAGCCCATGGAAGACACCGCCGCGGTCCGCTCGCCACGCCCGAGGTTCTCCATGGGGACTGGCGGGCCATGGTCGAGCTTGTTTGCCGACGAGGTTTTCGATCTCTTTTTTGGGAGCTTCCCGGTGGCGGGTCACGGAAGGCGCGGGTTTCAGAGGAGAAGGGCTCTGAATGCGGAAGTCGTGCTGTCCGGGGAGGAAGCCGGGCGAGGAGGCGTTTTGCCATTGCGCCATCCCGGCCTGTTGCGCTGTGGGTTTTGCGGCGGGGTGGGCCTGGATGAATTCCTGGTGTGCGGCTCCTGTCATGCTCGGGGGGCCGCGGACGGGAGCGAGGTCTTCCCCGTGAGAATCCCCGCGGGTATCCAGGACGGATCGACCCTCGATCATGCGGTCGAGAGCCTCGATGGAAGCGTTGTTCTGCTGCGCGTGCACATACGGGTCAGGGACGGATGAATAACCCCTCCGACGGGCATGGCTGCTCTGGAGCCCAGGGCCGGCAGCAGCCGACCAATGCCGGAAAAAGAGGAGCATCAATGAGTGGCTCATTTTCAATCATCGACGCGCATGCTCACTGCGGACGGGAAGACAGGTTTCCACCGCAGGACATTCGTGACTACGCCTCGTACCTGGGGCGAAGTGGGATCAGGGCGGTCATCATGTTCCCGCCGGTGAGTGAAATCTATGACCGCTATGATCCCGGTTTCAAGGACACGGACCAATGGCGTGAACGGCGGCGCGAATCCAATGAGTACCTCCTGGGCATAAGCAGTCCGGAACTGACCGTTTACCCCTTTCTCTTCATTTGGAACGACTACGCCGTCGATCAGCTCACGCCGGCTCACAAGGGAATCAAATGGCACCGCCACCCGGACGAACCGCGCTACGACTATGAAAACCCTCTGTGCTCGGCGGCGATAGCCGACATTCGCAGGCGTGGCATGCCCGTCTGTCTGGAGGAGGAATTTGAGAACACGCTCTATTTCATCAATGAGCTTGCCCGGGGAGTCAAGGTGATCATCCCCCACCTCGGGCTTCTGAACGGCGGATACGAGAGCCTCAGGCGCCGGGATATCTGGGCGATGCCCAATATATATGCCGATACGGCCCTGGCTCCGCCTGGTGATATAAAGGACTACGTTTCACGGTACGGTCATGAACGGATCATGTTCGGCTCGGACTTTCCGTTCGGAGACCCCGTTCACGAGCTCAACAAGGTCATGCGCCTTGGTCTCACCGACGCGCAGAGGGCGGCCATCACCGGCCTCAACGCGGCGAGGCTCCTGTCGGAAAGCAACGTATGAACAGCACCTCCGACGGTTCACCACTGCAATCCACCTCTTCCAGCTCCCCTTCGTCCAGGGCTTTCGTGATGCTCGCAGCACTGAAGTCAAGTATGCTTCAGGAACATCCCTGTTGGGGAAGATCACTGGATTACCCCGGCAAACCTTGGCTTACGATTCTTTCCGTTTCGTGAGTAGCCCCCCGATACGGCTCTCCTGTTCGGCGCTTCCCAAAAGACTGGCGAGGCCGTGGGCGACGGCGATGAAGACGTCCTGCTATATCTCGTCCGCCAGCTTCGAGAGCTCGCTGCACAGGAGCTCTATCTTCCGGCGGATTTCCTTCCTGGCTTCCGGGGGGCTCTTGTGGGGCTCGACGGCGCCCGGTGGTTCGGGAGCATTTGCCGCATTCACCGGGAGATTTCCCGCCAGGTAGCCTGTTTCGAGCAGGGTGATGAAATGGTCGGCCACCTGGTCCGGAGTGTAGCGGGATGCGCCCGGGCGATACCACTTGTAGACCCAGTTGCACATGCCCAGTATGGCGTTGGCCTGGAGTCTCGGGTCGGCCGGCCTGAAAACGCCCCTGGCCATGCCCTCCTCGATGATGTCCTCGATGATCCGGGAGTACTTTCGCTTTTCCGCCCTGATCCTCTGGAAGTCCTCGATCGGCAGCTGGTTTTCCTCGGCGAAGAAGACCGAGAAGAGGGCGGCGTTCTTGATGGTGATGTTCTTGATGTGATCCCGGAGGATCAGCCGCAGCTTTTCATCGGGAGGTGCTTCCATGGCCGAGATCTCGTGGGCTCTCTCGAAAATCCTTTCGAAAGCCTGGCCGTAGACCATGGAAAGGAGGTGCTCCTTGCTCGACACATAGTGGTAGAGCCCGGTCTTGCTCAGGCCGAGCTCCCTGGCCAGGCCGTCGAGGGTGGCGGACTTGAACCCCTTTTCATGGAAGAGCCGTGCCGCGGCATCGATGAGCTTCTGAAGCCTGACACTTCGATCCAGTCCCTTGAAATCGGTTCGATCCTTCATTGGGCACTCCCCGGTTTCATCTGTTATTGACTCCTTTCTCAAATCTGAAGCTCCCCTTTGTGGAAAAGATCCCTTGACAGGACAAGTCAAGCCTTTTTATATAGTACCGACTGCACGGTAACTTATACCGTCCAATCGGTAATATCAATGACCAAGCACTGGGCGCGGGAGAGGAAGGCACAAAAGAAGGAGGACCGTGATGATGTCGGGCGGAAGTCCGGGCGAGGGAGCCCGTCGCGCAAAGGCGAAGTGGATCGAACAGTGCTACCCGTTTCACATGGAGAGGAAGAGCAATTTCAGCACGCTTTCCGGCATTCCCATCGAGCCGGTCTACACGGCATGTACCGGGGACGCCTGTGGACCATGCGCCAGCTCGCAGGCTTCGGTCCGCCCGAGGAGACCAACAAGCGCTACAAGCTCCTGCTTTCACAGGGAGCCACCGGCATCAACGGCGTTTTCGACTACCCCACCCTGCGGGGATTCGACTCGGACCACCCGGAAGCCGAAGCCGATGTCGGACGGGGCGGAGTCGCCATCGACAGCATCGAGGACATGACGGCGCTCTTCGACGGCATTCCCATCGATGAGATCAGTGTCTCCCTGGTGACCTGCCAGCCGGTCGGCACGGTCCCCGTCCTGGCCATGTATTTCGCCCAGGCCGCCGGCCGCGGCGTTCCCCTCCACCAGTTGGCGGGCACGACCCAGAACGACTTTCTCATGGAAACGGCCGTGACCATCGGCTGGAACATCCTCCCGCCTCGATACTCCTTCAAACTGAGCTGCGACGTCATCGAATACTGCGTCCAGCACGCTCCACGGTGGAACCCCATCAGCATTGCGGGCTACAACTACCGGGAAGCGGGGGCCAACGCGGTCCAGGAGCTGGGACTGTGTCTCGCTCACGGCATCGCGTGCGTCGAGGAGCTGCTTTCGCGGGGCATGGCGGTGGACGACTTTGCGCCGCGCCTTTCCTTCTTTCTCAACTCCCACAACGACTTTTTCGAGGAGATCGCCAAGTTCAGGGCCGCGCGACGGCTCTGGTGCCGAATCATGGCCGAGCGCTTCGGGGCCCGGGACCCGCGCTCGAAGAAGTTTCGCTTCCATGTCCAGACGGCGGGATCGGCGCTGACGGCGCAGCAGCCGCTGAACAATATCACCCGCGCGGCGTATCACGCCCTGGCCGCGGTCCTGGGAGGGGCGCAGTCGGTGCACATCGACGGGTACGACGAGGCCCTGTGCACCCCCACCGAGACCGCGGCGCTCATTGCCCTCCGAACCCAGCAGATCCTTCAGCACGAGACCAACGTGACCAGCGTGGTGGACCCGCTGGGGGGCTCCTATTTCGTGGAGAGCCTGACGGCGGAGATGGAGCGCCGAGTCACGGACTACGTCGCCCGGATCGAAAGAATGGGCGGCCTGGTGGAAGCGGCCGGCAGCGGCTGGGTTCATGACGAGATCGCCGATTCCGCCACTCAGCACCAGAAGGCCGTCGAAACCGGGGAGATGCTGGTGGTGGGCGTCAATTGCCACACCATGGAGGATCAACCGGTGGAGCTCTTTGCTCAGCCGGAAACGCTCCATCGGCAGAAGACCAGGCTCGCCGGGCTGAGAATACGGCGCGACGACACGGCGGTCCGGGCGGCCCTGGAGAATATCCGCGAGGCGTGCGGGAAGATGGACAACGTCATGCCTTCCGTCGTCGAAGCCGCCAAATCGTTGGCCACCGTGGGGGAGATCGCTCAGGTTTTCCGGGAGGAATGGGGCTGCTGGGACCCCCCTTTGCGCCTGTGACAACCTGGTGAATCAACCCGAAGGAGGTTCGCATGGGAACAAGCCATAAACGCATATTGATCGCGAAGGTCGGCATGGATGCTCACTGGCGCGGCGCCATCGTCGTCGCAAGAGCCTTGCGCGACGCGGGCTTCGAAGTCGTCTTCGGAGGGAATCTCTCCCCGGATAGCATCGTCGCCACCGCCATAGAGGAAGCCGTCGACTACATCGGCATCAGCAGCCTGTCGGGAAGCCACCTGGTCACGGTCCCTCCCATTCTCGATTCCCTTCGCGACAGGAACGCGGATGACATCAGGGTCGTCGTGGGAGGGATCGTCCCGCCGGATGACGCGGCGGAGCTGAAGCGTCGAGGGGTTCTCGAGGTATTCGGCCCGGGTCGAAGCCTGAATTCCATTGTGGATTTTCTCGCCGGTTCCCACCAGCCGCCATCTTCCGCCTTTCAGGAGTAAGAAATGCTTCACTCCATGAGAATACGCTCCCTGCAGGAGAGGATCAGGGACCGCGACCTGGCCGGCGCCGTATTGTTCCATTCGAGAGACGTCTACTACTACTCCGGAACGGCCCAGCCGGCCACCCTGGTGGTCCTTCCCGACGACCACCGGCTCTTTGTTCGCCGGGGTTACGAGATTGCCGTGCTGGAGTCGAGTTATCAAAAGGGGCGCATTGCCAGGGCCGCTTCCCTGGAGGCAATCCTTGGACAGATGTTCCCCGGAACAGTGCCGGGGAAACCGGTGGGGACCGAGATGGATGTCCTCACGCTGAATCAGGCCCGCCTCATGGAGCAGGCTCTGGGTGGGCGGGAGCTCGTGGATGTCTCGGGCGACATCCTGGATCGGCGGGCGGTGAAGGATGCGGAGGAGATCGAAAGCATCAGGAAGGCATGCGCCGCGGTCCATGCGGGCCACCTGGCCGTGCTGTCCTGTCTTCGGGCCGGCATGAGCGAGCTCGAGCTGACCGCCGCCGTGGAGCATGGCCAGCGTCTCGCCGGGCACGAGGGGTGTTATTTCATGCGGGTGCCCGACTTTGTCATGAGCAGGGGCCCCCTGGCCTCGGGACCCAACCTGCGCTGCACCAGCGGCACCCTTTTCACGCTTTCGGGTGCGGGCCTGAGCTCCGCCATACCGACGGGCGCGTCCCGGCGCATCCTCCAGACCGGCGACCTCGTGCTGGTCGACATTCCGGCGTGCATCGAGGGTTACCACGCCGATCAAAGCCGCACCTACGCGGTCGGCCGCGCCCGGCAAAAGGCCGTGGACTTGTTTGAGCGTTTGCGAGGGGTTGCGGACTGGGTGATCAGCAGCCTGCGTCCGGGGATGACCTGCGGCGACGTCTTCGACATGGCCATGTCCAGGGCGGAAGCACTCGGCATCGGCGATGGGTTCATGAGGTTCCACTCGGGCGCCAGGGCGCATTTCGTCGGCCATGGCGTCGGCCTCGAGCTCAATGAGCCCCCGCTGCTTGCCCGGAACAGCCCGAAGGTCCTCGAAGCGGGCATGGTGCTGGCCCTCGAGATGCACCTGATGGAGCCGGAGGGGCTTACCCTGAAACTTGAAGACACGGTGGTGATCAAACCGGATGAAGTTGAAATATTGACCTCGAGCCCCCGTGAGCTGATGGTGGTCTGAGCATGCATTGGAAAAGGAGGGAACGGGGGTGGGTCCTGGTCGCCAGGCACGGAAGAGGTTTGCAGGAAAAGCGGAGCAGTAGTATACTTGTTCTCAAATTGAACGATCAGTGATTAGATTTCATTTGGAACGTGGCAAAAGAGCGGCTTTGAGAGACTTTCAGTGCTGAAACCGGGGGGGAGTCTCTTCATGGAAGAGCTCGGCAGCAAGGTGATTCTGTTTTTTGAATTCGTGAGCACCCAAAATCTCGGGCAGATGGGGGATTTCCTGAAAGCGGACGCCCGCCTCTTCTTTCCCAAGACCCAGCCGCTGATCGGCAAGGAAAGAATCCTCAAATTCTTCCAGGTTCTCTTCCGCCAGTATCCCGAGCTCGAATTCACGGTGGAAGACACCATCGTTGAGCAGCATAAGGTCGCCGCCCACTGGAAAAACCGGGGAATCACCCGGAAGAACGAGCCTTATGAAAACGAGGGGGTAACCTTGTTTTTCTTCGAAGATGGGCTGGTCACTCTCATGAGCGATTTCTTCAAGGATACTGGAAAGTTCTGATCAGGTTCCACTGTCGACGTCCCATTGTCGGGGTTGCTGTCAGCGGGGTTGACCGGAGCGGCTTTTCCTCCGGCATTTTGCCGCCGGACCGTAAGGAAACGAGGCAGAGATGGAATGGGGCAGCGGACGCGTGACGCACAGGTCCACCATAGAGGAGCGTGCGCGGTTTGATTTCGTTCGCTATGCCAACTGCTGGGAGGATGCCGACATCCTTCTCGAAGCCCTGCAGGTCAGGAAGGGCGGACTCTACCTGTCTGTGTCATCCGCGGGAGACAACACGCTCAGCATCCTCGGCAGGGGGCCGGCCCTCGTTGTCACGGCAGACATAAGCCCGGCGCAGCTTGCATGCGTGGAGCTTCGCAAGGCTGCCTTTCTGAACTTGTCTCACGGGGCAGTGCTGCAGTTCCTGGGAGTGCGGGAAGGGTCCGGGCGCATGAGGACCTACGAACGGCTGAGGGGCTCCATCAACGAAACGGCCCGTCAATTCTGGGACGGCCGACGGGAGCTGATCGAGGCCGGCGTCATTCACTCGGGAAAGTTCGAGCACTATTTTCGTCTTTTCCGCAACGTCATTCTCCCGTTCATCCACGGCAGGCAAGTCATATCCGATCTTCTGAAGCCCAGGGATGCCGAGGCCCGAAGGGAATTCTACGCCAAGCGATGGGATTCCCTTCGATGGCGGTTGCTTTTCAGGTTCTTTTTCAGCAGAACGCTGCTGGGGAGGCTGGGCCGGGACCCGGAATTCTTCCGGTACATCGAAGGAAGCGTGGCTGCACAGCTCCTCGATCGGGCTCGGCACGCCCTGACCACTTTACCGACGGAGCGCAACCCTTACCTGCATTTCATCGTGAGGGGAAACTTTGGAGCCGCGCTCCCGTTCTATCTGCGCGAGGAGAATTTTGAAGCCATCCGAGGCAACCTCGACAGCCTGGTTCTTTTCGAGGGGACCGTTGACGAAGCGATTCAGGCTCACCCGGATGTCGTCTTCGACGGATTTAACCTCTCGGATATCTTTGAATATATGAGCTTCGAAGAGTACCTGGCCGGACTGGACCGGATTGTGCGGTCGGCCCGGAACGGCGCCCGGCTGGTCTATTGGAACATGCTGGCGGACCGGAAATCTCCCCCCGGCTTCAGGAACCGGCTGGAGGCACTCGACGGTCTGGCGAACGAGCTGCACCTTCAGGACAAGGCGTTCTTCTACAAGGCACTGGTCATCGAGCAGGTCAGGATGCTCTAAGGGGGAAGCTCCTGGGATTACTCATCAACGTCTGCGGGGTTATTTTGGCAGGATGAGGATTTACCTGGCCGAAATGTATCCCGTTCCGCGGCGGATGATTTTCGCGGCGGTGCTCTACACCAGCTTTGTGTCTTTCCTGATGAGCATCCACGGCATCCGGGCTCCACTCCTGACGCCTTACACCATCACGGGCGTCTGGAGTATCTTCTGCTTCATGCTGATTTTGCGCCTGATGGACGAGCTGAAGGACAGGGAGATCGACAGGGAGCTTTTTGCCCACCGACCTTTCCCCTCGGGGCGTGTCCTGGAGCAGGACATCGTGGCGAGTCTCATCGCCGTCATCGTTCTTTTCGTGCTGGCCAACATCTGGACCGGGCGGGCCCTCTGGATGGCCCTGATCGTTCTGGCCTACTCCCTGCTGATGTTCCGTTTTTTCTTCATTCCCCGAATCCTGCGAAAGCATCTGCTCCTCGCCCTCATCACGCACAACCCCGTCATCCCGATCCTGCTGGGCTACGTCGTCGTATTGTTTTCCGCGGAGCACGGGCTTGCCCTCGCCCACATCGAAGGCTCCCGCACGACCCTGCTGGTGGTCATGTACTGGTCGGTTCTGCTGGCCTGGGAAATCTGTCGCAAGATCCGGGCCCCCGAAGAGGAAAGCGCCTACGTGACCTACTCGCGCATCCTGGGCCCCGGGGGAGCCGTTGCGCTGGCCCTGGGGGCACAGACCGCCGCCTTTGCCATCGGGATCCATCTCTACCGGGTGCTGGCCATCCCGTGGCTTTTCCCCGCCATCCTGGCTGCGGCATACGCGAGGACGCTCATGGCTCACGGGCGCTTCCTCCGTGAACCGAGCCCAGCGACATCGAAACTGAAGCCCTATGCTGAACAATACGGGATGAGCCTTTTCGTGGGTGGGCTTTTGTCCCATATCCTTCCCATGTAGAAGGAGCATGCATGTCGGCGACGGATTACCTGCTGCCCTGGACAATCCCGATGGGGGCTTTCACCCAGCGCCAGGCCGGCGGCAAGGGATGGAATCTGTTCCGCCTGGCCCGATGCGGAATGCCCGTGCCTCCATGGCTGATCATCAGCAGCTCCCTGTTCGACGCCCTCATCGCTCCGCGCCGGGAGGAGATCACCGGCATCACGGGCTGTATTGCCATGACGGATCCCGAGTCCCTGGAGATGGCCTCTTCGAGGATTCGTGCCGTTGTCCTGGGGCTGGAGATCCCGGAGCCCGTCCGCCGGTCCTTGGGGGAAGCGTTGCTCGCTTTGTTCAACGATCAGGCGACATTCTCGGTTCGCTCCTCCATCGTGGGAGAGGACTCGGTCAGGCACTCCTTTGCGGGTCAGATGGACTCCTTTCTGAACGTTCCGTCCCAGGGGGTGGAGGATGCCGTCAGGAAAGTCTGGGCTTCGGCGTTCTCCGTGAGGGCCCTGGTGTATCGACATCGCAAGAGCATCGGCTTCGGAGACATCTCGGCGGCGGTCATCATCCAGGAGATGATCCATTCTCGAGCCTCGGGCGTTCTTTTCACACATGATCCCAGATCCGGTGAGAAGCGCTCCGTCATCGCCGCTGGGTTCGGCATCGGGGAAGGGGTTGTGGCCAACAAGGTCGAGACGGACACCTACATTGTCAGCCGCGATCTCGAGATCCTCGCCATGGAAGTCCCTGCCAAGGACTGGCGTATGACGGTCGACGCATCCGGCGGACTCCGCATGGAAGAGCTTCCTCGGGACTGGCGGTGCCGGCGGGTTTTGTCCGACCGTCAGATCGTGGAGCTGGCGAGGGTGGGGGCCCGGGTGGAGCAGCACCTGGGATGTCCCCAGGACATCGAGTGGGCTCATGACGAAGCGGACCGTCTCTTCCTGCTGCAAGCGCGACCCATCGTGATGCCCGAGGCCGGCCAGCACGGTGGAACCGTCCGCATCTGGGACAATTCCAACATCGTTGAAGGCTATCCCGGCCTGACACTGCCCCTCACCTTCAGCTTCATCCGCAGCTGTTACGAGCATCTCTTCCGGAGCGCAACCCTCGGCTTCCTCCTTTACAAGAGGGATATCGCGGGGGATCTCTCCATCTTCAAAAGCATGGTGGGCCTCCTGAACGGACGCGTTTACTACAATCTCCTCAACTGGTACCGGATGATGTCGTACCTGCCCGGGTACAGGCAATACAAGACGTCCTGGGACGAGATGATCGGCATCCGCAACCGGACGGATTTCCCCTCAGCCCGCCTGTCCCTCGTCAACCGCGCGTACGGATTCGCATTCGCCATCTTCCGGCTTCTTACCCCGAAATGGAACGCAGAGGCTTTTTATGCCATTTACGACAGGGTTTACGGGAAATACGGGGACATGGACCTCCGTTCGGCCGACGAGGAAGACCTGATTTCGACCTATGAGACCCTGGAAAAGGATCTCATGCGGAAGTGGCATCTGACGCTGTTCAACGACTACTGTGCGATCAAATATTATGACTGGCTGCAAAGGTTTTGTGAGCAATGGGGGCCCGCGGAGGAGCCCAACCTGTGCAACAATCTCCTGTGCGGCGAACATGGCGTGGAGAGTGTCGCCGTTGTCCACGCCCTCGTCCGGATCGCCGAGATGTTCCGGGCGGATTCGGACCTCAGAGCGCTGCTCGATTCGAAGAGCGACAGCGAAGTCTGGGAGATCGTGAGCGGTGGCGAAGCCCCGCCGGCAGTGCAGGCCGCGCTGGACGACTACCTGCGGCGATTCGGGGACCGGGCCTCGGAGGAGCTGAAGCTCGAGAAGCCGAGCTATCGCGACGACCCGGCCGCCTTGATTGGTCTGATCCGCAACTATGCGGCCCTTGGACTGACCGTGGAGAAGATGAAAACACAGAACCAGTTCATTCGATGCAACGCGGAGGAAGCTCTCCAGCGCGGGCTGAAGAGCTCCTGGAGACGGTTCCCCTTTGAATTCGTCCTCCGCAATGCGCGATTCGCCATCGTCAGCCGCGAGAACATGCGGTTCCGTCGGAGCCGCGTCTTCGGCCTGGCCCGAAGGCTGTTCAGGCGCATGGGGGAGCTCTGGGCGGAAAAGGGGATCGTCGAATCACCCCGTGACATTTTCTACCTGACCGTCGACGAGATTTTCGGGTTCTGCCGCGGCACATCGGTCGATCAAAGCCCCGCCGTTCTCGTCTCGATACGCAAGGCCGAGTATGACCGGTTCAGTCGCATGCCGGCGTCCGACCGCTTCCGGACGGAGGGAATTCCCTACCTCTGCGGATTGCACGAGCCGGAGGCATGTCACTCGACCGGCAAAACCCTGAAGGGGGTGGGATGCGTCTCGGGGGTCGCCGAAGGGACGGCAAGGATAGTCGTTTCGCCTTCGGAGCAGGCCGGCGGGGCTGACACCATACTCGTGGCGAGGTCGACGGACCCCGGCTGGGTCTTCCTGATGGTCATGTCCAAGGGCCTGGTGGTCGAAAAGGGAAGCCTCCTGTCCCACACGGCCATCATCGGGCGGGAGCTCGGCATTCCGACCGTTGTCGGGGTCAAGGATGCCACGAAACGTATCCCCGACGGCGCCAGGATCGTTGTGGACGGCGAGAAGGGAGAGGTCCACTGGTGGTGACTTCATTCACCTTCGAGCCGGTCCTGACCCGGGAATTCATCAGATTCGGTCACGACCTCTACCATGGCGATGCCGGCTGGATCCCCCCGGTTCGGAAAGACCTTGCCGCCCAGCTGTCGCCTGGCTATCCGTTTTATCGGAAGCCCGGAAACCGCCACAACCACTTCATTGCCCGGCGGGGCGGCGAGGTCGTGGGCCGCATTTCAGCAATGGTGAATGCCGCTCTGAAGGACCGGGACGGCACCCCGGTGTCAACCGTCGGCTTTTTCGAATGCCGGGAGGACGATGCCGTCGCCCGGGATCTGTTCGATGCGGCCGTTGCGTGGCTTCGCGAGGAATGCCGTGCCACAAGAATCTGGGGACCCATGAATTTCGACATCTGGCACGCCTACCGCCTGATGATCCGGGGTTTTGAGCGGAAGCCGTTTTACGGTGAGCCCACCAACAAACCCTACTATCCGCGATTGTTCGACCAGAACGGCTTCGTGGCGAGACACTTCTGGGACACGGTGGAGTTGGAGGGACGGCAGCTCCTGGGCCGTATGGCCGCCCGGTACCAGGACCGATACCATGTTCTGACCGGCTTGGGGTACCGTTTCGTCACCTTCGACACCAGGCGGTTCCGGCAGGAAATGGGCACGCTGCACTCCGTGCTCTGCCGCTCATTCGAGGGCTTTCCCGGCTTCACGCCGATCCCCCGGGCCGAATTCGAGGAGCTGTTCGGGGAGCGGGCGCGCTTCGCGCTGCATCCGCGCCTCTTCTGCTTCGTCTATGATGAAAAGAGTGTACTGGCCGGGTTTGCGGCGGCTTTCCTGGAGCTCTCCGATGCGGTGCGCGCCTTGAGCGGCTCCGGCAGGCTCATGGGCATGCTTCGATTTCTCCGCCGCCGACGTCGGGCAGACTCCATCAATTTCTATATCATCGGGATTACGCCGGAAGAGGCGGCAAAACGACGGGGGCTCGGAGGGGCGATGTTTTCCTTCGTCATGCGGAATATCCTTGAGGAAGGCTTCGAGCGTGTCATCGTTCCCCTCATGGCCAGGGGAAACGTGGCGCATCGACTCCTGGCAGGTGATGCGCCTCTCCCTTCGAGGGAATATGCCCTCTACGAGTACAACGCATGAGAAATGTCGATTCAACCGGGATCACAGGGGAATCGGGATGAAGTGCTCATGTCTTCGTCCCTGCATCCTCGTGCTGTTCACCCTCGCCATGACGGGACCGGTGCCGACGCCTGCGGGAGCCGGGGCAAGCCCTGTCATCCAGTACACCTTTCACCCCTGCGAGATAGACAGCAAGCACTCCAGCAGGATCATCGCCCTGGAGAGAGTCAAGCGCATCCTCGCCTCCGAAATGGCCGAAAATCTCGAACAGGGGGGACGGTTGAGACAGCTCGGAGTGGACAAGGACGGTGCGGCGGCCTTGCTGACACTCCTCGTGCAGGTCGAGACCGTCCACGAGAAATGGGACGGGACCGTGTACACCTTGACGGCCAGGCCAAGCGGTGGAACGGACGATCTCCTGAAAGTCGTGCGGCTCGTTCGTCAAGACTGGCATATCGAGCAGGAGCTGGTTTTGTCGGCCAAAAGGGCGGAGGTTATCCTCCAGGAGATCGACGAAATCAACCGTGAGCACCGGGAAGCCCGGGTGGAACGTCCGAGGATGTATCGATATTACCGGTCTCTCGAGGAGCTTGAAGCCGTGAGCGCCTACGCCAGGGGGCTGACCTCATTGGCCGGCGGCCGGTTGAGCGACGCCGTGGAGATCCTTACGGAGGTCATCAACAGAGCTCCTGGCGATGCCAGATTGTACCATTACCGCGGGGTGGCTCATGCAAGGATGGGGGATGAGGCGAGGGCACTGATGGACTACGATCGGGCGATCGCCCTGGATCGGCATTATGCCGCGCCTCATCTGGGCCGGGGTGAAGTGCTGCACGGCCAGGGACGCCATGAGGAAGCCCTCGCCGAGATCCAATCCGCCGTCAGCATCGACCCGAACCTTGCGGAGGCCTATCTCCTTCGGGGAATCGTCCATGACATCGCGGGCAAGAACAGACATGCCATCGACGACCTGACGAGGGCGATCGCCCTGGACCCCGGTCTCGCCATCGCCTACGTCCATCGCGGCAATGCATACAGCAAGAGGGGTTACCACAGGCAAGCCTTTGGCGACTTCCATCGTGCCATCTCCCTGGACAGCAGGATGTGGATCGCTCATTTCCACGCGGGGGAGCTGCATCAGAGAAGACGATCCTTTTCAAAGGCCCGCGATGAGTACAGCAGGGTCATCGAGATCAATGACCGATGCTCGCTGGCCTATGCAAACCGGGGGCGGGTTCACTCGATTCTGGGCGAGGAGGAGAAAGCCCTGGAGGATTTTGCCCGGGCCATCGAACTGGACCCCAGCCTGGCCATGGCCTATTTCAACCGGGGGCTCACTCACATGAAGCTGGGGCACATGGACCAGGCCCTGGACGACCAGAAAGTGGCGGCGAGGCTCGGATGGAAAGCTGCTCAGGATTTCCTTTCCGCCAAGGGAATCAAGTGGTGAAAACGGTCTGATCCGCTCCGGGCGACCACGAACAGGCTCCCTGGGAGGAAGGAGAACCGGAATTGGCTCTGCTGGGCGATGATCTTTATGGAGTCATTACGGTCGGGCTCGTTTTCTTCTCCATCTTTGCCGCCGCGGAGGTCTGGAGACGACGGTGGAAGGCCGACCCCGAGCTGACCCGCAAAACGATCCACCTGCTGGCGGGAGTGGCCTGCATCCTCTTTCCCTTTCTCATCCAGTCGACGTGGGTGGTCTTTTCCATGGCTGTCCTCTTCACCGCCGTCCTCGCCCTGGGGGCAAAAACCTCACAGCTCAAGAGCCTGACGGACGTGAATCGGGTATCCTGGGGGAGCGAGTGCTATCCGCTGGCGATATTTCTGGTCTACCTCATCGCAAGGGATCAGCTTTGGCTCTATTCGAGCTCACTGCTGGTGCTGGCCGTTGCCGATGCTTTCGCGGCGCTGATCGGAACCCGCTACGGCACTCTCCTTTACGAAATCGAGGATTCCAGGAAAAGCCTGGAAGGATCCCTGGTTTTCTTGATCATCGCCTTCCTTTCCATCCACCTGCCGACACTTCTCCTGGCGGACTTCCCCCGCTCCACGACTGTCCTTGCCGCCTTGCTCGTGGCACTCCTCGTCACGGGATTCGAAGCGGTATCGCTCAGGGGTTGGGACAACCTCTTCGTTCCAGTGGGGGTTGCCCTGATTCTCGGGCGTCTGGTCACCAAGACACCCACGGAGATCCTGTATCAAAACCTGAGCTTTGTCTTCACCTGCTGTGTGGTCGGTATTCTCCAGTGGCAGGTCCGGCCATTCAACGTCGGGGCGACGCTGGCGTTCATCCTGTTTTCCTATGCCACGTGGTCCCTGGGGTCCTTTTACTGGTTCCTGCCGGTGCTCATGGGTTTCATTGTCTACGCGCTGTGCCATTTCTTCTATCCCGAGCTGGCGGTGAACTTCGCCGTCGTCAAGGTCAGGCGCGTGTTCCGAATGGGGCTGCCGTCATTTCTGCTCCTCGCTGGAGCGAGTGTCTTCTCCCTTTTTTACTTTCTGTATTCGCCATTCATCGTCTCCTGCATGGCCCTGTTGACTTCCATACTCTGGCGAGGTGCCGTGATCCCCCATGCCATGAAAGGCGTGCAAAAATGGCGCATTTCGGCGGCCATAGGCCTGCTCACCTGGTCGACCGTCGCCCTGGTCCCCTGGCTGCTCCAGAGAGGAGACTGGATCGTCATCGTGGTGCTCGCGGCAATCAGCCAGCTGATGAGCTTCGGCAATGAATGGCTGCGGCGGGAATTCCCTTCGGCCGGGACCAATCACATTTCCATGATCCTCACAGCCATCGGCGTGCTTCTGGTCGCACTGCTGCAGTATTATGGGCTGATGCCGGCGTGGAGTCCGGATTGAGATGGGCTCCGTGACAAGACGCCGACGCCGGCACAGCCGTCAGTTGGATTTCCCTCGAATCTCCACGGTGAATCTGGGCACTCGTGGATCATTGGTCAGAACGAGAGATCTTGATGTCTTGCCGTTTTGGAACATGTTCGGATAGAGTTTAAAAGTGATTTTCCCCTCGGACCCCGGGAGGATGACCCGGTCATAGCCGGCCACGGAGGTTCCGCACCCGGCCTGGACTTTCTGGATTTCCAGGGCTCCTGTCCCCCGGTTCCTGATCACGAACGCGTGGCGGTAGATGGTTCCCTCTTTCACTTCCCCGAAGTCGAAGAACCACTCGGGCACCTCCAGGACAGGGGTCCCGGAACCGATTGCCGAAGCGGGGACGGCATCAGGCTTGGCTGTTTCCCGCGCGTTCTCGGCGGTGTGTGCACATCCCGATGTGACGATGACGAGCCATATCAAGCCGGGAATCAACGTATTCTTCATGGTTTCTCCTGAGTGGTTGGTGAGTTTTCTGCCATTCCGGAACGTGGAGTTGTAGAGCTACCTCAAGGCGGCGGATATGAAAAGGACTTAATGAAAGGAATGCAGCAGTAATGGCTTGTCCCATTTGAAAGCGGGCTTATCATGGGGCTCAGACGATAGCCGGCCCGCCTCGGACTGGATGGGCCGGACCGGAAGCAATCAGGGCTCGGAAGGAGGGTGGATAAATGGCTGAAGTGGTGAGGAAAGTGCTGCTGACCGGCGTGACCGGCTTCGTGGGAGGAAGGCTCCTCCCCATGCTCCAGGACCAGGGGTTTCACACGCGCTGCCTGGTGCGCTCAACCCATCGACTGCGCGGAAGTCTCGAAAGGGGTCCACAAGTCGAGGTGCACAAAGGGGACCTTCTGGATCGCGAGGACCTGCTGCGCGCGCTGGAGGGCCGGGACGCGGCGGTTTACCTGGTGCATTCCATGGGAGGGCGGAGCGTCCTGCACTACATGGATTACATCGAAAGGGACATCCGCGCCGCCGAGAACTTCATGTGGGCGGCGGAACAGGCCGGTTTGAAACGGATCGTCTACCTCGGGGGGCTCGGCGAGATGGGGGACAATCTCTCTCCGCACCTGGCCAGCCGGCAGCAGGTCGGCGAAATCCTCCAGTCGGGGTCCGTCCGGACGACGGTCCTGCGAGCGGCCAACATCATCGGGGCGGGAGGCGCTCCCTTCGAGATGCTGCGCTACCTGGTGGAGCGGCTGCCCGTCATGCTCTGCCCGCGTTGGATCGACACCCCCGGAGAGCCCATCGCCGTTCAGAACGTCATCGAGTATATCGCCGGATGCCTCGGGGAGCCTGCTACGGCGGGCGGCAATTTCGACATCGGCGGGCCGGAGATCATCACCTACCGGCAGTTGATGCTCATCTACGCCCGGGTGCGTGGACTGAAAAGGCTGGTGTTCTCCGTGCCGGTCCTGACCCCTTACCTGTCATCCTTCTGGATCAATCTCATGACCCCGGTGCCCGCTGGGGTGGTCATGCCCCTGGTCGAGGGCCTCAAGAACAAGGTCGTCTGCCGGGACCACCGCATCCGGGACCTGGTCCCGCTTCGCCTCATCTCCATGCAGGAGGCCATCTGCGAGGCACTGGCCGAGGTGAGCCTGGGCCCGGGAAAGCTTCCTTCGAGGCAGGCGTGCTTTCTGGACTGAGATTCCGAAGGATCAGGCAGGCTGCGGCGCGGCGATTTCCGCAATGCGGTTCAAGGCGAGCCTGCACACGAAGAGGTAGGGCGCCGCCGGGAGAGGCACCTCGAAGGCGACCTCGCAACGCCCGGGACCAAGCCGGCGCAGCCGGTGGCCGGTGGCCGGCACCGAGGCCACCTCCCAGGACCAGTAGGCTTCGGGCGTGAGCTGGGTGACGACGAAAGGCAGCCAGACGCCCACCGTCGTCTGAACGGCGCCCTCGGATCCACGCTCGATCCGTCGGTGGGAGCATCGAACGGCTCGAACCGTCGGACCCCAACGGGGCCACTGGCGGGTGTCGATGAGGATATCCCAGACGGCGGCCGGCGGTGCGTCCATCACCCGGGAGACCTCCACCGTGGGTACGATTCCGGCGAGCTTCCTCAGGATCTCCATGGGCCGGACCTTTCCGAGTGGCGCGCCATGTACTCCTGGAGCCTGAGCTTGCGCAGGGTGCTCGCCGAGCTCATGTAGCGGATTCTGCCGAATACGGGCCGCTCGGGCACCCAGGGACGATCGTAGCGGCCTAAAATCCAGAAGATGCCCGTGTACGAGTTGGGATCCCTGCCGTCCAGACCATACTTGTTGTTGAGCTCGATCATGATATCCAGGGCCTCCTCGGGAGAACGGGACCACTCCAGGATCTTCTTCCCCCAGAGCATGCGCGGGTAGTTGTGGACGGCCCCCTCCCGAAGGAGCTGGCGCTGGGCGCAGTTCCAGAGCTCGTCGTGGGTACGGGCCGCTTCGAAGTCTTCCAGCGGGTAGAGGTAGGGCCGTGGATCGCCGGCGTGGCCCCGAAGCTCCTTCAGGGCCCATTCCGGGAGGGATTCGAAGCGATCGTATCCCTCCACCCGCGAGCACATGTTGAATCCCAGCTCCCGCCAGGTGATCACCTGATCCAGGAAGGCCTCGGCCCCCTCGCTCATGGACCACCAGCCGCTCCTCTGCCCCGAAGCCTTCTGGACCAGGAGGGCAGGGGACCATGCTTCCTGATCAATCACCCTCGCGAAGATCTCATGGCTCGAGATGTGCCCGAAGTGGAGGTAGGGAGAAAGACCGCTGCACACGTCCTCGTCGGGATGATTTCTCAATTCGTGATAGAGGGTCAGATGCTTTTCGACAAATGCGCTGAGCTTTTGCCCGGCTGCTTCGGCTCCTCCTCGAGCTTCCACCGTGTTGACGGAGTGATCCATGGGCAGGCGGGCCAGATGGGAAGGGTCCGCCTTGAGGAGCTCTTCCCGGGCGGCGGGCCAGCGGTTCAGTACTTCCGCGGGCAGCCCCGGAAGCCGCGCGAGGGTGACCCCCACCAGGGAATCCTCGAGTGGAGCACGCTTCAGGTGGTCCGGCAGGTTCTTCTGGAGAAATCTCCTGAAGGAGTAAGCCGTGCTGAAGACCCGGTCGGCGACTTTCATGGGCAGAATGCCGTTGGAATCCACGGCTTCCATGCGAATCCCCGCCCTGGACGCGGCATGGCGGATCATCCTGGGAAGGAAGAAGGCCGGGTAGTCGTCGGTGACGATGACACAGGCCAGGCGCGCCAGACTCTCCAGCAGACCTTTTCCCGCATGCCGCTCCTCCTCGACGTACGGATGGTAGAGCACTGATCTTTTTTCGAAGGTTTTGCGGTTTTCCCGCATACCGTCCAGCACGAAAGCGTGCATGCGATCGCTGGCCCAGGGGTAGTCACATCGCAGGGCCTCCAGGATCACCAGGGGCTTCCGAAGCTCCTCCGCCCACTCGACGGCCCGCTCGAGGCTGAAGTTGAAGCGCGCCCGGCGGAAGGCGGTCATCCAGTAGAGCACAAAAGCGCCATCGGCGCGGATGGAGTCGGCATTCAGCGGGGTGATTCGAATCTCAGGCACTCGCTTCTCGGGTTTCGCTGCCTTCATGCTCCAAATCCTCTTTATCGGGGCTGTCATCCCCAGTGTCGACTCGATTCACTCTGGACAGCCTCCTGGCCATGAACTTTTCGAGCCCGACCACGAAGTGGGCCACAACAGCCACGGCGGCGATGGCGCCCCACGATTCGAGACCGATGGGCTCCGTGTGGAAGAGCCGGTTCATGAACGGCAGATAGGTGAACGCCAGCTGGAGCAGGGCCATGAAAAGGAATCCCAGCGGGATCCATCGGTTGCTCAACACCCCGATGCTCCAGTACGAGCGTTCCAGCGACCGGCAATTGAGAAGATAGAGGGTCGAGATGACGGCGAAGGTGTTGACCGCCACGGTCCGGGCCTGAACGGGGGTTGCGCCGTTGAATTCCTTCCATTCGAAAAGGCCGTACGCTGCTCCCATGAGCAGCAGTCCCATCAGAAGCATCCGTCCCATGAGCTCCACTGAAAGAAGGGGACCCCGGGGGTTCCGGGGGGGGCGCTGCATGACGCCGCTCTCGCGAGGCTCGAAGGCCAGCATCAGCCCGAGGGCGCCGGCCGTGGTCATATTGATCCAGAGACTCTGCACGGGAAGGATCGGCAGGGTGATGCCGGCGAAGACCGCCGTCAGGATCACCAGCCCCTGCCCCAGGTTGGTGGGGAGAGCCCACACGATGAACTTGACCAGGTTGTCGAAGACACAGCGGCCTTCCTCGACGGCCGCCTCGATGGAGGCGAAATTGTCGTCGGTCAGGATCATGTCGGCCGCCTCCTTGGAGACCTCGGTGCCGGCAATCCCCATGGCCACCCCGATGTCCGCCTGCTTGAGGGCAGGGGCGTCGTTGACGCCGTCCCCCGTCATGGCCACCACCTCTCCGCGGCCTTGAAGGGCTTTCACCAGCCTCAGTTTCTGCTCCGGAGTGACCCGCGCGAAAACATTGGTCTGAACTGCGACGTCCGTCAGTCTTTCGTCGGACATCAGGGACATGTCATGTCCCGTCACGACATTGGCACGCCTGGGCAGCCTGGACTGGAGCCCGAGGATTCCGATGTCTCCCGCGATGGAGACGGCCGTCAGGGCGTGGTCGCCGGTGATCATCTTCACGGTGATGCCGGCCTCCTGGCACGCCTTGACCGCCGTTATCGCCTCCCGGCGCGGCGGGTCGATCATCCCCTGAAGGCCCAGGAAGGTGAGCCCCGATGCCACGCTGTCGTGGGTCAGCGGCTGACCCGAATCCGGCCAGGCCTTTCGGGCAAAGGCCAGGACCCGCATGCCCTGCCAGCCCATCGCCTCCACATGGCGACGGACACTTTCAGGGTCAAGGGTCACAACATGTCCCTCGTTATCCAGGGTGTTTTCGCATCGGCCGAGGAGGGATTCGAGGGAGCCCTTCAGGTAAACCATCGGCGAATCGCCGTTGGCCGGCCGATGCAGGGTGGCCATGTACTGGTGCTCGGACTCGAAGGGGATGACGTCGATCCGCGGGTTCAGCTGAACCTCGCTCGCTTCGTCGAAGCCGTATTTTCTTGCCGAAACGATGAGGGCCCCCTCGGTGGGATCGCCCTGGATCCCCCATCGGCCGTCTTCTTCTTCCTGGATGAGGCGGGAGTCGTTGCAGAGCAGGCCTGCCTTGAGGCATTCCCTGAGGGCCGCGGAGGACTCGGATGCCGGCGTCGGGCCGCCGTCAGCCGGCTCGATAGTCCCCCGGGGATCATAGCCCGCCCCGCTGACCAGGTACTCCACGGGGCCGGCCACGATTTCGCGAACGGTCATCTGGTTTTCGGTGAGGGTCCCCGTCTTGTCGGAACAGATGACCGTCGTGCTGCCGAGGGTTTCGACGGTGGGCAGCCGCCTGATGATGGCCCGCCGCCTGGCCATGCGGGAGACGCCAACGGCCAGAATGATGGTCACCGCCGCCGGAAGGCCCTCGGGAATGGAGCCCACGGTGAGAGCAACGGCGGCCATGAACACATCGATGATGGCTTCGCCGTGGAGCATGCCCGCCGCGAAGGTCGCACATCCCAGCACGAGGATGGAGATCAGAAGGACCCGGCTGAAGGCTGCGATGCGACGCGTGAGCGGCGTTTCGAGTCTTTCGACATCGGAGAGCAGCTTCGAGATCCGGCCCATCTCGGTGGCGTCCCCGATGGCGACCACCACACCCTTTCCCTGACCGTAGGTGACGAGGGTCGAGGCATAGCCCATATTCCTTCGCTCGGCCAGGACCGTGTCGTGGCCCAGGATTTCGGCACTCTTGCTCACCGAGAGCGATTCTCCCGTGAGGACCGATTCGTCAATGCGCAGCTCCCTGGTGCTCAGGAGTCGCAGGTCGGCGGGGATTTTGTCGCCGGACTGAAGCAGAACGATGTCTCCCGGAACGAGCTCCGAAGAGGAGACTTTCCGGACCTCACCCCCGCGGATGACGGTGGCTTCGGTGGTCATGGATCGGGCCAGGGCCTCGATGGCTCGAACCGCCTTGGCTTCCTGCATGAATCCAATGACGGCGTTGACGAGGACCACTGCCAGGATAACGCTGGCATCCACCCACTCGGCAACGAGGCCCGTGACGACGCCCGCACTCAGAAGAATGTAGACCAGGGGCTGGTGGAACTGAAGGAGGAACCGGACGATGGGCCCGCGCCCTTTTTTCTGCGACAGCAGGTTGGGGCCGAATTCCTCCTGCCGGATCTCGACCTCGAAGTGATCCAGGCCGGTCTGGACCTTGGAGTCCATCAGGTCGAGCACCTCTTCCGAGGGAAGGTGGTGCCAGTGCTTGCCTATGAGTCTATCCATCGGTTTATCGCTTCCTTGCCGGGTGGTCCGCATGCAGAGCCCGTGGTGGTGATTATCCTGCCGGGTGAACTGCTACGAAAAGTTTCTGGTTTCTGGCTCCTGGTTGAAGCCCCTTTTCATTGGTCCGTGTGCCCCATGGAGGCATGGGGGACTGCTCAAAAACAACAATGGTTGAGGCAGCAGGGAGTGAACCTGTTATACTAAGCCCCACCCAGACTAGATAGTTCTTCAGGCCGTGCCGATCAAGGGCGATATGCCAGGGAAACCTTCATTTTGACGCTTATCATCCCTTGATGAGGCATGGATTTGTGCTTTAAATAGTTCTCATCCTTTTGAGATTTGTGTTTTTATGCGGTGTGCCAGAACACCTTTGAAATTGGGACGAAAAGGGGACTGATTTCATGGAAAAGACGACCAGGTTCTCCCTGTGGTACGTGCTCCTCGCCATTTGGGGGGTTCTCATCATCCAGGATTTCATCGCTCAGCAGTTCCGGCCTCGACACATCCCCTACAGCGAGTTCCTGCGGGCGCTCAAAGCCGATGAAATCATCGAGGTGGTGATTTCCCAGGGGACCCTCGCGGGAAAGATGCGGGTCACGGAGGGGGGCGAAGTGCAGGAGGTTCGATTCGTCACGTTCCGGGTGGATCCCGAGCTTTCCGAAGAGCTCTCCAGGCACGACATCGTTTTCCGAGGCCGGCCCGAGAACACGCTCCTCAGGGATATTTTCTCCTGGGTGGTGCCGGCCCTGGTTTTCTTTGGTCTCTGGTATTTCCTCATGAAGAAGATCGGGGCGGGAGCCAACCAGGGGATCATGTCATTTGGCAAGAATCGCGCGAAGGTTTACGCCGAAAAGGAAATCGACACCAATTTCGGCGATGTGGCTGGAGCCGACGAAGCCAAGGAAGAGCTTCAGGAGATCGTGGAATACCTGCGGGAGCCTGATCGTTTTCAGCAGTTGGGGGGCAGAATGCCCAAGGGAATTCTCCTGGTGGGTCCGCCGGGAACCGGAAAGACCCTCCTGGCTCGGGCCGTGGCCGGCGAAGCCGGCGTCCCGTTTTTCAGCATCAGCGGCTCGGAGTTCGTCGAGATGTTCGTCGGCGTGGGAGCGGCGCGGGTGAGGGAGCTCTTCCAGCAGGCCCGGGACAAGGCGCCGTGCATCATTTTCATCGATGAGCTGGACGCCATCGGCAAATCCAGGGGCGGCATGCACATCGGGGGGCACGACGAGCGGGAGCAGACCTTGAACCAGCTCCTCGTCGAGATGGACGGTTTCGATCCGCGGGTGGGCGTTGTGATTCTCGCGGCCACCAACCGCCCGGAAACGTTGGACCCAGCTCTTCTGAGGGCGGGTCGATTCGACCGGCAGGTCCTGGTGGATCGTCCGGATGTGAACGGGCGCGAAGCCATCCTCAACATTCACGCCAAGAAGATCATAATGGCCGATGACGTGGACCTCAAGGTGATCGCGCGCAAGACCCCCGGGTTCTCGGGGGCCGACCTGGCCAATGTGGTCAATGAGGCGGCCCTCCTGGCGTCTCGCCGCCGCAGCTCAGCCGTAGCCATGGAAGACCTCGACAATGCCGTGGACAGGATCATCACGGGGCTGGAGAAGAAAAACCGGGTGATCAACCCCAAGGAAAAGAAGATCGTTGCCTGTCACGAAACGGGCCATGCGCTGGTGGCGGCTTCCACGCCCGGGGCGGACCGGGTCCACAAGATCTCCATCATCCCCCGGGGTATCGCGGCCCTCGGCTTCACGCAGCAGTTGCCCACGGAGGATCGCTATCTCATGACCCGCCAGGAGCTTCTGGGGAAGATCGATGTTCTCCTTGGGGGGCGCATGGCCGAGACCATCATTTTCGGAGACGTTTCGACGGGGGCTCACAACGATCTGCAGCGGGCCACGGACATCGCCCGGGCCATGGTTCTGGAGTATGGCATGGGAGAGACCCTCGGGCTGTCGACCTATCCGAGGCAGCGGCATCCCGTCTTCCTGAGCCCCGAGCAGTCCCCGCTGCTGGGGAAGGAGTACAGTGAGGCCACGGCGGCTCAGCTCGATGAGGAGGTGAAGGGGCTCATTTCCGGGCGGGCGGAGCATGTGAGGAATCTCCTCACCGAAAAGCGTGAGATCCTCGAAAAGGTTTCCCGTCGCCTTCTCGAGATCGAAACGATGGATTCGGAAGAGTTTTATGGCATGGCCGGTGCGGCTGCCTGAGCGAAGGCGTTTGTCGCTTATGATCAAGCTCCTCTCGAGCCAAGGGTGGTTGAGACTGCCGGGAATCTTCATCGTGGCCCTGCTGGCATCGGTGTTTGCCGCGGGCCATGCGATGCGGGGGGCGAGCTGCGCCGCTCACGACGACGGGTCGGTCTCCTTCGGCGCCGACAGGGGCCATCCGGAGCCCGTACAGCTGACCGAAGAAGAAGCCTCCTGGCTCAGGCAGCACCCCTCCTTGCGGCTCGGGGTCGACCCCGCCTGGCCCCCTTACGAATTCGTGGATTCGATGGGGCGTTACCGCGGCATTGCGGCCGACTATGTCAGGCTGATCAGTGCCCGACTCTCCATCGTTATGGAGGTTCAGCCCGGCCTCTCCTGGGAGCAGGTGCTCAGCGGCCTCGAAAAGAAGGAAGTCGACGTCTCCCCGGCCATCACCCGGACGCCCGAGCGCGGGCGGTTCCTGCTTTTCACCGAGCCACACGTCAAGTACTCCGTGGCCATCGTGACCCGCCTGGATCACGCCAGCGTCGCCGGACTCGTCGCCCTGGCGGGAAGGAAAGTGGCCCTGGTCAAGGGCTACGCCTTCACCGAGCTCGCCCTCGCAAAGCAGCCTGACCTTGTACCCATCTACGTCGATACGGTCCTCGAAGGGCTCGACAAGGTCTCCAACGGTGAGGCGGAAGCCATGGTGAGCGATCTCCCCTCGCTGAGCTACAAGATCTCCGAATACAACTTCCTCAACCTGAAGGTGGCTGGAATCACTCCTTTCCGAACGGAAGGGCTTTCCATCGGGGTGCGCAGCGACTGGCCGATCCTGGTCTCCATCCTCGACAAGGCCCTGGCCTCCATCACCCCGGAGGAGCATCAGGAGATTCGCCGGCGCTGGATCACGCTTCCGCTCTCGGAGAGGGACTCCCTGGACCTTTCGCCGGAGGAGCTGGATTGGCTCGCCAGGCATCCGGTCATCAGGAACGCACTGGATCCCGACTGGGCGCCCATCGAGTTCATCGACGAACAAGGCCGGCGCAGCGGCTTCACCTCGGAGTATCTCGATCGGCTTGAGCGGATGCTCCAGGTGACATTCGAAACGCCCGGAGACATGAGCTGGGGCCAGATGATGGACGCCCTCAGGGAAGGCAGTCTCGACATGGCTTCCAGCGTCCGCAACACGCCTCAGCGTCGTTCGTTCATGGAATTCACCGAACCCTACCTGTCCATGCCCACCGCGATTTTTACCCGCACCGACGTCTCCTACGCCGACCTGGCTTCACTGAACGGCAGGCGCGTAGCCGTCGTCGAGGGTTATGCCCTTGAGGACCTGATCGGAGAAGCATATCCCGAGATCCGGCTCGTCCCCGTCACAAACCTGAAGGAAGGGCTCGCGCTGCTTTCGCGGGGAGATGTGTACGCCTACGTCGATGCCCTGGCACCCGGAAGCCACGGAATCGCGCTTCATGGATTCAAGGACATTCACGTGGTCGGAGAGACTCCATTCCGCTACGACATGTCCATGGCTGCATCGAAACACCATCCCGAGCTGGCCTCCATCCTCCGGAAGGCTCTCAAGGCGATTCCTCCCGGGGAGCGCGACCGCTATTTCCAGAAATGGGCCACCATCCCCTTCAGGCCGAAGCCGGACTATTCCATGGTCTGGAAAGTCCTCGCCGGTGCATCCGTGCTCCTGTTCATATTCCTCTACTGGAACCGCCGCCTGGCACAGGAGGTTTCGGGCCGCCGCCGCGTGGAGGCCGCCCTGCGCGAGGCCAACGAGAAGCTGGAGCTTCGGGTTGAAAGGCGCACGGCCGAGCTCGAGGCGAGGAATGTGGCCCTCGCCGAGGAAGTGATCGAGCGCAAGCGGGTGGAAGCGGCCCTCAGGGAGAGCGAGGAGCGTTTCTTCAAGGCCTTCTCGCTGTCTCCGGCTCCAATGGTCATCTCGGATATCGACAGCGGCCGCTTCATCGATGTCAATGAACAGTGGGTGCGAATGCTCGGATACACGCAGGAGGAAACCATCGGGGAGACCTCCTATGAACAGGGGATCTGGGAGGATCCTGAAGTGCGATCTCGCCTGGGCCAAAGGCTTAGGGAAACGGGGTCGTTTCGGGACGAGCCGGTCCGTTTCATCACCAAGTCCGGCGAGACCAGGGATGCCCTGTGGTCCGCGGAGAAAGTCAACCTGGGCGGCTCCGAGGTCATGCTTTCGCTCATCTATGATTTCACCGAGAGAAAGCGGGCGGAGGATGCCCTGAGGACAAGCGAGGAGCGGCTCCGCCTGGCGCTCTCGGCGGCCAACCAGGGGTTCTATGATTTGAATGTACAGACTGGAGAGGCTGTGGTGAGTCCCGAATACGCCCGAATGCTGGGCTACGAACCGGAATCCTTCCGTGAGTCCAGTGCCGCGTGGCGCGACCGCCTCCATCCGGACGACCGGGAGTCGGCTTATCAGGCCTTCCGGGACTACATCGAGGGACGACGAGGGGACTACCGGTTGGAATTCAGGCAGCGCACGAAGTCCGGCGACTGGAAATGGATCCTCTCGCACGGGCGCATCCTCGAACGGGACGAAGACGGGAAGCCCCTGCGCATGCTGGGGACCCACACCGACATCACGGAGCGGAAACGGATCGAGCAGGAGCGCATCGAAATGGAGCGGCGCCTGCTGCACGCTCAGAAGCTCGAGAGCCTGGGGGTGCTGGCCGGAGGCATAGCCCATGACTTCAACAATCTGCTCATGGCCATCATGGGCTATGCGGACCTTGCCCTGATCGAAGCATCTCCTTTGTCGCCCGCGCGCTCGAGCATCGAGGAGATCCTCAAGGCCTCCCAGCGCGCCGCGGACCTCTGCCGCCAGATGCTGGCCTATTCCGGCCGGGGGAAGTTCGTGATCGAGCCCATCCATTTGAGCGACGTGGTCCGCGAAACGGTCCACATGCTCAAAACATGCATTTCCAAGAAGGTGGGGCTCCGACTGAGCCTTGCCGACCATTTGCCCTTCATGGAGGGCGACCCGTCCCAGATCCGCCAGGTGCTCATGAACCTGGTGATCAATGCATCGGAAGCCATCGGCGAAAAGGACGGGGTGATCACCGTCTCGACGGCTGCACGGACCTGTGATGCCGCATACCTCCAGGAGAATTTCGGGGACGAATCCCTCCCCGAGGGAGTGTACGTGGTGCTCGAGGTCAGCGATACGGGATGCGGCATGGACAGGGAGACCCGGATGCGCATCTTCGAGCCCTTCTTCACCACCAAGTTCACGGGACGGGGCCTGGGAATGTCCGCCGTTCTGGGGATCGTGAGGGGCCACAGGGGGGCACTCAAGGTCTACAGCGAGCCCGAGAGGGGGAGCACGTTCCGCCTGTTCTTTCCTGCCTCGGCTCAAGCCTTTCACGAGGCGCCCGTGGAAGAGCCGGGCCCCCTGGGCGAATGGCAGGGAAGCGGCACCGTGCTCCTGGTGGATGATGAGGAAGGTGTTCTGGGCGTGGGACGCTCCATGCTGGAAAAGCTCGGTCTTTCCGTCATCACGGCCGGTGACGGAATGGAGGCCGTTGAAATCTATGGCTCGCGGGGGGGCGAAATCTCCTTCGTCCTGCTGGACCTCACCATGCCCCGCATGAACGGCGAGGAGACTCTCCGGGAGCTTCAAAAGATCAACCCCGGCGTGCGCGTCATCCTGTCGAGCGGCTACAGCGAGAGCGATATCTCCCTGAGGTTTGCGGGAAAGGGTATTGCCGGGTTCATCCAGAAGCCCTACCAGATGGTCGGGCTTCGGGAAGTGCTGAGCACAATGGGGATCAGTACCTGAAAACGCCCAACCAGGGGCGACAGCAGTCAGACGGTAGTTGGCCGGGTTGCGCCCCGGCCAACCCCTTCAACCAGAAACCAGGAACTTTTTTCGCAGCAGTTCCCTCAGAAGACCTTCCCAGCCGAGCTCGCCGCCTCCGTGATCCCATTCAGATTGGATTCCGCATCGGGGGTCAGGGTCCCCTCGACCCTCAGGGTCCGGATATCCGTGAAACCGATGAATCCGAAGATCATCTCCAGGTAGGGCTTCTGGAAATCGAGCCCGGCAGCGGGGGAGCCCCCGGGATACTCGCCTCCACTGGCCAGGATGAGCTGCAGAGGCTTTCCCGTCACAAGTCCTGAATATCCCTTTTCGGGATCGAAGGAGAACGTGTAGCCCGGCTGAATGATGACGTCGAGATACTGCTTGAGGCGGTAGGGGATGGAGAAATTCCACATCCCCGCGGAAACGAGGACCTTGTCCGCGGACTTGAGATGCTCGATGAGCCGGACGACGCCTTCCCAGGCTCGAGCTTCGTCCCCGGCATGGGGAAGACCCCTCATGATTTTATATTTGCCCGAGGCCGCCGTGAAATCGAACTGGGGGAGCTCGGTCTTCCAAAGATCCAGGACTTCGACCGAATCTCCGGGATGGGCGCCGGCATAGGCATCCACGAAGGCCTTTGCCGCACGGGTCGAAAACGAAAGCTCTCCCATGGGGCTGGATTGAATGTGCAGTAATTTCGGCATGCCAGTTCTCCTTTATTCGTGAATTGATCGAAGGGGAAGGGGCTTTCCCTCAGACGATCCTTGGGGACCAGGTTCCTCGCTCCGCAATGGGCGCAGCCGACCATGACGGTATCCCGGGTCACGCCTGCCCTCCCGCGGCGCGCATGAGCCGCCCCGATGGGGCATAAACGAAAACGTAGCTCAGATGGTTGATGCTGAAAACGAGGTCGCCGCCCCTCGATTCGGCATAGGCGAGCCATCCGGGCTTGTCCTCGCGGCAGCATTCCACCCTGGGCGAATGGCGACCGCTTTCCGCTTCGTACCAGGAGATGAGCATCGGATCCTCATCGTATGCGCGGGCTGCCTCGTCGGCCGCGGCCCTGGCCGACTCCAGAGTCAGATCCACTCGATCCAGGCTCAATTCGTGGGGTGCGTTCAACATTTCCCTGGTGAGGTGCATGCAGGACAGGCTCATTGCGGCTCCTTTCCTTCGAATGACGCGACTCAAGTTCTCGCATGCTTTCATTGAGCTATCGGATAATCACGTCGTCTCGGGGTGGCAAGCCGAGGGAGCAAAACGAGGGGATGGGTTTGCGATCGGGGTGCCCTTGGGAGGCCTTCGGGGGGGGGCACGGCGTCAATGCTGTTGATTTGACGGATTCTGCCAAGGCTTCATGCCCGCCCGTATCGCACGGTTTAAGTCGACAGCGTTGGGGCACGGCGTTGGGAGTGCTCGGGGCTCGCGGGTCAGCAAGGATGAATCGGATGAATCAACCCGGGAATCAGCGGTTGATTTAAAACCTTTACGGTACGTATAATGAATCGACCTGCACAAGAGATGGAAGCAGGTCTCCGGGAGAACTCTCACGATGAGGAGGATGCGAAGTTGAAAATCGCCATCAGTGGAAAGGGCGGAGTGGGCAAGACCACTCTTTCGGCTTTTCTTGTGAAATGGTTTGCGGCACAGGGGAAGAAGGTCCTGGCCATCGACGCGGACCCCGACGCCAACCTGGGCCAGGGCCTGGGCGTCAGGGGGGCCAAGGACCTCGTTCCCATTTCCAAGATGAAGGAGCTCGTGGCCGAGAGGACGGAGTCGACACCGGGAAGCTTCGGCGGGTTTTTCAAAATGAACCCCCGGGTGGATGACCTTCCCGAAAAACTGGCGGTTCCCTCGGGAGCCGGAGTGCGCCTCATGGTCATGGGGGGCGTCAAGAAGGGGGGCACGGGGTGTGTGTGTCCTGAGAGCATCCTGCTCAAGAACCTGGTTCAGCACCTGATCCTTCGCCGCGATGAAGTGGTCATCATGGACATGGAGGCCGGCATCGAGCACCTGGGGCGCGCCACTTCGCAGGCAGTGGACTGGCTCATCGTGGTGGTGGAGCCGGGGAGGAGGAGCATCGACACGGCCCTCAAGATCAAGGAGCTTGCCGGCGATATCGGGCTCAAGAAGGTGGCGCTCGTGGGCAACAAGGTGCGCTCGGACAGGGATCGCCAGTTTCTCACCGAAAGTCTCTCCGAATATCGTTTCCTGGGATTCATCCCCTACGACGAAGGGATCATCGATGCCGACCTGAAGGGGGTTTTTGCCGACGGCATCAATGGCGTGACCCGGGACGGTCTGGAGGAGATCGCCCGGAATCTGGTTTCCGCAACCCAGACGACGAACGTGGAGCCGTGAGCGATCCCATGAACGACGTACAGAACTATCTGGACCACCGCAACATCAACGTGGACAAGGTGGGAGTCAAGGACATTCGCTACCCCATCACGGTGATGGACAAGAATTGCGGCGTCCAGAACACCGTGGCGTCCATCAACATGTATGTCAACCTGCCCCGGGAGTTCAAGGGCACCCACATGAGCCGGTTCATCGAGATCCTGAACGAGTTCCACGGCCGGCTGGACATACGGGAATTCAGCATGGTGCTGGAAGCCATGCAGGAGCGGTTGCAGGCCCGGTCCGCCCACTTCGAGATCTCCTTTCCGTACTTCATGAAGAAGCTCTCACCCGTTACGGAGACGCCGGGCCTCATGGAATACGGCTGCCGGGTGACGGGGTCCCTCGACCACCAGAACGGCTACGACCTGGTGCTTGAAGTGAACGTGCCCATCTCCACCGTCTGCCCGTGCTCCAAGGAGATCAGCCAGCACGGGGCGCACAACCAGCGGGGCATGGTGCGCCTGGCGGTTCGGTTCAAGCGCTTCATCTGGATCGAAGACCTGGTCCGCATGGTGGAGAATGCCGCCTCCTGCGAGGTCTACTCGGTGCTCAAGAGGCCCGATGAGAAATTCGTGACGGAGCAGGCCTACGAGAATCCCAAGTTCGTGGAGGACGTGGTCCGGGACATCGCCCAGGAGCTCAAGCAGGATACCAACGTTCTCTGGTTCCTGGTGGACGTGGAGAACTTCGAATCCATTCACAACCACAGCGCCTACGCCTGCATCGAGCGCAGAAAGTAGCGCGGTGCCGGGCCCCGAAAGGGGTCGAACATCCCGCGCGGCGTCAGCCCCGACGCGGGATGCGCCCTCCACGAAAGCCTTCAGTGCCGGGATGGCGGGTCACCCGGGTTCTCCGGAGGAAGTCCCCCTCGCAGCCCTCATCACCCTGTTCACACAGGGGACCAGGAGCGCACTCTGAAGACCGGGGCAATGGCTTCACATTCGTGCTTCGCCGGATATCCCGCGATGCTCTGTCATGCCCCGGTGGACCTTGTGCCGTCAAGCCGGTGCTTCGACGCGATTCCGAGCAGGCCCTCATCCCCGTTCGGGCCACCAGACCAGATGAAAAGGGACTTCAGCTCGAAACCGGAAGCTCGAAACCTCTCGCAGCAGTTCCTCGTGCTCCCCCGGGGCACCCTAAACGATGAAAAGGCCTACCGGGACTTGTTTCTAACTTTAGACTTGAAACCTTAAACTTGAAACTTCTCAGAGCATGAGCCCATCCATGCTGGATGAGGGGAGGGTCGAGATGACGAGAGCCATGGACTGCTTTGAGAGCATCTGCAGGGCCATGGTCGATGCGAGTTTTTACCCGCATGCGGTGAGTCGGATCGAGCGGCGGGACACGCACATTTCCGCCGTTTTCCTGACGGGGGACTGGGTCTACAAGCTGAAGAAGCCCGTGGACTTCGGATTCCTCGATTTCACCACCCTCGAGGCCAGGCGTCGGTTTTGCCGCCAGGAAGTGGTTCTCAACCAGCGCATGAGCCACGGGGTTTACGATTCGGTGGTCGAAATCCGCGAGGAGGGACCCGGCCTCTTCCGCATGGGAGGCCGGGGAGAAGTGGTGGAGGTGGCCGTTCGCATGAGGCAGCTGTCCGACTCCTCCTGCCTCAGGTCCATCCTCCTCGAGCTCGGCGCTCCGGGATCGCCCCCCGATGAATGGCTGGCGTCGCAAATGCGCAGCCTGGGAGTGAGCCTCGCTCGATTCTACGAGCTGAGTCATCGCAGTCCCGCCATCGACGAATTCGGCATGCCGGAGCTGGTGGCCTTCAACATGGAGGAGAACTTCCGGCAGATCGACCCCTTTGTTTCAGACATTGTTCCCCGCGATCAGTGGGAGCTCATCCGCGAGGTGAGCCGAGCCTTCTTCAGGAACCATGAATCGCTGTTCCTCCGGAGGGTCGCGGACGGCCGGATCCGTGACGGCCACGGTGACCTGCGCACGGATCACGTCTACATCGAGGATGGAATTCAGATCATCGACTGTATCGAGTTCAACGATCGGTTCCGCTACGGCGACGCCGCCCTGGACCTGGCGTTCCTGCACATGGACTTCGAGCATGTGGGGCGCCTGGATCTCAGCCTGGAGGTGCTGGCGGCCTACGTGCAAGAGGCCCGGGACCGGGAGCTCTACGCGCTGCTGGATTTCTATGCCTCGTATCGCGCCGTGGTGAAGCTCAAGGTGTCGTGCCTGCGTCTCGGAGAAGTGCACGACCCGGACGAGCGGACTCCGCTGGGCCGAGAGGCCCGGCTTTTTCTGGATCAGGCCTATCGTTACGCCATCCAGTTCAGTCGTCCCACCCTCTGGGTGTGCTGCGGCCTTCCCGCCACGGGGAAATCCATCCTCGCTGAAGGTCTCGGGAAGGCGCTTTCGATAAGGGTGCTGCAGACGGATCGACTCCGCAAGACAATGGAGGGCATGCACCCCCATGAGGAGCGGGTGGAGCCATACGACGCCGGCATGTACCGAAGGGAGCGCAGAAACCGGGTCTACGCGCACATGCTGTCCCTCGCCATGGAAGAGCTCAAGCATGGTCGCTCCGTTGTCCTGGACGGGTCTTTCTCCCAGAGGAAATGGCGGCATGAGGCGAGACTGCTGGCGGAGGATCTGGATGCGAACATCATGGTCGTGGCCTGTGCCTGCGACGAGGCGCTTGTGCGAAACAGGCTCAGGGACCGGGAGGGCAGGGGAGGGGCGTCCGATGCGAGACTCCAGCACCTTCCGCGAATGATGGAGGAGTTCGAGCCGGTCACCGAAGGCCCCGCCGACACCGTGATTTCCGCGGATACCGCGCAGCCGGCGGACGAAGTGCTCGAGGAAGTCCTTTCCTGGGCCTGCCGGTCAAGGAGCGCCCAGGTCAGGCAGCTCATGGAGCGGCGCCTCTGATGCTTCTGTATTTCCAGGCTGTGGGCGGCACTCGAATCAGGCTTCCAGCCACAAATCTCCAAGCTGGATTTCCAGTTCCTGAAACGGTTCCAATCGCGCCTTTTCGCGGCCGCCGACAACACCGGCGGGGACCAGGACACCCGATTCCAGCCGAAAGACCTCGATGGTCATGTTCAGGGGGTCCACCAGCCAGAGGTGGACCACGCCATGCTCTTCGTAAATGGCCTTCTTCACCGTGCGGTCCCGAAGCGCCGAGCCCGGGGAAAGGATCTCGCACACCCAGTCGGGGGCGGTCGCCATCCATTCCGATTTCAGCAGCCCGGCGAGCCTCTCCTTCCTCCACCCGGCGAGGTCCGGCACGAGGACGTCCTCACCCAGGTGGATTTCAGGCTCATCAAGAATGATCCATCCGCCGGGTCCGCCTCCACGCCCCATTCCGAAAGGGGGAACCAGCTCTCCCCCCAAAATGGATGCCGAATGGCTGTGATCGAGGGATGGCCTTGGAGAGACGATGAGCTCGCCGTTGATGATTTCTCCGATCATGTTCTCCGGGACCCCGTAAAGGTCCTCATAGGTCGATTTTCTCCGCGCCGGCTCCGACATGGCATCACCTCCATCCCCTGATCCTGATTCCAGTGCACGCCATTGAATCGCAGTGGATCGAAAACCGTCTGATCGCGGCCTGGCGGGCCTCAGCGGTCAATGGAAAGGATCCGGTAGATGCGGATCCCGTTAGGAGTGTAAACCGTTACTTCGTCACCTTCACCGCAGCCCATCAGACAGCGTCCGACGGGTGAATCCACCGACAGCTTCCCTCTTGAAACGTCGGATTCGTAAGGGCCCACCATCTCGTAGCGGGACTCGGCCCCATCGTCCATGTTCTTGATGAGGATCACCACCCCGAACCCCACCTGCCTCCTGAAAAACTTCCTTCCCACCACGACTTCGCACTGGGCGATCATGCGCTCGAGCTCGCTGATCTTTCTCTGCACCACCAGGTGGCGCTCACGGGCGAGCAGATACTGCTGGTTGTCCACCTTGACCCCGAAATCACGTGCTTCCCGGAGCTCCTCGATGACGCAAGGGCGGATGACGCGGCGCAGGTGCAGCAGCTCACGCATCAGTCGGTGATAGCCGTGGCGTGTGATGGGCACTTTTTCCATGACAACCGCCATTCGGGGTGCACCCTTTTCAAGGACGGCGATTCGCAAGCCGAAGGTGGGTGATCCCCGAAACAGAATTCCAGGATCCTGCTTTCCAAGACAGGTCTCATGCGAAGAAATCGGCCGGGAGCCCCCCGCGAGCCTGAAGTGCTTTGAAGAGTGAAAGGCCGATCACGGTCTTCCCGTCCCGGATGACTCCATCGAAGATGAGATCGTAGACCCGTTGGACGGGCAGCACCTCGACTTTCGAGATCTCGTCCTCGTCAAGGCGCGCTTCGAGCCGGGTGAGCCCTGAAGCCGCGTAGATCCGGATGACCTCATTCGAGTAACCGATGGCCGGAAAATAACTGAAGAGCTGCAGCAGGCGCCCGGCATGGTATCCGGTCTCCTCCTCGAGCTCCCTGCCGGCACACACCTGGACGTCTTCCCCTGGGTCCACCTTTCCAGCCGGGATCTCGAGGGTTTCACGCTCGATGGCATACCTCCACTGCCGAACCATGATGATATGCTCGGAATCGAGAAACGGGACAACGGCAGCCGCTTCAGGGTGATCGACCTTGATGCGCTCGGTGGCTCTTCCCGTCCTCAAGCGAACGGTATCAAGCCGGGCGCTGAAGTGGGCGGCATGAAGGATCCCCAGGGTCTTGACGTGCTCTTCCATTGATGTGATTCCTGTCCCCGTTTGAATGGACGCTGGTGAACGAAACGGTCATGGCCCGTTCCTGAAGAATACCTTCAGACCACGGATCAGTAAAGGCTCGGCATGCAAAGATGCGCGATTCAGCGCACTGAAAACAGCCGGCTCGAAGGGTTTCCAGAAAAGCCCTCTTGTCGTATCGAAGGGAAAGGGCTGGGCACCCACCTCTGCATCGCGGGAGAAAACCCTGAATTCAAACATCTCCTTCACCACCTGGCCACTCCCGAGTTGACAGTGGCGACAGATCGATAATAATCTCAGTTCACAACCTGATGCACCTTGAGAATGGTATTGGGGGAAGGGACCGCTGGATCACCGGGGGATGGCCGACAAATCCGGTTGAGAGGAACCGCCTTCGCAAGCACCTGTGGGAGAATGGTCGAGTCCAACTGTTGAATCACGAGAGGAAGGAATTGCAGAATGGCCAAGGAAGCTCAGCTTATTCACTCTTTTCCCAAGAACCCCTTGGAGGAAATTCGAGTCTCGGTGTCCGTCTATAAGGGAAAACAGTACATCGACCTGAGGATTTACTACAAGGGGGACGACGGCGAGTTCCATCCTTCCAAAAAAGGGCTGACGCTTTCGCCGGACCTCCTGCCCGATCTCGTGGAAGCCGTCGAGAAGCTCAAGGAAGCCGTGGGCGAGTGAGCTCATAACGCGAATTCAAGAGTGAGCCATGGATCGAGATATCGAATGCATGTGTATGAACTGCGGGGTTTCCTTATACATTGCCATGGGCGAGATCGCCCTGGATGACTCCGTCATCAGCTGCGACCACCGCATGGTGCGCAACCTGTTCTGCACGGAATGCGGAGGAGCGCTGGCCATGATCGGGCTGGCGGGTGAGCAGCCCCGCTACCGCCTGGAATAGAGCCTTCGGATCGAACCTCCCGGTTCGGCTCCCCGGAGCCTGTTTTGCGGACCCGTAGCGGCGCAGGTCAGAAGAAGTTCGACTGGTACAGGAACAGGACTTCCGCTTCCTGGTCCTCGTCGAGCATCCCGTACGGGACGGCTCCCCGCTTGCAACGGTAGCTCACGGAAGCGCCGTACAGGCGACAGGTGAAGGGCCGAACAGGGTAGACTCCGCACCCGGTTTCGGTCACGTAGGGGCAGGTGGTCCCGGAGGCCCGCCCCAGCGGTATGCCGTTTTCCTCGAGATAAGCTTTGAAGCGCTCATCTTCGACCGGGGTCCGACAGGGAATCCCGAAATCCCGGCAGCAGTCCGTGCATCCCGGAATACATGGAACATCCGGCAGCAGTCCGTAAATGTCTTCGATATCAAGGGCATTCTCATGCTTTTCCGACATTCTGCCTCCCGTATTCATCCGTTTTCACAACGGCTTCAAGATCCTCCGCGGTTCAGCCGGAGACGGCGGATCATATGCCCCGATTGAATTCCTCCAACCCGAAGCTCGAAGCCCGAGAATCGAGACGTCCCTTGCGAGAAGCGTATACCGCAGTGCCTTCCTCTTTTGAAGGATAGAGTTTGGTGACCCGGTCCACGGTCACGCCGACCGTCCCGAATTCGCTTTCGACCTTGCCGGTGAGCAGGTAAGCGCTCCCCATGTCCACCTCCTGGCAAAAGCGCTTGAAAGCCCGGGGGAAGAAAACCGTTTCGTAGATGGCCGTTTCGTCCTCGAAGGAGACGAATTCCATGGATTCACCCGCCCGAGTCATGATTTCCTTGCGGGTGATGGGCCATCCCGGAACGTGGACACGGCGCCCCACATGGTCGGCGAGGTCCATTGCCCTGACGATGCGGTGGGGTAGACTCTGGATGGTCGCGGCATACAGAGCCAGGGGATGCACCGACAGGATGAATCCCAGGGCTTCCATCTCTTGCTCCCACCTGCGGCGAGGCGTCAGGTCGAGCAGGGGAGGAACCCGGATGTGGCGGAGGGGGAGACGGGGAGGGGAACAGACGCGGGGCCAACACCGGTTGAGCCAGGATTCCACGAACCAGAGGAGCTGGGGGCGGTTGAGCTGCCGCCGCGTCCCGAGCGCATCGAGGGCCCCGCTCTTCACCAGCGGCGGAGCCTCCGAGACATGGATCTCCACGCGTTCCAGAAAATCCTCCAGGGAGGCGAAAGGGCCGTTTCGCGCACGTTCATCGATCAAGGCTTCGAGAGTCTCCCGCCGGATCTGCCGCAGCTGCTGAAACCCCACGCGAATGGACCTCCCGTCTCCCGTGTAAGCCCATTCACTTTCGTTGACGTCGGGACCCAGCACCCGGATTCCCATGCGGCGCGCCTCGGAAATGTAGGCCCTTGGGCTGTAATAGCCGCCGCCGTTGCTGATGACCGCCGCCATGAATTCGGCCGGGTAGTGAGCCTTGAGGTATGCGGACTTGAAGCTCACCAGGGCGTAGGAAGCCGAGTGCGGCTTGCAGAACGAATAGCCGGCAAAGGACAGAAACATGTCCCAGACTGTTTCGATGACGCGACGCTCGACGCCGCGCCGGCTGCAGCCGTCGAAGAAACGCTGCCGATAGTCCGTCAGCTGCTCCGGGCTCTTCCTGCTGATGACCTTGCGCAGCCCGTCGGCCTCCCCCCAGGTGAACCCGGCCAGGGCCATGGCCACCTGGACCACGTCCTCCTGGTACACCAGCACCCCGTACGTTTCCGACAGCAGCTCCCCCAGGCTGGGATGGATGGGCTCATACGGAGCCCCGTGGAGCCGCAGAACGTACTCCCGGATGTACCGGTTGGCGGCCGGGCGAATGATGGACGAATGGATCACAAGGTGCTCGAAATCTCCCCGCCGGGTCTTCCGCTGCAGCTGCCGCATGGCGGGGGATTCGACGTAGAAGACGCCCATGGTGTCCCCCCGCCGCATGAGGGCGATGGTTTCCGGGTCGTCCAGGGGATTGAACCGGGCGTAGTCGATGGCCACTCCCGTGCTCCTTCGAATGGACGCGATGGCGTCGCGGATGACGGCCAGGGACCTGTTGCCCAGGAGGTCGATTTTCACCAGCCCCGCCGTTTCCGTCTGGTCCTTTTCCCACTGGATGATCCGGACCCCCTTGGCACTCCGCTGGACGGGCACATGTCGCGACACCCGGTCGGGCACGAGGATGATCCCGCCGCAGTGCACCGACAGGTGCCTGGGGATGGAATCCAGCCGGGAGGCCAGCCGCAGGATTTCCGGCCAGGGGGGATCCAGGGGAAAGCCACGGAATTTCGGGTGCCGATCCACACGCTTCCCGAGTCCCGCGGGATGTGTCCAATGGCTCATGCGCCGGGTCACTTCCTTGATCTCCGGGGCCGGAATTCCGAAGACCCTGGCCACCTCACGCACCGAGCCACGCCCCGCAAACCCCACATGGTTCGAAACAAAGGCCAGCCGCTCGGCCCCGTAGTCCCGGACCAGCTCGTCCGAGAGATCGTCCCGCTCGTCCCACGGAAAATCGACGTCGATGTCGGGCGGGTCCTTGCGCTCCGGGTTCAGGAAACGACCGAAGAGCAGCCGGTGGCGGATGGGATCCACGTGAGTGATGCCGAGCAGGTAGCTCACCAGGCTGGCCGCGCCGCTTCCCCGGCCGCAGTGGATGGGGCGGCGCCGGACGATGTCCGCGACAACCAGGAAATAGTCCACGTAGCCCTTGGACCGGATCAGGTCCAGCTCCTCGGAAAGGCGCGCCTCGACGGCGGGGCCGGCTTCGCCGTAGCGCCAGGCGATGCCCCGCCGGCACTCCTCGAGGAGCAGCGCGAAATGGTCCGACGCCTGGTCCCGGTAGTGGGGAAAGACAGGGCGGAAATGGTCCCACTCCGCGTAGCACCGGCGGGCCAGCTCCACGGTGGCGGCAAGGGCTTCGGGCGCATGGGGAAAATGGACGGCCATTTCGCCGGGAGACTTGAGCCACCGGCCGGGCTGAACGATCTCCTCCGGCGGGAGGGTGCTGAGGGTCCGGTTGAGGTCGATGGCCCGCAAGAGACGATGAAGGGAATAATCCTCCGGATGCGCGAAGTGGACAGCGTTGGTGGCCGCGGGAGGAATACCCAGCTCTCGGGCCATCTGAAGGGCACTACGCCCCGCAGATCCCGGAAGCACCTCGACCCGGCAGTCCACCCGGGAGCGCATTCCCTGGAGAAGCCCGGCATCGGCACTCAGCATGGCCACATCGCCCGAAGCCTCGGGGAGGCTCCGGAGCACCGAAAAATCACGCTCCAGGTGACGCCGGCTCACCATCTCGCAGAGCAGCTCGTAGCCCCTGGGGGATTTCGCCAGGAAAACAGCCTCCTGGCGGTCCACTTTGAGGTGGACTCCGGCGATGGGACGGATTTTATGCTTCCGGGCCGCCTCCAGGAAGTGGATCAGCCCGTAAAACCCGTTGGTGTCCGTGAGAGCCAGGAATTCGAACCCTTTCTCCGCCGCCGCCCGGCAGAGGTCATCCACGGAGCTCGCCCCCCACATCATGCAATAATGCGAATGCACGTGCAGGTGGACGAAAGGAGGATGCGACCATTCGAAGCTCACAATTGACCAGCGCTTTTGGTAGGGCGGGGTTGCGTCCCCGCCAAGTTGTTCAAGTTGTTCAGTATTTCTCTCATATCGTGCAAAGTCGGGTAGCGGGAGAGGGACGGCAAACATAGGCGGGGACGCAACCCCGCCCTACCGTCACTCCCAACCAGAAACTAGAAACCAGAAACTAGAAACCAGAAACCATCCCCCGCCCCCAGGAGATCGACTGGCGCCCGAACCGCAGGCGGATGCGGTCGAGAGCGTCCTGCAGCCTCAAATCGTCCCGGGAGGAAGCCTCTTCCCAGGGAAAAAGCGACATCTGGCGCAGGGGCATGGAAAAATCGGTGAGCTCCACCACCATGCGACGGATGGCCACACGCCGCTGAACCAGCTTCCGGTAAGCCTGCAGAAATGCCAGGAAGAGCCGGGTGTCCACATGGGTGGTGATGGGGGAAAGGGGCTGCCGGCTCTGGACGGTGACGCCGTCGGCATAGCGCACCTCCAGGATGAACCGCGCCGGCGTGCGGTTGTGAGTGCGCAGCACCCAGCCCACTTCCTCGGCCTGAAGGAAAAGCTCCGCCTCCAGTCGCTCCCGGTCGATCTCATCTCGATCCAGCTGCCGGCTGAAGGTCAGGCGGGGAACATTCTGGAAGGGGACAACGGGGGACGGATCGACTCCCCGGGCCAGCCGCAGGAGACGGCTGCCCGCCTTTCCGAAAACCCCCGCCAGGGCTTCCCCCGGAAGCGCCGCCAGCTGCCCCACCTGCTGGATGTTGAAATCCGAGAGCTTCGAGGAGGTCTTGATCCCCACACCCGGAAGGGCCGTCACCGGAAGGGGAGACAGGAAAGAAGACTCCCCGCCGGGAAAGACAAACCCCAGATCTCCCGGAGGCATGCAGCTCGCCGCCACCTGGCTCACCAGCTTGTTGGATCCCAGGCCCACCCGGGCCTCCAGGGCCCTCCGGTCAGTCAGGTGCCGCTCCACCCGGCAGGCGGCATCGGTTCCCGGTCCCCAGAGGCGCCGGGTCCCGCTCAAATCCACGAAATAACGGCCTGGAAGGGGACCCTCCACCAGGGGCGAAAAACGGCTCAGCTCGTCGATCACCTGCCTGTGCTGCTCCCGGTAGAAGCGAAAATCCGGAGGAAGGGCCGCCAGTCTCCGGCACAACCGCCTGGCCTGACCGAGGGGCATCCCTTCCCGGAGCCCTTCGGCACGGGCCACTCCGTTGACGCCCTGGATGACCGCCCGTGAGCCCCATTCGGACAAGGCGAGGGGAGCCTTCCTGAGCTCCGGCTTCCGAAGCTCTTCCAGGGTGGCGTAAAAATCCGGGATTTCCAGATGAGCAATATCGCGCACCATGACGTTCCTCCCCCAGGAACCAGAAACTAGAAACGCCGATAATGGCGCAGCAGCCCCACCACCGCACCCACGATCTCCACATCGTCGGGACGCACCCGGATCGGCTCCATGGCGCTGTTGGCGGGCCGCAGCTCGATCACCTCCCCCGACTGCCGGTAGAACTTCTTGACCGTCGCTTCACCCCGGACGAGAGCCACCACCGTCTGGCCGTTTTCCGCGTGAGGCTGCCGCGCGATGATCAGGATGTCGCCCTCCCGGATCCCTTCCTCGACCATGGAATCCCCCCGGACCCGCAGGGCGAAGTGGCTGCCGTTGCTGAGGAAGCTCTCGGGAACCTCGATGGATTCCGGCACCTCGACGGCTTCTATGGGTGTCCCGGCCGCCACGACTCCCAGAAAGGGGATGGAGAAGCCCGCCGATCGCACCGGGAGCAGCTCCAGGGCCCGCTTGCGGTTGTTCCACGGGCTCTGGAGATAACCCCGCTGCTCCAACTGCTTCAAATGCTTGGACACGGCGTTCAGGGACCGGAACCCCAGGTGCTTTCGAATCTCCTCATAGGAGGGGGCGCTCCCATTGCGCTGGAGGTAGTCCTGAACAAACTGGTAAACGCGCTGCTGCGCCGGAGTCAACGGCATGGCCCTTCCTCCTCCACGTGCATCGATCTCGCAATGGCCGCCCCCCCGCATTCCACGGAGGTCGTAAGCCAGGGCAGGGGCTCTTTGGGGTTTCGAGATGAAGTTAGGTGAATAAAAGGTGAAAGTCAAGGGGACTTTAAAAGACTTTTAAAGGGCTACATCAAGCAATCAGCTTTTCAGCGATTCGAAATTAGCTCAACCATTTTAGAAAGTTATCACACTATTGCTCAAACCGGTCTTTCAGGCTTCGGAGCGAGCCGAGGGCTTCGATGCACCAAGTGCCAGAGAAGTGCGGCGAACTTGGGGGTTTTCGGAAAAATTCCTTCGAACATTCCGGCCGATGCTGGAATCAGCGAGGGCGAGACAGAGCCGCCTCAGCTCGCTGGCCTGCTTCAGCCGGAGCGTGATGGCTTGAGAGCCCATGTCAATCTTCATCCATGATGCTCCTCAGGTGCTTCATGTCGTCCCGATCCTGGCCGCTGTTCCGGAGCGACTTCAGAAGGATCAACCCCTCGGGAGAAACCACGCTGAGGGCACCGCCGGCCCATTCCAGCCGCAGTCTGTCCCGCCATGCCGGTTGCGTCGCCGGTCCAACGATGAGAAGATCCAAAATCAGCTGCTCACCGGATAGGGGATCGATCTTAACGAGTCGATAGATTTCCACTTCTCCATCATTGAACTGCATCAGCTCGGCCTCGAGGCTGAAGCCCAGCTTCTCCACGGCCCGTCGCGTCCTCAGGAGAGCGCTCGGCTCAATCATGATGTCGATGTCGAGAGTGGCTCGCGGCATGGCGTAAACGGCCATGGCCAGCCCGCCGCAGAGAGCATATTCAATGCCTTCTCCATCCAGTGCGACGGTCAGGTTCCTCAGTTCTTGCAGAAGATCCATGGTGCTCAACTCCAACCGAGGCGTCGGAAGCGGTCGCGCATGCCCGGAAAACCGTCCGTCATGGCTCGGGCCAGATGCCCGCGTCGTCGTCGGGCTCGCCGCACGTGACGGACGGGGGCTCACCCGAGAGTCCGAGGCAGAAGGCCAAAGCGTTCTTGCCGAGATCATTGACAAAATAACCGCCTTCCAGGAGGGCGAAACAGCGGCAGCCGGTTTTGTTCTCAGCCGCCTGCCGGATGATGTAGCCCAGATAATGAAAGTCGTCCGTTTCCAGGAGACCGCCCCAGTCACGCACATAGAGGTCGAAGCCCGCCGAGACGGCGATGATGTCGGTGGGGCCCAGCCACCGCAGCTTCAGCTCCAGGAGCCCCAGGTAGCGCTCACGGGACCTGGCCCGCACCTCGATGAAATCGACGGCCGGGTTTTCGCGAAAGATGACCTCGGTTCCGTCCCCGTGGTGCATGTCGAAGTCGATGATGACCGCGCGCCGGATGCTGCCGGCTTCCAGGAGGGAAGTCACGGCCACGGCGATGTTGTTGAAAAAGCAGAACCCACTGTACGAGGAGCGTTTTGCGTGGTGGCCGGGCGGGCGTATGACCGCGAATGTCGGCGTTCCCTCCATGGCCATGCGGGCCGCGCCGAGGGCTCCACCAGCCGAGAGAAGAGCCGTTCGATAGACTTCCGGACCTTCCCTCTGAACGCTTTCCAGATGCTCACGGGTATGCACCCTGAGGATGTCTTCAACAGAGGCCGCCTCGGGTGCGACGGTCAGGAAATGATCCTGGAGCCGACCGTGGATTGCCTTGACACGAAGAGGGCTCTCCGCCGCCGAAGTGAAATAATCCGTGAGGTAGTCCTCATGGTAGACGATCTTGAGCATGCTGAAGCCCCGCGCTGCTCTTTTCCTCCGAGCACAAGACCGTGTCAGGAATTCATGGGGTGGGGGAAGGCGTATGCCCGCCGGCCTCCCGCTCCTCGATCATGGACCGAATGGTCTCGGCAAGGGAGTGGTAGAGGGCGAGTGCGTCCTTCTTTTCCCCGTATCCTTTTTCGGCGTGAATGAAAACCGGCTGTCCCTTTCCATACTTGAGCTTGGACGAAACCACCACGTAGGGAATGTGCCTTGACTTGTCCAGGTCATGAACCAGCCCGATGAAGTGCCCCCGGATGAGGATCAGGTCGGGAGCCTTCCGCTTCTCGTGCATGTGATAAGCAAAGAACTCCTCGCGCGGAAACTGGTGAATGCGGACCCTGATCCCGTACTGCTCACAGACCTGCTCGAGGATCTTCCCATCCAGGCCGCAGTGCAGCATGTACAGCACCACCTCACGGGGCTCGCGCGCCTTCGCTTGTTCATCCTCCATAACGGGGACCTCGCTCGAGGGTGGCGGCGGACAACGCCGGCAGCGCCGGGGAGATTCAAGGCCGGGGACATATTGTTGCCATTGAAGTTAATATCATCGGCTGGAAGGGGTTACAAGGAGCCTTTGTTCCGTATGGCCATTCGGGCGAGATCATCGCAGCGCTCGTTTTCGGGATGCCCCTGGTGGCCGCGCACCCACTGCCACTCGACCCTGTGCCTCCGTACAGCGGCATCGAGGAGCTCCCAAAGGTCCCTGTTCTTGACCGGCTCCTTCCCCGTGGTCATCCATCCGTTGCTCTTCCAACGCTTGATCCACCGGGTGATCCCATCCTTCAGATATTGTGAATCCGTGGTTATACGGACGTGGCAGGGCTCTTTCAGGGCCTGGAGGGCCTTGACCACAGCCGTCATCTCCATGCGGTTGTTGGTGGTCATGGGCTCGTAACCGGAAATCTCCTTTTCCGCGGTCCTGTAGCGAAGGATGGCTCCCCAGCCGCCGGGACCCGGGTTCCCCGAGCAGGCGCCGTCGCTGTAGATTTCGACCACTTTCGGATCGGGAGGGGATGAGGGGTTCGAGGTACTCATTCAGTGTGTGACATTCTTTTGCGAATGTAGCGCTCGATGGCGGTGGACGACCGCTTGCCCACGACCTGGATGAGCTTCTCCATGGGGATCTCGGCTCGAGCCATGGCCGTATGGCCTCCCGCGCAGCCAATTCCGCCGAAGGCCTTGCGGACGAGCTTTCCGGCATCCTTGCGATAACCATCATTACGGATGACGATGATGAGGCTGTCCTCGAAGATGCCCGACACGATGCTCCAGGAAATGTCGTGGATCTTGAGGAAGAACTCCGCGATCTCGACCAGGATATCGGCGGACGTGACTTCGTCCAGGTGCACGAAAACCCGGTCCCGCACCACATGCTTGCGCTCGACGGCTTTATGGAAGAATTTCAGCTCCTTGATGGAAAGATCGGAGATTTCAACCTTCCTCAGGACATTGTGGTTGGCGGAGTTGAATAGGCTCCGGAAGGCCTCGATATCCTCAACGATGGTGTGGCGCTCGAAATTTCGGGTGTCTGTCTTGATGCCGTAGAGCATGGCCGTCGCGAGGGTCTGGGATGGCTTGATGCCCGCAGCCTTGAGATACTCGGAAAATATGGTGGAAGTTGCCCCGTAGTGGGGTCGGATATCCACGAAAGGAGCCTCCACGGGGCTGTTGAGGGGGTGGTGATCGATAACGGCCGTGTAGGAGAACTGCCTGAAGAAGTCATTGTGATGGGGCTGACCGTCCACGACGATGCAGCGGTCGTACTTGGAAAGCTCGCACTGCTTGAGCTGCACCAGCGGCAGTTTGAGCAGCCGGGCCAGAGTCTGGTTGTTGAGTCTGCGGATGGGGCGGATGATGCCGATGGTCGTGGACTGAACCCGGTGCCAGAGGAGTCGTTTGACGGCCAGCGCCGACCCGATGGCGTCGGGGTCGGGGTCTATGGTGATGAGGACCTGGTCTTTTGACTGAAAATGGGAGAGGAAGTCCCTGAGGGCGTCTTTTCTGGAACGCCGCCTGCTGGTCGAGGTGTTTTTATGGTGGTTGGAGGGATCCATCGTCATGGGTTTTGAGATTGACAGCGGTTGGGGAGTGAGTCTTCATCGAGAAAAAAAGGGTGGTCAGGAACCACCCTTGAGCTTGCTTTGGAGCGGGAAACGGGATTTGAACCCGCGACTTCAACCTTGGCAAGGTTGCACTCTACCGCTGAGTTATTCCCGCTCGCTTGTGAAACTGGTGTATACTGAAGGGGTATTTGAAGTCAAGGGGAAATTGGGTGGTGCTTGAATCCCGGCCCGCCAAAATGTCCGATAAGATATATTATGTAAACTTGAGCTTATGCGTCGACAAGGTCAGCCGCAACCGCAGCATCCCAGGAGACCCATGTCATGAATGACCTCCAGCACCAGACTTCCCACATGACCGGCATCTTCTATCACCCGAGCTTCAGTCGACGGAGCTATCTCACCCAGGGCTCGCGCCTGCAGGACTTCCCCGATGCGATTCAGGACCTTCTGAAGAACCCCGGAGCTCGAATGTATGAATCCCCGGCCGCCTCGGAAGAGCTCATCCTCAAGGTCCATACCCCGGACCTCATCCAGGGGGTCCTGGAAGACCCTCTATGCTCCACGGCATGGCACTCGGCGGGAGGCGTCGTCCTCGCAGCCGAGAAGATCGCTTCCGGGGAGATTCATAACGCCTTTGCCTTCATCGGCGCCGGAGGTCACCATTCGGGACGGGATTTCTTCGGCGGCTATTGCTGCTTCAACGATGTCGTCATGGCCATCCACATCCTGAGGGAGCGCTACAACATGAGGCGCATCGCCATCCTGGATACGGACGCCCATCACGGAGACGGTACGCGGGCCCTGCTTCGGCATGATCCCGACGTCCTGCACGTTTGCATCTGTTCCAGCAATTACGAGTCCGAGGACGGAACCAAGGTGGACATTGCCGCCCCGGGCCGACCCTGGTTTTCCTCGGGACCCGCCGGGGACGATGTCAACCAGCGCTACGTCGATGCGGCGTCCCGGGCCTTTTCCCCCCGTGTGCAGCGCTTCAAGCCCGAGCTCATCTTCTGGTACTTCGGCTTCGACACTCACCGGGGTGATTACGGCGATATCGGTCTCACCCGGCCCGCCTACCTTCAGATCGGCTCCATGATGAAGCAGTTGGCCGAAGACCACTGCCGTGGCCGACTGGAGGTGGTCCTGGGAGGCGGCTCCCGGAGCGACATCGCCCGGGATCTGATTCCACCGGTCATCCGGCTGCTCGTGGAGGACGCTCACCCTGGTCCTCCCGCCTCCTGAAGGGAGAGTCGCTTCATGGCCCCCAGGCAATACTGGCTGCTGAAGTCCGAGCCATCGGAGTTTTCCATCGACGATCTCAGGGCGCGTCCCGACCAGACCGAGCCCTGGGATGGCGTGCGGAATTACCAGGCGCGGAATTTTCTCCGCGACCGGATTAAGGCCGGAGATGAAGCCCTCTTCTACCATAGCGGCAAGGAGCCTGCCGTTGTGGGAATCGTCACGGTGGTTCGACCCGGATATTCGGATCACACGGCCTGGGACCCCAAGAGCAAGCACTTCGATCCCCGGAGCACGCCGGAGGCGCCGGTGTGGTTCATGGTCGACGTGCGGCTCAATGAGGTATTTGAGACGCCTCTCACGCTCACCGAGCTGCGCAAGATGCCCGAGCTCGAAAGCATGATGCTTCTGCGGAAAGGCGTTCGACTCTCTGTGCAGCCGGTTTCCCCGGAGGAATTCCAGGCCATTGTGTCCCGGGCAAGGCTCCCGGGTTTGTCGATACAAGACGACTCATCGTGATCCCAGGCCAGAATGGCCTCTGCCCGCGGCACTCCTCGGCATGACGCCCGAGGCTCAAACCAGGAACCCCTTCTTCACCGACTGAGTCCGTCACGGTATGGCTGCCATGAACCATCCTAAAACTCTGGCAAAAACCCTGGCTTACCTCCTCCTTCACGCGCCCGGTGAGTATGGGCTCTTCTGGGACGAGGACGGCTCCATGCCCTGGAAGGAGCTTTACTGGGCCATGCAGGAAGACCCCTCGCTCAGGTTCGTGCGCGAGAGCCATCTTCGGGAGATCGCCTATCTGGGCATCGATTTCCCCGCCCGCCTCGATGGCCACGTCCTGAGGCTCAAATCCGGGGTCCCTGCGCCGGACCATCCCGTCGTCCATGATCCCCCTCCCCGCCTTTTCCACGGATGTCGAAGAAGAAGTCTTGCCGCGGCTCGCGAGCACGGGCTGCGCGCTACCGGACGCCGCTTTCTGGCTGTGTCCGCGGATCAGGACCTGGCCCTGCGCATGGCCCGGCGGCGGGAAACCGAGCCGATCCTCATCGAAATCCTTGCAGGGCTCGCGGCCCGCGACGGCATCGTGTTCCGGGCGGCGGGCGCCAGCCTTTACCTCGTCGAAAATGTTCCCGCTGGACATCTCCGGTTCCCTCTCGTGAGCGAAGATAGATTCCAGGAGCTCGCCGGACGCCCAAAAAAACACCAGGGGATCGACAAGGCATCGACCCCAAAGACCCCGGGCTCCTTCCTGGTCGAAATGGAGCACCTCCACGGCCAATTTGGCGGCCCGCCCGACGGAAGTGGGAAGCCCAAAGGCAGGGGGCGGCGCGGCGCCGAATGGAAGCGAGCCTCCCGCAATGAGCGCAACAAGAGGAAGGTCTGAGGCTCCCTCGCCGAATCAACTCCCCACTATGATCAATTCTGATCATTGTGCACTCCTGATCCCCTGCTTAAGATACGTAATAAGACGTATATCCATGGGTAGAATTGTCAGGAGGGTGAATACCATGAGCCTTCTAAAACTCTTCATATTCTGCTTAGTGACATTGACGGCTGTCCTGCTGCTCCAGGGTCCTGTTGAGGCCGGCGGCGACCCGTGCGGAGAAGCTCACCCCACCTTCCTTCTTGAGGAAAACCTCTACCCTGAGCTTGTTAGAAACCCTCACCTGCATGGCGCGGGCTCCATTCACGCCGCAACAGGTCCTTCCATGGGTGCCGCGGGTTCCCGCGGCGGCCATATGACTCCGCCTCCATCGGTTGATTCCCACCGTTTGAGTATCCTGCGAATCTAGAATGGTCTCGTCCAGGTAGACCAATGCGCTGAAATGAGCGGCCAGGCGAGTGCCAGCGCCACAGCCTCAGCCGGCCAGCCCAATGGACGCGGTTTCCCATCTCAGCCGGGCGGCACACCTGCAGGAGTCTGCCCTTACAGGGGCCGGCTTATCCAATCAATTGGCCGAGCCTGGACGGAAGGACCGAAGGCGAGGACGCCCCGGAAATGGAGCATTGAGATGAAAAGACACAGCCCGACTATCCATGAAAATGAACGGTCCAATCGTTCCGGCGCCGGAAGATGGAGTGAATCCATGATCCTGGCGCGGCCTATTGCAGCGACCAGCCACTTCTTCATCGGAGCAGCCCTCTGCGGCTTGCTCATCGCCTCCCCTGCCCCGGCCCAGCCTTTGGATGATTTTGCCCCGCCGCCCGCGGGGGATCCTTCCGAACACACCGGACCCCTGATCGGGCTCGAGTTTTCGGACACGATGATCGAGACGCTTCCCCCGCCCAACCAGGGCGCATTCGAAGGAGGTCCCACCGGAACCTTTGCGGACGCCGGCGTTGACAATTCCGTACCCGAGAGGGAGCAGACCAGCCGGGACATTCCCACCAACAGCAGGCCCAGCCCCCTTTTCGGAGCCGAATCCTTCACCCAGCAGATGCTGCGCTTCGAGGAGTTCGGCCTGGAGTCCTTCGACGGCAATGTCTCCGCTCCCCGCAGCCGTCTTCCGGTGCCCCAGACCGGTCCGGCGCCCGAGCAGGATCCCGCAAGTGTCGCGGCCAGCGCCCCTGCGGGAAGCATCCTCGAGAGCTTCCTGGCTGAGAAAGGGCTGGCCCCCTTCCCCACCCAATACTCGAATACCGTGGATGAAAACCCATGGAAGTCCCAGATCGAGGATTTCCTGGGGCGAACCCTGGATACCCCGCCTGCCGAAGGGCGGCCGCCCGGCATGGGGTGGGCGCACCAGAGATGGAACGAGTTTCATCCCCAGGTCTATTTCAAGACCGCCCAGGCTGGCGCTCGCGTGAACGGAGGCTTCCGCGACACGAGACAGATGCATGGCTACAACACCGGGGAATTCGGTCCTGGAGGTCTCTATCACACGGTGTATACCTCCTCGGTTCCCGGTTCGCCGACCCTTGAGGGCACCACCCGAGGGCTCGCCATTCGTTTCCACCCGAACATGCCCCTTCAGGACCACAAGGCCCTCTGGACCTTCGACGGGACCCTGCCCCCCAAGCTGCTGATGGTCCGATACGGCCAGCCGATCCTCATGCGCCACTACAACGCTCTTCCCATCGACCCGGCGGCCAACCACGGCTTCGGGCTTCACACCATCAGCACGCACGAGCACAACGGCCACACCCCGGCCGAGAGCGACGGATACACCAATGCGTTCTTCTTTCCGGGGCAGTTTTTTGATTACCGGTGGCCGCTGCAGCTGGCAGGGTACGACAGCATCAACACCGACGCCGCCGATCCGCGTGCGGCTTTTCCCTGCTCATCCGGGGAGACCCTGTTCGTCAACGACGCCGAACCGGGTGTGAAATCCTGCGAGAACGGATCGATCAAGATCCGGGGAGACTGGCGCGAGACCATGAGCACCCACTGGTTTCACGATCACATGCTCGATTTCACGGCCCAGAACGTTTACAAGGGCAACGCCGTGATGATGAACTATTACAGCGCCCTGGACCGAGGCAAGGAGGACCATGAGGATGGGGTCAACCTGCGGTTGCCGAGCGGCACGGCACTCCCCTGGGGGAACCGCGACTACGACGTGAACCTGGTCATCGCCGACAAGGCATGGGACCGGGAAGGTCAGTTGTGGTTCAACATCTTCAACCTGGACGGCTTCCTGGGGGACCACCTGCTCACCAACTGGCTTTACCATCCCTACCTCGATGTGCGGGCGCGGCGCTATCGATTCAGAATCCTGAACGGCTCGGTGTCGCGTTACCTGACCCTGGCCCTGGTGCGACAGGTCCACGGCACTGGCGGAGAGATGCCCGGCCCGCCGGGCTCCGGGGTTTCCTACAGCCGGGTTCCCTTTCACTTGATCGCCAATGACGGCAACATCATGGAGCACGCGGTGCCCTTCGACGGAAGCATGGATCTGGATGGTGACGGCGATCTCCTGGACCACAGGGGACAGCTCCCGACGCAGGCCATCGCGGAGCGCTATGACATCATCGTGGATTTCAGCGGGCACGGCATTATGCCGGGGGACAAGCTCTTTTTTGTCAATACATTGGAGCACGACAACGGGAGGAGGCCAAACGAAAGGATTCCTCTGGAGCATGTCCTGTCGGGTCGGTACAGGGCACAGTCAAGGGACGATGACCGGGACGGCCTCCCCGACCGCTGGATCGACGGCGATCCGTGCGTGGGGAGGTTCCTCGAGCTTCGGGTACAGCCCTACGCCGGGCAGGACCGCAGCATGGATCCGAGCGAATTCGTTTCCGGCAGGAAGAAGATGATCCCGCTCGCCATAAACCGCGACGACCCGGCGGACCGGGCTCTCCTGGCCAATGCGCGGCACCGCAGCTTCGAGTTTGTCCGCGGGGGCGGCACCGATGAGGCCCCCTGGACCATCAAGACCGACGGCGGCAAGGCATTCGGCATGGACTCGAGACGCGTTTCGGCGGCGCCTCAGCTGGCAAGCGGTCCCACAAATGCCGGTTCCAGTGGCGAAGGTACCCTTGAAATCTGGAGCATTCTGGGCAACGGCGGGTGGAGCCATCCGGCTCACATTCACTTTGAGGAAGGGGTCATCCTCACCCGCGGCGGTGCCGCTCCCCCCGAGTGGGAGAAGTGGGCCCGCAAGGACGTTTACCGGGTGGGCCCCGAAGACGGCAGCACCGAGAGTGTCGAGGTCGCCATCAGATTCCGGGAGTTTGCCGGGACCTACATGGAGCACTGCCACAACACTCAGCACGAGGACCACTCCATGCTCATGCGCTGGGATCTCGAGCACCCGGGACAGGTCCAGCTCATGCCCGCGCCGCTTCCCACCTGGGACGGTGTCGAATACGTCGACTCGACGGCCCTTCCGACCTTCAGGGACGGCGACGGATTCGGACCGTCCATGGCGCTCGGTCCAGTTAATCCTCCACCTGGTCCCGGGTCTCCTCCCGACGACCCCGAGGATCCGCCTCCAGCAACGAATCCAGGGCCGCCGGCGCCCGATCCAGGGACACCCCCGGAACATGTGCCGACGCGCCTGGAATTGAGGCTCACGGCCATGATACAGAGGATAGAGACCCTCCTGGCCCAGGAGCTGACCAGACCATCGATTCGTCAACGCCGAATCGATGGTCTTCAGAGGCAGCTGGATCGACTGAAGGTGCGGCTCGCCGCGGCGGCTCAGGCTCCTCCCCGCTCCCGCCGATAGCATCACCTGGGCGGCTGCCACCGTTTTTCACTCCGGAGGCAGCCGTCCGGCCCGGAAGTGATGGTCCCTGGCTGCATCAGCTCAACGCAAACGCGATCAATATCTCCGCCAGCCCCGAATCCCCGTGTTTCGACGGCCGCACCCAGCGAACCCACGTAATATGATCAAATCTGATCATTGTCGGTAGGTATTTTGCGTCTTAACAAAGAGACGTGATACGGAAAACTACGTAGGTTGCGGTCGGATACTACGTTTCCTTGCTGAAAGACGATGACTCCGGGATTGCGGCTCGATTGTTGAATCAGGGAATGCGACTCGGGGTCAGATGGACTCGCAATTGGAGGTACAGGATGAGAAAACCAGATCATCATCGCATTCGAACGGGTCGGCTCTCAAGACGGCCCTATATTCCATTAAGATACACAGCGGTGGGCTCCCGTGCCACCACGGGTTTGCTCCTGCTGTTGCTCCTTTTCTGCACTCCTTCAAACGCTCAGCAGCTCGATGACTTCGGTCCCCCTCCCCAGGGTGATCCATCCGCATACGGATTTCCCCTCATCGGGGAGGAGTTTGCCGTCGATGGCCTGGAAGGCCTGCCTCCCGTCAACAGCGGAGCGCTGGAGGGAGGTCCGACGGGCACCGCCGCCGATGCCGGCATAAACAACGTCGTCTCCGAGGGAGACGAAACCAGTGACGACATCCCCAGTGGCGGCCCCCCAAGCCCCCTTTTCGGTGCGCAATCCTTCACACAGCAGATGCTGCTCTTTGAAGAGATGGCTGTAAGGCCCTACAGCACGGTTTTACAGCAGGGGGGCTTGCCGTTTCCCTTGCCGGGAAATACAACGAGCGGCCCGGATGAAGCAGCCCTGGAAGCCTTCCTGGCTCAGGCAGGGCTTTCACCTCTACCCACGCAGTTTTCCAACACGGAGGATGAAAACCCCTGGAAGGCGCAGATAGAAGGGTTTCTCCGCCGGGATCTCGAAACGCCTCCCGCCGAGGGTCGCCCTCCCGGAAAGGGATGGTCTCATCAGCGGTGGAACGAATTCTTTCCACAAGGCTATTTTAAATCGGCCCAGGCCGGGGCTCGCGTGAACCGCGGCTTGAGAGACAATGAGCAGATGCACGGGTACGGCAAGGGAGAGTTCGGGCCTGGCGGGCTTTACCATAAGGTATATACCGCATCGGTGGAAGGCGCCCCGACACTTGAGGGGACCACCAGGGGGCTGGGTATCCGTTTTCACCCGAACATGCCCATCCAGGAGCCCAACACGCTCTGGACCTTCGACGGGACGCTCCCGCCCAAGCTGCTCATGGCCCGCCACGGGCAGACGATTCTCTTTCGGCATTACAACGCCCTCCCCATCGACCCGTCGGCCAATCGGGGCTTCGGGCTTCACACCATCACCACCCACGAGCACAACGGTCACACTCCGGCCGAAAGCGACGGCTACACGGCCGCTTTCTTCTTCCCGGGCCAGTATTTCGACTATCGATGGCCCCTGGCACTGGCGGGCTATGACAGCATCAACACCGACGCCGGCGACCCCCGGGCCGCCTTCCCCTGCGCCCCCGGGGAAACGCTTTTCGTGAATGATCGCGAGCCCGGCGTCAAGCAGTGTGAAAACGGGTCCATCAAGATCCGCGGCGACTGGCGCGAGACGGCGAGCACCCACTGGTTCCACGATCACATGCTCGACTTCACGGCCCAGAACGTCTACAAGGGCAATGCGGCCATGATGAACTATTACAGTGCGGTGGACCGCGGCAAGGAAGATCACTATGACGGCGTCAACCTGCGACTCCCGAGCGGCACCGCGCTTCCGTGGGGGAACCGGGACTACGACGTGAATCTCCTGATCGCCGACAAGGCCTGGGACCGGTCGGGACAGCTCTGGTTCAACATCTTCAACCGGGACGGCTTCATGGGGGACCAGATAATGACCAACTGGCTTTACCACCCCTACTTTGACGTGCGGGCCCGCCGCTATCGCTTCAGGATCCTGAACGGCTCCGTCGCCCGCTACTTCAAGCTGGCCCTGGTCCGGCAGATCAACGGCCCGGGAGGAGAGATGCCCGGTCCGGGAGGCTCCGGGGTTTCCTACAGCCGGGTGCCCTTTCACTTGATCGCCAACGACGGCAACATCATGGAGCACGCCATACCCTTTGACGGCAGCATGGACCTGGACCGCGACGGGGATTTTTCGGACCACCATGCGATACTTCCGACCCAGTCCATCGCGGAGCGTTACGACATCGTCGTGGACTTCGGCAAGCACGGCATTCAGCCCGGGGACAAGCTGTATTTCGTCAACGTGCTGGAGCATGATGACGGAAGGCGCCCCAAGGACACGATCCCCCTGAGAGAAGTGCTGTCCGAGGAGTATAAAGCCTTGGCCAGGGACGACGACGGCGACGGCATCCCCGACCGTTGGAGGGATGGGGACCCCGGCGTCGGCAAATTCCTGGAGCTTCGCGTACATTCCTACACGGGGGTGGATCACAGCATGGATCCCTCGGACTACATTCCCGGCCGGAAGAAGATGATTCCACTCTCCTTCGACCGTGACGATCCGGCCGACCGGGCGAGGCTGGCCAACGCTCGGCACCGGACCTTCGAATTCGTCCGCTCGTCCGGAACCGACGAAAGCCCCTGGACCATCAAGACCGATGGAGGCGGGGGACTGACCGCCGATCCCCGAAGGATTTCAGCCGCGCCGCAGCTGGCGACGGGCCCCACGGAAGCCGGCTACGTAGGCGAGGCCACCCTCGAGGTTTGGAGCTTCCATACGGGTGGCGGCTGGTCTCACCCGGTTCACGCGCACTTCGAGGAGGGAATCATCCTCACCCGGGATGGCGAAGCGCCTCCCGAATGGGAGAAATGGGCCCGCAAGGACATGTTTCGCATAGGCTCCGAGGAGGACAGCAGCCGCGTCGTCGAGATCGCCATCCAGTTCAGGGAGTTTGCGGGAACCTACGTGGAGCACTGCCACAACACCACGCACGAGGATCACGCCATGCTGCTGCGATGGGACCTCGAGCTTCCCGGACAAGTCGAGCTCATGCCGACGCCGCTGCCCACGTGGGACGGGGTGGAATTCGTGGATTCGGTGGCCCTCCCGACCTTCAGGGACGGCGATGGTTTTGGGCCTGAGTTTGTCCTTGGGCCTGTGCTTCCGGCTCCCGATCCCGGAGCCCCTGCTCCCGGTCCGGCTCCGCAGCCCGAACCACCCCCTGCCCCGGAAAGCCCGGGAGAGACGCCACCTCCGGCACCCGAGCCCGAGGTGCCCGCACGGACACCGACTCGTCTGGAGCTGAGGATTGCGACCATGATTGAGAGAACGGAGGCTCGGATGGAGCTGGAGCGCAACAGGCCGGCTCCGCGTCCCCGTACCCTTCAGTCCCTTCAGAGGCAGTTGGAGAGACTGCAGGTCCGACTGGCTGCCGCTCAGCAGGCAGCACAGAGACCTCGCCGTTAGACTGTTTGATTTGGTTGGGCTCACCCATTCACCCGCGGCCCCGAGGACTCCCCCCCCCGGGGGCCGCACAGCAACCATGGCCGGCTGAAGAGCCGGGTGTTGAGGACGGATCATGATACCATTGAAACATCGAAATCTTTTGGCTATGGCGTTCGTCATGCTCACGCTCTCCTTCCAGGCGGGCCATGCCAGGACGACCGGCCAGGCAGGCGCCATCTGGGGAGCCGACTATTTTCCCAACATCCCGCTCATCACCCATGAAGGAAAGGAAGTCCGATTCTTCGACGACCTCATCAAGGATAAGGTGGTGGTGATCAATTTCATGTTCACCCGGTGTCCCGACGTGTGTCCGCTGGAGACGGCACGCCTTCGTGAAGTTCAGAAGATACTCGGCGACCGCGTCGGCAAAGACGTGTTCATGTACTCCATCAGCATCGATCCCGAATACGATAAGCCCCACGTGCTCAAGGCCTACACGGAGCGGTACCAGGTGGGCCCGGGATGGCTTTTCCTCACGGGCAGGCAGTCGGACATCATCACGCTGCGCAAGAAGCTGGGCATGTACAACCCCGAGGAGCGCGGCGGAAACCTCAGGGCGCACAGCCTGAGCCTGCTCATCGGCAACCAGAGCACGGGCCGGTGGATGAGGTCCTCGCCCTTCGAGAACCCCTACGTCATGGCCACCCAGGTGGGCAGCTGGCTGCACAACTGGAAGCTTCCGCCGAGGGAGGGGCAGGATTATGCCTCGGCCCCCGAAGTGCGCACCCTTTCGCCGGGAGAGAGCCTTTTCCGCACCCGGTGCTCGGCATGCCACACCATCGGCGGAGGGGATCTGCTGGGGCCCAACAAGGAAAAGCTCGGCCCCGACCTCTACGCCATAACCCAGAAGCGGGAGCTGTCCTGGCTCATTCGCTTCATGAAAGAGCCCGATAAAATGTTCGAGGAAAAGGACCCGCTCTCCATGGCGCTCCTCGAGGCCTACGACGATGTTCCGATGCCCAACCTTTCTCTGAGCGACAGGGACATTGAGCAGCTCATTGCCTATATCGAGGAGGAAAGCCGCAGGCTCGGCGCGCCCGAGAACCCTCAGGGTGGACCGGATTCTCGAGGCGCCGATGACAGTACGAAGAAATCGCAGTGATTGCGGAAGATTATCGGAAGCTGCCCGCGCGGCCGATGAGCAACCATCATTTGACCGCCCGCGCCTCCGATGATGAAAGTGGGCTCCCATGGAGCGCTTGAGGAGGATACGATGAACGGCTTGGAAGCTTACCTCGTGGGCCCGCCGCTGGTAGCCCTCGGCGCGGCTTTTGCCGGTGGGGTTCTGGCAAGCCTCGCCCCGTGCGTCTACCCCATGGTCCCCATCGTGTCGGCTTACGTCGGCTCCAAGACGAGGGGAGACAAGACACGTTCGAGGTCCTTTCTGCTCTCCCTGGGCTATGTCATCGGCATGGCGGTGGTCTATTCGTTGCTTGGCATGATCGCGGCCATGACCGGCAGCCTGTTCGGCCGGATCAGCACCAATCCCTGGGCCCTCCTGCTGGTGGCCAACGTGCTCATCCTGGTTTCCCTGAACATCCTGGAGGTGATTCAAATCCCGCTCTGGACCTCCGGGCGTCCATGGGAGCCCGCAGTGGGAGGGATTTTGGGAGCTTTTCTGGTCGGGGCCGTATCGGGCCTGGTGGCCTCGCCCTGCACTTCACCGGTGCTTTTTGGCCTGCTGACCTACGTGGCAACCACGCAGAGCGTTTTCTACGGCGGGTTCCTGGTGTTCACCTTCACCATGGGAATGGGGATCCTGCTCATCGTGTTCGGCACGTTTTCCGGAATTGCCGCGAATCTGCCGAGACCCGGCCAGTGGATGGCCGGCGTCAAGAAGGCTCTCGGCCTGCTCATGCTCGTCCTCGCGCAGTATTACCTCGTGAGCGCGGGGATGGTGTGGTTCTGAGGTTGTTGCGGATGAACGCGGCGCAAAAAGTTTGCTCTCTTCTATTCTGCCTGGTGGTCCTGGCCGCTTTGCCCGTCCGGGCCGCGGAAGTGGGCGATTCGATCCCCGAGTTCACCTTTCGGGCCTTTGACGGGAGTCAGGCGTCGCGGGCGAGCGTGGCGGGGCGCCCCGTGGTGGTGATCTTCTGGAACACCTGGTGCCCCAACTGCATGAAGGAACTGCCCCGGGTCAATCGACTGCATGAACAGTACGGTCCGAAAGGGGTGGCATTTCTCGCCGTCAATACAGCCCTGAACGACAGCGAGAGCCGCGCCCGCGCCTACTGGGAGAAGGCCGGCCACGCTTTTCAGGGCGGCTTCGATCGCTACTTCGAGATCGGGCAGGCCTTCGGCGTTTTTGCCGTCCCCACGGTCTTCCTGGTCGATGCCGGGGGTGTTGTCCTCTACAAGCAGGCGAAGCTCCCCGAGGACATCGAGGAGCGCCTCGGTCAATTGACTCGCCGCGATTAGCCGCGTCAGAAGCTCCATCCCTCGGCTGAAAGCCAACCGCCAAAGGCTATTTTCTTGACAGCCCTCCGGGACGACCGTACCATTAAATGACTGGAGGTCATTTAATGAGAGACGGTCAAAAGAGAACCGCCGTGCGCAGACATAAGGAACAGGCCCTGCGCAGGCAGGCCATCCTCGATTCGGCCAGGGAGGCCTTCTTCGAAAAGGGCTTCATGGCCGCCACCATGGAGAGCATCGCCCATCGCTGCGACCTGGCCAAGGGGACCATCTACCTTTACTTCAGGAGCAAGGAAGAGCTTTACGTCTCCATCATGGCCGAAGGGCTGGACCTTCTGAAAAGTGATCTCAACCGAATCGGGGACCAGCCCCTGCCCTCCGACCGGCTCCTGGGAGAGACCCTCCAAATCTACTACGCCTTTTATGAAAGCCACCGGAAATATTTCAGAATCATGTTCCTCAGCAGCCAGCCGGACGTCCGGGAGCGGGTGCCCGATGACCTCCTCCAGAAGTGCATGGACAGCGCCAGGCAGTGCATGCAGGTGCTGAGCAGTGTCATTGAAAAGGGTGTCCGGGAAGGTGTTTTCAGGCCGGTGAGCCCATGGGCCTTCGCCAACGTTCTCTGGTCCACGGTGAACGGGATCATCATGCACTACGAGCAGGGGGCTCTCTATCGCAGGGAGATCCTCAAGCTGCCTCTCCGGGAGATGCTGCAGGAAGCCCTGGACCTGGCCCTGAACGGCCTGCGGGCTTCGGATGATTAGCCTCGGTCGGCGATCGATGAGTCTCTTTCAAGCTCGAACCGCTTTTCCAAGGATTCCAGGAGTGATTTCCATGCAGTCCCGCATCGCGGCTCCGATGATTCTCATCATCTCCGTGGCGATCCTCGCCGGCCTCGTCATGGCCTACAAGCACTGGATCCACAATCACCCCCTCCCCGAGGGCCTCATTCAGGCAAACGGGCGCATGGAAGGAGACCGGATCACCGTTTCGAGCAAGTTTTCCGGGCGCGTCCAGACGATGTTTGTGCAGGAAGGCGATTACGTCCAATCCGGCCAGACCTTGATCATCCTCGATGACACCCAGGTCCGGACGCGGGTGAGCCAGGCCGAGAAGGATGAGGAGGCCCTGAGGGCCAGGGTGGAAGCTCTTCGGCTGGACGTGGAGGTTCTGCGCAGGGACGTGTCTCTCGCCATCGAGACAGCCCAGGCGGAACTGGATCACATGCAGGCCCTGGCGGCAAAAGCCGAAGCCGGCGAGCACCAGGCGCGCAGGGAGTCGTTGCGCATGCAGCGGCTGGCGGCCGAGGGTGCGGCGTCCCGCCAGAAGGGAGAGCAGAGCGAGCTGGCTCACGCGGTGGCGAGGAGTGAGCTTGCCGCTTCGCTCACTGCCGTGACGGGCGCCCGGAAGCGCCTGGATCAGGCCGTGCTGGGATGGGACCGCATCCGGGTGAGGGAAGGCGATCTCAAGGAGACGGAGGCACGGCTGGGAAGGTCGGCGGCGGCGCTGGCCGAAGCGCGAAGCATCCTGGATGATTTCGTCATCAAGTCCCCCGGCGACGGCGTGGTCCTCACCCGCATCGCCAATGTCGGGGAGATGGTGGGCCAGGGGGCCCCTCTCCTGGACCTGGTCGACCTCGACCGCCTGTATCTCAAGGTCTATGTGCCCGAGATCCAGATCGGAAAGGTGCGCCTGGGACTTCCGGCCCGTATTCACACCGATGCCTTTCCCGACAGGGCCGAACCCGCCACCGTGCGCATGATCTCCTCGCGGGCCGAGTTCACACCCAAGGAAGTCCAGACTCCCGATGAACGGACCAAGCTGGTTTATGCCGTGAAGCTCTACCTGGATGACAACCCCGATCATTCCATGACGCCGGGTCTGCCGGGCGATGCCGTCATTCGATGGAAGGACGATGTCCCATGGATGCCCCCCCGATGGTAGGCGCAAGGATGTCTTCATCGGAGACCGTGGCCGGTATCCCGCTGGTGCAAATCCGCGGCCTGTGGAAAAGTTACGGCCGGCAGCGGGCCGTCCGTGGCGTCGATCTCGATATTCGGTCCGGCGAAATCTACGGCCTCATCGGGCCCGATGGGGCCGGAAAGAGCAGTCTCATGAAGGCGATGGCCGGCGTCACCAGCTTCGATGCCGGCTCCCTGGAGGTTTTCGGGATCGAGATCGATTCGGAAAAAGCCGCGGAACGGATCAAGGGCCGCACCGGGTTCATGCCCCAGGGGCTGGGACAGAATCTCTACCCCGAGCTTTCGGTGGAGGAGAACATCGACTTCTTCGGCAATTCCCGCCTGGTCCCTCGGCAGGCCCTCATGGAGCGCAAGGAGAAGCTGCTGGGGATGACCCGCCTCGCCCCCTTCCGGGACCGTCCCATGAAGCATCTGTCGGGCGGCATGAAGCAGAAGCTGGGACTCATCTGCGCCCTCGTCCACGATCCAGCGCTCGTCATCCTTGATGAGCCGACGACGGGCGTCGATCCCGTCTCCCGCCGCGACTTCTGGGCGACCCTCTCGCTGCTCCAGCGCCAGGCCCACATCACGGCCATCGTGTCCACCGCCTACCTGGACGAGGCATCGCGCTTTCACCGGCTCTCCCTGTTCTTTGACGGGCGGGTCGTGGCCGGCGGGACCCCCGAGGAGATCCTGGCCATTGCACCGGGGACCGTGGTCACCCTCGATGCCCGGCGCCAGGCGGAAATCCTCGCGGCGCTGGGGGAGCGGGCAGTCGACTCGGAGGTGCGCGGATCCAGGCTCCGTCTGTTCGTCAGGGGCGCGGGGGAAGAGGAGTCGGGCAGGATGGTGGCGGAAGTCCTCGAAGCCATCGGTGAGTCACCCGCCGCCTTGCGCAGGGAAGCGCCGGAGCTCGAGGACGTCTTCATCGCCCTGCTCCGTGAGAAGAAGCTCCTCACGGGAGAGCACCGGTTCGCGACCCTGACGCCTGAATCCGCCCCCCTGCCCTGCCCCGGCGACTCGACGGGAGCCGGCGCCGCCATCGAAGCCAGGAGCCTGGCTCGGAGCTTCGACGGATTTCGAGCCGTCGACGGGGTGAGCTTCACCGTCGCCGAGGGAGAGATATTCGGCCTCCTGGGCGCCAATGGCGCCGGGAAGACCACGGTCATCAAAATGCTCGTGGGGCTCCTGCAGCCGACGGAAGGCACCGGCCGGGTTGCTGGACACGGGATGCTTCGGGCCTCCCGGGAGATAAAGGAGCGGATCGGGTACATGTCCCAGGTCTTCTCCCTGTACGGGGACCTCACCGTCGTCGAGAACATCAGGTTTTATGCCGGGATCTACGGCCTTGAACGACGGGAGACGAGGAACAGGGCAGAGTGGATCATCGAAATGGCCGGCCTTTCAGGCCACGAGAGCCAACAGACGGGAGGGCTCCCCGCGGGTGTGCGCCAGAGGCTCGCCCTGGGATGCGCCCTGGTGCACCGCCCGCGAATCCTCTTTCTCGATGAGCCCACTTCGGGAGTCGATCCCGTGGGACGCAGGAGGTTCTGGGACATCCTCTTTCGGCTTTCCAGGCATGACGGGGTGTCCGTTCTGATCACCACCCACGCCATGAGCGAAGCCGAGCACTGCGATCGTCTTGCCCTCATGCATGCCGGGAGAATCGTGGCCGATGGATCGCCGGGCGAGATGAAAAAGCGGCTCGAGGCCGAAATGGGAAGGATTCTCGAAGTGAGCACGGATCGGCCCTTCGAAGCCATTGACCTCCTGCGGAATGCCGGCATCGAGGGAGCGACGCTCCATGGCAGGCGCATCCATGTGCCGACGCCCGACATGCGCGCCATGGAGCGTCGGGTCGAGGAGATTCTGGCGGGTTCCGGCGTCAGGTTGCTCTCCATGGCGGAACAGCCCCTCACCATGGAGGACGTTTTCGTTTACCGGGTGTCGGCGTTGGAAAAGCACGAGAGGACGGCTGCATGAACCTGCGGCGCATTCTGGCGGTGGCATCCCGGGAGCGGCGAGAGGTCGTCCGCGACAGGCTCTTTTTTGCCCTGGCCTTCATCGTGCCGCCGGTGCTCCTGCTGACGTTCGGCCACGGCCTGTCGCTGGATGTCGAAAAGAGTCCCTTCGCCGTGGTGGACTACGATCGGACGCCCATGAGCCGCGATTACCTCCATGGATTCATGGCCTCGCGTCAGTTCAGCTTCAAGGGCTTTCTGGAAACCGAGCGTGATGTTTACGGTCTGCTGGCGAGCGGCAAGGTCCGGTCCGTCATCATCATCCCCGAGCAGTTCCAGGAGCGCCTCCTGGCCGGCCGCCCGGTTGCGGTGCAGACCCTCATCGACGGCACCTTCCCTTTCCGGGCCCAGACGACCAGGGGCTATGTGGTGGCAGTCAACGCGGCATTCAGCTCGAACCTGCTCTCCGGTCACCTGGCCCGGACATCCGGCATGGATCCGGAGTTGGCGGAGCGAATGCTGGAGCCGATCAGGACCGAAGTGCGCTGCCTCTACAACCCGAGTCTCAAGAGCGACTGGTCCCTGGCGCCCCGCCTCATGATGATGGTCCTCATGATCTGCCCTCCCCTTCTCACCGCCATGGGGGTCGTTCGCGAAAAGGAGACGGGGGCCATCACCAACATTTACTCTTCGACCATCACGCGCTCCGAATACCTGCTCGGCAAGCTCGCCCCCTACATCGGGGTCTCCATTCTGAACATCGTCGTGCTCTGGGTCATCACGGTCAAGGTTTTCGGCGCCCCTTTCAAGGGAGATCCCCTGTTTTTCTTTCTCGCATCGGTCCTCTACGTCCTCTGCACCACGGGAATGGGGCTCATCGTGTCGGTCCTGGTCAGGACCCAGGTGGCGGCGATCCTCATCACCTTCATCGTCACCGTGGTCCCATCGGTCTTTTATTCGGGCATTTTCGTTCCGGTTCCCTCCCTCGGTGAAGGCGCCAGGGTGGTGGCCCATCTGCTCCCGGCCATGTATTACACCGACATCGTGGCGGGTTGTTTCCTGAAGGGGGTCGGGATCCAGGTGCTGTGGCGGGAAGTCCTGGTGCTGGCGGGTTATGCGGCGGTCCTGGCCGCCATCGGCTACTCCATGTTTCACAAGCGGCCTGCATCATGAACGGGAATCCGGGCAGAAAACGGCACGGCGACTCCCCGGGCCGTGCGTCCATTCTCACCGGACGGATGACCGTCTGGCTGGCCCGGCTTCGGGTGATGACCATGAAGGAGCTCCTGCAATTCTCACGGGACGGAGCCCTGATTCTCTTCATGCTCTATGCCTTCACCCTGGACATCTACCTGGCGGGCTCCGGCGTGAGGTTGGAGCTCAGCAACGCCGTGACCGTCCTTCACGATGCCGACCGAAGCTTCTCGTCGAGGGAGCTGGCGGCGCGGTTCCGCCCGCCGTCCTTTGAGGTCGCGGGGGCAGTCCGTCGTGGGAGTGAAGGGATTCGGATGCTGGACCGCGGCGAGGCCATGGTGGTCATCGACATTCCGCCCCGCTTCGAGGAATCCCTGCGGAGCGGCATGCCCACGTCCGTTCAGGTGCAGGTGGACGCATCCAACTCCGTGCTCGGCACCTTCGCGGCCGGCACCAGTACCCAGATCGTGAGCCGTTTCGGGCTGGAGACCGCCCTTGAGCATCTGGGCCTGAGCGTGGACCAAATGGAGCACATGCCCCGTATTCAGGATGCCCACCGCGTCTGGTTCAATCCGAACCAGGACAACCGGTGGTTCATGTCCATCGCCGAGCTGCTCAATATCGTCACGCTTTTCGCCATGCTGCTTCCAGCGTGTGCCATGGTGAGGGAGCGGGAAAAAGGAACCATCGAGCAGCTTCTGGTGACCCCCCTCACCCCCTTCCAGATCCTCGTTCCCAAGGTGCTGGCCATGGCGATGGTCATCCTTGCGGGAACGGGGCTGAGCCTCTTCGGAGTTCTGAAGGGATGCTTCGGCGTGCCCGTCAAGGGGAGTCTGACCCTGTATTTCGGGATCACCCTGCTTTACATCCTTTGCACGGCAGCCCTCGGACTGGTCATTTCGACCATTGCCCGCAATCTCGCCCAGGCCGGCATGCTGACCATCATCACCTACGGCCCCATGATCTTCCTCTCGGGAGCCTGGACCCCCCCCGAGGCCATGCCGGAGCCGCTGCGCCTGATGATGCTCCTTTCCCCCCTGCACTACTATATCGACGCCAGCTTCGGCATCCTGCTCAAGGGAGCCGGCCTGAGCCTCCTCTGGGATTCCGTGCTGGGGATCGCGGTGCTGGGGGCTCTTCTTTACGGGCTGAGCATCTGGCGGCTGCGGGGGCAGTTTCGGTGACAGCCGGCATGAATCCTCCCATTCCTTCCAAGCCTGGTTAACCCGCTTTCACGCGAATAACCCCAGCTTCAACTCCCTCGCTCGTTCCGGCCAGACTCCTTCTTCAGAACGTACCGATGAAAGAACAGCAGAACAGTTGAATGCCTGGTTCCGGGTTGAAGCCGAGACCTTCCGTTCCACTGCGAGGGTTCATGAGGGCAATGGTATTTCTCACGGAAATCCGGGGTGTAGCGCAGCCACTTCACACAGAATGCATGCAAATTGCCAGGGAACATTCTTTCTGTCGGATGAGCAATGAATCTTGCCTGCAGCGAGGGAGACACGGTATGCACGTGAAGCTCTCCAGTTTTTGGCTATCCTTAAAATCTGCATGATAGCCGGAAAGTTGTGCACACCGTATCCGAATCTGCTTGTAAAAACCTTAATCGTAAAATAGACTGCAAAATCAGTATGATGGCTGGAGCGAGCTCTCATCCTCAATCTGCCGCCAGGATCCTCCCCATGCCGTCGCTGCTTGCCAGCGCCATCCCTATACTGGAGCTATATAGAAACTGCTCAACCCTGCGGTCAACCGGACCTTGCGCATAAAGCCGCGCAAGGCCGGTTACCTTGATCGTTATTTGGAAGGTGGTTGATCCGAGTGAGGGATTGGTATGAAAATCGTAACGAAGACGCCAACTGGAACAGAGTTTGAGGCTGAAATCGACTCTTTGAATGAAAGGATTTTGATAACCTCGAAGAAAGGCAATCAACACGAATACATGCTCAGGGCGCTAAGAGACTTGTATAGTTGGCTTCGAGTTGATTGTTCCGGCGAATGGATTTATCTGGGTTCGAAGGGCGAAGAAGAAATTCCAAATCAGGGAACTGTCGAGAAATGGGCTAGGTGTGACACGAATCCAGTGGGTGGTTTCTATGGAGTTACTGTGGGAAGAAGAGGAAGATTCGCATCGTACGTACCATCAATACTGGAGGCCTTAGGTTTTCTGGAACTTGAGCACAATCCCAAAAACAATCGTGCAAGGGCACTCTAAAGCATTCCAGCGGACGCCGATAAAGCCTGGCGCCGCTGAACCATGGTGTTCGGCTAGCGGCGAGTGAACAGCCAATCCTTTGGTTTCGTGATTCCCCGGTGCAGAGGAGAACATGAAGGTATATCTTGATAATTGCTGCTACAACCGCCCCTTTGATGACCAGAAACAACTGCGTATCCGACTGGAAGCAGAGGCCAAACTTGGAATCCAGCAGATGATTCTCAATGGGAAGGTTGAACTTGCTTGGTCTTATATCCTTGACTTTGAGAATGAGATGAACCCCTTCGAGCATAGAAAGATGGTGGTCTCCAAATGGAGGACACGAGCTATTATCGATACTGGCGAGACAAATGAGATCCTGGAGAAGGCACAAGATCTGGCCCAGCAGGGCATCAGAAGCAAGGACGCGCTTCATCTCG
>JALOOX010000066.1 GCA_025454175.1 Syntrophobacteraceae bacterium | reverse complement strand
TCCAGACTGCTCGACGGATCGGTCGATGCTCGTGAACCTGCAGCCTCATCCAAATTCGGTTTGGTGGTATCCGCACTCATCCAGCCTCGGATACCACACTCGGATTCGACCGTCCAGTAGAAATTGCATCCAGAAATTCGATTACTTATGAGTCAATGGGTGCGGAATGTGAACTGAAGAGCGGAGTTGCTTGCGCTCACCCCTCGCGCTTCGGAGCAGGGCGAACAAGGCTGTCCCGGGAATGAAGCAGATCGACGCCTGCCAATCTCGGCCGGACTCTCGCAGGCGCCGCGGGCCTTGCTCATTTCCTGGCTGTAAAGGAGGCCACCGCTGCCGGCTCGAGAACTCTGAAAGTGAACGATTCGGTGAAGTAAAGCTTGACCTTGGCTTGCGTGTGAGACTCGTAACCGATGGCCAGATCCTGCCCCAGAATCAGCTCGAGGTCCCCTCCACGCTGAGTGACCATATAAGCTTCGTTCTCGGATTCACCACTGAGATAAGGGCTCAGGAGAACGACACCACCCAAAAATGGACTCGGCCTGCATCTTGACGGGGTATCCTTGGACATGAGCAGACATGCGGCTCCACAGCTTGGGGCCCACAATAAAGCTGTAGGGACCCTCGATGGACCGGCTCGTAAACGCCGTCACACCCTCGGCAATTCCCTCGAGGAGAGCTTCGGGCTTAGAGCCGATGGTGAGGCATTGGCCGCCGGTGCACGACTTGAGGCCTCTGATATTGGCATCGGGGAGCCCGTGATAGATCACTCTCTCTTCGAAAAGCGCGATCTTGCGCGCAGCGTCCTCCATGCCCGAGAGATCCACATCCCTGGCTCCGCGCACCACGTTGTCCATTTCCTCGACATCCAGCTCGAAGGGCACCCGCACCTCGACGATGTGATGGACCTTCCGGATGCCATATGCAGGGTCACGCTCCGTCTGCCCCTCGGGGTATGACAGCCGCCCCTCCGGCACGCCAGGAAAACCAGTGCCCATGGGTCCGGTAACATCCAGAAACTTGCGCCCGGACAGCATCGCCTTGAGGCTGCGTGTCGCTTGGGCGTCTATCTCCGCCCAAGCTTCCATCGGAATTGGTGCCAGTTCACGTTTAAGAAAGTCCATAGAAGCTCCTTTCACTCAGTTCCCGGTCATCTCGCTCTTGGGATGGGGTTGGAATGACATTTACTGTCTCAGGCTTCCGATGCCCAGGCCAAGAGAGGGGTCCACAGCCGCTGCAACCTCGGAAGCCAGGGCTGCCTTTATTCCCCCCCTTAGCCTTTTTGGGGCGCTTGGCCGAGAGGGACGCAGGCAAGTCCGGAAGGACAACTCCCAGAAGCTTATCCTTGGCTTCCGTGAAAAGCCTTCCAAGGGTATTCAGATCCTCCAATGTGAACAGCTGCCGCGCCAAGGGAAAGATCTGCGCCTCCTCCTCGTCCAGGTGATGTGTCGTGTACTCACCAAGGCTTTCTACCTTCACGGAGAAACGCTCGTGATCTCGAGGAAATCGTTCCGCATCCTTGATGATGAGCTCGATGATGTGATGCTCATTGACCGCTTCCAGAGCGTCGCGGCGGGCCTGAGGGAAACCCTCGAGCAATTCGTAGAAATACCTTTCTTCCATGGTGTGGTGCACAACCAGTTGACGCATGAGCTCTTCGAAAATCTCTGGGTTGGTTTCAGACTGCAGATACAGTTGCCTGAGGACGCCATGATGGCTAACTAGGGCATCGACTACGTCCATAAAGCCTCCTGTCTTCACATGTTTCGGCCAATGTGCTTGTTCAGTGAGTCCCTATGCAGCTCGCTGAAAGCGGAAATGATTGAACTGCAACCGTTTATAACCACCTCATGCATTCGGTTCTGCAAAGACCTAATCATCATCGTATGGATTGCCACTGGGATCGTCATGGCTTTTTCCTGAAGGTCTTGAACCCGTTGTCGCAGGATCCCGATCCTCTCGGAAGCAGCTCAAGCGGGCTATTCATCCGCGCATGGCGTATCCTTCCGGTGAATTGCACACAACGTGAAAACATAATTCATTGATGATTTCCCGCCAGATATGCTATTTATAAAAAAGTAAGAAACAGTTTCTTTTCAGCGCATCAGTCGACCGACCCTCTTAAAGATTCTATCAGTGCCAACTGGGAGCTGGCGAATCGCCTGCTCAGCTTTCGAGACTGGTCACCGCGGCCAGCCGCCCCCATCTCACAGGAGGATACCATGTCAGCACCGACAGAAAGCCGCCCCAAGTATGTCAAGGTAAAAGATAGCTCAGGCTCCGAATGGTTGTGCCCCCTCGATGCCATGAAAAATGCCAAGGATGCCACCCAGGAAGAGTTGGATGAGTGTGTGGAGTTAGACGTGGTCACTCACACTGCCGGCCTGATCGATGCCGAGCGTTAGGCGGCGAGGGCATTCATGTGCGAGCATAACAAGAATTTTCCTAATCCCCGGGACTTCATCGCCAACCTGGGTGGTCCCCTGTCTTGGACTGAAAAGATATCTCTGGCAGTCCGCAACAACTTGTTGAAGATCATGAAGCTACAGAATTGTTGCGGCAATCCTGGCGAACCGGGCTGCTGACAGAAAGACCCAGGCCTCGGTGAGGCCAAGCCCTTGGAACATACTGAAAGCCAGTAATTGGCCGAACATCCCCCTTTTGTGGGAAGCGGCCTATACGGGCACCTTGTCGGAGGGAGCACGGCGCTGCAGTCATCCTGGGACTGAACCTCAATACGCTCCGCGGCCGCATGCGCAAGCTCGGGATTCATCGCGCCTGACCTGTCCTGAATACCGTTACATTTGAAAGTCCCGTACGATCCGACGGAAGCACGGGGATTCCCGGCCCGCAAACTGGTGCCGATCATTCCTCGATATCTTTATTATTTCAATCAATTATGGACCAGGCAGTGCCGCACGCCCCTCTGGCACGGCTTCTAAACTCTCTTGGTAGCTGTTCGGACCATTGGGGAAGCTGATCGGCATTCAATGCTTTCGGCTCCCGAAGGGTGGCACGTAAATGGGGTACTGGAACCGGTGGGCTACTGGAGCGTACCGCACATGCTCGACATGACCCGGGAAAAGCCGCGAATTCATAGGCCAACCCCGAAGTGTGCAGCCCATCCAGGCCGGACTTGAATCCGTCCTCGTGAAAGCCGCACCCCCATGTAGGCTCCGCAAAAGAAAGTGTTGCGCTGACCGTTCAAGCGCCGCAGGGGTTCATGTGAATCCATTGCTTCAAAGGAGTAAAGCGGGTGGGTAGTAATCCAGGGTCGCTGAAGAGAATCCAGGCTCCGATCACTAGGATGGTTATTCTGACCCTCGTCGTGGCCTCTCCCCCGGAAGGCAGCGCTCGACTGATCGATGGCGTCTACTTCACGCCCCGCATTGTCGCTTCCGAAGTCCCGATGGTCCTGAACACGGTTGGCCTGAAGACGCTCTTGAAAGTCGTGAGGGTAAGCGTTTCAGCGCTTCACCTGGGAGAGGGCGTCAGTCCCGAGGCGGTATTGTCAGATGTGCCCAAGCGGCTTGAATTCGAGTATTTCCATGCGATTTCCGGTCGTGACTTCGCAAATCCCACCGACAGACTGCTCAGGGAAAACCTGGACACGCTGACTCTCAGGAGCCTGCAGCCTCGCATCGACCGGCTCAATGCCTTGTACGCCGACGTGAAGCCCGGTGACCGATATGCTCTGACCTACATTCCCGCAGGAGGGGACCTTTCTTGCCCTGAACGGAATCGAAATCGGCACCATTGACGGCAAGGACTTTGGGGGTGCGGTCTTCTCCATGTGGCTTGGACAGCGCCCCCTGAGCGATTCCCTCAAGAAAAAACTGCTGGGGCAGAGTTAGAATGAAAAGAATCGGGCGGCTGGTGCGAGAAGTTTCCGATTGCCCTAAGGAGGTTCTTGCGCCCACAATGTGACAACGAGGGACTTCGGAAATGAGCGGAAACCCAGCGTCGCTTGAGGAAACCATACAGGCTCTCTTGACAACTCAGAGACTGGCTGTTTTGTCAACCCACAGTTCCGGGCAGCCCTATACAAGCCTTGTGGCCTTTGTTGCCTCTGACGATCTCAGATGTCTTTATTTCGCAACGCCAAGGACTACCAGGAAGTATCATCACCTGGATGTTGACCCGAGGGTCGCAATGCTCATGGACAACCGCTCCAATCTGGAGTCAGACATTCACACAGCGATTGCGGTGACGGCTACGGGAAGGGCGGGTGAGGTGGGTGAAAACGAAAGAGACAAGGGGGTTCGACTTTACCTTTCAAAGCATCCTTATCTTCACGATTTCATCCGAGCGCAATCCTGTGCGATGATCTGTGTGCAGGTTGACACCTATTACCTTGTGAGTCGCTTCCAACAGGTTATGGAGCTGCATGTAAAGCCATGAGTTGGGTCGTTCCCCTGGAAAGCGTAGTTGGACCGGCAAGCCGCAGCGTCGGAGGAAAAGGTTCCGCCCTGGCTCTTCTTGCCCGAAACGGCTTTGCCATACCCAGGACTCTTTGCGTGACGATGGAGTGCTATGAGCATTTCGTGATGCGGACCGGCCTCCGCGAGCGCATCCTTTTGGAGCTGAACCGAAAGGATTTCAATGACATGCGCTGGGAGGAGCTCTGGGACGCCGCGCTTCGAATCCGCAACATGTTTCTCACCGAGCCCCTTATAGAAGACATCGATTCAAACCTCCGGGAGGCATTCGCCTCCTGGTGTGGAGGCAAGGCTGTGGCGGTCCGGTCCTCTGCGGCCGATGAGGATACTTCGAGGGCCTCCTTTGCCGGTCTCCACGAGTCCTACCTGAACATCCAGGGAGTCGAATCCATCCTGGAGCACGTGAAGCTGGTCTGGGCCTCGCTTTGGTCCGATGCGGCCCTGCTTTATCGGCAGGACATCGGCCTGGATGCCGACCGGAGCCTCATGGCGGTCATCATTCAGGAGTTTGTCAGCGGAGAGCGTTCAGGTGTCGTCTTCAGCGCCAATCCTGGCGACCCCTCTCAAATGGTGCTGGAGTCCGTCCATGGGCTCAATCAGGGCCTGGTGGACGGGCTGCTGGAGCCGGATCGGTGGCTTGTGGACCGCTCAAGCCTGAGGGTTCTCTCCCACACGGCTGCCCCCCGAAACCGGCTGCTTGTTCCGGGCAGTACGATGACCAGGTTGGAAAACCTGCCTTCGGAAGCATCAGGTCGCCCTCCACTCTCTCCCGAGGAAGTTCTGACGATCGCACGATTGGCCCTTAGAGCGGAAGAAGTGTTCGCCGGGCCCCAGGACATGGAATGGACCATCCGGGATGGAGAGGTGGTCGTGCTCCAGTCACGACCCGTCACCATGATGGCGCAGGGGCGGGAGGAGGACAAAAGAACGTGGTATCTCAGCCTGCGAAGGAGCTTTGGAAACCTGAAACTTCTTCGAACGAAGATCGAGGAAGAGCTTCTACCCGCCATGGTGCGGGATGCGGAGCAAATGGCCTGTCTGAATCTCAGGAGGCTGTCGGATGAAGAACTGGCTGAGGAGATCAGGCGCCGCAAGGATCTCGAGAACCGATGGAACAAGATTTACTGGGAGGAGTACATCCCTTTCGCGCATGGTGTCCGCCTCTTCGGTCAATTCTACAACGATGTTGTTCGTCCCGCGGATCCGTACGAATTCGTGCGACTCCTCGGGGCAACCGAGATGGAGAGCCTTGAGAGAAACCGGATGATGGAGGACATGGCCTCCATGGTTCGCTCCAACCCCCGCCTCAGGAACCGGATCGTCAGCGGGGACCACCTGCATGCCGATGATGAATTCCTGGCTCTACTCACCCGGTTTATTGAGCGCTTTGGAGATCTTTCGTGTGCGATCTCCGGTTTCGTGCACTGCAGTCAAGGGCCGGAGGGGCTTCTGAGGCTTGTTCTCGAGATGGCTGAGCACCCTCCCGTGCAAACCGCGGCGGAAAGAGAGGGTGTCGACTCCTTGAAGGCTGTTTTTCTGAGCCGCTTTGCAGGCGAGAAGCGGGTTTTTGCCGGCGACCTGCTCGACCTGGCTCGCGCGAGCTACCGTTTGCGCGATGACGACAACATCAAGCTGGCGAGAATTGAAGCTCAGAAGCTGGCCGGCATCCAGGAGGGGCAAAGGAGAATCGAGGAGAGAGGTCTCGAAGGGATTGCGCCGGGTCTTGCCGATGAAGTGTCGGAATCGCGCTGGGAGTTTTCATCCTCGCCTGGAAAGCATCTTCAAGCCGACGGCAGGGCCGGGGAAAGGGTGAAGCCCCGGCAGCTCAGAGGGCAGCCTGCAGGGCCGGGATTGGCCCGAGGACCCGCGCGCGTGATCCGAGATGCCGCCGATCTCCTGGCATTCAAACACGGCGAGGTGCTGGTCTGCGATGCCGTGGACCCCAATATGACATTTGTTGTACCATTAGCCTCCGCGGTCGTCGAGCGGAGGGGCGGCATGCTCATCCATGGCGCCATCATCGCCCGAGAGTATGGACTGCCATGCGTGACGGGCGTGGTCGACATCACGGGACTCATCACCACCGGCGACATCGTCACAGTGGATGGATTTCTCGGTTTGGTGACCGTTGGATCGCCGGGACTTTCGTAGAATTATTTCAAACCGCATGACCAAATAGAGACAAGAGCGGTGTTACGTTTCGGACTTTGCTGTGTGTTCAGCCGGGAACCCATTCGCTTTCGCCAGACCACGGCAAGAGCGCTCTCCACCCTCGGCCGGTCCCGTCAACTCGAAAAGCTCTCAGAAATCTGCCTTGCCAATGCTGAAAGCCTGCTCACGGCTGTTCAAGCCGTCTCCGGAATGGGCATAGGGGCCTTCCGAGCTCTCTCGCCCATATTTCCTCGATACACCCACCCCGATGTGGGTTACGAGCTCGATGATCTCCCCGAAGCGGCCGTTATTCGGCGATTTCTCGCGGATGTGAATGTTTACCGAACGACCCACGACATTCGTCTGAGCTTCCATCCCGACCAGTTTGTGACCATCTCATCTCCAAGGGATGAGGTGGTCTATAAATCCCTTGAGGAGCTCGAATATCAGGGGCTCGTTGCCGAGCTGATCGGCGCCGATGTCATCAACCTGCACGGGGGTGGAGCCTTCGGCGACAAGGAAACGGCTCTCCAGAGATTTCGGAGGAATTTCGAGAAGCTGTCGGAAAGGGTTCGCCGGCGACTGACTCTGGAAAACGACGATGTGGTGTACACCGTAAAAGATCTCCATCCGTTATGTGAAGATCTGGGCATCCCCCTCGTTTACGATGTCCATCATCATCGTTGTCATCCCGATGGGTTGTCCGTTGACGAAGCCACGGGGCTTTCCGTTGAAACCTGGGCAAAGGCGGGACGGGAGCCATATTTTCACATCTCCTCGCCTGAGCGGGGTTGGGAGACCGGGAATCCAAGGCGGCACGCGGATTATGTGGACATCATGGACTTCCCCGGGTTGTGGATGCAGCTCACCGCGACCATCGACGTGGAGGCTCGAGCCAAGGAGCTGGCTGTCGTTAAATTGATGCGGGATCTGGCAGACTGTTGAAACACCCGCGAATGTGCATGCACATCTTCAGCCCCTCTTCCGCACACCTCCGGAAAGCCGTCTCGATTTTCGGACGGTCTTCAGGGTCGTAGCAGGCGAGGCTCCGAACGATATGCTCCGAGGAGCCCGGTACGATCTCACCCCTCTCGAAGCCATGGATGCGATAGGTTTCATCAGTCCAGGTCATGGCTCGGGCCGCAATGTCCCACTCCCATCCACCCAGCCTGGCCAGCCCCTGGGTTTCCTCGAGAAGCTCCTGCCCCCTTTGCAGGGCTTCTTCGGAGACCTTGTGCTCGGTGATGTCCTCAAACGTGGTGTAGACCTGGTGTGAATCCGCCCCCCTGCGTCCTCTTCTGCCCTTCGCCCCTCGCCTGCACTCATCGCCCTTGGCCCTTCGCCTGATGTCGTCGCCTTTATCTTGCTTTTGGCTATAAGTATATTCATGCTGAGACTGCAGGAAGACGGTTCGCGGAGGGCGAGATGACGGAAGATCAATACACCATGGCCGAGGCCAAGAACAAACTGCCATCCATCATTCATTCCGTGGAGAAGGGTGGGGCAGTGAAGCTGACCCGACACGGCCGTCCGGTGGCGGTTCTGCTCTCAGTCGGGCAATATGAGAGGCTCAACCGGAGAAGCGAGAGCTTTTGGCAGGCACTGGAGTCTTTTCGAGATCGGCTGGGGCAGGAGGTTCTGATCCAGGATGCGGACTTTGAAGGTCTGAGGGACCCATCCCGGGGACGGGACGTGGATTGGCCATGATGCGTTATCCGGTGGACACCAATGTTCTGTCGGAGGCGGTCGGACCTTCCTATTCGGTTCCCCGTCTTTGTCAATCATTGAGCGATCTGGGCGAGGAGGTACAGCTGCACTGTTTGCAGGATGCTTCGCCACGATGGAACTTCCCCATCCACCCTCACCGCCAGTGGGCTTTTCCGGCGCAGCTGGGGGTATCCCCGGCTATGTATCGCGGGCTCCGCCTCGCCGCACACAAGGCAAATATCATGCACACCCAGGGTCTGTGGATGATGCCGAACATCTATCCTGCGTGGGTCGCCCGCAAGAAGGATTGTCGGCTTGTGACCTCTCCGCGCGGGACGCTCGACCTTTGGGCATGGGCCAGGTCTCGTTGGAAGAAGATGCTGGGCTGGCCGTTACAGAAGGAGGCACTCCTCAGTGCCGCGTGTCTCAATGCAACCGCTGAGTCAGAATATCGCCACATCAGGAGAATGAATCTGAGTGCGCCCATCGCCATCATACCCAACGGGATCGATATTCCCGAATCACCCCTTCCGACAGAAAACCATGATCACAAACAACTCCTGTTCTGAGCAGCAGGCAGTCCTTGGAGTCCACATCCGAGATGGCCGTGGCCGGAGCGGTTGGGGACCCCGTGACCCGCATGCGCATTATCGAACGAATCAAGCAGTATGGGGTGACCTTCCCCAATGTTGTGCATCCTTCGGTTGTGATCGGGCGGGAGGTGAGCATGGGGGTCGGGAACATCATCTGCGCGGGGTCCATCCTGACGGTGAACATCCGGCTGGGGGACTTCTGCCAGCTGAACCTCAAGACCACCGTGGGCCACGACGCGGTGCTCGACCATTTCGCCACCAGCGCCTGCGGGGTCGACTTCGCCGGATACAGCCGCCTTGGCGTTGGGACTTACTTCGGGAACCACGCAACGGTCCTGCAGTCGGTGCGGGTGGGACCGTTCACCACGGTGGGGGCCGGGGCCGTCGTCAACCGGGACCTGCCGCCAGGGGTGACCGCTGTCGGCGTGCCGGCCAAGGTGATCAAGGAAAACCCCGACCTCGGAAGGCTCGAGGTTGAATTCGCATCCTACCTGGAATGGGATTGAGATGCTCAGATCTTATGAAGCGCTTTTTTCAGTCAGACGGCCGGAGATATACTTGTGGAGGATGCTGGAAATGAGGGTTTGGTAAGGGATGCCTTCCTCCAGGGCTTTCTTCTGGATTGCCGCCAGATCTTTCTCGAATATACGAATGTTGATGTGCTTGTCCTTCTTGAATGTGGCATCGGCGTATTTCCGGTACCGATCGGACTCGGATGCCAGGTCAGAAACCGATTGCCACTCTTCCCTGTCGTAGGACTCCAGGAGCTCTTTCTCTTCCGGATCCAACTTGTTCATTTATCGTTCCTTTCCAGGTATTTCCCCGTTGCCTTGCGACTGGGGATGACGATCTTGAGATATACCCCGTCTTCGGATTCAACGAAAGGAACAAGATAGCCGTTGCTACCAATGCTGACTATGAACATAGGCTGGCCCCGATATCTTTCCTGATTCGGATGCTCGACAATGTCGAGCAGGTCACCGAAATCGATGTGAAAGAGGTCATCTTCAAAGGAGATGCCTCACTCTTTCTTGAGCTGTTCATTCTTTTCTTCGTTCCATGAGAAGAATTTCATGGACAAATGGTAGTCCGATGTGTGCCTCTTGGCAACAGCATTGAGTTGCGGTGACGGAGAGCTTGACCGGCAGCGGCGCCGAAAAACGCTTCCCATGACCTTGCCGGAAAACGGTCTGTATCCCCGACACATTTCTAATGAAGATGCCCCTTTCCAAGCGATTCTTTGATCTTCTGCCGACGTCGGCCGGATTCATCGGTGTGCTGCCGTTGCTGTTGTTTCTGGCAATGGCCGTGCGCTGGACCCTGGGGGCGCCGGTCTTCTTCGTGCAGGAGCGCCCGGGGCTCGGGGGGAGGCCTTTCAGGATGTTCAGGTTTCGGACCATGACGGATGAGCGCGATGTGGAAGGAAATCTCCTGCCCGACGAGAAGCGGCTGACGCGGCTTGGACGCATCCCGAGGAGCACCAGCCTGGACGAGCTGCCGGAGCTGCTCAACGTCATCAAGGGTGAGATGAGTTTGGTGGGGCCGCGGCCCCTGCTCATGCGATACATGGATCGGTACACGCCCAAGCAGGCCCGGCGCCACGAAATGCCGCCGGGGGGCACCGGCTGGGCCCAGGTGAACGGGCGCAACGCCATTTCCTGGGAGGAGAAGTTCGAGCTGGACGTCTGGTACGTGGATCACTGGTCCCCGTGGCTGGATGTGAAGATTCTTGCGCTGACGCTGCTCAAGGTGCTGAAACGGGAGGGGATCTCGCAGGAAGGGCAGGCTACCATGAGGGAGTTCATGGGGAGTGACCGATCGGTGGTGCACACATGAAGAAAAGAGTTGAGCCACCAGGACACGAAGACACCAAGGAATGATTGGAAGAAAGAGCTTTCAAAACGGCTGCAGGGGAACCTCGAGGTGCGCGAAATGGTGGTCGAGTGTCAAGACAGCACAGCCTGTCCGCCTGCCAACGGCGGCAATCAGAGCATCAGTCAGGGGAACGGAAATCCCACGCTGACGAAGTCTGAGCAGGAGGGATCCGGTTTGTTCCCAGTCTGTGCGGATGACCTCGATGTAGGGGATCACGTGCAGCAGTCCGCCAAGGGTTTCGATCTCCTTTCGGTTCTTCAGCCCCTGCAGCAGCTCGGATACCACCGGGCCGGTTATGGCGGCCTCATCCCGCTCGACCAGGCCTGCGACGGCGTCCCCCACAGGGGTCGTCTGGCGGCGAAAGAAATCGATCCAGGCGGAGGTATCGATGATAACCTTACTCACCGGCCGGCTCCTGCATCTCCCGGCTCCGCAATTCCTGCCAGTTGTCGTTGATATCCAGTTTGCCGCGAAGATCGAGGAGCTGCTTTTTCCGTTTCCAGGCAATGTACTCGGTGAGCGCCACTCGGATGGCCCTGGCACTGGAAGTGGTGGAGGTGAGCTGCATCAATTCCTGGCAGGTTTGGTCATCAATATTGACCGTTGTTCGCATGAAGGCTCTCCTTTTTGTGATGTATTTCCACGGCAAAAGTGAAGCTAATCTGATGTGGCCTGCGTGTCAAGAAAGGTCTGCACCCGGCCAACGGTATGTGAGTCCGAGGACGAGCCTACCACCAGGTCACGAAGACTCCAAGATAAAGGCGGTGCCGATACGAGCGCTTGATTCGGAGTCTTCTGGGGCCCAGGAGGTTGTCCGAGAACGTCTCTTTCTCATTTCGAACGCAGCGCAGCGAAGAGAGAAATCTTGAAGGGTCAAGTTGTCACGATGAGCGAGATTTCTCGCTATCGCTCGAAATGACATTCCTCGGACAAGCTCCTGGTAAAGCCGGGCGCGACTCCCTGTGCAGTTGTGGTGGGCACCAGAAGACGTGCCCACCCTACGAAACTCCTCGATATTGTTTGGAATCATAGGGTGGGCACAGGTTCATCGTGCCCACCGGAACCGGGTAGAAACATCCGCCCGCCTTTACTACACTCGTTCAGGTTGAAATACATCATTTCTCGCCGCAGTGACGCAGAGGTTACGAAGACAGCGTATGCCCCCAAATGAAAGGATATTTCTGTCGCCGCCACACATGGGGGGCGAGGAGCTGAAGTACGTTCACGAGGCCTTCGCGTGCAATTACATCGCGCCGACCTCGATCGGATCCTCGATATCTGCGGACCCTACTCCATCCCCGTCGTCGCGAACTCGGCCGAGTCCCTGGGAGCCACGTGCAACGGCCGCCATGCTGGGGCCGGGGCGACCCTGACCGTGTTCTCCTTCAACGGCAACAAGATCATCACGACATCGGGGGGCGGCATGCTGGCTTCCGACGCCGCCGGGCTCATCGACCGGGCCAGGTTTCTGTCCCAGCAGGCCCGGGAGCCCGCGCCGCGCTATGAGCATATAACCATTGGTTATAATTATCGAATGAGCAATATCCTGGCAGCCGTCGGCCTGGGGCAGCTCAAGACCCTGGAGCAGCGGGTAGCGAGGAAACGCGAGATTTTCGAAATTCCACCCTTTTCCCTCATTCCTCCATGCTAAGAGGCGACGACAAGATGAATCCGCGGGATGTGCCCAGCCGGCTGCGCGCGTTGAATTAAGCCGAGAGATCGGGCGGTCAGGAAGCCGGGCCGGGTGCGGGCGCAGGGGAAACAACCGATGCTTCGGGTGAAAGGGCTGCTCCGGTCGGGGGCGGCCTTTTTTTGCCTACCTGCGCCGTGACCGGGCGCTTTCAGACTCCTGCAGCAATTCGATCAGTCTCGCCGTTCCCTTGGGAGGCTTCACCTGGCCGGACAGGATCGCGGATGCCGAAACCGAGCCGCCGTAATAATCCCGGGCTTCGTATTCATTGGCCGCAACCACCACTCCGTCGAGGGTGTCCTCGATGGAGGGATCATCCCTTCGCATGTAAAAATATGCGGCGGCCCTCGGGGAGGCTCCCACAATGGTGCTCCGGGGGCCGGGCGCGACCGTGACGTCGGTTCCCAGGGTGACGTTCTCTCCCGTGGAGAGCGCCTGCACGGCACTGCCGTCATTGATCACCAGGATGAGCTCCGCCAGCGTCTCCCGGAGCTCCCCTCCAAAAGCGGCGCTCCCTGAAGCCAGGGCCAGGGGCGCGCTCCATCCGGAGGCCGTTCTGGCCACCATGATCCCCTTGCCGCCGATGCCGCTCAGTACCTGCCCCGTGGTGATCTGAGGGGAGAGCCTGTAAACGGTGAGGAAGGCGAGTCCCCTGGCATTCCGAAGCACGCGCTCGGGGATGGTGGGTTGAGGGCCGGCCTGAAATTGTTCGAGAATGGATACGGCCCTTTCGATGTCGCGCTGCATGCCAGAGGCCTGGACAGCCCCCGGGCTCAGGGCCGCCAGGAACGTCGAGACTGCAATCACCCACAAACTCCGCTTCACCTTCGCCTCCTTTCGGTCTTCCGGTTATTCCAGAAGTCTCGGGTTTCGAGTTTCGCCCTTCGAGTCGAAAGCCCGCCGGGCTTCGGCCTTTCCACTGCTCAGCGCGGCCCTTGGGGGAATGATGAACCGATGAGGGGCATTGGCCTATGAGCCGTCGACGTCCCCCTGCGACTATTGTCCGAGGGTCCGGCCCGCATGTCAATGAGCAATCGAGCAATGAGCAATCGAGCCTGCCGCCAGGAAACTGCCCATGTGAGCCGCAATGAATGGCCGCTCCCCCTGGTCATGCATGGCCGGGTGCCGACGGCGGGAACGGCCCCTGTCGCCCGTGGGGACGGATGCATTGCTGTTGACATGAAGTGGGCGGTGGAATATAGGAATTTATGAAATTATTCTCAAAGTGAGAGTGGTGGGGTGCATGCACCCATTGAGGGGAAACGGAACGGGCTTCCCTTCGGGATTCAACTCGCCGGAAGGACGGGCCTCTCCTCAGCCTGACAGTCGAAAAACCAGATGATCAAGGAGTGACTTCACATGGCAGACTTCTATGTCAACATTCACCTGGACGATGAAAAACTGAAAAAGATCGAGGACGTGGGCCTGGCCGGGGAAATCAAGGATATCGATGGAAAGAAAACGATCCAGGTCGGCATGAGCAAGATGGATCAGAAGAAGCTCGTCAAGGGATTCCCGGGTCTGGCTTTTGATGCGACCAACGCGTGTGTGCTTCCTCCGGACCCGGAGAACATCCTCCTGGGGTTCATACTCGACCTCAAGACTTCCGATGTGATGAAGTACGCCATCATGAAGCTTTTCAACCCGCTGGCGGGCAAAGCCTTGCGCTCGGCCACCTCCGCTTGAACCTGCAGCGAGGTCTCGAAATCCTCTCTCGCCGAGTTGTGGGAGAGGAAGCAATACGGTTTCTCTCCGTCGCAGCTTGAATTTGCCGCGCGGGATTCGAGTTTTTGGGCAGGCTCCCCGGCCTGCCCTTTTCTTTTCCTCCGCTCGCTGAACCGCGAAGCGCGCCCCGGTGTGCGTCCGGAAATCTCACCCCAGTCCCTCATGCCCCCCGGCCATCCTTCAGCAATGAAAAGGGGCTTCAACCAGGAACCAGGAACCAGGAACCAGGAACTTCTCGCAGCAGTTCCTCATGCCCCCGGGGCACCCGAAACAACGAAAAGCGGCTCACGGGGGCTGGTTTTCAACTTGAAACTTGAAACCTTAAACTTGAAGCTTTTCAGAGCAGTGCCCCGCGGATCGTTGAGGACTCATGCGGTCCTGTTCAATCCCCCTCGGTTTGCCTTCGGTCACCTAAGAACACGATAAGAGCATGCCTTGAGTTAAATGGCATGAAACTTGATTCCATTCATGTCCTGACCTGGTGAAGCCCGGAGCCGACAGGGAGCGGAGACACGTTCAGCCCACGGCTGGGGATTTGCCGGGAACCGAACACTGTAAACCGAACGGAGAGGGAGAAGGCGATGCTGAGGGAGATGAAATTGGGGACCAAGATCGTGCTGGGGTTCGCCGCGCTGCTCGTCCTGGCCATGGCGCTGGGTGGGATGGCCGTCTCGAGGATGAAGGGGGTCGAGACCGACGCGGTGAAGCTGGCCCGGGAATACGTGCCCGAGGCCGGCCTGGCGGGCCGGCTGGAGCGCCGCGTCTATCGAACCATGTACGCCTTGCGAGGCTACAACTTCACCGGCGACATGAAATACCACGATGAGGGTGTCACTGCCATGGCGCAGGTCAGGGAGACCCTCGGCGAGCTGCAGGACCTTGCGGGAAAGGCGGTGCACCTGACCCAATTGAAGGGAACCCTGGGGGAGGCCGTCCAGGCCATGGACGACTACGACAAGCTCATGGCTCAAACCCGGAAAAATCTCGACGATCTTGAGGAGATTCGCAAGGAGATGGAGGCCAAGGGTGGGTTCCTCATGGAAGCCTTGCAGCAGCTCATCAGGGAGCAGAACAGGCTCATGGCGGAGGAAGTCGCCGACGGGGCCGAAGCGGAGGCTCTCAAGGAGCGTCTGACCAAGATCACCCTGGTCAACGACGTCATCGCTCTCGGCAATGAAATCCGCATTGCCAACTGGCGGGCCCAGACCCTCCGGCAGCCGCAAGTCATCGAGGACGCCATCAAGAGGGTCTTCCCCGCCGTTGGACGGAAGGTCGATCAGGTCACGGCCGTCACCAGTCGAAAGGGAGACCTGGATCAGCTCAAGAGCATTGAGCAGCATTTCGAGTCCTACCAGGAAGCCATGAAGAAGGTGATGGCGGTTTACTCGGAAATGGAGCGGATCAACCAGGCCCGCGTGGTGAGCGGCACCAGGGCCCTCGAGATCTGCCGAAACCTGGCCGTGGTCGCCTCCGAGCAAACCACGAAGATCGCCAGCGAGGCGCAGCAATCCCTGAGCACGGCCTCCAACGTGATGCTGGCCGGACTCCTCGCCGCGCTGATCATCGGTCTTCTGACGGCCGTTTTCCTCACGCGGTCCATCACCGGACCCATTCGACGGGTCATCGCGGGGCTCAACGACGGCGCGGATCAGGTGGCCGCGGCCTCGACCCAGGTTTCGTCGGCCAGCCAGTCCCTGGCGGAGGGCGCCAGCGAGCAGGCGGCCGCCATCGAGGAGACGTCGTCCTCCCTCGAGGAGATGGCATCCATGACCCGCCAGAACGCGGAAAACGCTCAACAGGCCGACTCGCTCATGGGTGAGGCCAGGCGCGTCATCGACACCGCCAACGCATCCATGAATCAGCTGGGCGATTCCATGGCGGAAATCACGAGGGCGAGCGAGGATACGTCCAAGATCATCAAGACCATCGATGAAATCGCTTTTCAGACCAATCTGCTGGCATTGAACGCGGCCGTCGAGGCGGCGCGGGCCGGCGAGGCGGGAGCGGGCTTCGCGGTGGTTGCGGACGAGGTGCGGAACCTGGCCATGCGCGCGGCGGAAGCGGCGAGAAACACGGCGGATCTTATCGAGGGAACGGTCAAGAAGGTGAAAGACGGGTCGGATTTGATGCAGCGAACCAGCGAGGCCTTCCAGCAGGTGGCGGGGAGCGCCGGCAAGGTGGCCGAGCTGGTGGGCGAGATTTCGGCGGCATCGAGCGAGCAGGCCCAGGGCATCGAGCAGATCAACCGCGCCGTCACGGAGATGGACAAGGTGACCCAGCAGAACGCGGCCAATGCCGAGGAGTCCGCCGCGGCTTCCGAGCAGATGAACGCCCAGGCCGAGACCATGAAGGACATGGTGGGCGAGCTCGTCGTCATGGTTGGAGCCGCCCAATCGAAAGCCCGAAGGAGCGGAAAAGCGGCAGCCGAGGAGCATCGGCCGGGGAACGTTGACAACAGGTCGTCCCGGTCGGCTCTCCCGGCCCGGCGCCCCACTGCCAGGCCCGGCAACGGAAAGGGCCACCAGGCCATGCTCCCTGCCGCGACGCCGGCCGAACGCCAGTCCGGCTCCAGGAGCACCATTCCAATGGAAGCCGACGGCTTCAGTGATTTCTGAGCCCACTCACTGCCCGGGCGCGATGCCTTTGTCTTGAAGGGAGGCGCTCATGCATTACCGCTGGCCGGGGAATGTTCGCGAGCTGCTGCATGCCCTGGAGCGTGCGGAAGGCCTGTGCCCTGTCGGGTCTCTCCAGATCACGCCTTTGCGGTGAATTAAGAAGAGAAGGATCCAATCCTTAATCAGTGTAATCTCGGGCGTTTTCGAAGGATCACGCCGCGGCTGCGGGCAAGCACACCTCGAAGGAGGCCGAGGCGTCGGTCCTCTTCCAGTGGATGGTGCCTTCATGGGCTTCCAGGATCTTTCTCGTCATGAGGAGCCCGAAGCCGACTCCCAGCGTCTTGCTCGAAAAATCGAAGCCCGAGAGCACCTTGCCCACGTCGTCCGGAATCGTCCATCCTCGCCCCGAAATGGAAATCCGGACTTCTCCCACGGCTTGTGCGGAGGGCAGCTCCACCTGGATCACGGCGCTCTCCTCCTCCACCAGTTGAATGACCGTCTTGAGGAGCTGCTGGATGGCCTTGCGAATGGCCTTGGCATCGATCAGAAGCGGGAGCAGCTCGCGGCCATAGTTTCGGATCACCTCGATGCGCTTCTCCTCCATGACGCTCCTGAGCTCCTCGATGGCGTCGTCCAGGATCCCAATGAGGTCGCTCTCGCCGAACGTCGGCTGGTAGGGCTGGCTCACGGCCACCACTCCCTTGAAGACTTGCTCCAGGCGGGAGGATTCCTGGATGATGATGCCGGCATACTTGAGGAGGTCGCTTTTGGCCTCCACGTTCCTGGCCAGCCGCTGAGCGAAGCCGCCGATGGCCATGAGCGGGTTTCTGATCTCGTGGGCCACGGCGTCCAGCACGTTCTCGACGGCCTTTTTCTTGTCCACGAGGGCTTCCGAGAGGCACCAGTTGTCCGACGCTTCGTTCTCGGTGACCAGCTTCACGAACTTTTCGACGTTTGACTGGAGGGATTCGTTGATGCGGGCCAGGGCGCGATTAGCCTTTCCCAGGGCTTCCATTATGTCCCGGTCGGTGCTGGGCTGGAGGCGCAGCATTTCCGCGGCCTGCTCCACCTGGAAAAAGGTCCGGCAGAGGATCTCGCTCACCTGCTCGGCGGATGTTTCAATGGAAGCGGCTGTCCTTTGAATGAGCTCGAAATCCGTTCGCTTTCCGAAAAACAGCTGGCAGGCCGACCGGGCCAGCTCGAGGACCCTCACCAGCGGGGGCCGGCTCTGCTCCAGCGCTTCGGGGCCGTGAAACCGCTGGGCCTCCACGAGGCTTTCGGGAAACTGCCATCGCTGCAGCACCAAGCGCCCGACGGCTCGGTGATCCATGCCCAGGTTTTCCCTTTCCCAATCGATGGTCTCTCCCAGGGAGACATTCCCTCCCGGAAACGCGCCCTTGAGGGATTCGGGGCAGATTTGAAACAACAGGAGCATGCCCATTTCGAGGATGAGCCCGCCAACGAAGGCCTCCTCCTCGCCGGCGCTTTCGTTTTTGAGGCAGCGGGCGAGGCTCTGGGCAAGGATGCCCCGGTAGAGCGAGGTCTTCCAGAACCGTTCGTAGTCCATTCCGCCCACCCTGCCCAGGGGAAAACCGTCCCTCAGGGAGACGGTGAGGGCCATCACTCGAAGCCGGTTGTAACCCATCAGCATGACGGCGTCGGAAATGGATGAGATCTGGCGGCGTCGCGCGTAGGCGGCCGAATTGGCCAGCTTGATGAGCCGGGTCGTGAGGCCGGGATCCTGTTCGATGATCCGCGCCAGGTCCTTGGGCGTGGCTTTTTCCTCGGATGCGAGGTCCACGAGCTGCATGAGAAGCGGAGAGGGTGACGGGAATGAGTCCCAATCGATCAGTCGCTGCAGGGTTTCGTTTCGGTCTTTCCTTTCCATTCCACCATCCTCCCGTGCCGGGCGGTCATGAAGCGGTCGAATCAGGCTCCTGGAAATGGCTCATCCGGAGCTTTCCCGGAAGGTCCAGGCGGAGCTCTAAAAAGCAATTCGCGAGGCTGGCCGGCACGATGCCGAGCAGTTGGTGAATTTGAGGCTTCGCTCACCAATGGCTCGATTATGCTGCAAATCAAGGCCGGAACGCAACAGACATGACGAAGGGTGTTGGAAACAGTGACTTTGCAAAACCTGATGCTTATGAGACAATGAATTACTATTTCGTCCTTCCGAGGACTGAAGGCGGGTATCATCACGGAAGGCCGTTTCAGGAGATGTTCAATGGAGTTTGACTGCAGTCCGCTGGACAGACCCGAGGTGCTCAACCTGCTTTTTCACCCGAGGCCCGAGCCGCGGGCGGCGGGGGGCGCCGCCCATTCGTCGGTCCATGACCTTTTGATCCCCGTGGACGATTCGGTGCACGTGGGTGGGCGTTTCCATCTTTTCGATCCCTCGTTCGTGAACATGCTCTTCTTTCACGGCAACGGCGAGATCGTGGCGGACTATGACGACATGGGTCCCGTCTACCGGAGGATCGGGGTGAATTTCTGTCCCGTGGACTACCGGGGATATGGACGGTCCACCGGGATGCCCACCTGCTCGGCACTGATCCGGGATGCCCATTCGGTGATGGATTTCCTGGTGGGTTACCTGGCTGAGAGAGGGTACAGCGGGCCGATGGTGGTCATGGGGCGTTCGCTGGGAAGCGCTCCCGCCATCGAGCTGGCTGCCTCCGGCGACCGCCATCCCGTCAGCGGGCTCATCATCGAGAGCGGTTTTGCCCATACCGTGCCCCTGCTCCGACTGCTGGGGCTGAACGTGGAGCGGCTGGGGCTCTCCGGGACGGATTTCGTGGGCAACCACGTGAAGATTCGTCGGGTTTTGCGGCCGACTCTCATCATTCACGCGGAGCTCGACCGGATCATCCCTTTCTCCGATGCCCTGGACCTTCACGAGGCTTCCGCGGCCGGGCACAAATGGCTGGTCAGGATCCCCGATGCGGGCCACAATGACATCCTTTACCGGGGGATCACGCAATACATGGCGGCAGTCAAGAGCTTCACCGAGCGGTTGAGGGAGGCCCCATAAGATGAATGCTGAAACCATGCTGGACCGCATCGTGGCCATTCGGGTGGCTGAGACGACCTCGAGCCAGGAGGTGGATCAAATGGACGAGGCCGTGAGGCGAGCCGTGGTCGAGTGGGACCGGATCAGGCTTTTGGTCGATGTGGAAGGTTTCCGCCACATGGACCCCGAGGCCCTCCTGGGGAAACTGGGATTCCTGTCGGCCCATGGAGGGCGGATCGAACGAATGGCCGTGGTGTGCAGAAGGGTGTGGATCAAGGCCTGGATCCAGGCGGGGGGACTGGTGATTCCGGGGCAGTTGAAGGTGTTCGATGCTTCGGAGGAAAAGGACGCCTGGCAGTGGATCCAGGGTTAGAACGTCTGCTGACCCTCGACTGCAAGGCAAGCCGGGGTGAGGCTTTCACGGCTGACGAGCTTCTGATCTGGGCTTCATCCGCCCTCGAAGCCTGGTTCCGTGAACCGCCCCTGGGGCCCATACCGGAATACCTGGTGGCGCATGGGTCCGTGTTCGGCTGTGTGGCGGAGTACGAGGATAAGCTGGAGGAGTTGGACCGCTGGAAGGAGCGGCAGCTGATCCAATGGCTGAAGGAGCGGGTCGGAAGCCATTGCCGGGTCGCGGGGAACCGTTACCGGCTTGAGGAGGACCGGCCCGGGGACCATGGGGCCCCCCGTTTCCGTTTCCTGCGCGTTGAAGACCCGGCGGAATGTGATAAGCTTTAGAGTGGAAACATGTGAAGGTACCCGGGGATGAGACGGTTCCGTTTGAGGACGCCGGCTTTCCCATCCCCATCAAAGGGAGACATCTATGGCTCAGGCGAAGCATGGCGATACGGTCCGGGTGCATTATCACGGGACCCTGGAAGACGGCACGGTGTTCAGCTCGACCTACGAGGAACAGGAGCCCTTTGAGTTCACCCTTGGAAAGGAAGGCGTGCTTCCGTTGTTCGAAGAAGCCGTCATCGGCCTGAACGAGGGAGAAACCGTCAATATTTCCATACAGCCCAAGGACGGCTACGGCGAGCACAAGCAGGAGTTCGTGTTTGCCATGGACAGAAAGCAGGCCCCGGAGGACCTGAAGCTGGAGGTGGGCAAGAGGCTCCAGATCCGCTCCAATGAAGGAAAGACTGCCATCGCGACCATAACGGCCATCACCGATGACACGGTGGTGCTGGATGCCAACGACCCCCTGGCGGGAAGGACGTTGAGCTTCAAGATAGAGCTGCTTCAAATCGTGTGACGAAATCGATCCCGTTTCCACGCGCTGTCTCCGTTGGCGCATTCAGCTCATGCGACAACGGAGACCACCCCTCCGTGATGAGCTCATTCTCCATGTGATCCGTTCCATCTCGACGACTCTGCTGCTCTGAAAAGTTTCAAGTTTAAGGTTTCAGGTTTCAAGTTAGAAACCAGCCGCGTTGGGCCTTTTCGTTGTTTCGCGTGGCCCGGCTGGGGATGAGGAAATGCTGCCCGCAATCCCTGCGGTTCGCGTGGTGGATGATTCATGAAAGGCAGCCGCCGTATTGCGGCTGCCGTTGGCGCCCGGTTGGGCAGGACGCGAGGTATGCCATGAGCATGTATCTGTATGATGACATGAAGGAAATGCAGGACTTCCAGAATTACCAGGACGAAGTCAGGCGACTGGAGGGAGAGTACCTCGAAATCCGGGTCCTCCTTCGCGATGCCGAGGAGCAGCTCAGGGCCAATCCAGAGAGCGAGTACCTGCAGGCCAAGGTGAAATATCTGACGAAACGGCTGAAGGGTCTGGAAAGCCTGGCGCCGCGGCTTGCAGCCGACCACCCGCTGGAGATCTCTCTGTGGGCGCCCCCTCACGGTTAAAAGGTCCGCGGAATAGAACCCTACAACGCCACTTCAGCCCGCCACTTCAGCCTATTCTGTCATTTCGACCGAAGGGAGAAATCTCGAGATCCCTCGCATTCGCTCGGGATGACACAGCTGAGATCGAGATCTTGCGTTTTAGGGAGAATAGGGGCCGTACTCTTTGGGACCGATCGGGCATCCAGGGGCGCGCCTGCGCAAATAACGTCTTTCAAGCTCGGCGAGGTCGGAAGCTGACGGCTGATTCTGACAGGCAGCAGCTGGAAATCCGGAACCGCGGCTCGCAGCCCACAGCTTGAAGCTCGAAAACCTCAACTCGCAACCCGAAGCTCGAAGCCAACATGAACCGTTTAGATCGGCAGATGCGCATCGAGGGCTGGAATCAGCCCGCCCTGGACAGGGCCAGAATCGGGGTGGTCGGAGACAATGATCTCCTGGCGTCGCTCTTCATGCTCTCCGCGGCGGCCCTGGGAGTCAACAGGCTGGTGGTCATCGGGCCTTACCTGGACAGCCGGATCGAGGGTATCGCATTCAAGGTGAACCCCCTGCTCGACCTGACTCACGTGGAGGGGCTTTACACGCATTCCGCCCTGGACGACATCTTCGGGAGGTGCGACCTGATGGTGGATGTGAGCCACTTTGGCCTGGCCAACAAGCTCCTGCTGGAGAAGGGCTTCAGGGAGCACCTGCCCGTTGTGCGGGGCTTCTGTCACGAAACCGGGGATGTGCAGGGGTTCCATGTGCTCACCTATTTCAGGGGACGCGAATGGCGCGAGCTCGAACAGACTGTCAGCTCGAGCAGCCTGCCCGGCAAGCACTTCGACGACGGGGTCCTCGACTCCATCGTCGCCGGCATTGTCCTCGAGGAGGCGAGCAGCGTCCTGATGCAGCGGAAGGTCTCCAATGCGTTGATCAGCTACCGGAGAGAGAAGCCGCAGGCCAGGGGGCATCGGCCGGAAATCCTGGTGGTGGGGGCCGGCGCACTGGGTAATTTCGTCGGACTGGGACTGGCCCACTCGGGCTTCCAGCGGTGTACCTTCATGGACCCCGACGTGGTGGAGGCGACGAACCTCAACCGGCAGATTCTGCTCCACGATGCCGTCGGGCAGAGGAAATCCGAGACCCTGTCCGCTCGGCTCAACGATCTCTTCGACATGAGGAGCAGGGCCGAAGTGGCCTACTTCCAGGACCACATGGACCTGTCCGCCTACGATGTGGTGTTCGACTGCGTGGACAATTTCGAAACGAGAATCGTGCTGAGCGAGCAGTGCAGGGTGCAGGGGAAGGTGCTCATCAGCGGCGGGACCAGCCCCGGCGCGGCCCAGGTCGTCGTGTACGATCCCGGGAAGCGGGGCGCAACCCCCGCGGAGCTGCTGGGACTCCCCGAGATCGTCCGGGCGCGCGGAGAGGAGTCGGTGCTTCGTCGGAGGGCATCCTGCACCTATCGCCCCGAGCCGTCGGTGGTCATGACCAATCAAATCGCCGCCGGCTTCATGGTGGATGCGCTCAGGATGCTGCTGAGCGGCCAGGAGGCTGGGAACGTCTTCTACGACTCTTCGAGCGATGCAAAGCTTCAGGACGATGAGTAGTTAAATTATGGTTGAAGCCATTACATGGTCAACCGGGCATGATGGCGTGAAGCGAAACCGGGGAGGAATACAAAATGTCGGATGTTGAGCTCAAGGAAGCCCCAGGTGTCAGGGAATCCCATGAACTGCTGCCCCTCGTGGTGGAGATCATCCCGGGGCAGGCTGCCGAGGGGTTGATCGATATTTACGAGCCGGGAAGCTACGAGGGGACGACCCTGCGCAAGCTCTGCGACAGGACGTTGAGCCGGAAGGAATGGACCATCGAGGAACAGCTGATCATCGAGGATATCAACCGGCAGCTCAAAGGGGGAAAGCTGTTGTGCAGAGGGCGGGAGATCGAGGGACACGCGCTGGACTATTCGGTTTCCGAGCGAACCGAGGCCGGTGAGCGATACCTGTACGTTCCGGTTCGCGTCATCAAGCCGCAGGAAGGCGGTTCACACGGACCCGCGGAAGGAGCGTGACCCTTGCTGCGATTGCCGCACCCCGACATGGGGCTCCTGGTCGAGTCGGGGTATCTCTACGTCCCCCTCCTTTTCGATCCGGATATCGCTGGAGAGGTCGTCGAAGCGCTGGCGCGGGGACGGGACCACGATGGACCAGCTTCCGCGGAGGATCGAACGCTGGTCGAGACTGGCGGGCGGGTGTTCATTCGATCACTGAGTCTGGAATCCATGGTGGAGAAGTACGACCGGATCGACCGGGAAGGTTACGACCAGCTGAAACGGGTCATACTGAAGGGATTCGAGGCCGCGCCGGCCCCGGTGGATGTCTCGCCCAACGGCAGGCTCGGGACCATCGTCTTGAAGGTGATGCCGCACTTTGTCCGCAAGGACAGGGGGTGGGAGAGGGGGCCGGTGACCGACCAGGCGTTCATGGAGTTCATCTGTGGCAGGATGGATATTCCCGAGCGGTTCATGGAGGAGGCTGCCGGGACCCTGGACCCGGGGCCATTGCTGCAAAGGATGAAGGACCTGGACGGGCTGGAAGAGAACGTGGAAGCGCTCCGGGATGGGCCGGTCACCGGTGAGGCCCTCCAGCGGTGGATCCGAAGCGCCGTCGGAATGCTCATCGTGAGGCGCGAGAGGCTTCGCATCGAGCGGGAGCTGCGCGAGCGCGAGCATTGGGGGGAAGCCAGGAGGAAGCATGTGGCGGCCATGCTCTATCTGGGCCACCAGGGGGCGTTCGAGCTGGACGGCTTCGGTTTTTCGAGGATCGGCTCCAGGGATGAGTATTTCATCTACAAGCGCACCGGCGAGTATATTTTGAAGGACTACTACGACAGGAGCTATCGATTTCCTGATTGCCGGGTGGCCGTATCCACCATGGGACCCTTGAGACCCCTGGTGCTGGAGCATTACAAACATCCGTTCCTGCTCCATCACAGGCCCAGGCAGGAGATCTGCCTCAGCGGATACGACTGGCCCAACGAGGTCAGCGCGGAGAACATCATCAGGGTCCTCGAGGATGGCATCAATGCCCTGCTCTATGGCTACGATGCAAGGCGTCGCAACGGGTATCACAGTCTTGACAAGACCCTTTATTACGTCAAGACCATAGAGTTTGAAGACTATCGAGTGTAGATGGACTTCGGTCCGTCATGACCGCTGTTGATACGATTTGAGACGAGGATGTGTGATCATTCATGGACCTGACTGTCAGCATCAGAGGCGATCGAGCTCGACAAAGAAAGAAGCCACCTCGTGACAACCAGGTCTTCAATGTCCTGGGCTGCATCGTGAAGGACTACGGCCTCAAGCGTGATTTTCTTGGGCGGGTGGATGGCATCGGAGATCGCGCCGGGCGAGGAGCAGCGGAGGTCTTGAGGATTTGGCCCAAAAGCCGGCTCGAGGTTCCCCCTTACGTTCTGGTGTCCGGGGATGAGTACCGGCTGGTCAGCGAAATCATGGAGAGGTTGGACAACCCTTATCTGGCTTTTGCGCGGTCCCCCGAGGAGGTTCTCCTCTCCGCAACGCTTCATGCGAGAAATCCGACGCTGGAAGACGGGCTGCTGCTGCGCCGTGATTTCGAGACCCTTCTCCTTTGCGAGGAAGCGAGGGAGGAGCTGTCCCGCCTGGAGCGCCTGGAACGACGGGCCGGTGGCGCTTCCGAAGAACCGGCGGGCGGTGACGGGGTGAAAACCGACGAGGAGGGAGGGGTGACCTCCGCCCTCCGGCAAGAGCGCATTCAACGGCTGCGAGCCTTCCTCGCGAAGGTCGAGCATATGGAGCCCCAGGCGTTATGATGTACACTCACGAAGGCATGTCCGATCGCAGCAGGCAGCGCATCAAGGACAAGATCGAGCTGCTCAGGGAAGAGCAGACCATGGAGGCGGTGCAGGAGATCATCGAGTTCGACAAGACTCCCGCCCAGCTCAAGGCCGCCATGGACCAGTTCATCATCGGGCAGGAAAAGGGAAAGAAGATCATCTCCACGGCCATTGCCTTCCACTACAAGAGGCTGGGAGGGGCGCTCAAGAAGGCGCTGGCTGAAAACGAGGGCGATATCGACCTGGCGCTTCGGAACACGAAGACTCCGCGGGCCAACGTCCTCATGATCGGTCCCAGCGGCTGCGGCAAGACGTACACCAGCGAGGTGACGTCCAGGCTCGCCGGTGTGGCCTTCGTTCACGAGGACATGACGCGGTTCAGCGAGGTGGGCTACGTGGGCCAGGATGCCACGGACATCCTGGTGGACCTGCTCATGGCCGCCGGTGGTAACGCCCAGGTGGCGCAGATGGGCATCGTCTACCTGGACGAGATCGACAAGATCGCCTCGGAAATGATGGCCTTCAAGGATGTATCCGGGCGGGGAGTTCAGAAGGGGCTGCTGCACCTGGTGGACGGCACGGAGAACACGGTGCAGATCGGCAAGGAGCGGATCACCCTCTCGACCAGGCACGTGTTTTTCATTGCCGGCGGCGCCTTCGAGAACCTCCGGGGCCTGGTGGGTCAGCGCATGGCCCGGCAGGGATTTCAGGGGGACTGGAGGGACCATCTGCTGACGGACGATCTCGTGGCCTTCGGCATGGAAAGGCAGCTCATGGGCCGGTTCCCCGTCAAGGTGGTCTACGACCAGCTGACCACCAGGGACCTCAAGGATATCATGACCCGAAGCGCGGACAGCGTTCTGCTGGCCTACTCCAACGACCTCAAGGCCTGGTCCATCGACCTCGAGTTCACCGACGACGCCCTCACGGAGGTGGCCCGGTGCGCGGAGCGGGAAGGAACGGGAGCACGTGGGCTCATCAGCATCATTCACCGGGTCCTGCTGGAAGACATGTACCGGCTTCCCGGGAATCACACGGGGCCGTTCGTGGTGGACGTGAACGACGTCAGGGAGAGGCTGGGATGAGATTCAGGAGCCTTACGGAGCTCAAGCGGCCCGAGCTGCGGGAAGTCGCCCTGGACAGCCTCCCGCGATCCATCGCCATGGACCATTATGCCCACGGGAAGGCCTTCGGGATCGGGGAGCTGGTCCTCGACGTTCACGGTGAGAGCCTCGAATGGTACGGCTTCACCCTGGGGACCGTCGAGCGCCCCGACTTCATCACCGACATCGGTTTGCCGCACAACGATTTGAATCTTCAGGTCTACACCAGCCTGAGCGCCGAGAGGATCGCCGATTTCCAGGAGTCGCTCCCGGACGGTGTGATCATCAATGGGTGGATCCACTCTCACGGGGCGTTGATGCTCAAGGATTTCTCCCACACCGACGAGAGGAACCACGAGGTGGTCCTGGATTTCGTCGCGGCCAGACTGAAGAAGCCCGTGGCCAAGCGGGAGGTCGCCATCAAGGACCTGGTATTCCTGGTGAAAGGCCGCTTCGCCGACGAGGACCTGGCCAGGGGCAGCGTCTGCATCATCACCGATGCCCCCGTGAACGAGGCCGTGATCATGGAAACCGTCTACGGGAGCTTCTGCCATGCCATCGTGGTGGGCGACGGCGGCTGGCATCATCAGGAGATTCACACCAGGGAGTACGGGGTTCTCTCGGGCCACGCCCGGACGAGCCACAGGGAGGCGGAGGTTGTCCTGGTGGACACGGGGAGAGCATGGAGCGCCGCGGACAGGGATGAGCTGAGGGAGGACGTGGCCGGTAAGATCAGGCCCAACAAGAACCCGCCTCTCGAGACGGTGGAAAGGATGTAGCCCGCTCTCCTGGTTGCATTCAATATACAAAATAATTAATTTCCTTATGTAAAATTTGATTGATAAGCATTATGGAAAGAACCTGAGCCGATCCTTTTCGTGGATCGATGAATAAAGGACAGAGCCATGAAGTGTGAATCCAACAGCTGCTCCTTCGCCGGCAACTGCTACTCGGAGGGCTCGGAGGTATGCAGCGGAGAAACCAGTTTTGGGAACTGCTGGGTCTGCAGGGACGGTGAGCTGGAATACAGTCCCCGCATGATCACTCGGAACTACCCTGAGCGTCTCTAACTCCAGGGTGACGCTGTCTGATTTCTGAAACGCCGGGGGGAGCACGATCGATCGCTTGAGGTGAGGTGCTTTCCCCGGTTCGTTGTTACAGCCGTGATATTACCTCCAATGCTCGCTGCAATTCGGAATACGTGATTGTTCAAGGCTGCCGTCCGTGTTAAATAAAATATTCAATACCACCATTCCGGGTTTCTTGATTTCCTGAACCTGGTCATGGGCGACCGACGTGATTCTCGACCTCCTCTCTCCGCCGATGAACCTGGATGGGTCTGGCTGGATGCTTGTTCAAGCCTTTCATCAATCCCTGAGGAGGAGCGGCGTATGGATGTGTCCCGTCAGTTGGCCTCAAAACTCAAGAACAAGTACCCGATGCTCCACTACTTCACGGACCGGCCCTTCGGAGTGGAAATCGAATTCTACGGGCTCAAGTACTACATTCTGCCTCCCGACAACGGCATCATCAAGCCTTACAACATCCATTCAAAGGCCAGGGACGGAAGGGAAGTCTCCCAACTGCTCAAGGATTACGGTCTCCGCCTGGGGACGGACAGCAAATCGTGGCACCTCGAGGAAGACTCCTCCATCAAGCACATGGGTGGGGTGGAGCTCGTGAGCCCCATTCTGCGGGGCTTTGACGGCCTCGTTGAGGCCTACCGGTTCTTTCAGTTGCTCGGCGAGATCCAGGGCGTGGAAATCGACGCTTCATGCGGATTCCACGTTCATCATGGCGTGGACAAGGATACCTACAAATGTCAGCAACTGAAGGAGTTGGTGCGCGTCGTCCATGCCATCGAGGATTACGTTTACCTGCTCATAGGAGAGAACCGCATTGCTAAAGATACCTGTCGTCCCATTGAATTGAATATAAAGGATTTTCTTGATCTCAACGATTGTGAGTCTCACTGTGAAAATAATGGCTGCCGCGCCAAAGAGCTTTGGTACTCCGAAAACAATAGATACGATCCAAAGTGTAATAGACCTGATAGATATGATCTTACACGTTATCATGGATTAAATCTTCATTCTTATTGGTATAGATCAACGATTGAATTCAGATACCACTGTGCGGTGCTGGACAAGATCGATGAAGCGATGCAATGGATTATATTTACACAGTTTCTTGTTGAGCTGAGCGAAGGGAATGTGCCTGTCATAGACTATCAGTCAACCGGAAACAAATGGATGAAAACCATCTACAAGATTTATCTCGCTTTTGGTCATATGAAGCGCATCAGTGGTTGGAAAAGGAAGCATCCTGTAGTATCAAGAGAGGTGGCTTAGCTGCAGACTTGGGAGAAGAGGGGATGGCTGCGGATGTGTGACATATTTGCCCTTTCGTCCGGCGTCAATTACACGGCCCAGCAGTACCTGCCCATCTTTGCCGAAAAGGGCAAGCAGAACATGAGCGGGTGGGGGATCGGTTTTTTCCGCGACAATCATGCCCTGGTGGAGCGGTCCTCGGAAAAGGTCTATGAAAGAGACCAGGTGCACGAGAGCTTCCAGAGGCTGGCGCGGGTGGTGGACAGCCGCATCATCGTGTCCCACATCAGCTGTCCCCTGAGCGGCGGAAGCCACGCGGCCCAAAATCACCCCTTCTCGCTCCCCTTCCTGGATCATGAATGGCTTTTCGTGCATGTGGGGATCGTGGAGGGGATCGAGAATTATGAAACCAGGAACGAGCCCGGAATCGATGTCGACGTTTATCCAGCGAGGATCTTCGAATACCTGAGGGACCAGATGGTTTCTTACCTGCGGTATACGCCCTACGCCAGCATGGGCCGGTCGCTGGTCAAGAGCATCCGGACCATGCTGGGGGAGTATCCCGGCCGCTACTCGTTTTTTCTCGCCAACGAATCGGTGCTCTTCGGCTTCTCCAACTTCCGGCAGCTCATGCTGCTGCGGGAGCTGGAAAGCTTCGGCAACAGCCTGGTGATCACTTCCATCAAGGAGGGACTGAGCGACAAGGAGTGGTCGGCCATCAATCCCGAAGAGAACGCCCTCGGGAAGCTTATCGCCGTTGCCGGCCCTGATATTCTGTATCTGGGCGACATACCCGAGACATCACTCATCTAACCAGCCCGAGCTCCCATGTGCGACCTGTTTGCCCTCTCCGCCGCGACCAACTATTCCGCTCCCAGATCCCTGCCGGTTTTTGCCCTCAAGGCGGGAAGGAACATGGACGGCTGGGGGATAGGTTATTTCAAGAAGGGCCGCGCATACGTCGAGAAGTCGGCATCGAGGGCCTATCATGAAGGGAGATTCCACGACGGTTTTCAAAGACTGGCCCGGGTCATCGCGAGCAGATTCATCATCGCCCATGTTCGCCTCCGAACCAGCGGACCCATCGATGAATGTCACGCCCATCCCTTTGTCGTGCGGGTGAGGGGACAGGACTGGATCTTCGCTCACAACGGGAAAGCCCCCGCCATCGAATCCTACCAGGGCCGGACGGTTCAGCTGGATGAAGCCGTCAGCGACTCGGCGAGAGCCTTCGAGTACCTCCTGGATGGGATATCGAGCCGCTACGAAGACCGGCGGGGCATTCCCTGCCTGTTTTCAGCCCTGGCCGAAACCTCCGCCCAGCTGGTCCGGGACTACCCGGGCTCCTACAATTACTTTCTCACCAATGGCTGGGTGCTTTTTGCCTTCAGCAATCACCGGCAGTTCATGCTGTTGAGGGAGAGTCGGAATCTCGAGAGGGGGCTGCTCGTGACCACGGTGGAAAAGGGCCTGAGCGGAGAAAACTGGGTGAGGGTCGCCAAACCGACGGGATCCAGGGGATTGCTCATGGCCATCGTGGCCAGCGACATCGTCCTGATGGAGGAGATCAAATGAGGGCGCCGCCACGCCGCCAGTGGGCGGGAGGGCTCAGTGGACCTCCATGTCCGTGTCGTGGCTCATGCAGTCCCAGACTCCCCCGGGATCGCATTCCCGGCAGTGGAAATGATCCCCGTAGAGCAGCCGGTGCTCGTATCGGATGGCTTCTTCCAGGGTCAGACGGACTCCACAGTGGGCACAGGTGACGAACTGACGGCTTTCGTCTTCCATGATGACGGATTGGTCCTTTCATTTCCGATTCACCGCAAAGACGACTCAATCGGTGGACGCTCTATGGTGTTGAGTTGTACTGAGGGGTGGGACTGCTCTTGGGCTTGTGCATGGGCAAGCCATACAACGTGTCGATATAATAGAGACAATTCTCGGGACCCAGCTCGGCAACCTCCTGCCGGAATCTTCTGCAGATTTCCAGGCCCTTTTCTCGGGCGCCCGGGGGAAACCCCGGTTCGTCCGACAAATAGCGCTTCTCGATCCGATCGATCGTCTTCATGTACTCTTCGTAGGTGATCTCCTCGATCGCCATCAAACCTCCTCGGCCACGAAAAGCTTCAAGTTCAGGGTTTCAAGTTTCAAGTTGAAAACCAGCCCGGTTGAAGGGGTTGGCGGGGACGCAGCCCCGCCCTACCATAGCTCTTGAGGGGCACATTCAGCCGCCCGTCTTCATGCTGTCTTCAAAGGCCCTCAGGGCGTTTCTGGCATCGGCGATCAGGTTGTAAAAAGCCTCCGACTGGTGATGGTCCACACCGCCGCAGCCCATGCTTCCCACCTTGTCGAAAACGTCCTCGGAATCGATGTAGGCGACGAGGGCCTTGGATGCTTCGTAGAGTCTCATGGATTGATCGTTCATCGGTGTCACTCCCGCGGCGTCGTGGCGCCCTGGCCGGACTCCCCGGTCTGGGGGCTTTTCATGCCCTGGTCGACCTCTTGTTTGAACCGGGCGAGGAGCTCGGACTTGAACGCTCCGATGGCCATGGCCTCCTCGTAACGTCCCAGGAAATAAAACGCCATCCCCTTGAAGACTTGAGCCTCGGTGATCTCCGGGTCCCTGGACAGGGCCTGGTCAAAGTAGGGCAGGCTCTCCTCGTATTTTCCAAGACCGAGGAGCGCATGACCCTTGGCCGTCAGGGCGTGGACATCGTCGGGCTGCCGGATCAGGATCCCGTTCAGAATCTCGATCGCCTCGGCACAGCGCCCCATGTCGTTGAGCGCCAGGGCTTTCAGCTGAAAGGCTTGAGGGTTTTCCGGCCTGAGGAGCAGCTCCTTGTCACAACAGTAGACCACCTCTTCCAGGAGGCCCTTTTCAGCCAGGAGCCTCGCTCCGTCCATCCAGGTGATGCGACCGTCCGGGGGGACATCCATGATCTTCATCATGACGCCCACGTAAGTCTCCTCAACGGCGCGCCGGCCCGTGACCGCCACGGGCACGCCGTGTCCCGGAAGGACGTGGGCGATATCCTTTTTCATGAGCTGCTTGAGCCCGTAGAGGTAGTGGTCCAGCTGGCCTCCGGCGTTTTTGTCGGCTTCTCCAATGGAATCGGGCAGGACCGTGTCCCCGGAGATCAAGGTCCTGGTCGGCTCGTGGTACAGGCAGATCCCGTCGATGGTGTGGCCCGGCGTGTGGATCACCTCCCACTGGAAGCCGCTCAGCTCGATGGTTTCCCCACCCTTGAGCTCCGTCGGGGGGAACCCCACCTCGGTGACCATCTGCTTGAATTCCGTCGGCCCGCCGGCATGCATGATGATCTCGACCTGCTTGGCTTCCATGACGGGGGGAAACCTCAGCATTTCGAAAACGCCCATGCAGTGGTCCCGGTGGCCGTGGGTGAGCACGATCTTCCTGATGTCGAGGGGGCTGTAGCCGAGCTTTTCGAGCTCCGCGAAGATCGTGTAGTCATTGCCGGGATCCACCAGGGTCAGGTAGTCCCCAGCCAGGACATAAACGTTACTCGAGTGATGATACCCGATGAGGAACCTGCTCTTCTCGAATACCGGATGTGACACCTTGAGTATCTCACCGATGGGCAGCCATCCGGGGTGACTCGGCTCCTCCTCCGGCATTTGTTCATCTTCGACGAGAGGCGTGATCTCATGCTCACTTTTCCGCACGTTTTCATCCTTAACGTTCTGTGTCATCTTATGTCCTCGTATCCTCATTCAGCCCAGGAAGCCTTCGCTCGACGCACTTTTCTCGCTGCAACCACCCGATCCTATAGTCCCTAAGGGCATAAATGACAAGGCGGTTTGAATGCACCGCATCGAGTCAAAAAAACCCCCTCCCCGGCGAGGCCGGGAAGGGGGTTGGGATTCCAGGCGGCCACACTCAAAGGTTTTGAGGGCGGGCGCCTTCGCGGGCTACCCGATGTAGTCCAGCGTGTAGGCCATCTTCATCTTGTCGCTCGGCCACCACTTCTTGCTGATCTTTTCCTGGCCGGGGTAGACCTCCTTGCCGTCGATACGATCGATCATCAGCTCGATGAAATGGAACTCCGTGATCATGTACTTCTTGATGAATTCAGCCGGCATCAGGACCACGAGCCCTGTTTCCTTGGAGCACTCCCACTCGAAATCCTCGTTGGGCGCCGCCACCTCCTGGCCGGTCTTGCCCGAATAGATCTTGAGGACCTTGCCCTCGACTTTCATTCGGGGCTTCATCCCAAATTCGGCATACAGCTCGTCGGATATATGCCACCAACAGGCTCTGGCGTTGGCGGCGGTATACGCTTTAACGAGCATGGGGTCAAAGCCGCAGACCACCACACGGCATTTCTCTGGCATATGATACCTCCTTCTAGCTTGCGCTGGTCTCCACTTCCCTCAACTGGTCGCGAAGAGCCTCGACCTGGCCGAAGCAATACACCATGAACTCGGTGGCCTCGGAGCTGGTCAGGTGATTGGTCTCATACAACCTCCTGACGTAGGGATAGAGGTTCATCTGGATCTCTTCCCTGAACTCCAGGAGCACGTGTTCATTGTCCCCGTCGGGATCCGCCCAGCTCATGAAGCTGGTTTTCCAGTTGTTCAACATACCCCTGAGGACATCGAGCTCTTTGCTGACATTCTCTTCCATGCCTAGGCCTTTTTCCTCGCATCGAACGCATAGCAGTTCTTGACCACGTTGAAATCCGCCACGCACCAGTAATGGGGCCAGTGGATCTTCTTGCACCAGCCGATGATGTCCGCGGGCGGAAACTTGGACCCTTTGAGGACCGGCTTCAGGTGCTTGCAGTTCCAGCATATATGGGAAGACTGCTTTTCCGGGATCAATACAGTATCCAGGAATTCTTCCGGTGTCAGCTCTTGTGTCATGCAACACTCCTTTCTTCAGCTACCAGTCCTTGACTTCGCCTGCAGCGAGCTTCTTCTGATATTCCTCCCAAACATCGGGCGTCAGCTTCTGAATATCCCAGTTGAAGCCGAAGCTCCCGGCCAGGCCGGCGGAGGGCGGTTGCGGGCGCCATCCGCGGACGGGCCTTCCCCGGATGCTGAACTTGACCATGTCGGCAACGCCCTTGAGCTGAGCCCTGGGCTTGCACTCGTAGGGTCTGGTTCGGCCTTCCACGCCCGGCCGGTAGTTGGAGTAGCCGTCGTAGGGCTTGTCGGCGTAAAGGGGCATGATATCCGGCTCTTCACCGGGCCTTTCCTCGGGCCCCTTGTACATGAAGCCCTGGATCATGTGGATGTAATAAACCGTCTTACACTCGGCACAGTTGATCTTGCCCTCCCAGTTCCAGAAGCAGTAGGGATCCAGGTAGTTGATCGTGTCGCAAGGCTTTCCACCCACTTCCTTCTTGCACCAAATGATATCACACACGGTCGCCTCCTCTCAGATGTAGGCCTTGTCATACCACTCTTGAATCCTGGAGAGCGGGATGCCGAGCATGTCGTTGTAGATCTTCTTATTGTCGGCACCCACGGGACGCCAATGCCAGTTGATCCGCCTCGGGGTCTTCTCCATGTGTCCACAGCTGTAGCCGGCCTGCAGCAGCATGTCGCCGAACAGAGGATCGTCCAGCCAGCGGACCGTGCCTCTCTCCCGGAAGTGAGGGCTTTCGTACACTTCCCGGTCGTTTCGAACCGGCTCCGCCAAAAGGCCCGCATCGTTCAAGATCTTGCAGACCTGTGAGCGGGACTTGTCCGCCGCCCATCTTTCCAGGGCACCGTAAATCTCGACCTGCGCCTCGCCTTCGACACGGTCCTTATGAGCTTTGTACTTGTCATAAAGGTCGGTCATGCCGGTGATGGCACAGAGCTCCTTGAAGTCCGCATCCTGGAAGGCGCTCACCATGGCGTAGCGCGCGCAGAACTGGTCCTGCGGGTTCTCGGCGTCGGGAAAGTCCGACTTGCCGCACAGGATGATGCCGTGCACCGCCAGCTGCGTATCCCAGTTGCCCCAGCGCTG
>JALOOX010000065.1 GCA_025454175.1 Syntrophobacteraceae bacterium | reverse complement strand
CGGGGCGCCTCGCGTCTTGCCGCCGCGATGGGGATATCTCCGCTCGTGATCGGGCTGACAGTCGTCGCCTTCGGGACCAGTTCGCCCGAGCTCGCCGTGAGCCTTCAGGCAAGCATGGCTGGAGAGCCTGATATCGCGCTGGGCAATGTCGTGGGGAGCAACATCTTCAACGTGCTCTTCATACTGGGTCTGAGCGCCATCATCGCCCCGCTGGTTGTTGCACAGCGGCTTGTGCGACTCGAGATCCCACTCATGATCGGCGTGTCGATGCTCCTGTTTGTTCTGGCCCTCGATGGCAGCATCGGTCGGTTCGATGGGCTCGTGCTCACCGGCGGCATTGTCGGTTACTGCCTGTTCGCGATCCGGCAGAGCTTGAAGGAGCCGCCCGCGGTGCGTGCCGAGTACGAGAAGGAGTTCGGCCGGCGTGAGCCGAGGAGCCAGCGGCTTCTCGACATCCTGCTGGTCGTCGTCGGTCTGGCCATGCTCATGCTGGGCTCCCGCTGGCTCCTCGGCGGTGCGGTCGCCATTGCCGAGCTGCTGGGCGTGAGCAAGCTTGTCATCGCACTCACGATCACCGCGGCAGGCACTTCGCTGCCTGAGGTCGCTACGTCCGTTGTCGCGAGCATCAGGGGAGAGCGCGACATTGCTGTCGGCAACGTGGTGGGCAGCAACCTTTTCAACCTGCTGGCGATCCTGGGGCTCTCAAGCCTTGTTGCGGCCGACGGCATCCGCGTAGCGCCGGCGGCGCTCAGCTTTGACATTCCGGTCATGATCGCCGTGAGCGTTGCCTGTTTGCCGATATTCTTCACGGGCTACCGGATAGCACGCTGGGAAGGCTTACTTTTCCTGGCGTACTACGCCGGGTACACCCTCTACCTCATTCTCGATGCCGCTCGGCATGATGCGCTGTCAGAATACAGCGCCATGATGGGGCTGTTCGTTATCCCCCTCACCGTGGTAACGCTGGCGGTCCTCACGGTGCGAGCGCTAAAGATGAGGCGAGGGGCTGAAGGTGCCGGGTAAAGTGCGCCCATCCAGGCAAATTCAGCCGAGGCCAAGAAGCCGCGCAGCTGATTTGCGACATTACCTGATCGGTCGACACCGCCAAGCCAATGCGAACGATGCCTTTCCAGATAGGATGCTTTCTATGTATATTAGTGATTTCATATGGTTGCCCGGCATGGAAAGACTGGCTGCCAAGCACCCTGTTCAAGAAAGCCCGGAGCGGCATTGCGTGCATATAGGGCATTGCTTCGGTGTGGTTTTGAGAGGATGCGGCTGGAAGCCAACCTCAGCTCCAGCCACCATCAAGGGAAATGGGGGAAGAGACTCAGACACTCCGGCGAAGCGTCGGACCCTCGAGATAAACCCGGCAGGCATAGAAAGCCAACCACTTGAATTCCGGCACCGGATTCTGTCTTCCCGACCACCAGGGATTGAATCCGTGAAGAACGGGCAGCACATCGGTCCGGTCGAAAAGTGGGTTCAAGTGAGCCCCCATATCGCTATTTGACCCCGAATAGAGACCTGGTATGCTCTACTTATAGAAGGCAAATAGCGGCTTTAGTAGCGGGAGACAATGTATATTTCTGTCGATGCGTTTGATTTGATGATGTGCAATGGTCGGCCGGGCAGGTCCGTTTCGCGAGATCCAATTATCGTTCCGCGAAACGGGCCGGCGATTTCATTCCTTCTGGGCTTGAGGCACTCGAGATAGGCCTCGCCTGTTTATAGCCGGCTCAGGCATGGGTCTCTCCATGCGTGGAGGACCATTCTCGGATCAGGCCTCGGCGCCCTGGGGCATGCAGCCGGTGAGCAGGTACTCCAGAAGCTCCCTGACGGGACGAATGGCGCTTCCGAAGGGCAGGCTCTCGGACCCCCGAAAGAAAAGCCCTTTGTTGATATCGCCGCGCAGGGCCGCGGCCAGCTGCGAATCGATGCAGAACTGCCCGAACTTGGCCAGGCCGTCCCTCAGGCCGCACTTGATGAGACACTGCAGGCCGACGGCACAGCGCTCGGCCCCCGCCCTGGCGCACTCCTGCAGCTTCGTCTCCAACCGCAGGTAGCTCTTGAGCCACGGGGTCAGGACCGCCCGAGCCGGCAGTCCGGCCACGCTCATGAAAGTGACGATGTCTTCGGGCTTGGCCTCGGCCAGAACCTTCTTGAAATTGGGATGAGCATCCCCCTCCTCGGTCACGGCGAACGGAGTCCCGACCTGGACCGCCGACGCCCCGAGAGCGAGCAGCTCCTTGATCTTCTCGTGGGTGTTGATCCCGCCGGCGGGGATGAGCGGAATCTGCCTGGGCTCGATGCCCAGCTCCTCGAAAAGCTGGAAGGTCCCCTCAAGCACCACGGGGAACTCGAAACGCGGATCGTTGATGTCTTCGGGCTTTGGCGCGCCCAGATGACCTCCGGCATAGCGGGGATGCTCGATGACAATGGCGTCGGGAAGCCGCTTCTTGCGCATCCATTTCTTGATCACGACGGCAATGCCCCGCACATCGGACAGGATCGGTATCAGGGCAACCTCGGGATGGTCCACGGTCAGGTCCGGCAAATCCAGCGGCAGGCCGGCTCCCATGACAATGGCCTGGGCTCCGGACTCGCAGGCGGTCCTCACCAGGGCCGCGTGGGCCGAGACCGCCTTCATCACGTTGACGGCCACCAGGCCGTTTCCCTCGGCTATCTCAAGCGCCGCCCTGACTTCGCGATCCAGGGCGATGATGTTGAGCTCATCCAGCTTCTCGCGATCGCGCACATCCCGGGCGCGCTCCATCAGATCCGCATGGTGGTGCCGGAGATCGATGCTGGCGATGGTTCCCACGGCGCCGAGCCGCGCTACGCTTCCTGCAAGACGGTGAGCGGAAATACCAACGCCCATCCCGCCCTGGACGATGGGTAAGAGCTTTCGCCCTTTCAATTCGAAAAGGGGCGCGTCGACATTCAGCATGGTGAAGAGACTCCAATGATCGGTCAATCTTGTAACAAATGTCACAATGGAGGGAGTGCTACTCCCTTTTCATCGGCTTCCTCCACCATGGCGGGTGGAGCGGGCATCCGGCTCAGCGGCTTCGGACGGTCGAGCTTTGACCTCTCCGCTCCGTTGAGCTAGCAGGTCGAATCAATCGGGTTTCCAAGACAAGTGGCGCATCCCGCAGATATCAAGTGTATCATTTATCAGAAATGAACGCGTCTGGCAAACCCAGTGTATCAAATCTGCCGTCGTTGGAGAGCATTATCTTCGGGGCCACATCCGCACCATGAATCGACGCGCATGGGGTGGAGAGCCGGCGGGGAAATAAAACGCCCGGTTTCAGCCCGCCCGGCCGGTGATGTACTCCTCGGTGAGTCTCTCACCCGGTCGGGTGAATATGGACTCCGTCACATCGAATTCCACCAGGCGCCCGAGCCAGAAGAACCCCGTATGGTCCGAGACACGTGCGGCCTGCTGCATGTTGTGCGTGACGATGACGATGGTATAGTCCTCGCGCAGGGATTGCATCAATTGCTCAATCTGCAGTGTATTGACGGGATCCAGGGCCGAGCAGGGCTCGTCCATCAGGATGACTTCGGGCTTCACCGCGATGGCCCGGGCAATGCACAATCGCTGCTGCTGACCCAGGGAGAGGCTCAACGCGTCCCTGTCCAGCTTGTCCTTGACCTTGTCCCACAGCGCAGCCCCGCGAAGGCTCTCCTCGACCACGTCGGGGAGCTCCTGCCTGGAGCAGAGTCTCAGGACGCGAGGCCCAAAGGCCACATTATCAAATATGGTTTGCGGGAAAGGGTTGGGCCGCTGGAAAACCATGCCCACCCGCCGCCGCAGGTCCACCACATCCGTCCCGTCGGAGTAGATGTCTTCGCCATCCAGGAGGATCCGCCCCTCTATGCGTGTGCCGCGAATGGTGTCGTTCATGCGGTTGAGGCATCTCAGGAAAGTCGACTTGCCGCAGCCCGAGGGACCGATCAGGGCCGTGATCATGTTCTCCCGTATGGAAATGGAGATGTCGGAGAGCGCGATCTTGCCACCGTAATAGAAGTTGAGATGGTGGACTAGCATCTTTTCCCGGGCCGGCACCTAACCAAACCTCCCCGTGACATAGTCTTCGGTGCGCTGATCCTGGGGCGTGGTGAAGATTTCCGTCCCCGACCGGTATTCAACGAGCTCGCCCATCAGAAAGAATGCCGCCTGGTCCGCCAGGCGAGCCGCCTGCTGAACACTGTGAGGCACGATGATGATGGTATATCGATTCTTGAGCTCGAACAGCGACTCCTCGACTTTACGAGTGGACACCGGGTCGAGACCTGACGTCGGCTCATCGAGCAACAAAACCTCGGGCTCCAGAGCCAGGCTGCGCGCGATGCACAGTCGCTGCTGCTGCCCTCCCGAAAGGGCTGTCGCAGGATCGTCGAGCCGGTCTTTCACTTCCTCCCACAGGGCCGCCTGCTCCAGGCTCCTTTCCACGATCCGGCTCAGCCTTGTCTGATCTCGAACACCGGCCAGGCTGGGTCCATAGATGACGTTCTCTCGTATGGTCCCGGGCAAGGGCAGCGGAAGCGCGAACACCATCCCCACGCGACGCCTCAGATGAGCGACGCTCACACCCGGAGCATACAGGTCCTCACCATCGAGCCAGATATGTCCCTCCATTTGGGTCCCCTCCACCAGGTCGTTCAATCGGTTGATCAGGCGAAGCAGGCTGGTCTTGCCTCCTCCCGCCGGACCGAAGAAGACCGTGATGGAGTGAGCGGGAATCTCCAGGCTCACATTTTTGAGAACAGCTCTCCCGTCGTAGCTGTAACTCACATCGTCGATGCGGACCTTGGGACCTACCACTGTCGTCTCCGACGAAAGATGCTGCGAATCACCGTCGCGATGACATTCATGGAAAGGACCATGGACAGAAGAACCAGAGCGGTACCGTACTGCATCTTCTCGGGCATGCCGGGGACCTGGGTGCTGATCACGTAAAGGTGGTACGGAAGCGACATGGTCTGGTCAAAGGGAGACTGAGGAAGGCGGGGAAGATAGAACGCCGCCACGGTGAAGAGAATCGGTGCCGTTTCACCGGCAGCACGCAGCAATCCAAGGATGATACCCGTGATGATACCCGGAAGAGCCTGGGGAAGAATAATGTTTCGAATCCCCTGCCAGCGCGTGCCGCCCAGGCTGGCACTCACCGTCCGGAACTCCATCGGCACCGCTCGCAAAGCCTCTTCCGCCGTACTGATGATCACGGGAAGGGTCATGATGGCCAGGGTCAGGGAGCCGGCCACGATGGAAGTGCCCATTTTGAGGAAAAGAACGAAAAGACCGAGACCAAAGAGGCCGTATACTATGGAAGGGATACCGGCAAGGTTCACAATGGCCAGTCGTATGCAGCGGGTCAGCCAGGTGTCCCTGGCATACTCGGCCAGGTAGATCGTCCCCCCCACACCGACGGGAATGGCGATCACCGCCGTTCCGAAGGTCAGAAGCAATGTGCCCACGATGGCGGGAAAAATCCCGCCTGCCTTCATGCCGTCCTGGGGCATTCCACTGAGGAACACCCAGGAAATGGCTCCAAACCCCTTGACGATGATGACGGCGATCACCAGCACAACCGGGATCACCACCATGAGCGAGATGGCGGTGAGCGCAAGGAAACCGACCCGCTGCGCCAGATATCGATTCATCAGCGAAGCCCCCCGCGGCGCTGCTTCTTGAATATGGCACTGGCAGCCACCAGGTTGATCAGAAACGTGAGAACGAACAGAATGATGCCGATGCCGAAGAGCGCATGGTAATGCACGCTGCCCTGGGCCACCTCCCCCATTTCGGCCGCGATGGTCGCGGTCATGGTGCGAGCCGGCTTAAAGATTGAATCGAGGCTGAGAGGAATCCGCGCGGCATTTCCCGTCACCATCATGACCGTCATGGTTTCGCCTATGGCCCTCCCCATGCCCAGCATCACCGCCACCGCGATACCGGAGCGTGCGGCGGGGACCACCACCCGCCAGATGGTCTGCCATTGCGTTGCCCCCATGGCCAGGGCTGCGTCGCGGTAGCCTTTGGGCACGGCGTCCAGGGCGTCCTCGGCGACGCTGATGATGGTCGGGAGAGCCATGTAGGCCAGGATCAGCGCGCCGGTGAAAACGGTCAGGCCCGTGGGGGCCCCAAGAACCTGATGGACCAGCGGCGCAATGAGCGTCATGCCGAAAAAGCCCAGAACCACCGAGGGAATGCCCGCGAGGGTCTCGATGGTCGGCTTGAGAATCTCCCTGGCCCAACCGGGAGCCACCTCCCGCACGAAAACAGCCGTCGCAACCCCCAGGGGAAGCGCCATGACGACCGCAAGCAGGGTCACCAGCGCAGACCCCAGGATCAAAGGCATCGTCCCGAATAAACCAAAGGTGGGATACCAGCGGGTCCCGAGGAGATTGTCCAGGGGCACCTCGTAGAAGATGGGAATCCCTTCCTTGAGGAGGAAAAGGAAAATCAGAACGACAAAACCAATGGTCGAGAAACCGAGGACCCTGATGACGGACTCGATGGCGAACTCGGTCCACAACAACCTGCGACCTCTCCTGTCTTCTCCGGAATCCATGGAATTCATGACATCACTTCATTCTTTAATGGGCACAAAACCAAGCTTGGCCACCAAAATCTGCCCATCCTGAAGCAGCCACTCCATGAACTCCCTCGTTTGCCCCGCGGGCCTTCCCGCGGTGTACATGTACAAAGGTCTCGAGATCGGGTATGAGCCGTCATTGACCGTGGCGATGGAAGGCAGAACATAAGGACTGCCAAGGTCCCTCGACACCGCCACAACCTTCTGGTCAGGCGTCACGTACCCCAGTCCGTCGTAGCCGATGGCATTGACATTCAGGCGGACCTCCGCGCTGATCCCCTCGGACGAGGGCATCAGCAGGGTTTCCGGAGAAAAGAGCAGTTGTGATTCCTTCCTGCCCCTCCGGATCACATTCTCCAGGAAATAGACATAGGTGCCGGAATTGGATTCACGCGAGAGGAGAACAACGGGGCGGTCTTCACCACCCACGTCCCTCCAGTTGGTGATCTCTCCCGTATAGATATCGGAAATCTGCTGCATCGTGAGCTTCGAGACAGGATTCCTCGGATTGACCACAACGGCGATGGCATCACGCGCCACCACAAACTCCACGGGGGAAATTCCGCGGGACCTGGCTCTATCAATCTCCTCCGGCTTCATCTCGCGCGAAGCGTTGGCGATGTCCACGGTTCCGTGGATCATGGCGGCGATCCCCGTCCCGGAACCGCCTCCGGTGACGGAAATGCGGACGTCGGAATGAGCCCCCATGTAGGTCTCGGCCCAGGAGAGAGCCAGGTTGACCAGTGTGTCGGACCCCTTGTTCTCGATGGTCCCGCCTCGCGAGGAACCTCCGTGGGCTTCAGGGGAAGTCGTGGAACGCTCGCAGGCCTGAACAGCCGCGAGGACAGCTGCCATGCAGATCAATGCTCCGATTCCGAAAAAAAAGCGGCCCTTGCCACTGGGACATTCAAAAAATTTCTGTGCCATGCAGCCGTTAGACCGTCAGGATCCAGGTAAGAACGATGATATCCCCCACCCTGTGCGCTGGGAGCATCACTTTCAGCCAAATTGAAGCGCGCATCGCTTCAGGCATCTTTCCATCGCTTCGGTGAGGTGGGATTATGAGGTATTGAATGGTGAAATTCAACGGTTTTGTCTCGGAACGGCCATGGGCCGTGCCCAGCGCTTCCAGTGCCACAGCCCGGCTCGAATGCTTCGAGCCGGGCCGTGAAGCGGCTTCCCACGGCGGGTCGGGTTGGCTGCACCCCCCCGGGCCGCAACGCTGTTGATTCAGGGGGCGACATGGGCCAGGCGCAGCCTGGCCCATGCCTCAAAGCGAAATCCGAAACCGGGAGATCGAAATTTCACACGATCAGCGGATGTCGGCGTGATAATCCTGCAGGGATTTCACTCCGGCCTTGCCGGCCTTGAGGGCCTGGATTCCGCGGGCGGCGGCCACGGCGGCCGCCAGCGTCGTGATGTACGGCACCTTGTACTTGATGGCCGCCTTGCGGATGTAAGAGTCATCATGTTTTCCCAGTTTCCCGCTGGGGGTGTTGATGACGAGCTGGATCTCCCCATTCTTGATGGCATCCACGATATTGGGGCGTCCCTCGTGCATCTTGTGGATCGGCTCGGCCTCCAATCCCTGGCTCGTCAGAAATCTGCACGTCCCGTTGGTCGCCCGGATCCTGAAGCCCAGTTCCTGGAAGCGCCGAGCCACCTGCAGCACGGACTGCTTCTCGGGGTCCGAAACCGTCAGGAGGACCGTCCCCTCCAGCGGAGGCCTCTGGTTTGCCGCTTCCTGCGCCTTGTAAAAGGCCGTGCCAAAGGAGCTCCCCATGCCCAGCACCTCCCCCGTGGAGCGCATCTCCGGACCCAGCAACGGGTCGACTTCGGGGAACATGTTGAACGGAAAGACCGCTTCCTTCACGCCAAAGTGCGGAAAATGTCCGGCCCTCAGACCCATGCTCGAAAGACTTCTCCCCAGCATGATCTGGGTGGCCAGTCGAGCCATGCTGATGTTGCACACCTTCGATACCAGGGGAACCGTCCTCGAAGCCCGCGGGTTGGCCTCCAGCACGTAGACCGTATCGTGGGCGATGGCATACTGAATGTTCATGAGCCCCACGACATGGAGCTCCATGGCGATTTTGCGCGTGTATTCATAGATGGTGTCCAGATGCTTGGCGGGAATGCTGATGGGCGGGATCACGCAGGCCGAATCCCCCGAATGCACCCCCGCAAGCTCGATGTGCTCCATGACGGCCGGCACGAAGGCGTCGGTCCCGTCCGCCAGCGCGTCGGCTTCGGCCTCGATGGCGTTCTCCAGGAACTTGTCGATGAGGATGGGGCGGTCCGGAGTCACCCCCACCGCCGCCGTCATGTAATGCACCAGCATCTCCTCGTCGTGGACCACTTCCATCCCGCGTCCGCCGAGCACATAGGACGGCCGGACCATGAGCGGATAACCGATGGAGCCGGCCACCCGGACGGCCTCCTCGAGGGTGCTCGCCATTCCCGACTCCGGCATGGGGATGCCGAGCTTGTGCATCATCCGGCGGAAGCGGTCGCGGTCCTCGGCCAGGTCGATGGTCTCCGGGGAAGTCCCGATGATCCTGACCCCGGCCTCGGCCAGCTCCCGAGCGATATTGAGCGGAGTCTGCCCGCCGAACTGCACGATGACTCCCTCGGGCTTCTCCTTCTCGTAGATGGACAGGACATCCTCGACGGTAACAGGCTCGAAGTAGAGCTTGTCCGAGGTGTCATAATCCGTGGACACGGTCTCCGGGTTGCAATTGACCATGATGGTTTCATAGCCCTCATCCCGCAGGGCGAACGCGGCATGAACACAGCAGTAGTCGAATTCGATGCCCTGCCCGATGCGGTTGGGACCTCCGCCCAGAACCATGATCTTGCGCCTTCCGCTGGTCACCACCCGATCGGAGCCGTTGTACGTCGAGTAGTAATAGGCGGCATTTTCGACGCCGCTCACCGGCACGGCGTCCCAGGCCTGGACAATCCCGATGGTCTTGCGGCGCTCCCGGATTTCACGCTCGGAGATCCCCAGCAACTGCGCCAGGTAGCGGTCGGCGAACCCGTCACGCTTGGCCCGCTCGAGAAGGTCATCGGGAAGCATCCGCCCCTTGTGCCCGAGGATCTCCTCCTCCAGCTCCACCAGCTCCTTCATCTGCTGGATGAACCACGGCTTGATGTGGGTCTTGGCGTGAAGCGCCTCAATGGTGGCGCCCTTCCGAAGGGCCTCGACCATCTGGAACTGACGCTCGCTGGAGGGGGCCGAGAGCATCTCCATGAGCTCGTTCAGGGATCTCTCGTGGAAGTCCATGGCGAACCCCAGGCCGTATCTTCCGTTTTCGAGCGATCGGATGGCCTTCTGGAAGGCCTCCTTGTAATGCTTGCCGATGCTCATGACCTCGCCCACGGCGCGCATCTGGGTCCCCAGCTTGTCCTCGGAGCCCGGAAACTTCTCGAAGGCCCACCGGGCGAATTTCACCACCACGTAGTCCCCCCAGGGAGTGTACTTCTCCAGGGTTCCCTCCCGCCAGTAGGGGATTTCGTCCAGGGTCAGGCCGCCGGCCAGGAGCGCCGAGATGAGGGCGATGGGAAACCCCGTGGCCTTGGAGGCCAGGGCCGAGGAGCGCGACGTCCGCGGGTTGATCTCGATCACCACCACCCTGCCCGTCCTGGGATCGTGGGCGAACTGGATGTTGGTCCCGCCGATGACCTCGATGGCGCGCACGATGTCGTAGGAATGCTTCTGCAGCCGCTCCTGGAGCCCGGGATCTATGGTGAGCATGGGCGCGGTGCAGTACGAGTCTCCCGTGTGCACGCCCATGGCGTCCACGTTCTCGATGAAACAGACGGTGATGCACTGGTCCCTGGCATCGCGAACGACTTCAAGCTCCAGCTCTTCCCAGCCCAGGACCGATTCCTCCACCAGGATCTGCCCCACCAGGCTCGCCGAAATGCCCCGACTGGCTATGGTCTTCAGCTCCTCCACGTTGTAGACCAGCCCGCCGCCGGTCCCTCCCATCGTGTAGGCCGGCCGGATCACCACGGGATACCCCAGTCGCGCGGCAATGGCCTCGGCCTCCTCCACGGAGAATGCCGGCTCGCTCCGCGGCATCTCGATTCCCAGGCGATTCATGGTCTCCTTGAAGGCGATGCGGTCTTCGCCCCGTTCGATGGCATCCACCTGAACCCCGATGATCCGGACCCCATACCGCTCCAGGATGCCATTCCGGTGGAGCCCGTCCGAGAGATTCAGCCCCGTCTGTCCACCGAGGTTGGGCAAGATGGCGTCGGGCCGCTCCTTTTCGATGATCTTCTCCAGAAATTCGAGGGTCAGGGGCTCGATGTAGGTGGCGTCTGCCATGCCGGGGTCCGTCATGATGGTCGCGGGATTCGAGTTCACCAGCACGATCTCGTACCCGAGCTGTCTCAGGGCCTTGCAGGCCTGAGTGCCTGAATAGTCGAACTCGCAGGCCTGCCCGATGATGATGGGACCAGAACCGATGATCATGACTTTATGGATGTCGTCTCTTCTTGGCATATGCGTCTCCCAGCCCTCCCCCGGCTCCAATTGGAATTAGTGAAACTGTCAGAATCCGGCGCAACTCCGCCTTTGGTCGTCGAAACGGGCGCAACCTATCACTTTTTTTGATGAGAGTACACAGGATGGTGATGGGAGTACACAGGATGGTAAGGCTTGAAAGGCACAATGCGGCGGAAGATACCGTCTTAAGTCCTGCTACCAAGAGCCCCGGGTCGTTTCGACCCGGGGCCGGCTTTCATTCCGCTGAATGGTAAACGATGAAGACCCTCGCGATGGAAAAATCGTCCCTCACGCGGGCCTGCTCGCCATCTTGGTTTCGGGAGTGAAAGCCGAGCACATTCCCCCTCGGCTTGAGGCGACCCGCCGGGATCTGGTGCATCTGCAGCACCCAGGTTTCGCTGGGATTGGGCAGCACCCGCCAGACGAAGCATTCAAGGTCCCTGGCCTCGTCGAATCCGATCCGGGTGATCGTTTCCGGCGGGTTGACGGTGATGAAGCTCTTGTCCAGATCCACCTGCTTGGCGGCGAGCACGATCAAGGCCGGCAGGTCCACGCAGCCGGGAAGGTCGATGTTATCGAAGAACAGGTCGAATATCCCCGATCCATCGGGCCCCTTGGCGTCCCCCAGCTCGCGATACCCCGTGGGAAGCACGGCATGGAAAGTCAGGTGCGCCATCAGTCAGCTCCTTTCGATATCCAGTTCACTTTTTCTTTCAAACAAGCCCGCGTGCGGCCTCCGTCACGCCAACCCCACCAGGGGAAGCAGGAGCCGGAGTCCCAGCCAGATGACCATGCCGCCGAGAATATCGAAGAAGATTCCCGCCCGGATCATCTTGGTGATGGGGACCATCCCCGAGCCGTAGACAATGGCGTTGGGGGGAGTGGACACGGGCAGCATGAAGCCCCAGCTGGCGCCAATGGTGGCGCCGATGGCCGGAGGGATGGGATTGACCCCCGCGGCCTGCGCCAGGGAAATCATCACCGGCACCACCATGTTGGCGGAAGCCGTGTTGGAGGACGTTTCGCTCACCAGGATGGCGATGAAAATGGCGCCGAAGGTGATGCCCCAGACCGAGGTGGCGCCGCTCAGGGCCAGGAGGTTCTTGCCGATCACTTCCGCCAGCTTCAGCTCGAACATCAAATTGCCGAGGGTGATGCCGCCGCCGAAGAGCAGCAATGTGCCCCAGTCGATCTTGACAGCCTGCCCCCACGATATGGTGAACTCGCGCTCCTTCCAGCTCACGGGCAGAAGGAAGAGCAGGGACGCCCCCACCAGGGCCGCCACCCCTTCGGGCATGAACTTGCTGTAGGTTTTGTAGACGGAGGCGTCGGTACCGTAAAGGACGGCCAGAGCGCCTGGAATGAGCCAGAGCGCAACCGTCACGAGGAATGCCGCCATGGCGTTCTTCTGCCCCCGGGTCCATCCGCCCAGCTGGGCCCGCTCCTGCTTCACGTACTGCTGGCTCCCCTCGATGTGCGACACTTCGGGCTTGTGAAGAAAGTACATGAGCAGGAAGAGGAGCGTGAACAGCAGCAGCAGCAGGGGGATGGCGAAGGACATCCACTGGAAGAAGGGTATCTTCACGTTGCAGAATTTTTCGATCATCGCAATGCCGATGAGGTTGGGCGGGGTCCCGACCGGAGTGCCGATGCCGCCCGCGGATGCCGCGTAAGCCGCCATCAGCATCATGCCGGTACCGAACCGCAGGCGGGTCGGGTCGATGCTCCTGCCCGTCTTTTGCTGCGTGATGTCCGCCATGGCGTAAACGATGCCGAGGGCGATGGGAAACATCATGGCCGTGGCGGCCGTGTTGCTGATCCACATGGACAGAAAGCCGCAAATGAGGCCGAAGGCGAGAAGGATGCGGCCTGTGCTGTTGCCCACCGATTTCATGGACATGATGGAGTAGGCAAAACGCTTGTCGAGCCCGTGGATGCCCATGGATTCAGCCAGCAGGAAGCTCCCGAAGAAGAGGTAGATGATCGGGTCCGCGAAAGGCGCGAAAACCTTCTTGGCGTCCGCAATCCCGAAAACCACGCAGAGCACCGCTCCAAGGAGCGCGCTCATGGGAATGGGAATGGGCTCGGTGATCCACCAGATGCCGACCCAGCTGATGATGGCTGCAAGGACATGGGCCTCGGGGCTGAGGGAAGGCATGGGCATGAGATAGACCATGAGTGCGACGAGGGGACCCAGCCCCAGACCGATGGTGTTTCGCCACCGTTCAAATCGCTCTTCCTCAGGGGAGAGCTTCTCCTTGGCCGCGGAAAAGTCCTTGATGGTCTTTCGTTGTGGCTCCAATGTGATCTCGGACATGTTTCGGTTCCTCCCTGGGGTGCGCATGGGGCTCAACCCGCATGGCTAGGGCGATGGGCTCGCCCAAGTCTTCCCTGTCAATGCATGCCGGATTTCTTGATGTCCCTGCAGGCCATGGCGAAAAGGTCGCTCAGCCGGAAGATGCCGACGGAAACATCTTTTGCCGTCACAACCAGGTTCAGGTACGGCCCCTGGACCAGCCTGTCCATGGCCAGCTCCAATGGTGTGTCCTCGGGCACGTATTCCTCCTCGCCATAGCGGTACATCAAATCCTTGACCCTGATGCTCCGAGAGGATTTGTTCAGGTTGGCCCAAACCTCGGCCCAGCTCCCGGCCACCGGGACCGACGAGCCCGAGCCCGCCACGGGCCTTCCCGGCGCGATACCCCGAAGCAGGTCGAGATGGCGGATGCTGCCGACGATTTTGAAATCCTGGTCGTGGACCAGGATGACTCGGGGCCGGTAGTCGCTGTGCTCGAATCTCTGGCGACAGGCATCGAGCATCAGAACGGCGTCGAAGAGGCTGCGGTCCTCCGCCACGCGAGCGCATTCCGAAAGGGGGACCATGTGATCTTTCACTTTCATTGGATCATCCTTTCATCAGGTTAAATGGGCACATTCCGCCGCCGGCTAACCCAGGCCCAGCCCCTTGAGCACCGAGAGCATGATGCCGGCCGCCATGATGGAGCCGACCTGGCCTCCCGTGTTGGCGCCCATGGCATGCATCAGAAGCCAGTTGTTGGTGTCGTAGCGACGCCCCTCCGACTGGACCACCCGGGCGGCCATGGGGTAAGCCGAAATCCCAGCCGCACCTATGAGTGGATTGACCTTGCCGCCGGTCAGCCAGCACATGAGCTTTCCGAAGAGGACGCCCATGACGGTGTCGAGGCAGATGGCGATCAGGCCGAGCCCCAGGATGAGCAGGGTCTGCCCCCGAAGGAATGCGGCCCCATCCATGGTGGCCCCGATGGAAAGCCCCAGCAGCAGCGTGACGATGTTGGCGATCTCGTTTTCCGAGGCCTTGGTGAGACGCGGCACCACCCCGGATTCCTTCATGAGGTTGCCGAGCATGAGCATTCCCATCAGCGGCGCGCCCATGGGGGCGATGAGACAGGTCACCACCGTCACCGCGATGGGGAAGACGATCTTCATGCTGCGCGAAACCGACTTGGCCGGATACTCCATGCGGACCGTGCGCTCCTTTTCGGTGGTGAGGGCACGCATGATGGGCGGCTGGATGAGGGGAACGAGGGACATGTAGGAATACGCCGCCACCGAAACCGCGCCCAGAAGATGCGGCGCATACTTGGAGGTGACGTAGATGGAGGTCGGGCCGTCGCAGGCCCCGATGATGCCGATGGCCACCGAATCCAGGAGATTGAACCCCAGCAGCATGGCCAGGAGCAGCGTGAGGAAGATCCCGAACTGGCCCGCCGCCCCAAGCAGGAGGATCCTTGGGTTCTCGAGAAGCGGCGCGAAATCCGTCATGGCCCCGATGCCGATGAAGATGAGGCATGGGAAGATTTCGTTCATGACGCCGAAATCATAGAAGTGACGGAGGAGACCCCCCTCGTCCATCATGCCGGCCAGCGGGATGTTCACGAGGATCGCGCCAAAGCCTATGGGAACCAGCAGGAGCGGCTCGTAGCCCTTCCTGATCCCGAGAAAGAGGAGTCCGCACCCCGCCATGAACATGATGACGTTTTCAATGGTGAGAGCGCCGACGCCCATGAAGAGCGAGAGCAATCCATTCTGAATCATCTCGAGCATCAGACCGTCTCCTTTCCATTCTTCTCCTGTTCCTCGCGATACGGCAGAAGCTTCTTGAGGAGCGCTATGACCACGGTGATGAACCAGAGGCTGACCAGGGTGCCTCCCATTCCCACGACCGTGATCACGAGCCCGTAGGTGTACTTGTCGTCCATATGAGCATGCCTCTCGTCAAGGGTTGACTTCCAGGACCTCCCGCATGTGCCTTAGGCGCGTCTTCCAGGATTCCTCGATCCCGCCGACTCGTTTGAGGAGCTTCCGGACCGGGGACCAGTGCAAGCAGCGTGCAATGTGCTCCAGGGTTTGGCCTTATTCGGTGCGCCGGGCGCGACCACCCCCCTGAAACCGCTTGATTCCTGGATGCCGAGCCTTAGCCGCGCCACCCCCATGCCCTCCTCGCCGCGGAAGCGGTCGGCGAGGCGGTCATCCCTGCAAGCGGGACCTGGCGAAAAACCGCCTTTGGCGAGAGGAGGCGGAAGCGAAGCCGGATGTATCGCAGACGATTGCCGCTGGACCGTTCACAGCCGGCAATTGGAGGGCGGAACGGAGGGGAAACGGGATGGCGGAAATTCGCCAGGACCGGCGGAAATCCGCCTGTGCCCCGGTGCGTGGCTACCTCATTTCGTGAGGCCCAAGGTCGACTCCATCTGGAATTTCTCGATTTTGTAGCGGAGGGTCCCCCGCGGGATTCCGAGGAGCTTGGCCGCATGGGAAATATTCCCATTCACCATCTTCATGACCCCCTCAATGAGGGCGTGGGTGAACTGATCGACCACCTGTTCCAGGTTGATGCCTTCGGGCGGAATCACGAAATCGACGGGAAAAAGCTCTTTGAGGTCGCTCTCGCGGGGATCGGTCAGCTCCTTGGGCAAATGGAGCTCGAGGATCAGCTCCCCATCGTGCAGAATGCAGATGCGCTCGATCACATGCCGCAGCTCGCGCACGTTCCCGGGCCACCCGTAGGATAGAAGCCGCCGGTGTGCTTCCGGGGAAATTCCCCGAAAGCGGCGGCCGTACTTCCTGGAGTATTCCGAGAGGAAGGTCTTGGCGAGAGCCACCACGTCCTCGGGCCTTTCTCGAATGGGAGGCAGGTGGATGGGGATGGCATGCAGGCGATAATAGAGATCCTCGCGAAAGCGCCTGGCCTTGATGGCCTCCTGCAGATCGACATTGGTGGCGGCGATGATCCTCACATCCACCTCGACCGTCTGGGTCCCGCCGATTCGGCGAACCTTCTTGTCCTCAATGACCCGCAGGAGCTTGGCCTGAAGCGGCAGGTCCATCTCTCCCAGCTCGTCCAGCAGGATAGTCCCCCGGCTCGCCGCCTCGAAGAGTCCGAGCTTCCTGCCCCTGGCCCCCGTGAAGGCCCCGCTTTCATGGCCGAAGAGCTCGCTCTCCAGGAGGTTTTCCGGCAGGGCGGCGCAGTTGATCTCCAGGAAGGGTCGTGAAGCTCTGGGACTCAGGGTGTGGATGGTGCGCGCAATGAGATCCTTTCCGGTCCCCGTCTCGCCGGTGATGAGGACGGTCGCATCCGCATGGCGGGCGATCTCCCGCACCTGCCGCAGAATATCTTTGAAAGCGCTGCTTTCGGCAATGAGCGGCTGATCGGCAAGCAAGCCTTCCTGCTGCTTCCTGAGGCTGCTCACCTCTCGCTTGAGACTCTGCGTTTCGAGGGCCAGCCGCACAATGAGCTTGATGACATCGGCCTTGAACGGCTTCTTGATGTAATCGTAAGCCCCCATCTTGAGGGCTTCCACCGCCGATTCCACCGAGGCGTAGCCCGTGATGACGATGACCAGCAGGTCAGGATCCACTCCCTTGATATGCTTGAGGATATCGAGACCATGCATGTCGGGCAGACTGAGGTCGAGGAAGACGAGATCGACGTGGTTCCGGCGGAGCGACTCCAGGGCTGCCTCGCCCGATTGAGCCACCGTGGTGTCGTAGTGCTCTTCCCCGAGTATCCGTTGGAGATTTTCACAGATGAACGCTTCATCATCCACGATGAGAATCTTTTCCATGGGCTCGACCTCATGCCTGCGTGCCATCTTCGACCATCGGAAGGTCGATCCGGAAACTGGTTCCCGTGCTCAAGCGACTGGCCACGGAAACGCGGCCCCCGTGCTCCTCGACAATGGTGTGAACAATGGCAAGTCCCAGGCCACATCCGGAAGGGTGGCGACTGAAAAAGGGATCAAAGATATAGGGGATATCTTCGTCGGCGATCCCCGATCCCGTGTCCCTGACCGTGATGCGAACCGAGGGGTGAGAAAGCATGGAGTCGTTGGAATCGACCCGCTTGAGCTCGATGGCGAGCTCCCCGCCGTCGGGCATGGCTTGAATGGCATTGAGAAAGAGGTTCAGCAGGGCCTGCTTGAGCTTTTCAGGGTCCAGAAGGAGCGGCGGGAGCGACGGCTCCGCACTCACGGAAAGCGAAATGCGCTGATTCCTGCACAGCTTCCGCACCAGGAAGAGCGTGCTCTCCACAACGTCCTGGACCGGCTTGAGCCGAAGCGCCGCGTGGCGGTCCGGGGCCGCAAAATCCAGAAGCCCCGTGATGAGGTTCTCCAACCGGTCGATCTCCTGGAGGGACTTCTCGATGAGCTCCCGCTCCCGTTGGAGGCCGCTCAGGTGATCGTGCAAGTCATCCATGAGAAGAGAGATGCCCGTCAGCGGGTTGCGCATCTCGTGGGCGATGCCGGCGGCGAGCACACCCAGGCTGACGAGCCGGTCCGAGCGCCGGATGTGCTCCTCCATCCTCCGTCGCTGGGTCATGTCACGCACAAACATCATGAAGATCCGCTGGCGCTGCTTCTCCTGGTAAACCGTCGAAAAATGAACCTCCAGGATCTTTTCGCCGCCGTCAGGCAGGTGGATCGTGTGCTCGAGGGACATCACCTCCCCGGCGGGGAGGCTCCAGTGGGTGTCGATCAGGTCGGAAATCGTGGGGAGGTCTCCGAAAGCTTCCCGGAAGGCCTTGCCCAGGGCATCTTCCCGCCTGATGCCGAGGACCTCCTCGCTGTATGGATTGAACCAGGTCACCCGGCCGGCCTCATCCAGTGTGATGATGCCGCTCGTCATATGAGTCACGATGGACCGGACGAAATTCCGCTCCGAAACGAGACGCCCGTACAGCCCGGACAGCTCGATGGCCCGGGCCGCATCGTTGGCGACAATCTCCAGGGATTCCACATCCAAGGTGCTGATCTCCCGCCGCGAGGTCTTGGTGTCCGCTCCCAGAATCCCGATCACCCGGTCCCGGCTCTTGAGGGGCGTGAAAACAGCCGACTCCAGCTCCCCCGCGCTGGCAATCCTGAGGTCGAGCTCCGTCGCCAGGGGCTCCTTCTGGATGTCCTGGACGAAGACCGATTTCCCCGTGCGAAAAACCCGGGTCGGGATGCAGTCGTCCCGGGCCAGGTCATAAGACGATGCCAGGGCCCTCTGCTCCTGATCGGGTGTCAGCCCGAATGTCTTGTGGCAGACCAGCCTCCCACCGGCCTGGTCCAGGAGGTACAGCACCACCCGGTCGTAACCCAGCCCTTCAACGCACGCCTTGAGCACCGTGTGGAGCACGGATTCGCGATCGTACCCGGTGCTCAGGTAATGACTCAAGTAGTGAACATTCCTGAGGACCCGGAGCTGCTTTTCCAGGTCCATCGAGTACTGCTCCATGGCCTCCTTGGATTCGGCCAGTCTGGCCATGGATTCCCCGAGGCTCGCCTGGTGGTCCCGGATTTCCGCGGCCATTTCGGCGAAGTTCACCGACAGGAGCTCCAGCTCGTCTCCCGTGGCCACGACGATGTTTTCCCCGTGGTGCTTTCCCGATCCAATTTCCCGGGCCTTGTCCGCAAGGTGAAGAATGGGGCGGGTGATTCTCCTGGCCAGGGCCACCGCCAGCAGGAGGGCGACCGCCGCCGTCACCCCCAGGATCAGCAGGCTGCTTCGCTTGGTATGCATCACCATCTCGTCGATGCGACCGCGGGTCAGTACCGCCGGTTCGGAGAACTTGGCGGTCTCGACCCCTATGGTGATGCCCCCGAAGACCCCGTGCCGGTCGTAAGGATACCTGCGGTAGTGGATGGGGGCGTAAGCCATGACCCGCGGGATCCCTCCCACATTGAAGGTGCTCGTGACTCCCGAGCGCGCCGCCCGCACCTCCCTTGCAATGAGAGGATAGTTGGGATTGATGAAAGCCACGAAATCCAGGTTGAAGGGCAGGTGGCCGGAGAGCAATCGCTCCCGGGTGTAAGAGGGATGGGCGGGGTCGAAGAAGCTGCCGTCCGGCAGCACCCCGCGAATATTGTTATACTTGGGATGCGAAATGATCCAGCCCTCGTCGTCGAACATGAAGGCATAATTGCCGCTTGAGTAGCTGGGAAAGACCACGAATCGCTCTTCTGTCGGCAGAATGTGGAGGGTCAGCTCCATGAGATGCCGGTGGTCGATGGAAAGCATGATCATTCCCTCGAACTGCCCATCGGCGCCGAAGCACGGGGTGGCCATGCGGATCACCCCCTCGTACTTCCTCCCTTCCACGGCCTCTTCGGGGGACCTGGCGCCCTGGAGCTGCTCCTGCTGGCTCACATACCAGCCAGTCACGCGAGAGGTGTACACTTCTCCATCAGCCAGCCGAAGCACCTCCGAAAAATAGGGCTCGGATTTGTAAGTGGTGTTCTCGGGGCGGCTCACATCACGCAGGTCGCCGGTCTCCACGATGCGACCCTCCACGATGCGGATGCGCTCCATGCCGTCCGGACCGATGAAAGCGACCTCACGGTACAAGGGCAGCTCGCGGTGAACCTCGATGGGGCTCGCATTGGTTCCTTCCCTGGTCCAGACGGTCCGGGAATGGATCGCGGAGAAATCACGGTAGACCTCCGCGAGGCGAGGCATCATCCGGAGGGTAAAAAGATCCACCTCGCAGCCGTGCAGGAAATGGGATACCCGCTGGGCCAGGTCAATGGCGCGCAGTTCCAGGGCCTCCCGGGCCCGTTGCTCCAGCTGAGCCGTGCTGCTCTCGATGGCGTGCTCCCCGATGATGCGCAGGCTCTCCAGGGTGGTGAAGCCCAGAAACATCAGCGGCACCAGCGACAAACCAAGAAACGCCAGGACGAGCTTACGCCTGATGGAAAAACGCAAGGGCATGGGACGGGACCTCCTCAACACTGATGGAATGACCGCCAGACGGATGATTCAACATATCCCGGGGGAGGAAGGCCGGCGAGCGCATCTTGAAAGGATTCGAGGAGCAGCGGGAAGGGACACGAGGAAAATGAAAAGCGATTTCTACTCGCCAGGGTTAACGAAGCCAGAAGACCTTCACAAAACGCGAGAGCTCATCCTCCACGGGCATAGGTCGCGGCCGCGCTCTTTTCCGGCATGAACCTCCAGTAGCGCCGGGGCCTCTTCCTCTGGTGCAGGGAGTTGCTCCTCCTTTCGGGAATGGTGACGGCTGTTTCCATAGTGCGGCAGAACGTCGTGACGTGGGGCGATCATGGCGCCAGACACTTCCAGTTTGACGCCGTGAGGAGATGGCTCCCAGCCTAAAAGAGACACTCCCACATTATGTTGAGTTACGGCGGTTTCCAGATGTGCGCAGATTCGCGACAGCCGCTGCTCGGACTCCTTTCGTTGCTGACTACTTGGCATAATCCTAAACTGAGCATAATTGCGGTGATGCAAAGCTTTGGACCTTTTCACCGGTAAGCAGATATCACCCGATGCCATCCAAATTATGACCTCTTTCCTTGGCACGCGCCAGCAATTCTTGTTTGGATGGGCCGTAATCCGCCTGCGGGTCCAAACCCAGCTCTTGTAGTAGGCCGCTAAATTCCTCCCATTTTGCCCGGCCATGGTGATCCTTGGCCACATAACGTTCCTTGAAGTACAGTACTTCCTGCCGCTCAGGCGATCGATGGTCAAAGACTTCAACGGTCTGCCGTCTCAGATTGACTTTGATCCTCTCTTGGAGCTCCGGAAGGGGCTTACCCTCAAAGTCATCGTACTTCAATAGGGAAACCTTGCCGGACCGTTTGTGGATCTTGATGATATCGATCTCCTTGAGATCGCCATGCAGCACTTCAGCACAGCCCACATAGATGCGTAGGAGGGGATGCAGCTCCTGAAGAAGACTCCTGTGGAGGTAGAGGGCCTGATGGTCCAGGAAGCCAATCGTAGTCTCCTCACATAGACGCGTGATGATCTCTGGGTTGCCTGCCGCGAAAAGCAAAGCCAGGCTCTCCTCGGGGTGGTCTCAGAAAACGGATCGCAGAGTACGCTAAGCTGTTTGCAGTAACGGGCAGTTTGGCTGGGCCACCCATGAAACGGAAGAAATCGTATGTTAAGCGTGCGCTGAGGCCGGAACCCAGCGGTACAACGTGGGGATGGATACGCCCAGGTTCTTCGCCACGTCCCTCGGCGGGACACCGCTAGCCAGTAGCTTCTTGGCCGATTCGATTTTGCTGTCGGTCATCTTGGGTTTGCGACCTCCCCTGCGACCCAGCTGACGGGCAACTTCAAGGCCGGCGCGTGTGCGCTCGACAGTGAGCTCGCGTTCCATTTCAGCGAGACTGGCCATGACATGGAAGAAGAAGCGACCCGAGGGGGTGGCCGTGTCGATGGCATCGGTGAGGCTCCTAAACTGTATACCTTGCTTGTGCAGATCGCCGACCAGGTCGACCAGCTGCTTGACGCTGCGG
>JALOOX010000116.1 GCA_025454175.1 Syntrophobacteraceae bacterium | reverse complement strand
CTCTTCTTGAAGAAGCTGTTAGCTGTCAGCCAACGGTCAGCTATTGGCTATCGGGCCTGAGCCGCTGGCTGGGGAAACGTGCTAAGCCGCAAGCCTCACGAATTTGGCCGTCGTACCTTCAAAGCCCTTGAGCTCGGCCTGGCCCCGGCGCTCCAGATCGTTCAGCCTCAAGGACACGGAATAAACCGGAATCCCGGTTTTCGCGGCCATTTCGCGAACCGACAGCGGCCCTTCCTTGAGCGACTCCAAAATCAAGGCCTTCTGATATTCGTCCTGCATGGCCAGCTCGGTCATGCGGTGATATTCCGCCGGGTCGACCTTGTCGCCGTAGACGTTCTCGTGCTCGGTGACGTGGAGATCCACGCCCGTGAGCCATCGCATGCGCGGGGCGCGGATGACATTCTCGATGGCAGCCAGCTGCATGGCGTATTGGCCCGCATCGAACGGTCCCAGGGATTTGGTCGTCTCGGTCAGCTCGCTCACGATGTTGGCGAAGAGCTGGCCTTCGGCGGCGCTCACCCACTTGAGCGCCATGCGGCCCTGGCCGATGCCCGAGAGATCCAGCAGCCGCTTCACGAGATCCATCCTCTTGGAGGCGTAAACATTACCATCCAGGTAATGGCAGTCTCCGATGTGTCACCCAAACACCGAGACTTGATCGAATCCGCTCTTCAAGCCCTCGATGACGTAGCTGGGGTCCACACGGCCCGAGCACATGGTCCGGATGACCCGGATGCTCGATGGATACTGGAACCGGGACACTCCCGCCAGGTCCGCCCCCGCGTAGGCACACCAGTTGCACAAGAACGCCAGAATCTTCGGTTCAAACGCTTCACTCATCGGCAATCTCTCCCTGTGAAATGTAAGGGTCCCAGGGGAGGGAAGCGGCCGGCGGCGGTCGCCGGCGCGCTCTCCGACCCTGATGGTCTGGCTTCATGCCCTGCGAGAGGCTATTTCTGGCCCCCGGCGTGGATGGCCGCAAGGATCTGCCTGTCCCTGAAATGCTTCATATCGATGGTCTGCTGCGGGCAGGCCGCCGCGCAGATGCCGCACCCCTTGCAGGAAGCGGAGATGTTCTCGGCCCGATACCCCTTGCCATGCACCTTCACCAGCCGGATGGCGCTGAAGGGGCAGGAAGCCTCGCAAAGCCCGCAGCCGATGCACCCTTCCTCATCCACCACCGAAACGATGGGCTCCACCTCGACCTTGGCCTGGGTCAGGACATTGGCGGCGCGGGACGCGGCGGCCTGGGCCTGGGCGATGGACTCTTCGATGGGCTTCGGGTAGTGAGCCAGACCCGCCACGAAGACGCCGTCGGTGGCGAAATCCACCGGACGCAGCTTCATGTGGGCTTCCAGGTAGAAGGCGTCGGCGTTCAACGGCACCTTGTAGAATTTGCCCAGCGCGCCGTCGTCCTTGGAAACCAGAGCCGTCGCGAGGTTCAGGTAGTCCACGTCAAGAGCCACGGGGCGGCCGAGCACGTGGTCCGTGACGGTGACGCGAATCTTCTCCTTGCCGTCCACCGTCGCCTTTTCCACCACCGGCTTGCTCTCGAGGGAGTATCGCACAAAAATGACCCCCAGCTCGCGAGCCTTCCGGTAAAGCTCCTCCCGCTGTCCGTAAGCTCGAAGGTCGCGATAGAGGATGAAAACGTCCATGTCCTCGTTTTGGGTCTTGCACTCGATGGCCTGCTGAAGCGACGCCGTGCAGCAGATCTTGGAGCAGTAAGGGCGCTGCGGCTCGCGGGATCCCACGCACTGGATGAAGGCCACCGCCTCGGCTTCCTTGAGCCTCTGGGGCTCCTTCTCGAAAAGCGCCTCCAGATCGTGCCACTTGGTGACCCGGTCGCTCTGGCCGTACAGGTATTCCTCGGGAGTGAGGGAATGCGCTCCCGTGGCCAGCACCACGACGCCATGGGGCACTTCCTGCTCGGAGCCGTTGGTCTTGACCGTCGTGAAGAAATTGCCCACAAAGCCCGAAACCCCTGTGACGGCGGAATTGAGCAGGACCTCAATCCTGTCGTGCTTCTCAACGCGGTCCACCAGAGCCTTCACGTAGGCCCCGATGTCCTCGCCCTTCCAGGAGCGCTTCACCTTGAGGGCGTGTCCGCCCAGGTATTCCTTCTTCTCAACGATGGTGGTCTTGAAGCCCTGGTCGGCCAGATTGAGAGCCGCGCTCATCCCCGCCACGCCACCGCCGATGACGAGGGCATCGTGATTGAGCTCGACCTCGAGCTTCTCGATGGGCTCGAGGAGCGCCACCTTGGCCACGGCCATGCGCACCAGATCCTTGGCTTTGTCCGTGGCCTTCTCGGGCTCGGCCTGGTGCACCCAGGAATCCTGGTCCCGGATGTTGGCGAGCTCGAAAAGATACTTATTCAGACCCGCCTCCCGGATGGTTTCCTGGAACAGGGGCTCGTGGGTCCTGGGCGTGCAAGCCGCCACCACCACGCGGTTGAGCCGATGCTCCTTGATGGCCTCGCGGATGATGAGCTGCGTGTCGGCGCTGCAGGTGAAGAGGTTGTTGGCCACGTAGGCCACGTTGGGCAGCGTGGCCGCATATTCCCGCACGGCGGGCACGTCCACGACGCTGGCGATGTTGATGCCACAGTGACAAACGAAAACGCCGATGCGCGGCTCATCGCCGGCGACGGGCACTTCGTCGGGGTAGGTCTTCTTCTGGGTGAGGGTATTCCGGGCCGAAGACAGGGTCGCCGCGGAGGCGGCCGATGCCGCGGAGGCCTCCATGACCGAGTAGGGGATGTCCTTGGGGCCCGTGGCCGCGCCGCAGGCGAAGACGCCCTGACGGGACGTGCCCACCGGAGAAAAGCAGCTGGCGGAAACGAATCCGTCGCTGTCCACCTCGATGCCCAGGCGGGCCGCCGTCTCCTTCACGTCTCCGGCCACTTCGAGGCCGATGGAGAGCACCACCATGTCGAACACTTCGCTCTTCATCTCGCCGGTGTCGTCGACGTAGCTGATCTCCAGATCCTCTGACCCGGGCGCCACCGCGTCGATGCTGTGGACGCGGGAGCGGATGAAACGGACGCCCGTCTCGTTCCTGGCGCGGTCATAGTAGCGCTCGAACTCCTTGCCGTAAGTCCGCATGTCCATGAAGAAAATGGCCGTGTCCAGATCGCCGTGGGCATGCTCCTTGGCGATGACGGCCTCCTTGATGGCGTACATGCAGCAAACGCCGGAGCAATAGGGATGAGCGCCGTGCTGCGTGTCGCGGGAGCCCACGCACTGAAGCCAGGCGATCTTCCTGGGGGCTTCCTTGTCGGATGGGCGCACCAGGTGGCCCTCGTAGGGACCCGAAGCGCTCAGGATGCGCTCAAACTCCATGCTCGTCACGACGTTCCGGAGCTTGCCATAGCCATAGTCGTAAACGGCGGGATTGAACGGCTTGAAGCCGGGAGAGAGGATGACCGAGCCCACCTCGATCTTGTGGAGCTGGCTCGTCTGGTTGAAATCGACGGCGCCGGCGGGGCAGAACTTTTCGCAGGCCTTGCACTTGCCCTTGTCGAAATAGATGCAGTTCTCCTCGTCGATGGCGTACTTGAGGGGAACCGCCTGGGGGTATTTGACGTAGGCCGCCTTGCGCTTTCCAATGCCCTCGTTGAACTCGTCATCCACTTTCTTGGGGCATTTTTCGGCGCAGATCCCGCAGGCGATGCACTTTTCCATATCGACGTAACGGGGATACTGGCGCACGGTGGCCAGGAATTTCCCCGCCTCGCCCTTAAGCTCCTCGATCTCCGAAAGCGTCATCAGCTCGATATTCAAGTGGCGTCCGGCCTCCACCAGCTTGGGGGAGAGGATGCACATGGAGCAGTCGTTGGTGGGGAAGGTCTTGTCGAGCTGCGCCATGACGCCGCCAATGGCCGGGGACTTTTCGACCACGTAAACGTAATAGCCCGTGTTGGCCAGGTCGAGGGCGGCCTGGATCCCCGCCACTCCGCCTCCCACCACCATGACGGAGCCAATGGTGCTCCCGTTGGTCCCCGCCTTGGGGATCTTTTGCTGTTTCACGTCTTTTTTTGTGTCCATCATTTCCATCCTGTATGGGATTCAAAAGGTGAAACGTTTCACTCCTGTCCAAAGCCTTTGCCCGGCAGCCTTGCAGAAGATATGAGGCCAATGTATCGAGAAGAAAGCACCCGCGAGTATACCACCGGCCCCACCATCGTTCAAGGAGTAAACACCAGTTTGCACAAGACCTTATTGAACCCTGCCCCTATTTACACAAGGTGCGGGGGGAGGCGGTCAGGAAGGGTGACCCCGGGTCGAAGAGGGGAATCGAAACCGCTGCGGCGAGGCGGAGTCAGCTCCGTGAAAGGCTCCATTCCGGGCTGGGAGCCTGGTCCTGTATCTTTTTGCACAAGCTCCTTATAGCCAAAACCAGCCATCAGATCAATAGATGAACAAAGGCGCCGAGGAGGCTGTCCGAGAATATCCTGTGTCATTTCGAACGGAGCGCAGCGAAGAGAGAAATCTCCAGGAATCCAGTGATCACCAAGATCGAGATTTCTCGCTATCGCTCGAAAGGACCGTTCTCGGACGGCCTCCTGGGATCCTCCGGATCGTGCGCACCGCACGGCGGGCGGGGCTGCCTGCCCTTATGGCTTCCCTCTCTCCTCGGATTGCCCTATGCTAGAATCTCTATACATGAGGATGGAGCCCACTCACAGCCTGGAGTCAGCATCATGGAAACATTCGATCGAGAGCGCCTTGCAAGCTTCGACGGGACCGATGGCAAACCGGTGTACATCGCCCACGATGGCAGAGTTTACGATGTCTCCCGCAGCAGGATGTGGGCGGGAGGGTCTCACATGAGGCGTCACCGTGCGGGCGCCGATCTGACGGAGGACCTGGAGGACGCTCCCCATGATCCATCGGTTCTCAAGCGGTTTCCACAGGTGGGCGTGGTGAAGGAAGGGCCGGGGTAGGGCACATGCTCTGGTGATTCCCGAATCCAGCCTCAGTGCCGATCCTGGCCCGCAAGGGGTCGGATGGCGCCTCGCCTGCCCGACAATACTCTTCAAGATGAAGCTCCGCCCGGTCGATGATATGGGTCAAAACCAGCCAGCACTGACCGGGAATAGCTTTATTGATTGAACGCATGAGGATTGTCGGGGCATGTCACTGAAGTATAAGGTCATCATCATCACTCTCGTCACTTTTCTCTTCTCCTTCGCCATCGACTACGGAATCCAGAGGCTCGTGATCATGCCGAACTTCCACGAGCTGGAGCGGGCGGAGGCGAGCAAGAACATCACCCGCGTCATCGAGGCCATCAACCGGGAGCTGCAGCTGGTGAGCATGGCCGTCTGCGACTGGGCCTACTGGGATCCCATGTACCAGTTCGCCACGGACCGCAACACCGAATTTCTGGATTCGACTCTCAACGAGACCGCCCTGCAGAACGCCCACGTCAACCTCATGAACGTCTATGACGCCGGGCATTCCCTGGTGTGGGGCAAAGCCATGGACCTGGATTCCGACGCATCTTTGGATCTGGGCATCTTCTCGGCGGAGCGGCTTCCGGACGGGCATCCCCTGATCAACGTATCGGATGTGGAAAGTGAAGTCACCGGAGTCATCGATACGCCCCAAGGCCCCATGCTCATCGCGGCCAAACCGATCCTCACCAATGAAAGGAAAGGACCGGCCAGTGGGACCTTCGTCATGGGACGGTTCCTGAATGAAGCCGCGGTCAGGCAGATCGGGGAGCAGACGCGCCTGTCGTTGTCCGTGCTTCCCCATGAAGCCGTGGAGCCCGTCGAGCCCATGACACGCCCGGCCGGCCACTCCCTGCCCCAGACGCCCATCCGGCTTGAGATCGCCAACAACCTGACCGTAGCCAAAACCACCATCGGTGACCTCTCCGGGCAGCCGCTGCTCACCATACGGGTGGCCACGCCTCGAGTCATGGAAGCCCGCGGAGAAGCGGCCATGCACTTCGCCCTCCTGTCCATCGGGGGCGCGGGGCTCCTTCTCATCATCGTGCTCCTCCTCATGCTTCACCGCACCATCATTCGCCCCATCGGTCAGCTCACGGCCCATGCCATCCGTGTCGGCGAGAGTGACGATCTGCGCATTCGACTGGGATTCCGTCGCAAGGACGAGATCGGAGCCCTGGGGCGGGAATTCGACAGCATGACGGACCGGCTGGCCGAGGCTCGCCGCAGGCTCGTCGACCAGTCGTATCACTCGGGGATCGCCGAAATGGCCAGCGGCGTGCTTCACAACATCGGGAACGCCATCACGCCCATGAATGTGCGGCTCGCGACCTTGCGGGAGGAGCTGAATGACGCCCCCACCGCTGAAATGGAAATGGCTCTGGGCGAGCTGTCGAGCGACGCCACCGACCCGGGGCGGAGAGAGGATCTGACGAAGTTCGTGGAGCTGGCCGGATCGGAGCTCGCCTCCCTCGTCACGCGGATGGAGGGAGAGATTTCCACCATCGCTCAGCAGGTGTCACACGTGCAGCAGATCCTCTCGGATCAGGAGCGTTACAGCCGGGCGACCCGAGTACTGGAGCCGGTCAACATGGAGGTGATCACCCGCGAGGCTAGCGCGATGCTTGCCCCCGAGATGACCATGGCGATCCAGGTTTCCCCGAGCGTCAGCCAGGTGGGCGACGTTCTGGCCTCCCGGGTGGTCCTGCAGCAGCTGGTGACCAATCTTCTGGTCAACGCGGCCGAATCCATCCTCACCAGCGAGTCCAGAGAAGGTCGCCTGGTGGTCACGGGAGAAAAGGTGAAGCTGGATGGCGCCCCCTGCGCCCACATCCGTTTCGAGGACAATGGGCAGGGGATTACCAGTGAAGACCTCAAGCGCATGTTCGAAAGGAGCTTTTCCACCAAGAACCGGGGCTCCGGTCTGGGCCTGCACTGGTCCGCCAACACCGTCAACGCCCTGAAAGGCCGTCTGTACGCGGAAAGCGAGGGGCCTGGAAAGGGCCTTTCCATGCATCTCATCCTTCCTCTGGCCGAAGGAGGGGACAACGGAAACGACTTCGCAAAAGATGAGGACCATGGAGTCTAACAAGATCGAACCGATTCGGGTGCTGATCGCCGATGATGAGCCGGCGCTGCTTGATTCCTACCGCAAGATCCTGGGCGGGTGCTCCGAGCCGGCCAAGGCTTCGACCAGGGCCATGGGCGACCTCCGGGCCAAGCTCTTTGGAGGAGCCTGTCAGAAGGAGCCGGGTGAAGAGCAGGAGTTCGAAGTGGTCTACACCGAGGG
>JALOOX010000115.1 GCA_025454175.1 Syntrophobacteraceae bacterium | reverse complement strand
TCAAACTCTCCAGTTCTTCTTTTTCCTCAAAAGAACCGCGCTAGGCCCATCTCTTTGATGCCCACTATTTAGTTTCCAAAGAACAAGGTTGAATCTTTTTGGCGTTGCTGGGACTTACCTTTCTAGACGATTGAGGATCGGATGTCAAGAATTTTTTGCACTTGTCTCGTCAACACTTTCCTGAACGTCACTACCCGCCTCAAGCGTGAACCTTTAATATACCAACCGAGCCCTCGCTGTCAATACCCAAATTGATCCGTTGAGCTATTCGGACACACTGACCCGATGGACCCTCTTCTTGCCAGCCTTGAGCATGATCGAGCCGGCCGACAAGTCGGCGGTGCCCACCAACTGGTCAAAGGATGTCAGGCGCCTGTCATTCAGATAGGCCCCACCCTGTTCAACCAGGCGGCGGGCCGCGCTCCTGCTCCCGCACAAGCCGGTCTCCACAAACAACTCGAATGCAGGAACCCCGGATTCGAGCCGAGCCACAGGGATGGTGGTCGTCGGCACCGCCGCAGACTCACCGCTGGCCTCTCGCGGAATGGTGCTTGACGGCAGCAGCTCACTCGGAAGCCGGCGGCGCCCGAAAAGATCCCCCGCAGCCTCATGGGCGGCCAGGGCCTTTTCCGATCCGTGGGCCACCCGAGTCACCTCGAAGGCAAGGATCGTTTTACAGAGGTTGAGCTCGTGCCCCTCGAGTCCAGCTGAATCCCGAATCTCGACCAGCGGAAGAAACGTGTAGAGCTTCAGAAACCTGTGGACATCCCGATCGTCGGTGTTGATCCAGTACTGGTAGAAATCGTAAGAGCTCGTCCTTTCCGGGCTGAGCCAGACCGCGCCTGCAGCGGTCTTGCCCATTTTTTGCCCCGAGGCGGTGGTGAGCAGGGGAAAAGTCAACGCGTGCCCAGCGCCCCCGGCTTTGCGCCGGATGAGATCGATACCCGCAACAATATTGCCCCACTGGTCATTGCCACCCATCTGAATGGTGCAATCCCACCGAGTGTAGAGATGCAGGAAATCGTAAGCCTGAAGCAGCATATAGTTGAACTCGATGAAATTCAGGCCCGTTTCCATTCTGGCCTTGTAGCTTTCGGCAGCCAGCATTCGGTTGACACTGAAGTGCCTGCCGATGTCCCTCAGGAAATCGATGTACGGCAGACCCACCAGCCAGTCAGCATTGTTCATGAGAAGCGCGCGGCCATCGGAGAAGTCGAGATAGCTCGAAAGCTGCCTCTTCAGCGCCTGCGCGTTGGCCTGGATTTGCTCGAGGGTCAGCATCTGACGCATTTCCGTCTTGCCGCTGGGGTCTCCCACCAACCCGGTACCCCCACCCACCAGTGCAATGGGACGATGACCGTGCCTCTGCATATGCACCAGAGCAAGGATCGGCAGCAGGTGTCCAATGTGCAGGCTGTCCGCCGTCGGATCGAAGCCTACATAACAGGTCCTTCCCTGACCGAGATGCTCCCTCATTTCATCAACGTCCGTGGACTGAGCCACAAACCCCCTGTCATCCAGCACATCCAAGACGTTTTCCCGCCCAGCCACGCGCGCAGCCTCGTTCATTGGCAGAATCCCCCCGTCAAGCAAGTCGAGCTCCAGTGCAATCGGAGCTCGTCATGGAACCAATATTTCGGACCTATTTCGCGAATTCGACGGATCTCATTTCCCGAATCACCGTCACCTTGATCTGGCCTGGATAGGTCAACTCGCTCTCGATTCTCCTGGCCACATCCCGACTCAGCATCACAATGTCCGCATCGTTCACGGAAGTGCTCTCCACAATGATGCGAAGCTCTCTCCCCGCCTGAATGGCATAGGCCTTCCCAACCCCATTGAAGGAGGTCGCGATCCGCTCAAGGTCCTCTAGCCTTTTGACGTAGGTTTCCAGCAGCTCCTTTCTGGCCCCCGGGCGAGCCCCCGAAAGGGCGTCAGCAGCCTGCACGAGCACCGAAATCACGTCTTCGGCCGGTATATCCTCGTGATGAGCGGCTATGGCATGCACCACCGCCCCCGACTCCCCATAACGCCTGGCCAGGTCCGCCCCTATGGTGGCGTGGGTTCCCTCCATTTCATGGTCGATGGCCTTGCCGATATCGTGAAGGAGCCCCGCCCTCTTGGCCTGCTTTTCGTTGAGGCCAAGCTCCGCCGCCATGATTCCGCACAAAAAGGAGACCTCCCGCGAATGCTGGAGGACGTTTTGGGCATAACTGGTGCGGTATTTCAGTTTTCCTACAAACTTGATGAGCTCGGGATGAATCCCGTGCACTCCGACATCGAAGGCGGCCTGCTCACCCGCCTCCCTTATGGATGTCTCGATCTCCGTGTTCACTTTTTCGACGATCTCTTCAATGCGGGCCGGGTGAATGCGCCCGTCCGAGATGAGACGCTCCAGCGAAATCCTCGCCACTTCACGCCTGACGGGGTTGAATCCCGAGAGAATCACCGCCTCGGGTGTGTCGTCGATGATGAGATCCACTCCGGTGATGGCTTCAATGGCACGAATGTTCCGCCCCTCCCGGCCAATGATGCGGCCTTTCATCTCCTCGTTGGGAAGGCTGACCACCGAAACGGTCTTTTCTGCCACGTAATCACCAGCATAACGTTGAATGGCGAGGGAGATGATATCCTTGGCCTTGCGGTCGGCGGTCTCCCGCGCTTCGGTCTCGATCCTTTTCACCATGAGAGCCGCCTCGTGTCGAGCTTCATTCTCGATGGAGCTGATCAGCATTTCCTTGGCTTCCTGAGTGGAAATTCCCGACAGATTCTCGAGCTCACGCCTGTGGCTCTCTATCAGGGTCTCCAACTGCTTCTGCTGATCCTGCAGCTCCTTTTCCTGTTGTACGGAGAGCTTCTCTCTCTTGGCAAGCGCTGCCTCTCTCTTGTCCAACGTCTCGGACTTCTTGTCGAGATTCTCCTCCTTCTGAACAATCCGCTTTTCGAGGTTTTGGAGCTCCTTTCTGGTCTCCTTGGTCTCACGCTCGAAATCAGCCTTCATCTGAAAGAGCGTGTCCTTGGCCTGCAGGATCGCCTCCTTTTTGATGGTTTCCGCCTCTTTTCGAGCGTCCGAGAGAATACCCGCCGCCTGTTCATCGAGATGCTTTTGACGCCGACCGAGCCAGTACTGTCTCACCAGGTAGCCGCAGAGCCCACCGAAAAGAGTCCCCCCTATAATGAGGACTATTCCCCACGCATATGACATATGCCACCTTTCCTTTCGATAACCTCTAAAAGAACTTACGGGAGCAGCCCAACAGGTCGCTCCCCTCCAGCAGCAGCCAATCCTCCCACAATAGGGCATTGACATACATCGGGATTGCGCTTGGAAAACGTCGCAGGCGTGTCTGGATGGGAAATGCCGGAGCAGTTGAAAAAAGCTCGAAAATGGAAGGCGGGGACGATAATCCAACGAGGCATGAAAGAGGAGGAGGATAACCCCCGCATAATGCCGTGTCAGCAGCCGGCCATGAACCACGACGGGTTCAGGTGGGTGCCCAGATGATCCTTCAGGCAATTCCGCTCGGGACTCGCACACCAGACCATGGAAGAGCTCCCAATTTGCTTAATGTTGGGTCAAGGACGTTCTGCCAATCACGAGCACAGCAGGGGTCAGCGATGCAGCAAGCAAGACCTCGCCCTCTTTCAGGGACAGGTGGCGTGTGGGCTGAACCGGATTGGATTTCAGCCGACCGGAGGCACCGCGAGAAAGTCACTGGCCAGGACCGGGACTCTGCGGCCCACCACGCCATTGAACCATAGCCCCTAGTATTCAAATCGGGCCCGCGTGAGCCCCATGGCGCCCGCGAAGTCCCGACAGCAAACGGTGAAACCTCTGGATCTCCCGCCTCGGAGACACTGCATTGAATCGACTGCATTTATGAGCTTCTCAACCAGGATCGGCACTGCTCGAAAGAGCCCCACCCACTTTCACGGGAATCCCGATGTCATGAGTCGAGGCGAGGTACGCTCACCTCGAGGCAAAAATTCTTTTTTTCGAGGTGTTTAGGGCGGACCTGATTGCCAAAATCATTGTAGCCGGAAGAAAAAATACGAGTCAAGCTCAAAGTCCTTGCATCCTAGGATGCGGTCCTCTTCTTTTCACAGGATCTACTCGACGGTCACGCTTTTGGCGAGATTTCGAGGCTGATCCACATCAGTACCTCTCAAAACCGCGATGTGGTATGCAAGAAGCTGGAGGGGAACCGTGAACAGCACCGGTGCCAGCCACTCCGAGGTTTTAGACAGCACCAGCTGCCATGAGGCGTCCCCCAATTTCTCGTCGACGTCCTCCACAAGGGCCAGGATCTGTCCCCCCCTGGCCCGGACCTCCTGGACGTTGCTCAGCATCTTCTCATAGATCCCACCGGACTGCATCAGAACCACGACGGGCATGTTTTCATCAATGAGCGCAATGGGGCCATGCTTCATTTCGCCCGCAGCGTACCCTTCAGCATGGATGTAGGAAATCTCCTTGAGCTTGAGAGCTCCCTCCAAGGCAACGGGATACAGAATCCCTCTCGCCAGATAGAGGAAATCCTGAGCATGCATGTAGCGCCTGGCCCAGGCCTTGACCACTTCCTCGGAGCTCGAGAGAACCTGCTCGATCTTTCCAGGCAATTCCACCAGCTCCTGGATATATTCCTCCGCAGCATCGCGATCCAGGCGGCCCAGAGACTGAGCGCAGTAGAGGGCGAACACGTACAGAGCAATGAGCTGAGCCGTGAAAGCCTTGGTGGAAGCAACGCCTATCTCGGGACCGGCGTGAGTGTAGATCACTCCGCTCGCCATACGGGCCAGACTGCTCCCCACCACGTTCACAATGGCTCGACACTGTGCTCCCCTGGCGGCGGCCTCCTGAAGGGCGGCCTTGGTATCCGCCGTCTCGCCCGACTGGCTGATGACCAGCATCAGGGTTCTCTCATCCAGCAGTGGATGCCTGTAGCGGAACTCCGAAGCCAGATCCACTTCCACGGGTATTCTGCAAAGGTTCTCGATCATGTACTTGCCCACCAGGCAGGCATGGTAGGAGGTGCCACAGGCCACGAGAAATACCTTGGAGATCTTTTTGACATCCTCTTCGGAAAGCCGAAGATCCGGAAGGGTGAACTGCCTGCTGTTGAATTCCACCGCGGTTCGGAACGTGTCGATGATGGCGTGGGGCTGCTCGTGAATCTCCTTGAGCATGAAGTGCTTGAAACCGGCCTTTTCGGCCATGATCGGGTTCCAGTCCACATAATGCTCCGTTCGCGAGCAGGGAGCACCGTCCATATCCTGGATGGAGAACCCCTCACCGTTAAGCGTCACCAGATCCCCGTCCTCGAGGTAGATGACACGGCGCGTGTAGGGCAGTATGGCCGGCACATCCGAGGCCAGATAGAACTCGTTTTCGCCAAGCGCCAGGATCAAAGGGCTTTCCTTCCTGGCCGCCAGGAGCTCCCCTGGGCGATCCTGATTGAGAAATACCACCGCGTAGCTGCCCCTGAGCTGCCGCAGGGCGGAAACAACGGCCTCCCAATGTGTCATCCCCGAGAGAAGCTGCCGTTCGGCCAGCTTGACAATGACCTCCGTATCGGTTTCAGAGGAGAAATCAAAGCCCTCCCGCTCAAGTTGAGCCTTGATGTCCGCATAGTTTTCAATGATTCCATTGTGCACCACCACGAACGGACCGGACCGATGAGGATGAGCATTATCGTCCGAGGGCCTGCCGTGAGTGGCCCACCGGGTATGTGCAATCCCCACCATTCCGCGAACCGGCAAATCCTCGAGCTTCTTTTCCAGTGCAGCGATCTTGCCCTGACTCCTGACCACCTGCATCCCCAATTCATTGTCAATGACGGCGACCCCGGCACTGTCATAGCCGCGATATTCGAGCCTCTTCAGGCCGTCCAGCAGGACACCCACCGCATCGGATTTCCCCAGATACCCAACGATCCCACACATGAAAACACCTCCCGGAGCCCTTTTCCACGACGAAGCGCCGGTTCACCCGGCGCGCGAATGTGCGGAAGCCTTTAAGCAAACTTCATACCCGATCAAGGATTCAATGTAGCACCCCTGGTACCGGCTTGACCCATCGGGGCGGATCCTCATCGAAAAGCGCTCATCTCCCCTGTCTACAGCCAAGAATTATGCACGACGACATTGAAGGAATAAAGCCGGAAAAAAAAAGCCCCTCCACATGGAGGGGCCTGCTGCATACAGAGTGAAAGCAAACTTGAGCTTAGCGACGCTCCGCGGTCCTAAGCCGGGCGATAGCCCGTTGCAGAGCAGCCTGGGCCGTTGCGAATTCGTACCTGTCCCTTGCTTCCCGAAGGCGACGCTCGGCGCGCTCGCGCGCGGCCTTGGCCCGAACCACATCGATCTGCGTCGCCTCCTCGGCAGCCGTCGCCAAAATGGTCACATGGTCAGGAAGAACTTCCGCAAAACCGCCCATGATCGCAATGAACCGCGTGTTGGCACCGATCCGAAATCTCAACTCGCCGACTTTGAGCTTACTCAGGAAGGGAATGTGATTCGGCAGGACGCCAAACTCGCCCTCCTCGCCCGGAGCTACGACGATATCCACCATTTCCTTGAGGAGCGTCTTCTCCGGAGTGACAACCTCTAGCAGGATTTTATCAGCCATATGTCACCATTCTCTCGGTTAAGCTGCGGCCATCTGTTTGGCCTTCTCGAGAACCTCCTCGATGCCGCCCACCATGTAGAAGGCCTGCTCG
>JALOOX010000114.1 GCA_025454175.1 Syntrophobacteraceae bacterium | reverse complement strand
TGGCCAGCTGAAGCTGCTCATCGACCGCTCCCAGGCATGCTTCATGAAACGCGAGCTGGACAAAAAACAGGGGAAGGACCCCGGTGCCGGAACCGCGGGGAGCGGCTACCTGCTTGCTGCAGGCGCCACGCGCGGCAAACGTCTCTTCGAGTGCACCGTGCTCACGGTGCGATATTTTTTCGACGCGCTTAATTATAATTATATCGGGGACTTGTGCCTGAGGGAGCTGGATGAAAAGGGTGCGATCCTGATGCAGCCGCTGGCCCTGGACGACTGCCGCCGGGCGGGACGCGAGTTCCTTCTGCCGCCCGCCGCGTAACGGTCTGCCGGTTGAATGCCGGCGTTTCGCCTTTCACCGCAAAGACGCAAAGATCGCAAAGACCCCGAATTAGCTTTTTGGGGTCTTTCTTTGCGTCCTTCGGTACGCCAGGCCAAGCCTGGTCGATCTATCTGACTGAAAGGAGTCAGACATGCCAATTGCTCGTTCAGCATGTAGCTGCGGTCTCTCGTGCAGGGTAACCGAACACGGGGAGTAGACCGGTTTGTAGGGCCGAAAGCCCTGGACAATGGGGAGAGAACCTCCCCAAACAGCGAAGACGTGAGCCCTAGCGCAAGCGAACCTGATTCGGCCTCGATACGCGAAGATGGCGGTGGCCAGCCTTCCGAAGATGGTGAAGCCTGCCACCGACAGGAGGATAACGAGCGTATGCCCCTGTCGGACCGCCCGGGGTGGTTGAGGAGAGCGCGCGTCGAAAGATCGATCGAGGAACCTGGGAGACCCGACGGGGAGCCCTGAACAGGCAACGCCAGCGGGGAACCAATAACCCGCGAGGCGGCCCCGGTCGGGAGTCGGAGCGGCCCATAGTAGCAGGGAAGCGGGGCAATGCCCGTGGAGCCAAGGGGCCGCACTTCAGTCGTGTTTCGATCAAGGAAAGGAGATCCCGCTTGAGCGGTAAACGCTCCACTACGGACAGGCTGCCGGATGGGTTCACACCCGAGCCGGGTATGCCGGTGAAGGTTTCCCTTTTGCGATGGAAGCTGAGCTGCAAGGCTAAGCAAGAGGCGTCGTTTCGGTTTTATGCCCTCTATGACCGTATCTATCGCCTGGATGTCCTTGGGACAGCCTGGGCGCGGGTGCGTGCTAATGGAGGGGCACCGGGCGCGGACGGAGTGAGCATCCGCGATGTAGAACAAGGGGAAGGGAGTGCGGTGGTCTTTCTCACGACTATCGAGGAAGAGCTCAGAAACCGCACCTACCGACCCGGCCCGGTGCGTCGCGTTTACATCCCCAAAGCCAACGGCAAGCTGCGCCCCCTTGGAATCCCGTGTGTGCGGGACCGTGTGGTGCAGATGGCCGCGCTGCTGGTGCTTGAGCCGATCTTTGAGGCGGATTTTCTGGAATGCTCTCACGGTTTCCGGCCGGGACATCGCGCCCACGGGGCTTTGGAGCAGATTCGGGAGCACCTGCAAGCCGGTCGGCGGGAAGTGTATGACGCGGACCTTTCGAGCTACTTTGACAGCATTCCCCACGACAAGCTCATGGAAAAGATCAAGCGGCGGGTTGCCGACGGATCGGTCCTCAAACTGATCCGGATGTGGCTCGAGGGAGAGGTGGTGGAGATCGACGGGCAGGGGGGCAAGAAGGTGACCCGGACTCGCAAGGGTACACCCCAGGGAGGAGTCATCTCGCCTCTTTTGGCCAACATCTACCTTCACGATTTCGACCGTGCATTCCATGAGGATACAGAGGGACCCAAGCGGGTGGCCAACGCCGGGCTGGTGCGTTACGCCGATGATTTTGTGGTGATGGCCCGGTACATGGGAAGCCGCATCGGGGAATGGATCGAGAGGAAGCTCGAAGGGGAACTTGGATTGGAAGTGAACCGGGACAAGACGAGCATTGTACGGATGGGGCAGTCCGAAGCGAGCCTCAACTTCCTTGGCTTCACCTTTCGCTACGAGCGTGACCTGAAAGGAAGGGAATGGCGTTATCTGAACATCTTTCCCTCCAAGAAGGCCGTGAGTCGCGTGCGGGAGAAGATCCGGGAGTTGACGGGGAGTGGATACAAGCAACCGCTGAGGGAAGTCATAGCGCAGGTCAATGTGATCCTGCGTGGCTGGGCGAATTACTTCCAGTACGGCTATCCTCGGCAGGTCTTTCGGGCGTTGAACCATTTCGTGCGGTGTCGGTTTCGCATTTTCTTGCGGAATCGGAGCCAAAGGCGGAGCCACCCCTTTCGCCATGGCGAGAGCCTGTACGCCGGCCTGAAACGCTATGGACTGATCTACCTGTAGGGTGTGCACCGCTATCAACTCCTTGCGAGTGCCTTATGGCAAAGGACTGTCGGTGAGCCGGATGCGGGAAATCTGCACGTCCGGTTCGACGAGGGGGAGGGTGACCGAAGAGGCATGGTCTGCGGGCTCTTTGCCACGACGCCCGAAAGAGCTGATACAACGGAAGCCCGTGACCTAAACAACTCCTGTCTCCCTCTCTACTCTACCGTCTTTGCGGTGAGGAATAACCTCATCTTCACCCGAGATCCAGGCTTTGGCAGGATGCTTCGGCGAAGGGGAAGCTGCATTGCAGATCGAGAGTGCCAATGTACTGCTCGACGCTGCGGAAACCCTCCACCCGAAGAAACCGCTCGATTCCTTCCACCACGCGGCGGGCGACGGCCGGGTCCACGAAATTGGCCGTTCCGATCTGCACGGCCCGCGCTCCCAGCAGCAGAAACTCCAGGGCATCCGCTGCCGACGCGATGCCCCCGATGCCGATGACCGGGCAGTGGACGGCCTGGAGAACCTCGTAGGTGCATCGCAGGGCGATGGGCTTGATGGCCGGGCCCGACAGGCCCCCGACGACATTGGCGAGCTTGGGCCGGCGCGAGTAGATGTCCACGGCGAGGGCCGCCACCGTGTTGATGCACGAGAGCATGTCGCTTCCCGCGTCCACTGCGGCCCGGGCGACCTCCGCAATGCGGGTCACGTTGGGGGTGAGCTTGGTGATGAGGGGGAGGCCGGTGCCGCGCCGCACCGCTCCCACGACCTCCGAAGCCAGCGTCGGGTCGGTTCCGAAGACCATCCCGCCCTGTTTGACGTTGGGGCAGCTGATGTTGACCTCCAGGGCGGCCACTCCGGGCTGCCCGTCCAGCCTTCGCGCCAGTTCCGCGTACTCCTCGACCGTGTTTCCAAAGATGTTGACGATGGTCGGGATCCCCAGGCCGTGCAGATAGGGGAGCTTCGAGGTGAGGAAGACCTCCAGGCCCACATTCTCCAGCCCGATGGCATTGATCATGCCCGCAGGGGTTTCCACGATGCGCGGAGGCGGATTTCCCGGGCGCGGCGCCAGTGAGATCCCTTTCACGACTATGGCTCCGAGCTCCCGGATGTCCAGAAAATCCGCGTATTCCTGCCCGTAGCCGAAGGTCCCCGATGCCACCATCACGGGGTTTTTCAGGCGCAGGGGGCCTAAATGCACCGAAAGATCGGGGGGGCGATCTGCTGCTGTCGTATTCTGTCCCATTGAATGGATCCTGCCGAGAAGATGGGTCCGTCCTTGCACACATGGAGATAACGGTCCGAAACGAGATAATCAGGGTTGGCGGCCGGAAGGGCGCACCCGAGACAGGCCCCGAAACCGCAGGCCATGAGCGATTCGAGGGAGAGCTGGGAGTCGACGCCTTCGCGAAGCGCCCAAAGCCCCAGCCGGTATTGCATGGCGAGCGGGCCGCAGGCATAGAGCCGACTGGGGCGGACTCCCTCCTCCCGGACCACCTGTTCGATGACCTGGGTCACGGTGCCGCGAAACCCCATGGTGCCGTCATCGGTGCTCCAGTGGATGCGAAGCCCGGGCGCCGCGAGGTGGCGGGCATCCAGGAGCTCTGCAGCGGTTCGGGCGCCGTAGAACAGGCGAATGTCTTCTCCCGCGTTTCGTGATGGGTCGGCGAGGAGTCGAGCCGTCAACTCCTTGAGCGGTGCAATGCCGATGCCCCCGGCCGCCAGGAAAACGGGGCCGGCCCCGGATGGCCCCAGATCGAAGCCGTTTCCCAGCGGGCCGACGAGGCTGATGGTCGATCCCGGCTCCATCTGCGACATGAGCCAGGTCCCGCGTCCCACAACGCGGTAGAGGATCTCCACGGCGCCTTCTTCACGCTGGATGCGGTGGAACGAAAAGGGCCTCCGCAGGAGGGGATCGTTCCCGTCACGGACCTGAAGCATGAGAAACTGCCCGGCCTGCGCGTCATCGGCCATGGTGGGGCTGTACAACTTCATGCGGTAGGTATGGGTGGCCACGGCTTCCTGTTCCAGGAGCCGCGCGGCCTCTTGATGTTTCGCCATGTCGTGTCGTCCCCGATGATGGGCTGGGTGATTCCTGGTCAAACCGAAGACAAATCAAATTTTCCGGACCGCCGCCGGGCCTCTTATCCAGCCGATCACGGCCGCCATGCGTCCCGTGATCTTCTCTCCCCGGTACGAGAAATAGTCCTCCTTGTGGCAAACCGTGCAGCGCCGGGCAATTTCCAGATGATCCGGTCTGAGTCCGGCCTCCAGGAGCTGCCGACGCGTGATCTCCCAGAAGTCGAAATAGGTAGGCTTCACCTGGTATTCCCAGAAGGCCGGAGGCAGTTCGCCGCGATAATTCCGGAATTCGGCGCAGCAGGGGCCGAGGGACGGGCTCACGGCGGCGAGCAGGCTCTCGGGGCGGGATCCGTATCGTGTCCGCATGAGGGCCACGGTTTTGCCCGCAAGGTTCTGCACACTTCCGCGCCAGCCGCAGTGCACATTGGCGACGACCTTGCGCTCGGGGTCCACCAGAAAAACCGCCTGGCAGTCCGCAATCTTGATCATGATGCCCAGGTCCCCGAGGCTGGTCACCAAAGCATCGCCGGAGGGAGCGCGAATGAGAAAGGCGTCGGAGTCGGCCTTTTCGAGAGGATCTCGTTCCAGCACCCGGATGGTGTCCCCGTGAACCTGTAGGGAGGATGCCAGGAATCGTGATCCCAGGGATTCGCGAACACGCGAGAGGTTTTCCCGCACCGCCGCCGCATCATCGCCGTTGTTCCAGGCCACGTTGAGACTTTCGTAGGGGGGCAGGCTCACCCCGCCATGGCGGGTGTAGACCCCGTGGACCAGCCCCGGCACCTGCTCCAGCAGATGGAATTTATGAATGGTCAATGGGTTCATGGGCTTCAAAAGCCTTCAACGATGATCACTTGCCGGTCATGGGGCCCCCCACACGACCTCCGGATGGCTTCCGGAGAAAGCAGACAGGGAGACCGCCCACTGCGGCGATTCGGTGTTGAATGGGCGCCGGCCTCCGGAACGGGGAGGTGGTGGCGGCAAAACGAATCATCCTGACACCTGCATCGGGTTTTTGCTTATCGCCAAAACGGGGTTTGGGCAAGCTTTATTGACATCGTTCGGCCGCGTGTTAGCTTTAGGATCGTTGTTGATGATGGACCGGCCGGTTCGTCTGAAAGGTTCGTCTGGGAACGCTCAAGGCAGCCAGAGAAGCGGCAGGAGTCGAATTCCTCCTGCAAACTGCGGGAGATGACAAGGAGTATCAGGGTATGCAGCGAGTCAAGGAATGCATGTTGGTCACCATGGAGTACACCATCCACACCTCGCACCCCAACGGCGAGGAGTCGGTATTGCCTGATCAGGCCTGCAGCTTCGTCTATGGCGTCGATGTGCAGCTGCCTTCGGTTGAGAGCGCCATCCAGAACCTTCTCCCCGGCGATCGCGTGACCGTTCATGTGCCCCCCGAGGAGCTCTACGGGCACCTTGATGATGATCTGATTCGGGAGCTCCCCCGGGAGGACTATAAGGAACCAAGACTCAAGGAAGGAAAAGTTTACCGGGAGATGAAAAAGAAATGTTTGGTGCAGTTCCTGGTCAAGGAGTTGCGCGACGACGTGATTGTGGCAGATTTCAACGACCCTCGGGCAGGGACGTCTGCCGAGTTCGACATCCTCATCAAGGAAGTCCGGGAAGCCACCAAAGCTGAAATGACCCCCTCGTGCGCCCGCGGGTGAGGTACTCCGCACACCGTGGCTTATGGATTCGTCACGCGATGCAGCCTCTCAGAGGGGGCGAGAAGCAACTTAGGTACAAGTCCAAAGAATAATGTGACCATCTTCATCACACGTCATCCCCGCAGGCAGTTGGCGGGGATCCAGCGGCTTGAAAGCCTCTGGATTCCCGCCGGGGACATGCGGGAATGACGATCAATTTATGCGCTCGGTTGTGTGGAGATGTGCTGATCACGTCACCTGGCATCTTTCCGGCGAGAAGTGAGAACCAGTCACCCCAATGCTGTGATGAGCTGGTTTCTGGCCCCCTGGTTTAGCCGGGGTGACGGCCTTGCCGGCCTACTCGGGCATCCTGTCACACCGTATTCCGGATGCATTCCGCCCGTCGAGTGGCGAGCTCGCCGGTTCATGGCCCAAACCGACGCTGATGCAGGAACATTCAGCCCGGAAAAATGGTGCTGAGGCACAAAGGCTTCAGCAGTATGCGGCGTTATTGGGCATGCGTGTCGGTTTCGCCTTCCTCGATTCAGCCCATTGCTTGCCTCATTGACAACACCCCACCGCTGTGCTAATCAAATCACCTTCCTGATTGGCGTCATTCTTCATGACCCGACCCGGCAGGGCGATTAGCTCAGTGGATAGAGCGTTGGTCTCCGGAACCAAAGGTCCCGGGTTCGATCCCCGGATCGCCCTCCATAAAATCAAATACT
>JALOOX010000162.1 GCA_025454175.1 Syntrophobacteraceae bacterium | reverse complement strand
GGCTGCAGCCCTGACCTCTACCGCCTCCTGCATGGGACCGATCATCCCTCCCAGCATTCCCTTCATCATTTACGGCGTATCGGCCAATGTTTCGATCGGCGCGCTCTTCCTGGGTGGAGTTTTCCCGGGGCTCCTGCTCGGACTGGCCTTGATGCTCTACATGTCCTGGGAGGCGACGGTTCGCAACTATCCGCGAGACCCGAGAGTGCCCATAAAAGAGATTCTCGTTGCCGCCTGGAGGGCGCTGCCGGCCATCTTCATGCCGGTCCTGATCATGGGCGGCATCCTGACCGGCATGTTCACCCCCACCGAAGCTGCAGGCGTGACGGTGCTGTATGCTGCGGTCGTAGGGTTTTTCGTCTATCGCAAGCTGACCTTGAGAAGTCTCCCTGATGTCCTGCTCAAGGCCGGACTCGAGTCGGGGATGGTCATGCTTCTCATTGCCATGTCCGAACCTTTTGCATGGATTGTGGCCGTAGATCAGATCCCGCAGCTCGTGATCGACTTTCTCTCAAAACTAACGACCTCCCCTTACCTCATCCTGATGCTCATCAACGTCTTCCTGCTCATCCTCGGGATTCCCATAGAAACCGCACCGGCCCTGGTGATCGTCACCCCTGTGCTTGGGCCGATCGCTGCAAGCCTTGGGATCGACCCGGTTCACATCGGGATCGTGATTTGCCTGAATCTGGTTCTGGGTCTCATCACCCCGCCGGTGGGGGCCGTGCTTTTTGCCGTCTGCGGCATCTCCAGCATCTCCATCGATCGCCTGGGCCGAGCCATCTGGAAACCGTTTGTCGTGGCGCTCATCGTGCTGGCCATCGTGACCTACTTTCCCTGGCTCAGCACCTTCCTGCCCAGAACCTTCATGTGAGGGATTTGAGAGTGCCCAATGGCTGAAATCATCATCCCCTTTGACGGAAAACCTTACCGGCTGAAGGTGCCTGACAAGCATCTGGTCGAGGTTTTGAGCCCCAAGCCCTTCCCTGCCGTTGCCGAGCTGGAAACTCAAATCGAGCACGCCCTTGATCATCCGATTCGGCAGGCTCCCCTGGAAACCCGGGTCAAGCCGGCCGACCGCGTCCTTCTCGTCAGCGACGACAACACCCGGTCCACACCGGTGGACCGCGTGATTCCTGCTCTCCTCAAGCGGCTCAAGCGGGCCGGCGTCAAGGATGCTCAGATCTGTTGCCTCATCGCCCTGGGGACCCACCGTTACATGACAGAGGAAGAAATCATGACCAAGGTGGGGTCTTCGGTGTTCAAACGCATCAGGGTCTTGAACCACGAGTGGCGCAATCCCGACGTGCTTGTGGACCTGGGGACCTCCAGCCGCGGAACCCCCCTCCAGGTCAACCGCTTGGTCGCCGAAGCCGACGTGGTGATCGGGTTGGGGGCCATCGTGCCCCATCACATCCCCGGGTTTTCCGGTTCGTCCAAGATCATTCAGCCCGGCGTGTGCGGGGCCAGAACGACCGCCGAGACCCACATGCTCTCCTGTGAAAGCGGGGGCGATTCCTTTCTGGGATATGAAGACAATCCGGTTCGGCAGGACATGGACGACATGGCCGACAGGGTGGGCATGAACACGATCTTCAATGTGGTCATGGACACGAACGGCCGGGTGGCCGGGTGTTTCTTTGGGGAAATGAGATCCGCCTTTCTCGAAGGCGTGAGCCTGGCACGGAAAATCTACGGAGTCACCTACCACGAGACACCGGACATTGTTCTGGCCAACTCCTGCCCCTGCGACCTGGACTTCTGGCAGTCCCACAAATCCCAGTACCCGGCCCAGCGCACCCGAAGGGGTGAGTCCTGTGCACACGGAACTCCTCGACTTCACCTCCTGGCCCTCAGACAAGATCAAAGCCGCCTATCGCCGGGGGGAACTCAAGAATGGAGTCGCTTCCGCCCTGGCCGTAGCCTGGGCCATGGTGCGGGAGAAGGCCTCGGTCATTACTTTTTCCCCAGGAATTCCGGCGGAGCACAAGGCAAGGCTCGGCCACACCCATGCGCCCAGCATAGAATGGGCCATTGAGGAAGCCCTGAAAAGGCAGGGGACTTCTGCCCGTCTCACCGTGCTCACCCACTCGCCTGATCTGCTTCCCATAGGGCCGGCCCCTGCCAAGGGAGCTTCATGCTGAGGATGGCCGTCATTGCGGACGATCTCACGGGCGCTGCAGACACAGGAATCCAGTTTTGCAGGCTTGAGGCGCCCACCTATCTTCTCGGGCAGGATCACATCCGCTCCTTCCCATTGCCTGAATCGCCTCACTCTCTTTCCCTTTTTACCAACACCAGAAATGTGCAGTCTGACCAAGCCGGTCAGTCGCTCAAGGCCGTGGCCGGAGCGATCAAGGAACGGAGGCCTCTTCACCTTTACAAGAAAATCGACTCCTGCCTGAGAGGCAACATCGGCGCTGAACTGGATGCCCTTGCAGAGACCCTGGAACTCGCCGCGAGCTTTGTCACACCGGCGTTGCCTGCCCAAGGCCGCTCGGTTCTCCACGATGTGCATTATCTCCGAGGGGTTCCCCTCGCCGAAACAGAAATGGCTCGGGATCCTGTCTCACCGGTGACGGAATCGCGCGTCTCGGTTGTTC
>JALOOX010000161.1 GCA_025454175.1 Syntrophobacteraceae bacterium | reverse complement strand
CTTGGTCTTGAGAAGGAACTCGGCCCCGCGCTGTTTCGCCTCTTCGATGTACTCCCGGGCGGTCCATTTTGCCCCCGTCGGGCAACCCAGGGCGCACTTGCCGCAATTCTGAACGCACTTCTCCGGCCGGATCCACTTGTCGATCAGGTTCCAGTCGTGCCCGATGTCCTGGGCGGCCTGCATGATCGTACGGGCCGCCGGCCCGACGAGATGGTCCGGGAGAGTCTGAATCGGGATTTCCTTGTAGAGATCATCGACCTCTTCCTCCAGGTCGATCCCGTACTTCTCCTTGAGCCAGGGAGGCGGACGGACCGCCGTGCCGCAATAGACAACGGAAGCCCCGCCCGCTGTCTTGGGCCTGAGGACCCAGGTTCCCTCCTTCGAGAAGGTCAGGCCCATGTTGTCCATCATGCCGAGCAGCATGAAGCTGTTCCGGCCGAGGCGCTTGTGGTATTTCCCGGCCTCGCAAAGGATGACCTTCTTGCCCTTCTTGGCGAGTTCCATGGCCGTCGTTGCCCCTCCGGGCCCCGATCCTGCGATCACCACGTCAGCCTGTATGGTCAGTATCGGCTGTGACATAGCCTGTCCCTCCTGTGCGCCGGTCAAACCGGCAAGGTGTTGTGAATGAAAGTTTCACACGTTGAAAGGTTAGCGACCCACAGCGGCCCCGAGTCATGCGTCAGCATCGGTAACGGTGCGGGCGAAGCGTTGACAGGGGTACGTGCAGGCCGGGTATTGAGCCGCGAAAGAGCTACCCTTCGGGGTGCCGACCCAGTAGGAGGATGGGGAAGGCCACACCTGTGGAAGCGATATCGCGAGTTTCCACGGGACCCCGCGCGGTCAGAGACCCCGAGCATGCACGGATGCACCTTGCGCGGGAACCGGGAGATCCCACGATCGCCCGCCAGAGATGGTAGGGCGGGCCGCATCGGGAAGTTCAAGGACGTACGCCGATGACGGACGGTCGTGGGAAGTCGGACAACTGTGTAGTACCGGGGATATCCCCGAACAAAACCGGACCTCCGGTGGCGGAGGGGAAGGAGGGAAGACAGTTGGCCAAAGGGAACTCGCGAGAGCAAAACAGGCTCCGGACTCAGGGCCGGGAACGCATGCGAAGTGCGCTCGAGCGGGTACGCCAAGCAGCGACGAAGGATAGGTCGTTGCGGTTCACAGCGCTCCTGCACCACATCTACAGCACGGACACACTCCGGGAGGCCTACTACGGTCTCAAGCGGGAAGCCGCACCGGGCGTGGACGGGGTGACGTGGCGGGTCTACGGAGAGGGGCTGGAGGAAAACCTCCGAGACCTCTCCGACAGGCTCAAACGCGGGGCGTACCGGGCGAAACCCACCCGGAGAACGTTCATCCCGAAGCCGGACGGCCGCCAAAGGCCGTTGGGAGTAATGGCGCTCGAAGACAAGATCGTCCAGAGGGCCTCGGTGGAGGTGCTGAACGCAATCTACGAGGTGGATTTCCTCGGCTTCTCGTACGGGTTCCGACCGGGGCGCAGTCCGCACAATGCGCTGGACGCACTCTACACGGCACTGCTGACGAGGAAGGTGAACTGGGTGCTCGATGCAGACATTTGCGGATTTTTCGACGCCATCGACCGGAAATGGCTGATCAAGTTCATCGAGCACCGGATCGGGGACCGGCGCGTCATGCGACTCATCCAGAAGTGGCTGAACGCCGGCGTGCTGGAAGACGGGAAACGGATATATGGTGACAAGGGCACGGTGCAGGGCGGCAGCATCAGTCCGTTGCTGGTCGTGGTGGGCTTTGAGCATCGGGATGTCGCCGAGCAATTTCTCGAAGATCTTCGCCAACGCATGGCGGAGTTCGGCCTGGAACTGCACAACGACAAAACGCGGCTTCTGGAGTTTGGCCCGTATGCGGCCAAGAACCGGAAAAGAGCCGGGTTGAGCAAGCCGGAGACATTCAACTTCCTCGGCTTCACGCATATCTGTGCGAAGAAGAGGAGCAACGGGATGTCCACCGTCCTGCGCCAGACCATGCGCAAGAGGCTGCAAGCCAAGTTGACCGACGTCAAATACGAACTTCGGCGACGCTTGCATGATCCCGTACCGGAGGTGGGAAGGTGGTTGGCATCGGTCGTTCGAGGACACGTGAGCTACTACGGCGTCCCGGGCAACGGCAGTGCCCTGTGGCTTTTCCGCTACCGCATCACCTGGCTCTGGTGGCGTACCCTTCGACGAAGGAGCCAGAAAAACAAGGTGACCTGGGAGCGTATGAAGCGACTCATCGACCACTGGATTCCCCCGGCCCGTATCTGCCACCCCTATCCCTTGAGACGGCTTGGCGTCATCACCTGAGGCAAGAGCCCAGTGCGTTAATAGCGCTCGCTGGGATCTGTGGAGGGGGTGTTCAGTAATGGACATTCCTACTCCGACTGTTGATGGTCTATGGTCATAATTGTCCCCGAAAACCCATCGGGAAAGGGAGCCGATGGGAAGTTTAGGGCATTCGGAGGGAAATGGATATTGGACCTTGGTCCAATAGAGGAGTCCGGCGAGCCTGATCTTGCATCCATCAGGACGGTCGGTCTATGATCACTCCGGTTGCCTGCTGTCCGCCGGACGGCCTTTCCCCGCAGGGAGTCGAGAGGCACATGGGCGAAACGCTTACGGAAACCGGTCCTTTGGAACGACGGAGTCGGCGATGCCGCATGTCCGCCCAATCAGATGGATGACGTTGCGGAGTCTCCCGTGGTTGTTTCTCTTGCTCGCCCATGGTGACAAAGAACGTCCTGATCCTCCATGCCCACGAAGCCAATGCCCCCCTTTTCCTGCGAATCGACGAGGAGATCTCTAAGGTACTGGATGACGGCGGGGTGCCCAAACTGAACCACCATTACGTATCGCTGGACTTGAGACGGAATCCCGGCCCCGAGTACAGGAACCTTCTGGTCGATGAAATGCGCCTGCGGTTCAGCCATCGCAAGGTGGCCGCAATCGTAACGGTCTTCCCGGAAGCCCTGGAATTCCTGCTGGAGGAGTGCCCGGATCTCTTTCCCCATCTCCCTGTCCTGGCCCTGTACCTCCCGGGAGGCTTCACGCTGCCGAAGACGGACCGCCCCATCATCGGGCATTCGGCCAGACCCGATATCATCGGGACCGTTCAGATTGGGTTGAGGCTCTTCCCCAAATCGAAAAGGGTTTTTGTCGTGAACGGGACTCACGACATAGACAGAAGGATGGAAAACCAGGCGCGGCGCGATCTGAAGAAATGGGAAGGCCGGCTGGAGGTTCATTACCTGAGCGACAGGTCCTTTGAGGAGATCCTTTTCGAGCTTTCCTCCCCGCCTCCGAACACCCTTGTCCTTCTTCTGCCCTTTAGCCGGGATACGGCCGGGAGACTCTACCACACGGGGACCGTGACCGAACGGCTGAGCAAGGTCTCCGCGGCCCCGATCTTCGGGGTGCTCGTTACCGGTCTGGAGTACGGCATCATCGGGGGGCAGATTCTCGATTTTGGTGCCACGGGCAAAAGGGCGGGTGAGTGGCTGCTGGATCTTCTCCGCGGCCGCTCGAGCCCGGGGGATCCTGCCGAATTTCTGGATTCGCCGCCCGTGCCGATGTTCGACTGGCGCGAGCTCAGGCGCTGGAAGTTGAGAGAGTCCGCCTTGCCGGAGGGGAGCATCGTGGTGAACAGGGAGTTCGGGCTCTGGGATCTCAGGT
>JALOOX010000012.1 GCA_025454175.1 Syntrophobacteraceae bacterium | reverse complement strand
AAGCCGAGTAGGGCGCATCAACCTCCTCCAGGCCACAGGCTCAACGACTAAAAAGGCGGGCACGCGATCTCCGTGCCCGCCCCCACCATCCCTCCAACCGGAAACCAGGAACCAGAAACCAGGAACCTGAAACCTTCTTTCACAACGGCTGCGGAGCTTTGAGGGCGCGGCGCAGTCTCTGAATTATGGCGGCCTGGGTGTGGACCACCAGGTGAAGCACCGCGAGAAGTGGAGCGCTCGTCCAGATCATGGCTCCCCAGCAGCTCAGGATCATGACGCTCATTCGAGTCCCCTTGCTTGCCAGGGTCGGTGGGCCCAGATCGATGCCCAGGTGCTCACCCCTCGAGCTCGAGTAGCTGATGAGATTGCTTCCGATGACGGCCAGGGAGCCCAGCAGGATCAGGCACCATGGCGGCAGGGGTTGCGGAAAGCGCAGGAGATAGACGCACAGGCCGATGACCATGGCCCCGTCGGTGTATCGATCGAGCACCGAATCCCAGAAAGCTCCGCCCTTGCTCTGGCGCCCTGTAATGCGCGCAAACTGACCGTCCACGCCGTCAAGGACCTGGGCCAGGGCTGCGACAAGTCCGCCCGTTACCGGAGCTCCCATGGCCACAAGTATTCCCGCAAGGACGCCGATGGCGCTTGAAAAGAGGGTGATCATCCAGGGTTCGAGACCCGGCCACGCCACGAGGTGAGGCGTTATTCGGGCCGAAAGATGCACCTTGATCCATTTAAGAATGAATCGATCCGAGGGCTTTGTCTGCCACGAGGTCACGTTAAGCTCGATTCCAGGCCGTTCGGGCCGTTCAGATGACTTGGCGTCCATCTCCGTGAGGAACGACTGCTCCAAAAAGTTGCAAGTTACAAGTTTCAAGTTTAAGGTTTCAAGTTTCAAGTTGAAAAGCAGCCCGGCACTGGTCCTTTCCATTGTTTAGGGTGACCCGAAGGGTCATGGGGGACTGCTATTTTCAGAGTGCCCACAAAGCTCCATGGGCAGCCGGCCCGGTGAGCGCCGGCGCCGGGAAAGCCCTCCACGGCATTAAAATGCCACACTGGGGGTTCCTGTCAAATCATGATGCCGCGGGACAGACCATGGGGGTGTGCATCTCGCACTCGGGGGGGGGCCTGCATTTCTCTTCGATCCGCCCTTGGCCCTTCTTCAAGTCGGTCTTAAATTTAAGAATCAGCGATTTGCATGGGAGCGCTCTGGATGGTTTGCCGGGATGGCATCCATGCAAGCAGGAGCTCGGTGTACATCACGCTTCGTCAAGGCACCTGGGGCCGTGATGATTTCCAGTCCACCCGAAGAACCCGAGACTCGAAACCTATCAAATCAGGAGCATGCGATGAAGGATAGAGCCGAGGCACTGGTGATGGCATCGTTTGCCGGGGATTCCCTGGCCCTGGGAGCCCACTGGATATATGACGTCGACGAGATTGAGCGAAGGTTCGGGCGCGTTGAGACACTGCTCAAGCCGTCGCCCGATTCCTACCACCCCGCGAAGGACGCCGGCGAATTCACCCATTATGGCGATCAGACCATGGCTCTCCTTGAATCCGTCGCTGAATTCGGGAGTTTCGACCTCGAGGACTTTTCCCGACGATGGCGAAAGCTCTTCTCGGATTACCGCGGCTACTTCGACCATGCCACCAAAGGGACACTGCAGGGCTTCGAGCATGGCAAGGGACCTTCGGAATCCGGATCCCACTCGACGGACCTTGCCGGAGCCGCCAGAATCGCCCCACTCGTATATCGTTATCGAAATGACCTGCCGTCGCTCATTTCGGCTGTCAAGTCTCAGACGGCCATGACCCACAACGCCCCGGCGGTGATACAATCGGCTGAGCTCCTGGCTCGAGTCACTCACGCAGTTCTGGCTGGCTCCGCGCCTGTGCAGGCCATGAAGGCCGTTGCGGACGAGCTCTTCAAAGGCGAGCCTGTGGCGAGTGCCGTCCATGAAGGGCTGGAATCGCTGGGTCTTTCGGCGAAAGAGGCCATCCTCGACCTCGGCCAGAGCTGCAACGTTAAAGCGGCCCTTCCCGCCGTGGTCTACCTGATCGCCAGGTATGAGACCGATCTCAAGGAGGCCCTGGTGCAGAATACGATGGCCGGCGGGGATTCGGCGGCTCGCGGAATGGTTGTCGGCATGGTTCTCGGGGCGCACCGCGGCATGGAGGCGATTCCAGGGGACTGGCTTGCCGCGATGAGAGCTTCTCAGCGCATTCGCGATCTTCTCACCCGCATCGAGGAAAGCCCGCGGGGGAGCTGAACCGCCTGGGAGCATCGGCGCCGTGACGTCATGCGCGCCCGTCCGGGGTCAGGATCCTCAGAATTGAATGGCGCCGAAAACGGAAGATGCGATCGAGCTCCAGTCGGACCAGGGTGTGAGCCAGCTCTCCGAAAGGCTGGAACGGCAATTGGTAGGTCACGACGTCTTCCATCAGGGTGCGTTCACCGGCTCGCGTGAAAAGGTGCTGATGAATCCAGGTTCGGTAGGGGCCGGAGAGCTGTTCGTCCACAAACCGGCAGGGCGGCTCCCAAAGGGATATCCGGGTCTTCCAGGGAATGGGAAATCCGAAAAGACGCAATCTGTAGTCGATGAGGGTGCCTGCCCGCATCTCGACCGGCTGGGGCGTGATGATACGAAAGCTGAGCTCCGGCGGGGTGATCCTCTCCAGGTTGGAGGCATCCCCGAAGAAGCCGAACACGGCTTCAATGGGGAGGGGGATGATGACGGAGGTCCTCAGCTCATGCATGGGGGGTCAGCGTCTGCAGCGCCTGAGCCGCCAGGTGCGCCTTCTTGCGCCGGGGGGACGTGATGCGGAACGCGCGCCGATGCACAAGGTCGAAACCCTGGATGTACGGCCTGGCCACAGGTTTCCCATAGAGGCTCAGGGTGATGATCGTGCCCAGCGTCGGATTGCCGGTCATGTGAATTCCATCGTCGAGGGGGTATGTGTGAGCCGATTCTCCGGCCTCCAGGTTGAACCTTTCCCGCTCGCTCAATTCAGCGTAGCCCTCAAGCTTGCCGTCGTCCACCCTTGAATAGTTGACCACCTCGAAGCCGTCGGTCACGGTTCCGATAACGCCCCATGAATTGTGGTCATGAACGGGGGTGTATTCTCCGGGGCCCCAGATGTACATCCTCAGGGAATAAAGACGGTCCGGCTCCTGGTATAGCAGGATCTCGTTGTCGAAGAGCGTGGGCCGCTGGATATCGGGAAAAGAGGCCCCCTCAAGGATGGATTCCATGAGGCGGACGAAAAGGGTCCGGTCCAGGAGCAGTCCGCGCAGTGCATGCCTGGCCAGGGCGATGTGCGAATCCGGGTCGGTTGTCCGGTTGAACGCTTCGGTGCAACTGCCGCAAAGGGAGATTATTTCTTCGGGAATGTCACCTTTCAAAGAGCCCATGTGATTTTCAACTCCTTTTCATCGCCGTGTCAGCCGTTTTCCAGGCGGACATACTGGTCATAGTATGCGGCGCCAGGGCCCAAGTCCGTGAGCCTGGCCGCAATGATGCGGTTGGCTCCGCCTCCGAGCTTCCACCAGTCACCTCTCCGATAGACGACGGTTCCCGGGTGAAGCCCTTCCTGGACTTCGACCCGGACTTCCATGCGGCCGAGGGGTGAAGCCAGGTAGACGGCCTTATGGAGACGCAGGCCCCTGAGGCCGACGCATTCCGGGGAGACTCTGACCACGGGCGGCATCGACTGCTCGTCCCGGGGGATTTGCGAATGCAGGTGATCGCGCCTGATGAGCGTCAAAAGGCGAAGGGGATAGTCGGTGGGCGGGTGCGGTTCGTCGTGAAAGGCCGAGGGCAGGCGGTATTTGCTGTCAGGGTGATCAAACCGCATTCCGGCGTATGCAACCGCCGGCCGCCTGGCCTTTACCCATTTTCGAGCCCGAAGCTCTTGGATGCTGATTTCGAGAACAGGGGTCTGGAGAGACCACTGGAAGCACTGATCGGGATCGGGCAGAAGAACGGGGGGGTCCAGGCGTTTGCCGACTTCAGAGAGAATCCAGTGGTCCGACCGCGCCTCCCCCGGTGGGTCCAGGACCTGCGCGGCATGAAGAACATAGTCGTGGAGGTAGGAGCCCACGACATCCTCCTGCTCGAGCATGAGGGTGCACGGCAGGAAAATGTCGGCTCGATCAGCGGTGTCGGTCATGAAGGCGTCGACCACCACCTTGAGCTCGACGCTCTCGAAGGCCCGTGCCGTCTCGAGGGTCCCGGGGGCCTGGTTCACCGGATTGGCCCCATTGACCCAGATCATCCGAATGGGTGGATCCGCCGCCTGGAGGATTCCTTTCCCGATGGTCGGCATGGGCAGCGACCGCAGCGGCCTCGGGGGGGAGGGCTTCGTCCATCCGAGGTTGAAGTTCCTGAGGGAATGCAGGTGAAAGTACACCCCTCCGCCGGGGCGACCGACGTGTCCGGCGAGCATGGCCAGGGCATTGATAAATCGGACGCTCTCGCCCCCCCGGGAATAGCGCTGCAAACCGGCGCCCACCAGGGTCGCCGTCGCTCCGGGGGCATCGTACCAGCCAAGGATTTCGTGCAGGTCCTCCGTGGAGACATCGCAGACCGACGACCATTCGTCGGGAGACCTGCTCAGGATCAGGTTTGAGAAGACGTCCCATCCGGCCAGGTGCTGGAGCACTTCCGGTCTCACCGACCCCGATCCCAGGAGAAGCCTCAGGACTCCCGCCGCGAGATGCCGGTCTGTCCCCGGGCGTATCCGGATCATCGCGTCCGAGTAGTCCGGATTCCCATCCCCCCCTGGCGAAATGCTCAGCACCCGGGCTCCCCGCCGCCGTGCCTGCTGGGTCAGGGCGGCCGTATGCACCGAGCCGCGGGACAGGTCTTTTCCCCAATTGACGATGCGGGCCGAATGCAGGATGTCTTCGATATCGTGGTTGAAGCGCGATCCGAAGTCCTGGACGCATGCGATGTAGCCCGCGGCATCGCAGAGAGAGCCCCTGGTGCGCGTGGCTCCGAGCATGGAGAAAAAGAGCTTGCCCGACTGTTTGAGAGCCCCCTTGGCGCCCTCTCCGTGGAAATGGAGGATGGAAGAGGGCTCGGTGCGGTATTTTTGAATGGCTTTGGCGCAAAGGTCGAGGGCGACTTCCCAGGAAATGGTCTCCCAGGTCGAGCCCGTCCGGCGCATGGGCCGAGTCACTCGATCGGGGCTGGAAAGTCGCTTGTGAAACCTGATCCCCTTGTTGCAGATGAAACCCCTGGTGAAGGGATGATCCGGGTTGCCGCGGATGCGGATCTTTCCCGCGGGGTCCACGCCCACAACGAGGGAACAGGTATCGGGGCAGTCCATGGTGCAGGATGTTATGGTTTCCAACGGGGCCGACCTCCCGGCGGCCTTTGGCCTGCTGGCGGGACTGGCGAGTCCATCCCATCCGGAGCAGCATGAGTCCAATAAATACCCTTTTCATTTATACAGCCCGGGAGTGCGCGTCAATGCGATGGTCGGAATTTGTGTCGCCACATCTCGGAGATCTCCCACGCCGCAATTGGAGATTCGGCGTGGGGCTCACCCTCGTGGAGAACGGAGACCAAGCGGAGGAGAAAGGACCATCCCCCTGTGGATCGCAGGCGTGTCGATCCGAGGCCAATCCTCCCCGAGCCGCTTGAACCCCTGGCGGCGGCCATGTATCATGTATTGTCGTGGTCGTCCGTCGTTACATGACGGGCGCGGTGGAGGAATCAAAACGTTTCGGGGCCGGCTGTGGGGGAATGGCATGGAAAAGATACGTCTGGGTATCAGCACTTGTCTTCTGGGCGAGCCCGTGCGGTATGACGGGGGGCACAAGCTCGATCGGTACCTCAGGGACACCCTCGGGCAGTATGTGGAATATGTTCCCGTTTGTCCCGAGACCGAGGCGGGCTTCGGCATACCAAGAGAATCCATGCATCTTGAGGGAGATGTGGATTCGCCGAGACTGGTCACGAGTCGGACGGGGAAGGACATGACGGAGCCCATGGTGGCATGGGCCAATGAACGGGTCAGGCAGCTGGAGTCGGAGGAGCTTTGCGGCTTCATCTTCAAGTCCAATTCTCCGAGCAGCGGCATGGAGCGGGTCAAGCTTTTCGATCATAACCGGGTGCCCCGAAAGGTCGGAGTGGGCATCTTCGCGGGGATTTTCATGAAGCATTTTCCCCTGTTGCCCGTGGAGGAGGAGGGAAGGCTCCATGACCCCATGCTGCGGGAGAACTTCATCGAGCGGATTTTCATCGCCAAACGCTGGCGGGACCTCATCGCTGAAAAACCTGGAGTGGGGGACCTCATCGACTTCCACACCCGCCACAAGCTGTTGATCTTGGCACACAGTCCCAAGCACGGCTCGATGATGGGCAAGCTCGTCGCCGCCGCGAAACAGACACCCCGCGATGAGCTCTTCGACCGCTACCAGGCCCTCCTCATGGATGGTGTCCGGCTGAGAGCCACCCTCAGGAAAAATACCAATGTACTTCAGCACCTCATGGGATATTTCAAAAGGGATCTCACGGCGGACGAGAAGCAGGAGCTCCTGGAAGTCATCGACCATTTTCGAATGGGCTATGTGCCGCTCATCGTCCCCGTCACTCTGATCTGTCACTATGTCCGCAAGTATGATCAGCCTTATCTCAAGCAGCAGGTCTATCTGAGCCCTCATCCCGTTGAGCTGGCTCTGCGCAACCATGTGTGAGGACTGAGCCGGCTCACTGGCGTTCCGTGTTGCAGGCGCTGACGAATTCACTGTGTATCTCCCCGGTCTCCATGGACCGTGCGCCGCTCGGCTGAGGAAGGCTGCCGGCCCTGGACTTCGGAGTGGCTTGGCTTGACGCCATGGCGGACATCTGCTAAAGGACAGACTGGCGGAAAAAGTCGTTGTTTTTCCGTACCTTTCTTTCCATTCCTTACAGATCGAATCCAAATTGACAGGAGGGAGCGCATGAAGAAGTGTCTCGCGTTGGCCGTGATTTGTTTGCTGGTGGTTGGCTTCGCCGTTGTGGCCCCTGCCCAGGAGACCAAGCTGGTCCTGGCCACGGGTGGCACCGCCGGAACCTATTACCCCTTCGGTGGCGCCATGGCCCGCATCTGGAACACCAAGGTCGCCGCGATGAACGTCACGGTTCAGGCCACGGGAGCCTCGGCCGAGAATGTTCGCCTGGTGAACAGGAAGGAGGCCGAGCTCGCCATCGTACAGAGCGATACGGTCGATTTTGCCTTCAACGCCACGGAGGCTTTCAAGGAGAAGCTTGAGAACCTGAGGGCCATCGCCGTGCTCTACCCCGAGATCATTCAGCTGGTTGCGGGTGGGGATTCGCCGATCAAGAGCTTTGCCGACCTGAAAGGCCTGAAGGTGGGGGTGGGGGCTCCCGGCAGCGGTACCGAGGCGAACTTCAGGCAGCTCCTCGACGTCTACGGAATGAAGAGGGAAGACGTCAACGCGCAGTACCTCTCTTTTGCGGAGAGCGCCGAGCAGTTCAAGGACAATCACATCGATGCGTTCATCGTCGTGGCGGGCATCCCGAACTCCGCCATCATGGATGTCGGCACCGTGCGCAATCTGAAGCTCCTCTCCATCGACGTCCAGAAGATCGACATGCTCGATGACAAGTACCCGTTCCTCTCACCGGCCAAGATTCCTGCCAACACTTACAAGGGCCAGACCGAGGACGTGAGCACGGTGGCCGTGAACGCCGTTCTCATCGTGAACGCCGAAATCAAGGACGATGTAGTCTATAACCTGACCAAATCCCTTTTCGAGAATCAGGCGGAACTGGCCACGGCTCACGCCAAGGGCAAGGAGCTGGACGTGGCGAAGGCCTCCACGGGCGTCTCCATCCCGTTTCATCCGGGGGCTGCCAGGTTCTACAAGGAAAAGGGCGTGATGAAGTAGGACCATGGATGCCGGCCTGACGGGTGGTTTGGAGCGACGCCGTCCTGGCGGTCGGTTTTCCGGAATGGCGACTCGTTTTGGATACGCGATTTTGGTCGCCTGTGCCCTGCCCGTGCTCTGGGTTTTGTGGGGTTCCGATCGCAGGGTGGTCGAGGTGGTCGGCTCCGGGACCGGCAGGGTCCTGTTTTGCGCCGAGATGGACGAGGGAGAGGAATTCACGCTCTCCTTCGTTCACTCGGTCAACAGGAGGCCGGTCCATGACACCCTCAGGGTGGCACGGGACCACCTAGTGGTGGTCCAGTCCAGGTTTGATTCCTTCGGCGCCGGGATGCCTGAATCTTCCGGCGCCGAGGGCCATCTCTCCCGGGATGGTGACGGCTGGATGGTTTGGACCGTCAACCGGCCCATTCCCGCCCTGGATCTGTTTGTGGGCAGGGAAGCCGGGCACAGCATTTCCATCAGGGGTATCGAGAAAGCGCTGGCGGAGCTGGTGGAGCCCGGAACTTCCATCTCCATTCGAACCGCGAGTCGCTCCCGGGTTGAAAGGTGGAAAAGGAGTTGTCTCAAGTGAAGGAGCAGGAAGCTCCACGATACCCGGAAAGACCTGCAGGCACTGCTGATGTGGAGCCCGCCGTTACCGAGGCGGAGCTCAATGAGATTCTCAAAAAGGTGGATAAGGAGTCCACCTTCAGAAGGCTCGCCGGCGTACAGCGCCAGATCGTTTTCCTGGTTGCCGTGGGCTTCTCGCTGTTCCAGGTTTACACCGGCGCCTTCGGAATGCTCGCCGCGCAAAAGCAGCGGTCCATACATCTGGCTTTTGCACTCGTCCTGGTTTACCTGCTTTATCCCTTCCGCGTTAAGGGATCCTCCGATCGGCTCAGCTGGTATCATTATGTGTTTGCCGCATTCGCGGGATTCATCGGGCTTTACATGACGCTGAACTACACGCGCATCATGGAAGCGGGAGGGGAGTATTCCCAGATGGATTACATCGCGGGAGCCATTGGAACCCTGCTCACCCTCGAGGCTGCACGGCGGGTGGTCGGGCTGCCGATGGTCATCATCGCCTCGACATTTCTGCTCTATGCCTACTTCGGTCCCTACTTCCCCGGCTTCATGACGCATCGGGGCTACTCCATCGAGCGCATCGTCTCCCACATGTATTTCACCACCGAGGGCATCCTCGGGATTCCTCTTGGAGTCTCCGCTTCGTTCATTTTTCTTTTCATCCTGTTCCGGACCTTTCTGGACCGGACGGGCATCGCCAAGCTTTTCATCGACATCGCCAATTCCATTGCGGGCTGGGCCTCGGGCGGGCCGGCCAAGGTCGCTGTGATCTCGAGCGCCCTCGAAGGGACCTACTCCGGCAGTTCGGTGGCCAACACCGTCGGCTCCGGCAGCTTCACCATCCCCATGATGAAGAAGCTCGGATACCGCCCTGAATTCGCCGGCGCCGTGGAGGCTTCGGCTTCCACCGGAGGCCAGATCATGCCACCCATCATGGGGGCGGCGGCCTTCCTCATGGCGGAGTTCATCGGGATCCCGTACATCGAAATCGCCAAGGCCGCGGCCATTCCCGCCTGCCTTTATTTCGTCGGTGTGCTCATCGAGGTGCACCTGGAGGCCAAGCGGTGCGGCCTGCGGGGCCTGAGTGCGGAGGAGATCCCACGGTTTTTCAGCGTGGTGAAGCGGAGACTGCATCTCTTCATCCCAATGGTGGTCCTTTTCTACATTCTCATCGAGGGCTACACGCCCTCCTTCGCGGCCCTCATGGGGCTGCTGGTGGCCATCATCGCGGGGCTTCCCCTCAAGGAGACCCGCATGGGATTCGTGGACATCCTCAATGCCCTGGAGGCGGGCGCGCGGGGGGCCCTCGGCGTGGCCATCGCCTGCGCCACGGCCGGGATCATGGTGGGGGTGGTCACCCTGACGGGAATTGGACTCAAAATGGCCGGAGGTCTGGTGGATCTGGCCGGTGGCAATCTTTTGCTCAGCCTTGTCTTCACGATGGTCGCCTCCATCATTCTCGGCATGGGGGTGCCGACGACCGCCACATACGTGATCTGCTCCACCATTGCCGCGCCTGCACTGGTGCTCCAGGGTGTTCCGGTTCTGGCGGCCCACATGTTCGTCTTTTATTTCGGTATCGTGGCGGACATCACTCCTCCCGTGGCCCTTGCCTCATATGCCGCGGCAAGCATTGCGCGTGCAAATCCCTTCAAAACGGCTCTCGAGTCCACCAAGCTCGCCATAGGGGCGGTGATTGTTCCCTACATGTTCTGCTACAATCCCTCCCTGCTTCTGATCAACACAACGGCGGTTCAGTTGACACAGAACCTCATCACAGCCAGCTGCGGCATGTTTGGAGTTGGGGCGGCCATGATCGGCTATTGCTGGACCAACATGCATCCCGTCGAGCGCCTGATCTTCCTGGGTGCCGGCCTGATGCTCATCGATCCGGCTACATTGTCCGACGTCACCGGGCTGGGGCTTCTGGCATTGGGGCTGGCTCTCCAGTGGCGAAGGAAGCAGACGGAGCTCGCCGCTTCCCAGGCGGCGAAGGGTCTGTGAGAGGGAGCGAAAGGCCTTTTCCCGAATCGGTATTTCCTTGATTTCCTCACGCCGAAATAGGAAAAGAAGGGAAGGGGGAAATGACTGGCCAATGAGTGTTGCGGACCCGGGGATCATCATCGAGGAGAACCTTCCTCGCGACGGGCTCCAGAATGAGCAGGTGCTGTTTTCGGTCCGGGAGCGGGCGGCGCTCATTGAAGCCCTTGTGGGCTGCGGGCTCAGACGGATACAGATTGGCTCCTTCGTGAATCCGGCGCGAGTTCCCCAAATGGCGGGAACCGAAGAGGTCTTTGGTCTCCTGAAGCAGCGTGAGCATGTGATTTATTCAGCCCTCGTGCTGAATCGAAAGGGCATGGAAAGGGCTGCGGGCTGCGGCATCGGGCATGTTTCCATTTTCGTCTCCGTCAGCGAGACTCACAGCCGTCGGAATGCCGGGTGCTCGGTGGACGAGGCCATGTCCGGCGCCTTGACGCTCATTGGGCTGGCCAAGGGGATGGGGGTCACGGTCCAGGCCGGAGTCATGAATGCATTCGGCTGCCATTTCGAGGGAGCGGTTGCCCCTGGTCGAGTTCTGGAGATGATCGGTCGCTTCGCCGGGGAGGGCGCCGACGAGATCAACCTTGCGGACACCTCGGGCCTGGCCAATCCCGCGCAGGTTGAATCCTTGATCCCGGCTGTCCGATCGATGACGGAGCTTCCGCTGGCGCTTCACCTTCACGATACCTTTGGTTTTGGCATCGCCAATGCCCATGCGGCCTGGAGGGTCGGGGTCCGACGCTTCGACGCCAGTTGCGGCGGACTGGGCGGATGCCCGTTCATTCCGGGGGCTTCCGGGAATCTGCCCACGGAGGATCTGGCCTGGTTTTTTGAGTCCATGGGCATAAGTACGGGTGTTGACCTCGGGTGCGCGGTGGAGCTGGTGATGGAGCTCGAACGGAAGCTCGGCAGACGTCTGCCGGGAAGACTCGCGCACACTGGTTACCGTCAGTTTTGCGGGGGATTGGGGAGTGAGTGAAAAGGGGCTGTCGCGGAGTGTTGGGAGCGAGGGCTTCCATGGACCGATTGTCACGATGGCTCCGAAGAGGGAGAGGCTCATGATTCGTCGAGGACGGCTTTGGCTCGTTTTGACCATTCTGGTTGCATGCCTTTGCGCCTGCGCGGGGTTTTCGCTTCGACCGGTCGCGCCGGGGGAGGTCAGGCTGACTCGGATTGAAGTCCCGGAGACGATGCAGGAAGATCTCTTCTACGAGGTGGCTCTGAACATCCGAACGGATTCGATTCCAGTGGTGAGTCGGGTCTGCTGCCGATGGCTTTCCGAGGTTCCATCCGTGGCGCATTCCTCCATGTACTGGTACAATTATGAGGCATCCAGTCACGAGCCCCTGGGCTCGGCCCGGTCGGGGTGGCTGGAGAAGGGCCCCTACTACGACTTTTCGGGGCCGGTGTGCGTGGAGGGTGACTCCATTCGGTTTGCCTCCACGGACCGCGTGGTTATCCGCTTTCAGGCGAGAGACCTCAAACCCCATTTCAATGCAGTGGAATGTTATGTAGAATATATGGTGAATGGACAGCCGAGGGAAAGCAACCGGGTCAGCACCCGGGTCAACACCTCGGAATAGCTTTCCCGGGCGGTGGTCAAGGTTCAACCGAGGTTTTGCGTACCCGTTGGAGGGGAACAAGGCGGCACCCTGAATCAGGGTGAAATGAACGCTTTTCGATAGAGCATAGGAGGGACCCCATGGGCAGCGTTTACAAGATCATCGAGTTGGTGGGAACGAGTGACAGCTCCTGGGAGGATGCCGCAAAAACGGCGCTGGAGACGGCGGCGAAAACCCTGCGGGATCTTCGTGTCGCGGAAGTAACCGAGTTGGACGTCAAGATCGAGGACGGCAAGGTCACTTACCGGGCTAAATTGAAAGTCTCCTTCAAGTACCAGTCAGGCAAATATGAGGCCGGCGAATAAGGTCGGTGTGAACGAATCATCGTGAGCAGTCCGAGTGGTTTCATGCGAGAGATGGTGTGGGTGCTACTTTGTTCCGCGCTGTTGCATCGAGCTCAACGTTAACACCCCTCGCAGGCACGGCCCGGTGCTGATATGGACCGACTCGGCATCGGGTGTGCCCCCGCTCGACCAGGCTGTAGGAGCCACCCTGAGCCTCCCCGCCCCCGTCCAGCCTGAGATTCCGTCAACTTTTGCTCCAGATCACAGCCAATGCCTTGGCAGGTTCTTCGCTCATGCAGCGAAAGCTGTGGCTGATGTCGGATTCGAAATAGATGCTGTCTCCCGGTGAGAGAGTCTCCACCCGGTCCACGGTTCGAAATTCAACCTCCCCTTCGGTAACATAAAGAAACTCTTCCCCTTCATGACTCATGAACACCATGTCATCGGTGTCACGAACGGGGAACTCCACCAGGAAAGGCTCCATGCTCTTGTTGGTCTTTTTCGTCTCGAGGGCAATGTAAATATAATCCACCTCCCCTTTTTCCTGGTGGGGACGCCTTTCCACGCGGATACGCTCCCGCTCGCGTGTGATCGATATCTTGTCGCTCCCGATCTCATGCTGAAAGAAGTAAGCCATGCCGACGCTCAGGGCGCGGGCGAGCTTCAGCAGGGTGGCGATGGGAGGAACAACGTGGTCGTTCTCGATCTGGGAGAGAAAAGGTTTGGAGAGTCCCGTCTTGATGGCAAGGTCCTGGAGCGTGAAGCGGTTCTTCTGCCTCAGTTCCCTCACTTTGTTACCAATCTTGAACGCTTTCACCGCAAGGCTGATTTCCTGATCTCTGCTCTGGGTCATCTCTCCTCCTCAAAAGTCCACGGCAATTCATCAACCGGTCACGGCCAGGAAAGGCCATTGGCCGGATATCTCGCCCCCCACGGGAGCAACATATCTCCTTGTCGGTTTAATTCATTCTAAACTAGGTTTATTGACAATAAAACACAAAATCGGCCCATGACCGCGCTGGCGCGGGGTCAAAAGGGACTCATGGGACGCAAGGGACTGGAGTCGGTCGATGCGCGCGCGCCCGGTGGGACGGCGCCTCCCCGTCGAAGAGTGAGCGGTGAGCAGGGGGGAGGCGCGGTTTGCCGAGAGGGGTGGCTCGGCAGGCCTTGTCTATCCGATCCTGCCGTTTTGGAGCGCAAGGGTCCGGATGATCAGCCTGCGGGGAGTCTTCTAAAAACGTTCGTGATGGGTGAACTCGGCGATATCCCGCCGCTTGGGAGCCGAGGACTCTTTGGCCGGAAATCCCAGGGGGATCAGGGATACCAGTTCATATCCGTCCGGGACCCCCAGAACCGTCTTGGCACGGTCATGGTCAAAGAGCCCCACCACGACCGTTCCCAGGCCGAGATTCCGTGCGGCCAGGCAGAGGCTTTGCGTGGCTATGCCCAGGTCGTACATGAACCAGTCCCCGAACTTGGTGGTCACCTCGGCTTTGTAGTAGCCGGAGCTCTGGAGCTTCCCGCAGAGGGCCAGCACAATGGGTGCATTGCCCACGGCCTTGGTGGCGGGATTTCCCTTGGACAAGGTCTCCTGAAGCTTTGTCTTGATTTCGGGGTCACGAACCACAATCACTTCCCAGCATTGCGTGTTGGCCCACGACGGAGACCATTGCACAGCCTCCAGAACCTCCTTGAGTGATTCTTCCGAGACGTCACGCTCCTCGTAGTTTCGGATACTTCTCCGCTTCTGCAGCACTTCAGTGAAATCAGCCATAAGCTCTCCCTTTTTCTGCCTCATGTTGGGATGATCAGTGCTCTCGGTTACCTCCCGCGAGGCGAATGGCAGAAAGCGCCTGGGGTCGATCGCGCGAGAGAGCAAGTATAGGACACGTTGGCGTGGTGGTCGAGGGTATTCTTTGGTGCATAACCTCATGAAGTGCTTATCATAATTGTAGGTGACCACAACACATGTCAATTCGGGAAACAGACCTTGACGCTCCAGCATGCCACATGAGCCGGAATTGGACTGGAGTCGAGGGAAGATGTGAAATTCGATCTGTCTTGAGCAGATCCGAGAAATAAGGAGACTCAGATGGAAAGAGAATTTCTCACGTGGGGAAATCTGATCGTCTGGGCCGTGTGTTCGATTCTGCTGTATCTTTCGTTGAACTTTCGCCTGTACATGATCTTTCACCATCCCGGCAGGAAGCTCAGAGAGCGTTCCGCGCGTCGGAAGGCCAGGGATGGGACGAGGATGAGGCGGCGACCGATAGAAAAGGCGTTGAACAGTTGAAAGGGCTCGTTCTGGTTTGCTGAGCAACGGCTCGCCGCCGATTGTCCAAGATTTCCATTGCGGATGCGGCCCAGTTTGATTAGGTTTCGACGAAGTCGTCCATGGGAGGGACCAGATGCGTTCAGTTTCCCCGAGCGATGATGGAGGAGTGCGAAATGGAAGAGGCGACGGAAAAGAGCGGCTGCAGCAAAAATAAGGAAGGTGAAGCAATGGATGATCGGTGTGATCGTGCCAGCGAGGTCTGTGGAGAGGCGTGCGAGGCCAGTGGATTGAAAGTATCGTCCTGGGGTGATTTCGACGCTCGAACGGACTTCATCGAGGGCAAGATCGATGAAGGCGAATTGAGCAGGCGGGCGGCTTCGGAGGTTTCCGACCACGCACAGACTTTCGGAAAATACCTGGTCATCGATCAGGAGGAGCCCCAGTCCGAGCGTGACGAGGAGCGCAAGCGGGAGCGCGCGAGACAGGCCAATAGAATCTACAAGAAGGTCTGTGACGAGGCGGAGATGAATCTCTGCTTTTTCAGCGATTTTTCGAGCTGGAGCGATTATGTCAAGGGTGAGCTCACCGACGCCGAGCTTTTCGACCGGGCGAAGCAGGAGGCTCGGAAGATTGCACAGGCACCATGACGAAGAGCTCACCTCAGGAGCCTCTCTCGAAGGAATGCCGCGAGGGCCGGATCGGGCCGCGGGAGCGCGCGGCCGTTCACGGAACGAACGGGCATGACCAGCATGAGCGAGTTGAGCACATAGATGGTTTCTGCCCGATGGAGGTCCGCGGGACGGGTTGGCTTCCGCTCGACATGCCGGCCAGTCTTTCCCATTTCCTCACAAACCGCCTCGACGGTGATACCGGGCAACTGGTAAGGACTGTCGGGCCCCCACCATCTGCCATCAGCCCCAATGAGAAGGCTTCCAGCCGCCGTCTCCGCCACGAAGCCGGAGGCGTCCACGATGACGGCTTCGTCCGCCCCATTGTCCTGGGCTGCTTGCCTTGCCGTGAGGTAGAAGAGATAGTTCAGGCTTTTGTGCATGGCAAGGGGGGGGGAATAACCGTCACGATAGACCGCCAGCCGCCAGCCTTCTGAGTAAGTCGTCTCCGAGGGCGCGCGGTAGGGTCGGGCGGTGATGAGAACGGATGGATCGTCCGTTGCCGGCAAGCCCAGGCCCTCCGAAAGTCCCCTCGTCACCATGATTTTGACCACCGCGGTCTCCCGGCCGAAGCCGTTTCTGAGCAGGACCTCCGGGAGGACCGAATCCCAGTCGGGGAGACCGGCGGTCCCCAGGCGCAGGGAAGCCATGGAACGAAGCAGTCGTTCGACATGGCGGGACAGGAAGAGGATGCGCCCTTTTTCGGCCCGCATGGTTTCAAAGAGCCCGTCGCCATACTGGAAGCCCCGGTCCAGGGGTGAGATCCGGCAATCCTCCAGCGTGGTGAAAGCGCCGTTCGCCCATATGACGGAGCCTGTTCCCTTAAAACCGGCACTCATGATCCCGCGTTTCCCATTTCCTTGATGATTTCAAAGAGGGTTCTTCCCTTGTGCAGGGTTTCCTCGTATTCGTCTGCTTCATCGGAATCGAAAACGATCCCGCCCCCGACGGAATAGGTGCATGCCTGGCGGTGGATGACAGCGGTTCGAATGGCGATGTTGAGGTCCAGGTTGTCGTGCCACCCCAGGTATCCGATGGAGCCCGTGTAGACGTGGCGAACCACTGTTTCGAGCTCGTCAATGATCTCCATGGCCCGGATCTTGGGGCATCCCGTGATGGAGCCCCCGGGGAAGGTGGCGCGCAGGATGTCCCCGTAAGAGGTCTTCGGCTCGAGTCGGCCGGTGACGATGGAAACGAGATGATGCACATTCTGGTAGCTTTCGAGCCGCTTGTGCTCCTGGACCCGTATGGTACGCGGGCGGCAGACGCGACCCAGGTCGTTTCGAAGCAGGTCGACGATCATGGAGAGCTCGGCGTCGTCCTTGGGGCTGAACAAAAGCTCGTTTCGAAGTGCTTCGTCCTCGGAAGGTGAGGCGCCGCGCTTTCGAGTGCCCTTGATGGGGCGCGTCTCGATGAGATCCCCCTTTCTCAACAGGAAACGCTCCATGGACGTCGAGAGGACCTGGTGGCTGCCGCAGTTCAGGAAGGCATAGAAGGGTGCCGGGTTGCGTGTGAAGAGCGACTCCCAGAGGCGAAATGCATCGCCCGAGAAGTCGAAGCGGTAGCGTTGGGAGAGATTGACCTGATAGACATCTCCGGCCCTTATGTAATCCCGAACCCGCCTCACGGCTTCCATGTAGCCCTCCCGCGTGAAGTTGCTCGTGAGGGGACCAACCTGCAAGGGTGTCGAGTGTCGGCCCTGGACCGGAATCGGGAAGCCGATCTCCTTCGGAGGGGAGGCGCGGCGTTCACCATAGTCGATCACGAGATGCGTGAGTGATCCGCGATGGCGGTCATGAATCAGGATCTGCCGTGGCCAGATGAGCCAGAGGTCCGGGAGGCCATGGTCGTCCTCCGCGGATTGAGGGAGGCGTTCGATGACGTTTTTGAGGTCGTAGGCCAGGTAGCCGACCGCACCTCCCGAGAATGGAGGGGTGGCCAGGTCCTCTGCCGGCTGTATCGACTTCATGAGGGTGTCCAGGAGGACCAGGGGGTCTTCCTCCAGGGAGGCGATCGCAGAGTCCACCAGGAGGGTGCATTCGCGCTGCCTGGCGCTGAACACGATGTAGGGGTCCCAGGCCGCCAGCGAATGCCTCCTTTCGGCGTCGGAGGCGGGGAGTCCACCACTGAGGAGGATGGCTGAGGAGGGATGAGCGGAGATGGTGCGTGCCAAAGCCATGAAATCGGCATCCGAACCTCTCCTGGACCGGGCCTGGAACAGTGCGGCCGGCGCCTTAACGCCTGAAAGGAGGTGCTCCATATTCACGGGAACGCTCCCGGCGCACCGTGGATGGATGCCGGCAGAGCTCCCGGTGAGAACCTTGGAAACCGTTCGCCCGCGGCACTCAACGCGGGCTCGGACTGCCGGAATCGTGGCTGAACCTCGAGGAATCGGCAGACCATCTCCATTCCATGCTCGGTCATGAACGATTCCGGATGAAACTGGACTCCGTGGATCGGCTTCGATCGGTGCCTGATGCCCATGATCACCCCGTCCTCCGCGTATGCAACGGGTTCAATCTCGTCCGAGCCCGGAGCGATGCACAGGGAATGATAGCGAGCGGCCCAGAAGGGCGATGGCAGGTCGCGAAAGATGCCCTCGCCCCGGTGGACGATGCGGGACCGCTTCCCGTGGACGGGTAGGGGAGCCCTCAGCGTTCGGCCCCCGAAAACCTCATTGATGACCTGCATGCCCAGGCAGACCCCGAGAATGGGAATGTGAGCACCGAAGCTCTCGATGACCTTGGCGCTCACCCCGGCGTGGGCAGGGTCCCTGGGGCCCGGAGAGATGCAGATCCAGTCGGGGGCGATGGAGCGGATCTCGCGGACGCCGATGACGTCGTGCCGGAAAACCTCAACCTGGATGTCAAACTCGTAAAACAGCTGAACCAGGTTGTAGGTGAAAGAGTCATAGTTATCGATCATCAACAGCCGCAACGAGGTCCCCCTTTCGCGTCCCGAGTCGTGGTTGAGCGGACTGCTCCACCCTGAATCGGCCGGCCGGGGAGGCGACCCCTCAAAAAGCGAAAGCCACCCCGGATGATGAGTCTGGGTGGCTTTCGCCTGACATAACTCATATGACATATGAAAATTCAGATTGGAAATCGCCATTGCTCAATGGCGAATAAGCCAAAGACCGTGGTGCTTGTCAAGAAGTTTTGGGGGCGGAAGCTCTGGGGCGGTTTTGTGGGGCTCGTTCAACGACGGGAGGTGAGGAACCTCCACCAGCTTGTGGTTTCGCAGGACGGGTGGGCCGAAAAAGGCGTGGGCTCCGGCACGTCGACCTTTTCCCCTGCCAGAACGGCCCGCGGGTTGCTCACCACCATCCGCTCCGCGGCCTCCGGTCCGACCATCGCCACCAGGTCGAGGACCGCTTCAGACAGGCGCGGCGAGCGAACATGGGGGGCATGGGCATCGGTGGCCATGAAGTGCGCCAGCTGGTGCTGGATGAGAGTCACGGTGAAGCGCTGGATCAAGGGACCGAATTTCCCCCGAAGACTGGCGGCGGTGATCTGGCAGAGGACCCCCATCCCAACCCAGCCGGCAAGGCGCTCGGGGCAGCGAATCATGCCGGGGTTGCGCTCGGGGTGGCTGAGGACCGGCGTGATGCCTTGATCCATGAGGTTGCGAAAGCAGTTCTCGACATAGTTGTGAAGGAACTCGCCGGGGAGCTCGATGAGCGCATAGCGCCCCGTGTCATTGAGGGTGAGAAGCCGGCCCGAAGTGATCTGCGGCAGGATGTCGGGCTCCAGCCTGATCTCGCAGCCGGGATGAACCTTGAGGGGAATTGCCGAATCGACCAGCTTCCGCTGAAGCGTGCCGCAGCAATGAAGAATCCGGTCACGCGTGTTGTCGTAGAGACCGTAAACCCAGTGCGGGGTGCAGACCACTTCCGCAATGCCTTCGGCGACGGCCAGCCGGCACATTTCGAGACTCTGACTCCAGTCGGCGGCTCCATCGTCCAGGCCCGGCAGTACATGGCTGTGCAGGTCGATGATTCTGCCGCGCCAGGGATGGACAGGCGGATCAGTGGCTTCCGCTCCCGGATTCCTGAACTTGGACAGTATTTGTATGGCAGACTGGCGAACACTTTGCCAGGGCATTGGCTACCTCTAGAAGCTCCATAAACCATTCGGTCTTGGGCCGGCCGATTTTGACGTCCATCTGCTGCATGGCCTCGGACAACGAAAAGGACTCGATGCCTCGACCAGCCAATCCCAGAACCTGAGCGTCATGGATTTGTTGCTTCAGGCTGTCGAGGAGTCGAAACGCGGCGAAAGCCCCCATGCGCGACGCGATGATGCGGTCGAAGGCCGTGGGAATCCCGCCTCTTTGCACATGGCCGAGAATGGCCGTGCGCACCTCGAACTCATCCTTGCTCTCCTCCTCCATCAGTCTGCGAATGAAGTCCGTCGTGTAGTGGTACGAAGACTGCTCGTTTCTCAGAAAGATGACCATCCGCTTCCCGGAGCTGAAGCTGATCTTGAGCGTTTCCACATCCCGGATCAGGTCCTCGAGACTGATGCCGGTTTCGGGAAGATAGGCCTTCTCGGCCCCCGACGCCAGTGCTCCCATGAGGGCCAGAAACCCGCTCTGACGCCCCATGACCTCCACGATGAAAGCCCTGCGCGTGGCTCCAGCCGTGTGGCGAATCTTGTCCAGGGCGTCGACGATGTTGTTCAGGGCCGTGTCGGAGCCTATGCAGAACTCCGTCCCCGGCAGGTTGTTGTCAATGGAGGCAGGAACCAGGACCATGGGAATCCGGAATGGAGAGAACCTTTGACGCTCGGCCACGAATCGCTCGATTTTCTGGTAGGTGCCCCAGCCGCCGATGGCGATGAGGCCCTTGATGCTGTGCTGCTCGAGGGTCGCGCTGATGCGGGCGAGATCTTCATCGGTAATGTCGATGCGGGCTGTCCCGATTTCAGACCCCGGATGATTCATCCAGCCCACCAGCGGCTCCCATTCCAGTTCGATGAGCTCGTTTCGGATGAGCCCCAGAAATCCGTCCCGGGCCCCGAGGACAGGGACTCCCTGGTTGAGGAGGCAGCGGGCGGCGACGCTGATGGCCGTGTTCATGCCCGGGGCATCGGCTCCCCCGGTGAGGATGGCGACGGCGCCGTCATCGGTTCGCTGCTGGCTCGGAGTGATGCGGCTCAGCGTCTTGAGAAGCTTCAGGGAGTTCTTGAAGCTCTCCCCTCTCAGGTCCTGAGCTGTCGCGAAGTTGCCGTTCTCGATCTCCTGGGCGACGGCGCGGCTCTTTTCAACGACTTCAAGCAGGGGCGTCGCCACGACTCGATTCTTGATGAGTCCCAGCATATGGCAATGGTCTTTTTCGGGTTCGGCCAGAAGATAATCCACCGCGGCCACCCCGAGGCGAGTGGCGAGAATTCGGTCGAAGGCCGTCGGGGACCCCCCTCGCTGCACATGCCCGAGCACCGTCACGCGAACATCGATGTTCAGTCGCTCGCTCAGGATCCTCTTGATGTCGGCGGAGCTGATGTGCAGACCGTCGGGGTGCCTGGCTCCCTCAGCCACCACGACCATCTGATGAGGACGCCCCATCTCACGTGCGCTATCGATCGCCGAGACCATCTTCTGGTGCCATCTCAGCTCGAGCTCCTGCTCGGGAATGAGGACCCAGGTCACCCCGCCGGCCAGACCCGCCGCCAGGGCGAGATAACCGCAGTGCCTGCCCATGGTTTCGACCACGAAGGTCCTTTGGTGGGAGGCGGCTGTGGCTGTGAGGTCGTCGATGGCCCGGGTGATGTGGTTGAGCGAAGTATCGGCCCCGATGCTCATGTCCGTGCCGAAGAGGTCGTTATCGATGGAGCCCGGCAGACCCACGACCTGGAGGACCGGAATCACCCCCCCGGGGCCGGAATCCGGTTGGTCCTCGATGAGCGCCCTGGCGTGCTCACTCCACTCAGTGCTCAAAATATGGGCCCCCATGAGGCTTCCGTCCCCGCCTATGACGACCAGGGCCTCGATACCCAGCTGAAGCATGTTCTTAACGGCGAGGCGTCTGCCCTCCGCGGTCCGGAACCGGTCGGACCGTGCCGTGCCCAGGAACGTGCCTCCCTTGGCCAGGATCCCGCCGACATCGTCCCATTTCAGCGCCCGGAGGGACTTTCCCCCCGCCACGAGACCCTCGTATCCGCCATAGACTCCGATCACACTCAATCCGCAGTCGATGGCTCTTCGCACCACCGCCCTCACGGCAGCGTTCATTCCGGGGGAATCCCCTCCACTGGTCATCACCGCCAGAGTCTTGACCATCAACTCCTCCTCGATCACATGGGTGAAAACGATACACTGGCCTGAACGGCTGATTGATGCAGAGGCTGCCAGTTTTGACGCATTCTACAATATCACATCCCGTGGACAAGCCCGTATGCGCACATATTCCGGCTGGCCCAGGGAGCCTCGGACCGCTTACCGTTTTGAGTGTCAGGAACGGGCTTCCTCCAGTCTAGTCCACGGGGCCTGATCAGACATTGAAATTCGCGTGCCAATGTTGTTGCCCATCGGTTCGACTTTGTATTAGAATATTACAAGCTTCGGCTCCGAGAGACGTCGTGAGGGCGAGGCAGTGTATTCCTGGATCATAGGTGGCTTGCGTGAAAAGAGAAACGTGGTGCGGGCGCGAATGTGATGCCGTTCACATAATCTCAAATCACCAGTGGATGCTGAAGTTCGAGTGGATCAGGAGAGTTTGAAGCATCAAAATTACATGTCACGTCGGTCGGTAATTCATGATGTGTTGAGGGAGTGAAGGTTCATGATCGAGAAAGACGCTTTGAAATCGGTAACGGGCGCCGTCATGGTGGTTGGAGGCGGCATTGCGGGAATGCAGTCGGCCCTGGACCTGGCGGATTCCGGATACTATGTGTATCTCGTGGAGAAGGAGCCCTCCATTGGCGGGGTCATGGCCCAGCTGGACAAGACCTTTCCCACCAATGACTGCGCCATGTGAATTATCTCGCCCAAGCTGGTCGAGGTCGGCCGGCATCTCAACATCGAGCTCCTGACTCTGGCCGAGGTTCAGGAGGTCACGGGCGATCCGGGGAATTTTCGAGTCAAGCTCCGACAGAAGCCCCGGTATATCGATCTGGATAAATGTACGGGTTGCGGGGAATGCGCGCGGGTTTGCCCGGTGGTGCGCAAAAACGAGTACGACATGGCCATGAGCGAGCGGCGGGCTGCATTTCGCCGGTATGCTCAGGCGGTCCCCGGGGCGTTCTCCATCGAGAAGGAGGGGACTTCGCCTTGCAAGGTGGCCTGCCCGGCGCACATCTCGGTTCAGGGGTATGTGGCCCTGACCGCCGAGGGCAAGTATCGGGAGGCCCTCAAGCTGGTCAAGGAGGAGAATCCCCTGCCGGCCATCTGTGGTCGTGTCTGCCACCATCCTTGTGAATCCATCTGCAAGCGCGGCGAGGTGGATGAGCCCGTGGCCATCGACTCCATCAAGCGCTTCATTGCGGACCTGGATCTCAGGTCCGAGACGCGCTACGTCCCGGAGATCAAGGAAAAGCGGGATGAAAAGGTGGCCGTCATCGGGTCCGGCCCCGCAGGCCTCTCCTGCGCCTATTACCTGGCCATCGAAGGCTACCAGGTCACGGTTTTCGAGAAGCTTCCCGTGCTGGGGGGCATGCTCACCGTTGGCATCCCCTCTTACCGGCTTCCGAGGGACATCATCGGGGCCGAGATCGAAGTCATTCGGGACATGGGAGTCGATCTCCGGACGGGAATCGAAATCGGCAAGGATGTGACGATCCCCGAGCTACGCGAGCAGGGCTACAAGGCGTTCTTTGTGGCCATTGGGGCTCACGAATGCAAGGCCCTCGGGATCGAGGGGGAGAACCTGGAGGGTGTTTACCCCGGTGTGGACTTTCTGCGGGATGTGAACCTTGGCAAGAAGGTCAGCCTGGGAGATCGCGTCGTGGTGGTGGGCGGTGGAAACGTCGCCATGGACTGTGTGAGAACCGCCCTGCGTCTGGGCTCGGCCAGGCCGATGATCGTGTATCGGCGCAGCGTGGACGAGATGCCCGCCAACGAGGAAGAGATCGAAGAGTGTCACGAAGAGGGCATCGAGATCATGACCCTCACCAACCCCGTGCGCATCATCGGTGAAAACGGCCGGGCAACGGCGGTTGAATGCGTCCGCATGGAGCTTGGGGAGCCCGATGCCAGCGGACGGAGGCGGCCGGTGGCGGTGCAGGGGTCCAATTTCACCATCGAAGTCGATGCCGTTATCCCGGCCATCGGCCAGGAATCCGATTGGGCATGCCTCACCCCCGAGTGTGTCTGCCAGTTGAGCGACTGGGGCACCATGCAGGTGGATCGGCTGACCCTTCAGAGTCACGATTCCGACATTTTCGCGGGTGGTGACGCGGTGACGGGCCCGGCGACGGTCATCGAGGCCATCGCCGCGGGCAAGCAGGCCGCCATTTCCATCGGTCGCTTCCTCCAGGGGAGGGACCTGCGGGAAGGCCGGGAGAAGGAGTGGAAGGCCGTCGAGGACGTCAGGACGGAGGGCTACGACCGCATCCCGCGTGAGCATATGCCCCGGCTGGCGCCCGAGGGGAGGACGGGCCACTTCGAGGAGGTTCAGCTGGGCTTCACCGAGGAACAGGCGCGGCGCGAGGCGGAGCGCTGCCTGAGCTGCGGCATCTGCTCCGAATGTTACCAGTGTGTGGAGGCCTGCCTGGCCAATGCCGTGATCCATGAGGACCCGGGCGCGGAGCGCGAGATCCAGGTGGGCGCAGTGGTCGTGGCCCCCGGGTTCCATCCCTTCGACCCCACGGTGTACGACACCTATTCCTATTCCAGGCTTCCCAACGTGCTGACCTCCATGGAGTTCGAAAGGCTGCTTTCGGCCTCGGGGCCCACCATGGGGCATCTGACCCGGCCTTCGGACCACGGGGAGCCCAGGAAGATCGCCTGGCTTCAGTGTGTCGGCTCGAGGGATATCCACCATTGCGATCATCCTTACTGTTCGGGCGTCTGCTGCATGTACGCCATCAAGGAGGCGGTCATCGCCAAGGAGCATGCGGGCGGGGGGCTTGACACCGCAATCTTTTTCATGGACATGCGGACCCATGGGAAGGATTTCGAGAAGTACTACAACCGGGCCAGGGACGAGCACGGGGTGAGGTTTCTGCGCTCCAGGGTGCACAGCGTCGAGCCGGTCCCGGGCACGGACGATCTGGAGATCAGTTATGTGACCGAAGACGGCATGATGAAGAGCGAAACCTTCGACATGGTGGTGCTGTCGGTGGGACTCGAGACGGACCGGTCGGTCCAGGAGCTGGCCCGGAGGCTGGATCTCAAGCTCAACGACAACCTCTTCTGCGAGAGCTCCTCCTTTGACCCGGTGGCGGGCAACCGTCCGGGAGTGTTTGTGTGCGGGGCGTTCCAGGCGCCGAAGGATATTCCTCAGTCCGTCATGGAAGCCAGCGCGGCTGCCGCGGCGGCGGGGAGCTTTCTGGCCAGTGCCCGCTCCACCCTGACCCGCGAAAAGCAGGTTCCCACCCAGCTCAACGTGGTGGGAGAGCGGCCGAGGATCGGGGTTTTCGTGTGCTCGTGCGGAATCAACATCAGCGGTGTCGTGGATGTGAAGGCCGTTCGAGAATATGCCAGGTCTCTGCCCTTCGTGGAGTTCGTGACCGACAACCTTTACACGTGCTCCCAGGACACCCAGGTCTCCATGAAGGGGGTGATCGAAGAGCACGATCTGAACCGCATCGTGGTGGCCGCATGTACCCCGCGGACCCATGAGGCTCTTTTCCAGGAAACCCTGGCCGATGCCGGGCTGAACAAGTACCTGTTCGAAATGGCCAACATTCGGAACCAGGATTCCTGGGTACACAGCGGGAATCCGGAGCAGGCCACCGAGAAGGCCAAGGACCTTGTCCGCATGGCGGTGGCCAAGGTCGCTTTGCTGGAACCACTGCAGGAGCCCGAGCTCAGTGTCACCCAGAAGGCCGTGGTGATCGGGGGCGGTGTTTCCGGAATGGTGGCTGCCAGGGCCATGGCGGACCAGGGTTACCCGGTCCACCTCATCGAGAGTTCGGACCGTTTGGGAGGCCAGGCGCTCCAGCTGTTCCAGACCTGGCGCGGAGAGGATATCCGGGAGCGCGTTGGCGCGCTGGAGCAGGGGGTTGTCAGCCATCCCAACATCACGGTTCACTTGAACAGCTCCATTGCGAGCGTCGAAGGTTTTGTGGGGAATTTCAAGACCGTCCTGCAAAATGGTGGCGCACGGGAGACCATCGAGCACGGCGTGGCGGTCATCGCCACGGGGGCTCGGGAGTGGAAGCCCGACGAATACCGGTACGGTTCGGATCCCCGCATCGTGACGCACCAGGAGCTGGATTGCAGGTTCGCGGCCGGAGACCCCACCCTGAAGGACGTCAAATCGGCCGTTTTCATCCAGTGCGTCGGCTCCCGGGAGCCTCATCGTCCCTACTGCAGCAGGGTGTGCTGCACGCACTCGGCGGAAAGCGCCCTCGAGCTCAAGCGGCTCCAGCCCGATTGTGAAGTCTATGTGCTGTATCGCGATTTCAGGACTTACGGTGAGCGGGAATCGCTCTACCTGGAAGCCAGGCGGCAGGGAGTCGTTTTCATCCGCTACAACGTCGACGATAAACCTCGCGTGGAGGTGGTGGACGGAAAGCTGTGGGTGACTGTCACCGACCACGTGCTCCAGCGGCCCGTCAGTCTGAACCCTGATCTCATTGCCCTGGCCACGGCCATCGTACCCAATGAAACCGATGCCCTGAGCCAGTTCTTCAAGGTGCCGGTCAACGAGGAAGGCTTCTTCATCGAGGCTCACGCCAAACTGAGGCCCGTCGATTTCGCGACGGACGGGGTGTATCTCTGCGGCCTGGCGCACTATCCCAAGCCCATCGACGAGAGCATCGCCCAGGCCCAGGCGGCGGCGGCGCGGGCCGCGACCATCCTGGCGAGTCAGTCCATTCTGTTCAGCGGAACGGTGGCGTTCACCAACCAGATGCTCTGCAGCAGCTGCGGGACCTGCGTGAACATCTGTCCCTATTCGGCCCCCAGATACAACGACAAGGGCAAGGCCGAGATCAACCCGGCCCTTTGCAAGGGCTGCGGGCTCTGCGTGGCCTCCTGCCGGTCGGGAGCCATACGTCTCCGTGGGTTCGACGACGTTCAGATCTTCACGGTCATTGACAGCCTGTGAGGGTTTTCATGGTTCACTGAGCTCCGCCGCGACCCGACAAAGCGCGATGCTCCTTGTCGAGGGATGGCTTCAGCGGGTCGCCGGAGAATCGATTCATCGGGAGAGAAAAAGGATATGTCAGATTGGGAACCCAAAATCGTTGCTTTCCTCTGTAACTGGTGCTCTTACGGTGGGGCGGACCTGGCGGGGGTGAGCCGGCTCCAGTATCCGGCCAACATTCGAGTGATCCGGGTGCCCTGCACGGGACGGGTCAATCCCAAGTTCATCCTGGCAGCTCTTCGCCATGGGGTGGATGGGGTGTGGGTTTCGGGATGCCATCCCGGGGACTGTCACTACATCGAGGGCAACTATTACGCCCGCCGCAAATTCGGTCTTCTCAAGGGTCTCCTCGAGCACACGGGCATCGAGCCCGGGCGCATTCATTTTTCGTGGATATCCTCGGCCGAGGCCACCAAGTTCGCGGAAACCGCCCGGACGGTTGTCGAGAAGGTGAAAGCCATCGGGCCGGCCCGCCATTTCATCAAGAGGCAAGCAGAGGTAGCATAAATGTACGCTTATACTGACAGGATTCGAGAGATAGCCCGACGCCTGCTGTCTGAGGGCCGCGTGGACGTGGTGATCGGATATCGCAAAGGGACGGTGCCGTTCATGAACGAGCCGTTCGCCGCCAGGACCCCGGAGCAGGCGGATCGGCTCTGGTGGGACAGCTTCTGCGGGGTGAATCTGGCCAACTACCTGCCGCGCCGGACGGACCGGGTGGGCGTCGTCGTCAAGGGGTGCGACTCGCGCAATGTGGTCGTTCAGATCCTGGAAAACCAGATCCCCCGGGACAGGCTCTACCTCATCGGGGCTCCCTGCGGGGGAATGCTGGACAGAAGGCGCATCGCGGCGGAGCTGGGCGGAAAGGATGCCCTGGCGGCCGAGGAGAAGAACGGCAGGGTCCTGGTTCAGGGCAGGGGATTCGAGGTCGACCTGGACCGGAATGCTCTCCTGCAGGAAAACTGTTCCATCTGTATTCACCGCAACCCGGTGATCTATGACGAGCTGGCGGCGGAGCTCATCCAGGAGCAGGTGAATGTGGACCGCTACGCTGACGTCAGGCAGGTGGAAGCCATGTCCCCGGAGAGCCGCTGGGATCATTTCGAGCAGCTGATCCGGCCCTGCATTCGCTGTTATGCCTGCCGCAATGCCTGCCCCCAGTGTTACTGCCCGACGTGCTTCGTGGATGAGTCGGCCCCGCAGTGGGTTGGAAAGACCCTCGATCCCACGGACACCCGGACGTTCCATTTTCTGCGGGCTTACCACCTGGCGGGAAGGTGCACGGACTGCGGCGCCTGCGAGAGGGCGTGCCCCGTCGGCATCAAGGTGAGGCAGTTCACCAAGAAGCTCGAGAAAGACGTGAAGGAGCTTTACGGGTACGAAGTGGGATTGTCTCTGGAGGAGCGTCCCCCGCTGGATACTTTCAAGCCGGGCGATCCCGAGTCCTTCATCATGTAGAGTGCAACGGCTCCCGGTTGGCGGGGCTGTCAGGAGAAAAGGACAGAGTGATGTCTGATATATTTGTGAGCAAGGACGGCCTGAAAGATGGCATCCGGCGCATCATGGAGCGCTGCGGGGTCATCGGGCCGGTCTTCCGGGGACAGTATCACGAATTCGCGCGGCTGGCCCGGGTGGATGAACTGGATTTGACGTTTCAAAACAGCAGGCTGTCGCCCAAGGGGCTTTTTCACCCTCACTCCGACAGGATGTTCACTTATTCGCTGGCAAAGGACGATCCCGACGCGGGCATACTGAAGGAAGCTCCCCAGGATTATTCGCCGCGGGTGGTCGTGGGCATTCGTCCGTGTGACGCCCGCGCTTTCCAGCTGGACGATGTCAATTTCGAGACCGAGACGATCAAGGACCCCTGGTGGGTCAGGCGGAGAGAGGCCACCACGCTGGTGGGTCTGGGCTGCGGCCAGCCGTGCGGCACATGCTTCTGCACCACGGTGGGGACCGGTCCTTTCGATACCGCCGGGCTCGATGTCCTGCTGGTGGACCTTGGAGATGGCTACCTGGCTCGGCCCGTCACCGAAAAGGGGCAGAAGCTCCTCGACGAGGCGGGCTTCACGGCCGCGGCGCCCGTGGAGGCGAGCAACAGGGCCGGCGATCTCAGGAAGGCCGCGGAGCAAAGCCTGGGCAAGCTCTTCAGCACCGAGGCCATTGCCGGCCAGAACACCCTCGAGCTGTTCAACGCGGCATTCTGGGACGAAGTTCAGTTCTCATGCATCAATTGCGGGACCTGCACCTTCCTCTGCCCCACCTGCTGGTGCTTCGACATCCAGGACGAGGTCAGCGGCGAGAAGGGCGATCGGCTGAGACTCTGGGATTCCTGCATGTTTCCCTTGTTCACCCACCACGGCTCAGGCCATAATCCCCGCTCTCAGAAGCTGCAGAGGGTTCGGCAGCGGTTCATGCACAAGCTCAAATACTACCAGGACAAGTACCATCTGGGAGCTGCCTGCGTCGGCTGCGGCCGGTGCGTGAGTCATTGTCCCGTGAACATTGACATTCGGCAGGTGGCCCAGTTGATGTCTGCCAGTTGCATCTGTTGAGCGCGGGAGTGACGCGGAGAGAATCGGCGGATCAGCGCTGCCCCGGGGGCCGAGTACTCCCGGTCCCCATGGAGGAATGAAGTGGACAATCCCTATTTGCCATATCCCGTTCGTATTGAATCCATCGTGACGGAGACGGAAGACAGGAATCTCAAGACTTTCAAGTTCGTATTCCTCGACCCGGCGGACGAGAACAAGTTCAGCTACACCCCGGGCCAGTTTGCGGAGCTCTCCGTTGCGGGCCTGGGGGAAATCCCCATCGGGATCGCCTCATCTCCCACTGAGAAGGGCTTCCTCAAGTTCACCGTGAACAAGGTGGGGAAAGTCACCACCCACATGCACAACATGCGGGCCGGTGACGTCATGGGAGTGAGGGGCCCCCTGGGAAACTGGTACCCGTGGGAGCTCCTGGAAGGAAAGAACGTGGTGATCATCGGCGGAGGCTTTGCGTTCACGACGCTCAGATCGTCCGTCGTCTACATGCTGGACCCGGCCAATCGACCGCGATTCGGCGACATCACGGTGGTGTACGGAGCGAGGACGCCGGGCCTGCTGCTTTACAAGGATGAGCTGGCGGCCTGGGAGCAGCGCAGCGACATCCGGATGCACATCACCGTCGACGGAGCCAGTGATCCGAACTGGAAATACAATGTGGGATTTGTTCCCACGGTGACCAAGCAGAAGGCGCCGAGCTCGGACAATGCCTATGCCATCATCTGTGGTCCGCCCATCATGATCAAGTTCACGCTGCCGGTGCTGACGGAGCTCGGGTTTCCTCCGGACCGAATCATCTCAAGCCTGGAGATGCGGATGAAGTGTGGCATCGGCATTTGCGGCCGGTGCAATATCGGCACCGAATATGTCTGCAAGGACGGCCCGGTCTTCAGCCTGGAGCAGCTGGCCCGGCTGCCCAACGAGTATTGATGTATCGGCGGTGTGTGCTTTGAATCACGAATACATACCTCGAGGGTGTGCAAGACGGGCATTGTGCCCGGCTGGCTTGAGAAAAACACTTTAAATGGCTGGGGGTGTGTGTTATACGAGGCGTACTTTAGGGGAGAGAATTTATGGAGCCGTTGTTGTTATCGAAACGCGAAAGGCGCAAATTGGCGACCCAGTACGCCGATCTGTGCCTGACCTGCGGCACGTGCGCCGGAGGCTGCCCGGTTACGGGGGTAGACGGGCTGGATGTCCGGAAGGCCGTGCGCCTGGTCGTCCTGGGAATGGACCAGGAGTTGATTGATTCCAGGTTTCCTTGGGTCTGCACGTTGTGTGGACGCTGTGAGCACGCCTGCCCCATGAAGATCGATCTGCTGGCCATGCTTCGATCCGCACGGAGCTTGAGGGACAGGGAGAAGGTCCCCGGCGTGCTCCACAAGGGCGTCGCGATGTGCCTCAAGACCGGAAACAACGTGGGCATCCCCAAGGACGATTTCATCTTCCTGCTCGAGGATTTGGGTGCCGAGCTGGCGGAAGAGCTGCCCGGTTTCGAGGTGCCCGTGGACAAGAAGGGCGCCAAGTATCTTTTCACCATCAACTCCAAGGAGCCGTTCGGCGAGCCCGAGGACATGATGTTCTGGTGGCGAATCCTTTACGCGGCCGATGAATCCTGGACCACGACCTCGGAGAACTGGGAGGGCGTCAACTGGGGCTTGTTCACCGGCGATGACGCCTCCATGAAGGAGATCGTTGGACGCATCGTCAAGAATTACAAGGAGCTCGAGTGCGAGTACCTTGTCTTGCCCGAATGAGGGCACGCCTACTATGCGACCAGGCTTGGTCTGCAAAAATGGTTTGGCGATGAAGGCATCAAGTTTCTCAGTGTCCACGACCTCATGAAGAAGTACCTGGATGAAGGCCGCATCAAGGTCGATAAATCCATCCACCACGAGCTCACCACGTACCACGACCCGTGCAACTATGCGAGGAAGAGCGAGCGGGCCTTCGGCCATGGGTATTACGAGGAGCCGCGCTGGATCACGCAGCAGTGCTGCGAGCACTTCGTGGACATGTACCCCAACCGGGCCAACAACTTCTGCTGTGGGGCCGGGGGCGGGGCGTGGGCGTCTCCGTACGTGGAAGAGCGCATTTTCTACGGCCGCACCAAGGCCAAACAGATCAAGGACACCGGCGCCAAGCTGCTCATCGCGCCCTGTCACAACTGCCGCGACCAGATCATGAAGAGCCTCCGCAAGGAATATGACTTCATGGATGTCGAAGTGAAGTACTTGTGGGAGCTGGTGGCCGATTCGCTGATCATCGAACCGCGTGATGAAGAATCAGAAGAATAGCTTGTAGCCAGTTCATTCTCGAGCCCCTCGCATCATGCCGGGAGTGTGATGGAGGGGCTTTCTTTTTTCAATGCGCCCCAGGGGAGCAACGTGATCCCCCGGCATCGCGGGGTCCGAGGCGGCGAGGGTCGGGCAGGTAAGGATGCCGACATGAGCCTGCCGCAGCCTCACCGCCTGAGCCATGGGCCATTGCAGAATTCGCTGATGGTCAACCCCAACAGATCATGGACCGCCCAATGGCCAGAAAGCAAACAGCCGGAAGCCGGAAAAGACCGGAACCGTCCTTGCCGCCCGATGAAGCCGCCGAGCTTCAGATCATCCTGGATCGACTTTCGGTTCAAAGCCCCGAGGGAGAGAGCTTCAGCAGCTGGCTGCAGTCGCTCAAAAGATCCCTGGAGGGGAGGGAGCGGTTGGTCGCCGTTCTGCTCGAGTCCCTCAGTCGACAACCGACCGAGGCCGGCTTCAGGGCTTTTGCGGAGCTGAAGGACCTGGTTTCCGGGAAATCATGTGTGAAAACCGTCAAGCAGGCCGGCTACCGGTTTTCCCAGAAGGGGTACAGTCCGGAGATGGAGGGTGGGGAAGCCGAGCCCGTGGTTCTGGTGGCCCCCGAAGCTCGGATGTCCCAGGCCCATATGGCCGTGGGGCCGATGGGCTACCTGTTTCTGACGGCCCTCATCTCGCCTTCGCCGACATCGGACCCCGTGTGTGTCTCGGCTTACTTCGAGAGACGGTTGACTCAGCTTTCGGTGAAGTCTTCGAGCACCACGACCAGGTTGTACCGTGATCTCATCCAGAGGATGAACGGCCTCTTTCGGTTTCCCCTTTGTGAAATCCCGGTCTGGCATGCCGCTCTGCTCTTGAGGGAAATGGGCCAGTGGGCCGGCGGCCTGGCGGTCACCGCCGATGCCCGCCAGGCGAGTCAGCACCTGGGCTCATACGAGGAGCCGGGGAGGCCCGCCTATGTCCACGAGCTCATGGAGGCCATCGAGAACCCGGAAGCCGAGATGCGCGACCTGGACCTGGAACCGCTTCTCGAGGTGATCCCGCTGAGCTACCTCATCCTCGGCCGGGAGGAGCTGTCGCCCCTGGCCCAGCGTCTGAGAGAGCTCGAGAGCTCCGTGCTCGTGATCCCCCACGAAATGAAAATGGATCGCATGGATGCCCTCGTGGATTCGGCCATCGAGGAGCTTTGCTCGGGTGAGCGCAGGGAGCGGGTCAGGCGCATTTTCGAGGAGCTTGCGCTCTGGCTGCGCCTTTCGAGGCAGGGTGATCTGGCGCGGGATGCCTGGGTGGTGGCTCAACATCTTGAGAGCTCGGCGTCGTGGTGGAAGAACCGTATGCTGGGCCAGCTGGTCTACATGTCCTTGACGCAGCACTGGCCTGATGATTTTGGGCCTCGAGAGGCTCCCGAGGAATCGTCCCGACCGTATCATGAGACCGAATCGGGGCTGATTCTACTCAAATAGAGCCGGGCGTGTCGCGGGCTTGAGCACGGAGGTTGTTTTCCTTTGTTTCCGCCTGGGGGAGGGGGATCGAATGCTGGAAATGGTGCAGGTGAATACGCCGGATCATGCCGTCATGGTCGACGTGACGGACCTTGTGGCCAGGAAAATCCAGGAAAGCGGCGTCAAGAGCGGCGTTTGCGTGGTGTACATTCCCCACACCACCGCGGGCATCACCGTCAATGAAGGGGCTGACCCCGCCGTCATGGAGGATTTCCTGAGCACCCTTGAACGCCTGATTCCATGGAAGAGCAGCTACCGCCATTCCGAGGGGAATGCAGCGGCCCACATCAAGGCGATCCTCGTGGGGGGCAGCGTCCACATCATCATCGAAAACGGACGACTGATTCTGGGAACCTGGGAGCGCATCTTTCTTTGCGAGTTCGACGGGCCTCGGACGCGCAAGATCCGTATCAAGATCCTCAGTGACCCGTCGGCCAGGTCGGAGTGGGCAAGCTCCTGAGCCGGGGGGAGCGGTCGAAGACGGGGATGCTTTTGCCTCGGAGCTTGTACGAGAACTGTCATTTATAATGATAGTGAGAAATCTCGCTCAATTGGATATCAGATTGCTACTATATCTCTCCCGCAGCTTGACCGGTTCGAAGGATGGCGAGGGTGCCTGTCTCTGCAACGGCGCCGGTGAAATAATCCTTTTCAAGCGTTGAAACAAGTGACATAGTCCCCCACTGTTTCAGTTGCGGGCCTTGGGAGATCGACAGGGGCGGAGTTCGTTGCGCAGGACATCGACAGGGGAATTTTGAGATGGGAGACAAGTCTTTTCGAGTGGCGGTGGTGGGAGCGACCGGTGCCGTGGGCAATCTCATGGTTCAGGTCCTTGAGGAGCGTGCTTTTCCCGTGGCGGAGCTCAAGCTGCTGGCCTCGGCGAGGTCGGTGGGAAGGACTTTGAAGTTTAAGGGGGGCTCCATAGCGGTCGAGGAGCTGCGCGAGGATTCCTTCAAGGATATCGAGGTGGCGCTCTTTTCGGCGGGTGGGTCCGTGAGCAGGAAGTTCGGGCCTGTCGCCGCGGAATCCGGATGCATCGTCATTGATAATTCCAGTGCATTCAGAATGGATCCCAAGGTCCCGCTGATCGTGCCCGAAGTGAATCCGGAGGCCGTGATCCCGCGGCCCGGCATCATTGCGAATCCCAACTGCTCGACCATCCAAATGGTGGTGGCCCTCAAGCCCATTTTCGATGCCGTCGGCATCCGGCGCATCGTGGTGACGACCTTCCAGGCAGTCTCGGGAACCGGAAAGCGCGCCATCGAGGAGTTGAGGCAGCAGGTGGCTCAGCTGTCCGAAGGCAGGCCCATTACCCGGGAAATTTATCCGCACCAGATCGCCTTCAACTGCTTCCCCCACATCGGTGCTTTCCTCGACAATGGTTTTACCGAGGAAGAGATGAAGATGGTCAATGAGACCCGGAAGATCTTCAATGATCCGGACATTGCCGTCTGCGCCACCACCGTGCGGATCCCCGTGTACTTCGGGCATTCGGAATCCGTGAACATCGAGACCCGGCGGCCCATCTCCGTAGCCGAGGTCAGGGATCTGCTGGGGAGAGCGGAAGGAGTGGTGGTTGTGGATGATCCGGCCCGGGCGGGGTATCCGCTTCCCATTCATGCCGCCGGCAGGGACGAGACCTTTGTGGGGCGCATCCGCCAGGATCCGTCTGTCGAAAACGGGCTGGCCATGTGGGTGGTGGCGGACAATATCCGCAAGGGCGCAGCCACCAATGCGGTTCAGATCGCGGAGCTGCTTCTGGCTCGAAATATGATCTGAAGTATGCGCATTGTTGCAGGGAGGTTCAGGGGCCTGAAGCTGGACGCCCCGAAGAGCCGGAGGATTCGACCCACTGCCGACCGGGTCCGTGAGGCGCTTTTCAGCATCATTGCCTCCAGGGTCCCGGCCTCCAGGGTCCTCGATCTCTTTGCGGGCACGGGAGCACTTGGCCTGGAGGCCCTGAGCCGGGGAGCTGTGGAGGCCGTATTTGTGGACCAGAGCGCGGAGGCCGTGAGGATCATCCGGGCCAACATACAGCGTCTTGGCGTGGCGGAGCAGGTGGAAGTCCTTCAGGGAGGCGTGATCCAGGTGGTCAGACGGCTGGCCGAGCGCAAATCACGTTTCGACCTGCTTTTCATGGATCCGCCTTACGGGAGGGGCCTCATCGAGATCGTCATGCCGCACCTTGGGGCGCTGGCCAATTCCAACGCACTGCTCATTGCTGAACATCCCGCGAAGGAGCTTGCTCCGGAATCTTCCGTCGAATGGCGCCGGGTCGACAGAAGGTTTTATGGAGACACCGCCATCAGCTTCTATTCGAGAGAGACTTCACACACCCACGTCTAGATTCGATCCGGCGAGGATTGGAAAGGATGGTTCATGGACAAGCTGGCCGTTTATCCGGGTTCCTTCGACCCGATCACCAATGGACATCTGGATCTCCTGGAGCGCGGGCTGAAGATCTTCGACCAGATCGTTATCGCCATAGCCACGAACCCGGCCAAGCAGCCCGTATTCGCCATTGAGGAGCGGTTGGAGCTCATTCGGCTCTCCCTGGAGGATCACCCGCTGCGCGGGAGGATGAGGGTGGATGCTTTTGAGGGGCTGCTCGTGGAATACGTGAAGAAGGTTAAGGCCAACGCCATTCTCAGGGGCCTTCGAGCCATCAGCGACTTCGAATACGAGTTCCAGATGGCCCTCATGAACCGAAAGCTGAGCAATGAAATTGAAACATTATATCTGATGACCGGCATGCGGTGGATTTACATCAGCTCCAGGATCATCAAGGAAGTGGTGTCATCGGGAGGCTGCGTGACGGGGCTGGTGCCCGTGCCTGTGGAAAAAGCCCTGGTCGAGCGCCTGGGGCCGAGCGCCACATCCAAGCATCCGAATTCCCTTTGATTTCATGGGGGCTTCGTTGAAGACTGGAGGCGGCATGAAACGGCGCCTCCAGTCAAGGGTCATTCTCGCGAGCTCAGCCGGTCCGCAATGGCCAGCACGGTTCGGACATAGGGCGTGCTCTTGTTGTAGCGGAAGATGACGGCTTCCTTCTCCGATCGGCTTCCGGAATCGTTCCAGCCGTGAGCCTGCAGATAGCTTGCAGCGCTGAAGATCGCATCCTCGGGTTGATCCAGATCCACCGCGCCGTCCCCATTGCCGTCCGCACCCCACCGCAGCAGGCTGGAGGGGAGAAACTGGGGCCATCCGAACGCCCCCATGACCGATCCCTGAAGACTCATTGCTCTGAGTCCCCGTGTCTCGGACAATCTCAACAAAGCACAGACTTCCGGGTATGCCCATTGCGAGCGCTGCAGGAGTCTCTTCTCGAAGGCTTCCCGCCCCCAGCGTTTCCGATCCCTTGGCGAGAGCAATGCCCAGATCCTCTCCTGGTGATGCGGCTGGTTCATGACGGCGTAGGATGCCAGGATCGCCAGGGTCGGCGTCCCTCCGGTATAGCCCCCGAACCTGGTTTCGACCAGGATGATGGCCGCGATGACCGAGCGGTCCACTCCATACAGGCGTTCAGCCCGGTCGAAGGTCGACGCGAAACTGACGAGATTCCTCCGGGCGATGGCAAGGGAGGAGGGGGTGAGAAACTGGTCGTAATCCAGGCGGCTTTCCTTGATCGCGAGGGTTTTGGAGATGAGTCGGTACTGCAGGGGCGGAGGGGGCTCGAAAAGGCTGTTGATTTGAGCTGCGGAAAAGCCGTCGTCCTGGAGTCGTTTCTTGAGCTCGGCGTAAGGGTCGCGCCGCGGCGTGGCGGCATGGCCCGTGGAGCCGGTCAGAAGGGCGAGCATGAGGACGAAGGACGTGATAATGGTGATGCAGGATTTGGCCGGAATTTCAAATGACTTAAACATGGGAGTCGAGACTTTCATGATGAGAAAATGAGGTTTCAGTCGCGAAAAGAACTGCTGCGAAAAGTTTCTGGTTCCTGGCTCCTGGTTGAAATCGCTGTTCATGGTTTAGGGTGGCCTGGAGGGGTATCGGGATCTTCCCTGGCGGCTGCCCATCATGTTCAGTGGGAAATGGCCCGCCTCCAGAAGCCGCTCGATGCTCGCCGCACTGACTGGATGTGTGAATGTTACGAAAACTTGCGACGATTTGCAAGCCATGGTAAAAGCTCCAACGATCAGTGGAATGATCATGCGGCTCCTGCTGAAAGGTCTTTTGGCGGGAGTTTTTTTGTGGAAGTCATGACCGGCGGACTGCACGTCGAATGGTATGCGAGCTTCGAGCCGCGGGTTCTCGGGCTCGCCGTTGCACGAGGAGTAATGCTGCCATGGACCAATCCAGCCTTTATGCCGCCACCCAGCGGTCTGAAGCCATGCAGTTCCACGAGTACGCCCGGCTGAAGGATTCCGCGCTGGCGCAAATCGAGCTCATCCGACCCTTGGGACGGCTGAAGGATTCCGCGCTGTCGGACCTCGAGGCCAGGTTGAAAAGCGACATCTTCCATCTCCTGGTGGTTGGTCAGTTCAAGCGGGGAAAGACCTGCCTTCTCAATGCGCTGCTTGGGTCCGACCTCCTGCCCATGGCGGTGATTCCGCTTACCTCCATGGTGACCGTTCTCACGTACGGGGAAGAGCTGAAGGTGGAAGTCAAATACCTCGATGGACGGGTGGAATCCGTCCATCGTGAGCGACTGGGAGACTTCGTGACCGAAAGTGGAAATCCTCGAAACGTGAAGAGGGTCCGCGAGGTCCTCATCACATACCCCTCTCCTTACCTCAAGGACGGAGTACGACTCATCGACACTCCGGGAGTCGGGTCGGTTTACCGCCACAACACCGACGTGGCCTACCAGTATCTGCCCCGGGCCGACGCGGCGCTGTTCCTGCTCTCGGTGGAGCAGCCGGCCAGCCAGGCGGAGCTCGACTTCCTGAAGGACGTGAGGCAATTCTCGGGAAAGCTCTTCTTCCTCTTGAACAAGATAGATTATCTTTCCGAGCCGGAGGTGCTGGAATCCCTGGATTTCGCTGCTGGTGTTCTGAGGGAGGCCCTTGATGCCGAGGTCCGGGTTTACCCGGTCTCCGCCAAGAAAGCCCTCGAGGCGAAGCTTGAGAAATCGGATGAAAAGCTCGCGGCGAGCAGGCTGCCCGAATTCACCGAGGTCCTCGAGGGGTTTCTCACCCACGAGAAGGGGAAGGCCCTCCTGCTGTCCGCCACCGGTCATCTCATGAGAATCACCTCGCAGATGCGGCTGGAAAAGGAGCTTGAGCTGAAGTCCGCTGCCATGCCGCTCGAGGAGCTCAACGCCAGGATTGCCGTTTTCGAAGCCAAAAAGCGTGAGATGATTCAGCAAAAGGAGCGCCTGGACATTCTCCTGGAGGGGGAGATTCAGAAGATCATTGCTGAAGGACTGGACCCCCGGCTGAAGGCGTTCAAGGACCAGTTTCTCAGCGAGATGGACGGGCGATTCGACGCATTTTACGAGGAAAAGCGGGAGTTTGACCTGAAGGCGCTCGATGCCTCGCTCTCGGACTTCGTGGTTCAGGAGGTGGAGCAGGCCTTTCGGCAATGGGTGGCTCAGCTGGAAGAGCATCTGACGCATCTGCTCGAGAAGGCATGTGAAGAACTGGCTCTCCGGGTGACGGAAATCGTCGAATCCCTCCAGGCGTTTTCTTCGGATCTTTTTGACATAGAGTACCATGGTGCTGCCGGCACCAGGCAATGGAAGGGGCGGTACAGCCTGACCTTTCGACTGCAGGAGGAGCCCGTTGGGCTGGAAATGCTCATAACCTCGCTGACCCAGGTCGTTCCAGGCCTGGTGATGCAGCGTTTCCAGAAGCTTCGCGAGACGCTGTTTCGCTGGGCCCGCAAGAGGATTTTCGATTCCAGGAAGGCGAAGATGCTGCGGACCATCGATATGCAAAGCGGCCAGGTCCGCCATCACTTTCTGGATCGGCTCCAGAGGGCAAAACAGGCGTTTGGCCGCGAGATGATGGTTCAGATCGATGTGGCCATGGACGGGATTGTCGGAGCCGTTGAGCGCGGATTGGAGAAGCGGGCCATGAGTGAGAAAGAGGTCGCCGAGCGCCAGGCGGTCCTCGTGGAGGAAATCGAAAAACTCGGGGGGATTCAGGGTGAGCTCCATCGGATTCGCGGGAGGGTGGCGGTGTGAGGGAGCGCAGCCTCGGGTTCGGTCGCCGGCCGCCTGAGGCGCTCCCCGTCCCAAAGGACAATGCGGGCTCCATCTTGGCGGGCTAGCGGGGCGTATTCCGGAACCCCGTTTTGTGCTGTTTTGTGCTTGACAAAGAGTGCATGCTACAGTAGCTTTGCGATGCATGTGAAAAAAGTATCTATTTCAACGCGTTGCCGTGGCTTGCGGAAGGCTTCGGCGGAGGACGGAGTGAGACTGTCGGCACTGCAGAGGGCCGGGATAGCCACGAAAGTCGCACCCCCACCGGGGTGAATCCGCCTGGTTTCGTTGCCGCGTCTCGATTGTGGGTTCATGCGCGTGCCTGCACGCGACCACTGCTTACTGCTGTTTGGGGAGTTTTCCTGGGATCAGGCGTTGTGATTGATTGTACATTGTGTCAGAGGAGGTGAGGGGGACAAGACGTTTTTTCGGGATGGAGGGGGTTTCCAGCCCCCCGGGTTCGTTGGAAGAGACAAGAGGCTTAATGACACCAAGGAGGATTAGATGAAACTGAGTCAAATCATTATGTTTGCCCTTGGATGTGGTGGATTGGGTGTTGCCTATGCCCTGGTCACCGCAGCATGGGTATCCAAGCAACCTGCAGGCTCCGAGAGGATGCAGGAGATTTCCGAGGCCATTCGCGAAGGCGCCACCGCATTCCTGAATCGTGAGTACAAAACCGTTGCCATCGTGTGCGTTGTCCTCGCCGGTGCATTGGTCTACCTCGGCAAATGGACGGCCATCGGCTTCGTGCTGGGCACGTTTGGCTCGGCGCTGGCCGGCTACATCGGCATGATGGTTACGGTGAAGGCCAACGTGAGGACCACCGAGGCAGCCAAGAGCGGTTTGCAGGCTGCATTGTCCGTCGCCTTCAAGGGCGGCTCGGTCACGGGCGTCATGGTGGTTGGCTTGGGTCTTCTGGGCGTGGCCGGCTACTATGCCTTCGTCAGGGCCGTTGCTCCTGTTGATGATGCCTTCCATGCTCTGGTGGGCCTGGGCTTCGGCTGCTCCCTCATGAGCGTGTTCGCTCGTATCGCCGGCGGTATCTACACCAAGGCCGCCGACGTCGGCGCCGACCTGGTGGGCAAGGTGGAAGCCGGTATTCCCGAGGACGATCCGAGAAATGCCGCTGTTATCGCCGACAACGTGGGTGACAACGTGGGTGACTGCGCCGGCATGGCCGCGGACCTTTACGAAACCTACACCGTTACGCTCGTTGCGGCCATGCTGCTGGCCAAAACCGTTTTTAATGCAGACAGCCTCTGGGTGGAATTCCCTCTGCTGATCGGCGGCATCTCCATCATCGCCTCCATCATCGGTACCTACTTCGTTAAGCTCGGCAAGAACGAGTACATCATGGGCGCCCTCTACAAGGGGCTGGCTGTGGCCGGCATCCTGGCCGCCATTGCCTTCTACTTCGCTTCCAACTGGTTCCTGAAGCTCCCCGGTGTGGAGCCCGCCTTCTCGTCCATGGGCGTCTTCCTGATTGCGGTCATCGGTCTGGCCCTGACGGGTCTCATCGTCATGATCACCGAGTATTTCACCTCCAAGAGCTTCAAGCCGGTTCAGCACATCGCCGCGGCCAGCCAGACGGGCCATGGCACCAATGTCATCGCCGGCCTGGCCGTCAGCATGAAGTCCACGGGCGCTCCGGCCCTGGTCATCTGCGGCGCCATTGTGGCGGCCTACTACCTTGGCGGTGGCTTCGCGGGTAATGCCGGCAACGGTCTGTTCGCCATCGCTCTCTCGGCCGTGGCCATGCTTTCCATGACGGGCATCGTCGTGGCCATTGACTCGTACGGCCCCATCACGGACAACGCCGGTGGCATCGCCGAAATGGCCGAGCTGCCCGAGGAAGTGCGCAACATCACCGATCCCCTGGATGCGGTGGGCAACACCACCAAGGCCGTGACCAAGGGCTATGCCATCGGCTCCGCCGGTCTGGCCGCCCTGGTGCTTTTCGCCGAGTATTCCCGCTCCTTCGGTGAAACCCTCGCTTTCGACCTGTCCAACCCGAAGGTCCTCGTGGGTCTGTTCATCGGTGGCCTGCTGCCCTACTATTTCGGCTCGCTCCTGATGGAAGCGGTCGGCAAGGCTGCGGGCGGCGTTGTCGAGGAAGTTCGCCGTCAGTTCCGCGAAATCCCCGGCATCATGGAAGGCACGGCTCGTCCCGAGTACGGCAAGTGCGTTGATATCGTGACCAAGAGCGCCATTCAGCAGATGATGCTTCCGGCCCTGATCCCCGTGGCGGCCCCTGTTGTGGTCGGCTTCCTGCTTGGCAAGGAGGCTCTCGGCGGCGTGCTCATCGGCAGCATCATCACCGGTCTCTTCCTGGCCATCGCCATGACGAGCGGCGGCGGCGCCTGGGACAATGCCAAGAAGTACATTGAAGACGGTGCTTTCGGCGGCAAGGGCTCCGACGCTCACAAGGCTGCCGTCACCGGCGACACCGTGGGCGATCCGTACAAGGATACGGCCGGTCCCGCCATCAACCCGATGATCAAGGTCGTGAACATCGTGGCTCTGCTCATCGTTCCGTTGATCAAGTAGTATTGCGCTTCAAGCTGTGAATGAGGGCGGCGGGGCGACCCGCCGCCCTTTTTTTATGCCATGAAGGATCAGCCATGACCAATCCTTACGCGGAATTCCTCCAGCGCGACGAGTGCCTGATGTTGTTCGTCGACATCCAAGGGGTGATGTTGGATCCCTGTGACGAGGCGGCGAGGCTCAAAAAGAATGCGGCAGCTCTTCTGGACATCGCGGAGATTCTGAAGATCCCGGTCATATTCACGGTCCACAACGCGGAAAAGCTCGGCGGGGCGCTGCCGGACCTTGTCGGAAAGGTGGCCCGGCCACGGATTCTCAATAAGCTGGAGCTCAGCTGTTTTGAAAACGAGGAGATCGGCGGGGCGCTCATGGCTTCGGCCCGGCGCACTCTGATCATTGCCGGTCTGGAGACCCACGTGTGCGTTTTCCACACAGCCGCCCACGGGCTCCGCCTGGGCTACACGGTGCACGTGGCTGCCGACGCCGTGGCCTCGCGAAGTCCATTCAACTGGGAAATCGGGTTGAAACGCATGGAAAAGGCTGGAGCCGTCATCAGTTCGACGGAGATGATTGTCTTCGAGCTTCTCAACCGTGCCGGGACGCCTGAATTCAGGGCGGCGCTTCCCCTGCTCAAGACGTTTTGATTGTGAACCTCGTGGAATGCGGGAGATGGCCTTTGGATCTCGTCGCGCGGAAATGAAAAGAGCCGAGCTGAAGCCCGGCTCTCTGCGGCCGACTTGCGGTCTTGGGCGAGGGGATCAGGCGTAAAGCCCCTTGATGTTCCTGTGCAGCTCGCGGGACTTTTCCATGCGGACGCGGTCCCGGTCCCTGGCGATTTCGTCGAGCTCCCGCTGAGCAGCAAGGAGATCGGGATGGTCGTGGTCCATTCCGGAAGCGTGGGCATTGATCATGGCGCGGTAGAGAAAGATCATCCTCGAAATCAGTCCTACCGAGTATTCCCGGCCCTGCACCTTCAGGGTGTGAAGGCCCAGGTCCATGATGTCCCAGAGCTCTTTTCCGTTGATGGCGAACGCCACGTTCGGGTGGCGGCGAATGGTCTCGTTGATGGCCCGGATTTCCCCTTCCTTCTGTCCTCTCTGCCTGAGAACCTTGCTCCTCTGCTCGTCGGTGAGAAGGCATAATCGAAAGCAGCTGCCGCTCCGATCGGGCCACCCTTCGTATTCAACGATTTCGTTGCCATCCTCGTCGTGGTGGACCCGCTTGATGTAAGAGTCGCTGATGAGCTCGTGGAAAACGCAGTTTCCGACGCCTCCCACGCAGCGGTTGCCGTGAACCAGGACTTCCGTCGCGATTCCCTCGGCGTCGGCCGCGGCTTTGAAAGCCCTCAGCTTGTCAACGGTATCGATCTCCGTGCTGGCAACGATCTGCGTGACACCGTAGTGCTTGTACTCGGCAATCTGAGCCGGTGTCTGGATGTTGCACCCAACGCTGGCGTGGATCACAAGCTGGGGAAAGTTCTTCACGGCCATCTGCATGAGCGACGGGGTCTTGATGATGAGACCTTCCGCTCCCCACGCGGCGTATTTGGCGATTTTCCCCATGAGGATCATGGATTTTTCGGGAGGAATCTCGGCGTTCAAGGCGATGCGCACTTTTCCGCGTGATCGCTTGGAGATTTCGATGGCCTCGCGGATTTGCGAATCTTCCATTTCCCAGGCACACTTTCGCCTGCTGAAGCCCTTGGAGCCCACATAAACCGCATCAGCGCCCTGGGTGAACACTGCTTCGACCATTTCCAGACTTCCGCCCGGGGCCAGGAGCTCATTCATGGCAGCCTCCTCCATCATCCTCAGAGAAATCGACGGGTAGTATTAAAACAAATCCGCCCCGCGTGCGTGGCATTCACCTTTGGACTCACCTCCACGGTCCCTCTCTCCCCGACCACGAGAGCCGGGGCGACTGCGGACCCCCATGTGAATCCGAGCACGCACTGGAAGGGCGATGCGTGCATGATACATAAAATAATATATGAAGTGTGCTCAAAAGTGAATCGGCATTTGGGTCGCTGGTCCCTGCTCGGATCCGCTGCCCACCTGCCGAGGAAGATCAATATGTGCTCAGGCACTGGCGGAGATTCGACCAGGGGAATCTTTTGCCGGGGCAGTCCGTGCTGGCTCCGTCCACATCCCTGTGACCCATGACCTGGGAGGGAGGAATTCGGTATTGCTGCATGAGGGTCCTGAGGAGGTAGGCGAGGGACTCCATCTGTTTGGTGGTGGGGAGCGTCTCGTTGAAATTCCCGACAAGGGCGACGCCAATGGCCTTGCCATTCATACCGCCTGCCTTGCAGTGGGCCCCTTCCTGCTGCTTGATCCACCGCGGTGCAACCTCGATTTGCCCGTCACACTTGCTGAGCGTCCCGTTGTCAATGATAAAATGATATCCCAGGCCCTGCCAGAACCCTCGATCATGATGGGACCGGTGGACCAGCATGGCGTTGCCGATGTCCGTTGCCGTGTGGTGAATGATGATGTATTTCCATTGATTGCTCGGGTAGAGCGGTATCACGTGGCGAAGGCTTTTTGCGTTGGGGATCACGAGCTTCTGCCCGATGCGCAGGGGATCTTCCGTCTTCATCCTGTTGGCGGCGTAGATGTCCTGTTGCGGAACGTCATACATGCGCGAGAGGCGCCAGACGGTTTCGAGGGGACCCACTTCGTGAATGAAGGTCTTGGTTTGGCCGGTGTTGATGAGACATTTCTCAACGACGCGAACGGTGGTGGCTCCACGACCGGTATTGGTCACTTCCGCACCTTGTGAGGATGGCGGCTGGCTCGCCGGGTACTCGGTATGGGATTGTGCGGGAGGGGGCCAGTAGAAAGGCTGGGAGACGGGCCGCATGCACCCCTGAAGCAGGAGGAGGCAAAGGCCGACGCAAACACTGATCACCCGGGATCCGGTCCATCGGTTTTGGAGGCTTGCTGGGCTCACCATCATCACGGGATCTCTCGACAGGGTCACCGATGCCTTCATGAACTTGGGCTTTATGATATAAGTATTTCTTGGGGTTTCAAGCCTGAAATCGATCTTGTTTTCCGATTTTGCCACGAGTTTGCATATCATTCCGAGGTTTGTGCAATGCTTCGCGTCAATGAAGTCTTCCACAGCATCCAGGGGGAATCCAGCTTTGCGGGGTGGCCCTGTGTCTTCGTCAGACTGACGGGATGCAACCTGCGCTGCACTTACTGTGACACCCGCTACGCTTATGACGAGGGAGAAGAAATGGGCATACCGGATGTCCTGCTGAAGGTGAAAGCCTTCGACTGCCCCCTGGTCGAGATCACGGGAGGAGAGCCCCTCATCCAGGAGGAAGCCCCTCGACTGGCGGAAGCTTTTCTGGGCCTTGGTCTGATCGTCCTTGTCGAGACCAACGGGAGCCGCGACATATCCCTCATCGATTCCCGGTGCACCAGGATCGTTGATCTGAAATGCCCGTCCAGTGGTCAGATGGGAGCCAATGACTACGCCAACCTCGGGCGCCTGAAAAATCACGATGAGCTTAAGTTTGTCATATCGGACCGTGAGGACTACGATTTCGCCAGACATCACGTTCAACAGCTCAGGACCGGCCGCTTCGGCGCCATGATTCCCGTCCACTTTTCCCCCGTCTTCGGTCGCATGGATCCAGGGATTCTTACCCAGTGGATCCTTGACGACCGACTGCAGGTCCGGCTAAACCTTCAACTGCACAAACTGATCTGGGGGCCGGACCGGCGCGGAGTGTGAAGCCGTGCCCGAGATGGCGTCAGTGCCCCCACTTTTCAAGGGACAAGCCATGGATCATTCCGAAAAGCCCAAGGCGATCGTGCTGTTTTCAGGTGGCGTGGATTCGACGACGTGCCTTGCCATTGCCCGTTCCGAGGGATTCGATCCCCATGCCCTGAGCTTCTTTTACCATCAGCGTCACCGGGTGGAGTTGGAGTCGGCCAGAAAGCTTGTCGCCCTCATGGGGGTGATGCAGCACATGATTCTGGAGCTTCCCCTCGAAAGGATCGGCGGGTCCGCCCTCACGGGGGACATCCCGGTTCCCAAGGACAACCTTCCGGAGGAAATGGGAGTCGCCATTCCGACGACTTACGTACCCGCCAGGAACACCATCTTCCTCTCTTTTGCCCTGGGCTGGGCGGAGGTGCTGAGGGCGGCGGATATTTTCATCGGAGTCAACGCCCTGGATTACTCGGGCTACCCCGACTGCCGCCCCGAGTACATCGAGGCGTTCACTCGCATGGCCAACCTGGCGACGCGCGAAACCGCCGAGGGAAGGATCCGGATGAGGATACACACCCCCCTGATGCGGATGAGCAAGTCGGAGATCATCCGAAGAGGAATCGAGCTCGGGGTGGATTTCAGCCTGACCCACTCCTGTTATGACCCCGACGAGGAAGGGCGCGCCTGTGGACGCTGCGACAGCTGCATCCTGCGTCGGAAGGGGTTCGAGGAGGCGTGCATTCCCGATCCGACCCGGTATTCCCCCTGGAATGCGATGTGATGGCCTTATGGCTTTGAACCGGCCGGTACTGCCAGGGCTCGGATCGCCGACCGGCCGAGATGACCTGATGCATGGGGTGCAAGCGATGGAGGAAGCTCAACAGCCGTTAACCCAACTGGGAAGCCAGGTGGCATGGCCCAGGACTCCCGAGGAAGCCGTTCTCGAGACTTTTCCGAATCCTCACCCGGGAAGCCTTTATGTGGTGCGTCTCACGGCCCCCGAGCTGACGACCCTCTGTCCCATCACGGGGCAGCCGGATTTCGCCACCCTGGTGGTGGATTACGTGCCGGCGGAAAGACTCGTGGAGAGCAAGTCCTTCAAGCTTTTCCTCGGGAGCTTCCGCAATGAGGGAACGTTTCACGAGGCCTGCACCGTCTACATCCACAACCGGCTCCGGGATGCGCTGGCGCCCCATTTTTTGCGCGTCGTCGGGCTGTGGTACGCTCGGGGTGGGATCACCATCGATGTGGCCATTCAGTCCGGAATCCTGCCCGAGCAGTGCGAGCTGCTGCCTTTGGTCAAAACCGCCTATCGCGGCGGGCGGGAGTGAGACGGAAGTCGGAAATCGGAGGGCGGGTGGTGGTCGCTCGGTGGGTGGGATGCGCAGGCCATGTCCAGGGGGAAGGGGAGCCCCTGTCGCTTCTTCGCTGCGGAACCCGAAGCTCGAAATTCGAAACTCGAAACTGCAGAGCTGAGTCGCTCCCATGAAAGACCTGATCAGGGCCTACAGGTTGTATCATAAGCTCATGCGGCACCCGCATCTTCTGGATGAGGTCCGCCAGGTCTTCCTGGACGGGTTGACGGAGCGCGGGATTCTGGACGAAGGCGCGTTGACGCGGCAAATCCTGGAGCTCGTGGCGGATTCCGGCGACGAGCCCGGTCCCGAAACCATCCATGAGTACCGAAACGCCGCCATCGACATCCTTTTCGCACAGCATTTCAACGACTCGGATATCGAGAACCACATCAATCTGGCCCGAAAGCGGGACGCTTTCCGAAATCTGCAGCGGGTGGTCAACGCGGAAGGCGTCACCTCCGCCGACATTCGCCGTGCGCTCAAGGAGCTCACCAGCATTCCGCAGGGGTCCCTGCACCTGCCGCCCGAGGAGGTTGAGGGAGTGCGGGTGGCCCTCATCGACCACTTCATCTCGAGCCAGCTCCCCTTCATCGGCATTGCCAAGCAGTACATCACCCTTCGGGATGTGGACGAAATGCTCGACAATTCCCACTGGACTCCAAGACGGTCGGGAAAGATCGGCGGCAAATCGGCAGGGCTTCTCATGGCTCGATGCGTGGTGCTGCCCAGGCTTTCCGACAAGGACCCCGACATACAGGCGGGGGTGACCGTGCCGGAGTCACATTATTTCAGCTCGGGCATTCTCGCGGATTTCATCGACTACAACCGTTTTTATTCCCTCCACAGCCAGAAATACAAAACCGGCCAGCAGATCGAGGACGAGTACGGGAAGATGGCGGCCAAGGTGGAGAAGGCCGCCTTTCCACCGGACATCATGGAGGACTTCAGATCGTTTTTGGGGGAGGTGGGGGAGCATCCTCTCATCGTGCGGTCGTCGAGCCTCCTCGAGGACAACATAGGCTACGCTTTTTCGGGGAAATACGAGTCTGTCTTCGTGGTCAACCAGGGGGACCTCGAGACGCGCACACAGGAATTCGTCAGGGCTTACAAACGCGTGTTCGTGAGCGTCTTCAGTCCGGCGGCCATCCTGTACCGGCGCGATCACAACCTGCTGGACTTCGACGAGCGCATGAGCGTCCTGGTGCAGAAGGTGGTGGGCCGTCGATTCGGCGACTATTTCTACCCATTCGCGGGAGGGGTTGCCTTTTCACAGAACATGCACCTCTGGACGCCGCGCATTCGGCGCGAGGAGGGGCTGGTGCGGATCGTCCTCGGGCTCGGGACCCGGGCGGTGGACCGGGTCGAGCCCGACTACCCCCGAATGATCGCCCTCAGCCATCCCACCCTTCGGCCCGAGGTGGCCGTACAGCAGGTGGTCAAGTATTCCCAGCGCATGGTGGACGTTCTGAATCTCAAAACGCGCCGGCTCGAGACCTTGCCTTATCATGACCTGTTTCAACAAGCCCCTCACCCGGAAGCTCACCTGGCCCTTTCCGTGGTGGAGGAAGACCACCTGGCGTCGCTCCATTTCCGTGGCCAGGCCATTCCGCTGGAAAACAGCTGCATAACTTTTGACGGCTTCTTTGCACAGACACCCTTTGTCGCACTCATGCGCAGGATACTCAAGAAGCTCGAAGGGGCCTACGGCCGTCCCGTGGACGTCGAGCTCGCCTGGGATGATGACAGGCTGTACATCCTTCAGTGTCGGTCCCTGGCCGGCCATGAAGATATCGGGCAGGTGACGCTGCCCCGAGATGTGGCCTCCGATGACGTTCTTTTCACCAACCGTCGCGCGGTTGGAAACTGCATGACCCGGGACATCGAATATGTCGTCTACGTGGATCCCAGGGTCTATCAGAAGCTTCGATCCTATGAGGAGCGCCTGGCCGCGGGCCGCGCCGTCGGCAGGCTCAACCGGCTGCTCAAGGGCAGGCGCTATGCCCTTTTCGGTCCGTCACGGTGGGGGACCAACGATGTCAACGTCGGTGTGAAAGTGGGCTATGAAGATATCAACCACGCCCTGATCCTGGCGGAGATCGCCTTCGAGGAAGGAGGGGTGAACCCCGAGGTCTCTTATGGCACCCACTTCTTCAACGACCTGGTGGAGGCCCGGATCACACCGGTCGCAATTTTCCCCGATGAGCCGGAAACCGTTTTCGACGAGGCGTTCTTCAGGGATTCACCCAACGTCCTGAGCTCCCTGACGGCTGATTGGGAGCCTTCCGCCGAGGCCGTCAAGGTCATCCACGTGCCGTCCTGTCGGCGGGGCCAGTTTCTGCACGTATATCAGGACAGCCGCAGCCAGGAGGGAATGGGCTTTTTCGGTCCGGCGCATGCAGGCGATTCCGCCTTCTGAGGCCCGCTCAGGATTCAGGTCTCACACTTCAGGCTCGCGGCAGCGCTGATTTTCAACTTGAAGCTTGAAACCTAAAACTTGAAACTTTTCGTGGCAGGGATTTCGTGATGCATCGCCCATTGCCGTTGCTGGCATCCCTCCTGGTCCTCGCCTGGACAGCGGCGGGGTGCGCCGCCATCACGTCCCGGCAGGTTGACAGGGACTTCCATCGACCGGTGGAGTGCGCCGAGCTCTTGGCGAGACTGGATGGGCTCATTGGGGAAGCCGGCGTGCGGGACGCGTCCATGGCCCCGGTTCGAGGTTTTCCCTATCTGCGGACCAATCGTTTTCTGGCTGCCCTCGGCTCCAGGGTTTCGAGCGACGAGCAGAAGGACCAGTGGCTGGACCTCATGCGCGGTGCAGACCTCGAATCGAGGCGAAAGGAGGTGATGAACCTCTCGGATTCGGAAGTGCGAAAGGCTTCGGGCTCGAAGGCCGGCAGCCCGGATCGCGCGGAGCTCATGGAGCGTGCCTCGGTCTGTTCCGAGCGGCTTTACGCCCATGATCGATCCAGCCCACGGTTCCTGGACCACGTGAAGGCCCGGGCCCGGGTCCCGGATGAATACTCCACGGGCATGAGAATCGTGGGCTTGCACCCCCTGGCCTCCATCCCCGTGGCCCTGGTGACGCAGAAGGTGCGGAATCGGGTTCTGAAGTGGTACGAAGGCGACATGGACCAGCTGCCCGTGCGAGGGAAGCTCACGCGCTACGTGCCGGAGCGTATTGCCTTGCTCACGTCTGATACACTGGAGGAGCGGATCCGAAGGGCGTCCGCAAATCCCCTGTCCGTACCGCTGCTCAGCGGGAAGGAGCAAGAGGAGCTTCTGCGGCTCAACGCTCCCGAGCTCATGGTGGACGTGGCCGGGCCGTATGACCGCCCGGGAGCTCTCTCCGGGGTCTCGGGCGGGCCCCGGGTGGACGGAGACGACCCGGCCGTCTATGCGTACGTCTCGCATGCCCTCCTGCGTGGAAAGCCCGTACTCCAGTGCAGCTACGTCGTGTGGTTTCCGGCAAGGGCCGGACCGGGCTCACCCTGGATCGAGCGCGGCAGCCTGGATGGGCTCACCGTCCGGATATCCCTGGATTTCCGGGGAAAGCCCTTCATGGTGGACATCATGAACAACTGCGGCTGCTACCATTTCTTCGTGCCGGACCGGCGTGCGGTGGCCCTGGTCCTCTCGAGACCCGCGGCCCTCGACTCCTTCGTTCCCCAGTGGCTTCCCGATCTGGCGCAGAATCAGCGGCTGGGGGTGCGGATCGGCTCGGGCTGGCACCAGGTGGAGCGCGTCTATGTCGCAAAGCCCATGGAAGAGGGGTTGCCTGGAATCTCCTACCGGCTGCCGCCCTATGAGCAGCTCGAGTCTCAGCCGACTCCGGACGGCCGCCATGCGAGCGTGTTCAATGACCGGGGCATCGTCGAAGGGTCCCGTCGAATCGAGCCTTTCATTTTCTTCCCCATGGGCATCCCATCCGTCGGGAGCATGAGGCAGCGGGGCCGTCACGCCATCGACCTCATCGGCCGCGAGCACTTCGACAACCCCCACCTGTTCGACGAGCGTTTCATCTTCCGCTGAGGAAGGGGGGCGAAGTCCCGGTGTGCGTCGGCGCAGGGGATTGCCGCTCAGTCGAGCTTCGGCTTCAAGAGGTGAAAGATGGCCTCGGAGAGGCCGCTGTTGATTTTGAGGTCCCGGTAGTCCACCGTCCGCTGCAGCCCACCGTCGGGATCCATCTCCGTCACATGCACGGGGAGCGACAGTTCGTCGTCGATGGCGAAGATATAGCGGGTCGGGTTTCCCCGCTTGAAGGGGTTGTCGGAGAGGACGCGGACCACGGTGCGGGCCGGCAGCACCTGGACCTCGAGCTCGCCGAGGAACATGTCCGTGAGGCTGTGCCGGATGTTGGCGATGAGGACCCCGTAGTCGGTCCGGTTGATCTGCTGGCCGGGGGAGACTTCCAGCAGCGAGTGGCGGGAATCGAGCCGAAGCGAGAACATCGATGCCCAGCCCGGGGGCTTCAGAAGCACCTTCTCCTCCGAAGTGGGGTAAAGGATGGTCATGCCCGAGTGGGGAGAGATAAAGTCGATGCGGATTCTGTTGGGTTTTTTGAAACGATACATCAGCTCCTGCCTGGATCGGAAGGCATCGTCCTTGCCGAAGCCCGTGATCACGAGGCGGGTCTGGTAGTCGTGCACCTGCTGGTAGGCCGCCTCCATGCGGGCCACGAGCGCCTCGGAATCCGCTGGAGACCAGGCGAGAGCCGTGTTGCAGAGCACGGACAGGATGAGTGTTGAGACTGCTGCCGTGAACATGACGTGTGATCCCTCCCCTTGTCCCATAAATTAAGGGCATCTCCCGGCAAGACCAGAGGCGGCGGCGCAATTCGACGAAAGGAAGTTTCGAGCTTCGTGTTTTGAGTTGAGGAAGGGACGCGGGGCGGCTCCATGGATGTGGGCGCGGATGACTCGATCGGTTCGACGGGTGATTTAACTAGTTTGAGCACAAGGTCACCTTCCATTCTTGTGCATTCTGATGCTACAATAGGTCCGAAAGGTCGTGGATCGGATTCCTCATGTTCATTGGAACCGCCCCGAACCATGAAATGGGATCTCGACCAGCAACCAGCAACCAGCAACCAGCAACTAGGAACTAGAAACCAGGAACCAGGAACCAGCAACCAGGAACTTTTCTCCCTAACCTCCCGCCCAATGATCGAAGGGACCATCATGGTCGAAACCGCTCCTGCAATGCAAGTGAACGGACGCGAAAACGCCTGGGCCCTCGCCATTGCCGCGGAGACCGGCATTCAGGTGGCGTCGTGCTATCAGTGCCTGCGCTGCAGCAACAGCTGCCCCGTCAGCACGTTCATGGACATCAAGCCTCACCAGGTGGTTCGCCTGGTCCAGCTGGGCCGGCGGGAAGCGCTGCTCCAGGCCTCGTCCATCTGGGTCTGCCTGTCGTGCGAGATGTGCTCGACCTACTGCCCCAACGAGATCGACGTGGCGGGGCTCATGAACCATCTCAAGAACTCCGTGATCTCCAGTCGGCGCACTCCGGCCGAATACGAAATCGCTGCGTTCCACGACGTGTTTCTGAGGGTTTTGCGGGAGCACGGCCGCATCAACGATCTCCAGCTCATGCAGCGCTACAGGATCAAGACCTTGATGCACGGCCAGGCGCCCTCCGTGGACGATCTCATGAGTGAAGCGTCCCTGGCTTGGAATCTTCTGAAACGGGGGCGCCTCAGGTTTCTGCCCGAAAGAAGTCCAGCCGCCGGAGAGATTCGCCGGATTCTCGAAGACTACGGCCACAAGAAGGTGTCCACATGAACGGTTTCGCTTTCTATCCGGGCTGTGCCCTCCAGTCCATGAGCTGGGACTACAGGGAGTCGCTGCGGGAGGTTGCGGCGGCACTGGGGCTGGATCTTCTGGAGCTACCCGACTGGACCTGCTGCGGGGCCACGGCGGCTCACAGTTTGGACGAGAAGATGTCGGTGGTGCTGCCGGCGCGGAACCTGGCCACGGCCCAGGCCATGGGCCGGGACCTGGTGGTGGCGTGCCCCATGTGCTTCAAGCGGCTGAGGACCTCGCGCCACATGCTCGAGGAGAAGCGGGTGGAAGACCCCTGGTCCATATCCCCCGACCTCGAGGTTTATGACCTGGCGAGGCTCCTGGCTTCGGAGCCCTGGCTGGAGCGGGTTGCGGATCGGGTGTCGGTGGACCTCTCGGGGCTTCGGGTGGTGTGCTACTATGGCTGCCAGGTGGTCCGCGCGCCCAAGATCACGGGATTCACGGACTACGAGAACCCGCTCCACCTGGATCGGCTCGTTTCGGCCACGGGGGCCACGGCCATCGACTGGTCGTTCAAGGCCACGTGCTGTGGGGCCAGCGTGGGGATTCCCAGGCGTGACATCGGTTTGGCTCTGGTGGAGCGACTCCTCGGGTGGGCCCGGAAGAGCGGGGCCCAGGCCATCGTGGTTTGCTGCCCCCTCTGCCAGAGCAACCTGGACCTGCTGGGAGCCGAGCTCTCGGAGCGGGCGCCGCATGGCACGGCGGTTCCGGCCATTCCCATCCTCTATTACACGGAGCTCCTGGCGCTTGCTTTCGGGCTGGAATCGGTCCGAAAAGGCCTCAAAAGCCATCTCGTGGACCCTGAACCACTGCTGCGCGGGCTCAGCTCCCGTCGCCGGGTCTCCTCCGAGCAGCAGCCCTCCCCTGAAGAGGGGGTGAATCATGTCCGACCCTGACCGCTCGACCCCAAAGTCCGTCCTGGTGGTGGGAGGGGGCATCGCCGGAATGCAGGCGGCGCTGGATCTCGCCGCCATGGGCATCACCGTGCACCTGCTGGAGCGCTCCGAATCCATCGGCGGCAACATGGGGCGCCTGGACAAGACGTTTCCCACCAACGACTGCTCGACCTGCATGATCGCTCCCCGCATGGTCGCCTGCGCCCGGCACCCGAACATCCGCATCATGACGATGGCGGAGCTGGTGGACCTCGAGGGAGAGCCGGGGCGATTCTCGGCGCGCATCCACCGCCACCCGCGGTACGTGGACGAGAACCTCTGCATCGGCTGCCGACAGTGCGTGGACCGATGCCCCAAGAATGTCCCCAATCCTTACAACGCGAACCTCGACAAACGTAAGGCCGTGTACCTGGCCCATTCCCAGGCCATTCCCATGGTGCCTGCCATCGATACGGCATCGTGCATTTACTTCCAGAAGGGCCGCTGTCGGCTGTGTGAGAAGATTTGTCCCACGGGAGCCGTCCGCTTCGATGATCGGGGCGAGGATGTGGATCTGCCGGTGGGGGCCGTCATCCTGGCGGGGGGCTACGAGCTTGCCGTGGTGCCGCAGGCCGGTGAGTACGGCCATGGCCGCTACGCCAATGTGGCGACGAGCCTGGATTTCGAGCGCATGCTTTCGGCCGCGGGACCTTTTGCGGGACATCCCCGGAGACCGTCGGACGGCGCTGTCCCGCGGCGCGTTGCCTGGATCCAGTGCGTTGCGTCCCGGGACAGCGCGCGCAACCGCAATTTCTGCTCGTCGGTCTGCTGCATGGCGGCCGTCAAGCAGGGCATGCTGGTGCGCGAGCACGATCCCCAAAGCGAGGCGACCATCTATTACATGGACATCCGCGCCCAGGGGAAGGACTTCGACCGCTACGTGGAGCGGGCCCGCCATGGGCTCCATGTGCGCTTCGTGCGGAGCATGCTTTCGCAGATCGTTGAAAACCCCGAGAACCGCAACCTGGTCATCAGCTACCATGACCATCACACCATGGAGCACCGGGAGGAGGAATTCGACCTGGTGGTGCTCTCGGCGGGCATGAAGCCGTCCGGCGCCATGGCGCCGTTGCTGGCGAGGCTCGGGATCGAGGTGAACGCCTATGGGTTCATCGAGCCGGACTTGGAGCGCCCGACCCTGACCTCGCGGGAAGGGGTTTTCGTGGCGGGGGTCCTGGACGGCCCCAAGGACATTCCCGAGTCGGTGACGGGAGCCAGCGCCGCCGCGGCCAGTGCGGCGTCCTGCCTCCGGATGATGGCCGGCGGTGACATCCTTGAGGGTTTTGAAGACCTTGAGACGCCGGATGCTCCAGGGGTTGCTGACGCCGTGGAAGGCGACCGGGCGATGACGGGCGACCTGGGCGATATTCCGGCAGCCGACGGGCTCAAGATGGAAGCAGTTCCCCGCGTGGGGGTCTTCGTCTGCCACTGCGGGCGGAACATCGCGGGCGTCGTCGACGTGGCCGCCGTTCGCGAGCGTGCCGCGTCCCTGCCCAACGTGGTGGTGGCCGAGGATTTCCAGTTTTCCTGCTCGACCCAGACCCAGGAGCGCATGAAGGAGCTCATCACGGCCCACGGCCTCAACCGGGTGGTGGTGGCCGCCTGCTCGCCCCGCACCCACGAGCCCCTGTTCCGCGAGACCCTCAAGCAGAAAGGGCTCAATCCGTATCTCTTCGAAATGGCCAACATTCGAGATCAGTGCTCATGGGTCCACGGGGACGAGCCCGAGGCGGCCACCCGAAAGGCCAAGGCCCTGGTGGATGCGGCTGTGGCCCGGGCAGCACTGCTCGAGCCTGTCGACGATGTGTCGGTCCAGGTGGTTCAGAAGGCCCTGGTCATCGGGGGAGGGCTGGCCGGCATGACGGCGGCCCTGACCCTGGCCGACCAGGGTATCCCGGTGACCCTGGTGGAAAAGGAAGCCCGGCTGGGGGGGGTGGCGCGGCGCATCGTTCACAACCCGGGGACCTCACCGCCACGCAAGCTGGTGGAGCAGATGGTGCTGCGCGTCCGGAGCCATCGGACCATCACCACCTGGCTGAACGCCGAGGTCCGGCAGCTTGACGGCGGAGTGGGGGATTTCAAGGGCAGGATCGTCCAGAACGGCCGCACCGTTCCCGTGGAGGCCGGGGCTGTCATCGTGGCCACGGGGGGTCGCCCTTACGAGCCGACGGAATTCCATTACGGCGGCCATCCGGGGATCATGACTCAGCTGGAGCTCGAAGAGCGCTTCCTGGCGGGTCCTTCGGCCCTTCCTCGAGTCACCGTCATGATCCAGTGTGTCGGGTCCCGTTCGGAGGAATTCCCGATGTGCAGCCGGGTGTGCTGCTCGGCGGCCGTCAAGAACGCCATCAGGCTCCTGGAGGAAAGACCCGGCGCGGCGGTCTACGTCCTGTACCGGGACATCCGGACCTTCGGGTTCAAGGAGGAATACTACCGGAAAGCTCGAGACCTGGGCGCCGTCTTTGTTCGTTTCGAGCCCGAGGCTCCCCCCGAGGTCCAGGTCGAGGACGTCAGGATCGATGTTTCCGTTTTCGACCCGTCGAGCGGTCTGGATCTTCGCATCAGCCCGGACGCCCTGGTGCTGAGCGGCGGCATCCGCCCCCATGCCGGGGCCGATGCGGTGGCTGCGATGCTCAAGCTGTCCCGGGGGCAGGAGGGCTTCTTCATGGAGTCTCATCCCAAGCTGAGCCCCCTCGATGCCAACACCCAGGGGGTCTTCCTGTGCGGCCTGGCCCACAGCCCGAGATTCATCGAGGAGAGCCTGGCCCAGGCCCGGGGAGCGGCCGGCCGGGCGGCGGGGCTCCTGGTCCAGAACGAGATCCGGGTGAGCGGCACCGTGGCGGAGGTCATCCGGGACCGCTGCAGCGCCTGCCTCGCCTGTGTTTACGTCTGTCCCTACCACGTGCCGCGCATGGACGAGGAGGGGATCTCGGTCATCGATCCGCGCGGGTGCCAGGGCTGCGGGGTCTGCGTCGCCGAATGCCCCGCCAAGGCCATCTCCATGAAGCACTACACCGATGCCCAGCTCGGCGCCCACGCCGCCGCGGCGGCCGGCGGCACCCCCTGAATCAGATCGCGGTTTTTCAAGGGCCCCATGTCGTGGTGCCGTCAGCTCAGACCGGTGGGGAGAGACAGAAATTTGAGGAGTTATTCAGCCGACGAGCTCGAGGCCCGCAGGCGGAAGGCTAAATGAGAGGTACAGCCGGTCAAAAGCTGTGATGTGGATCGAGGAACGAGCACCGTCAGACGGCCGTGATCTCTGCAGGCGCGGCTTGATGCCCTGCGCTGCCACCATCGGGGACCTTCAACTGAGACCAGACAGGTATCCACGCTGCATGGGGATATCGCGGTTAATGAAAGGGAATGCTTCCCGCAGTGATGTGAGCGCGGCACGAGGGAGGAGGGGGTATCCCTCCCCCCAGCATCGGGCTATCTCGAAAAGTAACCGTCGGAAATTGTCTTCAGGAAGGCCGTGATTCTTGGGCCGTCCATCATGAAGTTGAAAGGCTGCATCACAATTCGGTTCTGATCCCACTCAGGCGGAGGAAACATGTTGGGATCAGGCCCCATCCCGCCGCCCATTCCGCCGGTATCCATCATGGCACGCCAGGCGTAGAAGTGAATGATGCCGTCCATGGCATCCAGCGACTTGAAAAAGCCGTTGTGACCGTATGCTTTGACAAAATCCGCGGAAGGCCGAAGATCCACATTGCGCAGAGTGGGCGTCTTGAACTTGCCCATTTCGATCTCATACACCTCGGGCGGATCTCCGGCGCTCTTGAGGAACTGGCCCAGGCCCAAATCCACCCACTTTTCTCCATCGGGGTTCCACTTCTTGGGCATGGTGTAGTATGGGTTTTCCGGGTTCTTCGGAATGCCGAGATTGTGATAGCTGAAGTCGGTGAACAATGGATAACCAGCTGATCCAGCCTTCAGCGAGTGGCAGGAAGCGCAGTTGCCGCGGTTGGCGTCGTTGAAGACTGCAAGTCCCTGAACCTCCTCATCGGTCAAACCCAGGCCCTTGTAGTGCTGCCAGCAGGCGGGATTGTTCGCGGCGTTCGGGTTCTGGCTTCCGCATCCCCCCATGCCACCACCACCTCCCATGCCACCGCCACCGCCTCCCATGCCACCGCCACCGCCTCCCATGCCACCGCCGCCGCTTCCCATGCCGCCGGGTATTCCCGCTGCAGTAATCAACGAGATATCCTTGCCTGCGGCACTGGCATTAACCCAGAACAGGTCAAACTTGGAGGTGAAGGGGTTGACCTCGGCGCTCTTCTCGTAGGCGGCAATGGAGCGGGCGATCCTTTCATAGGCTCCAGCCGAATCCTTGACGCAATCCAGGGAGCCAGGCCCCCAGACGGTGTTAAAGAGCTGGACGTATTCAGAATGGGCCACCCTGAGGCATACCTGCTTTTCCTCCGGCATGGCCATCTCGAGCGGGTTCAGGAAAGGTCCCATGGCCTGTTCCGCCAGCGGGTCCCCCAAGGTCCAGCCGGTGGCCCGGGCGTCCCAGAACATGCCGCCGAACCAGCCCTTCGCTGTTTCATCGTAGTGCAGCAGGGGGCTGTCTCCGCCATAAGCCGCGGTTGGCGGTTTGCGATTGCCGAACCTGTCGGGCACCGCACCCGGCTCGACGGCGCCGTGTGCGTTGATGTCCGAATGAGGCCCGGTGAACCCCACACCGGGGTCGTGGCAGCTGGCGCACGACTGGGTGCGGTTCACGGAAAGGCCCGGATCGAAAAAGAGCGCCTTGCCAAGCGCTTCAATGGGGCTGAGAGCAAGGGCCGGGATCTCGGCTTGTCCAGAACAAGGAGCCGCCGGCCGGAAAACGCAGAGCCCAAGAGCAACCGCCATGAAAATGTAAAGTGGTCTTCTCATCGAAACCCTCCTTTTCAGACAGATTGATGCGCCATCCATGTTTCGATGGCCCCGTCTCATATCTTCCTGGGCATTGTCAGTTCGAGGGGGAGGGTGGAGTCCCTCCCCCGGTTGGGTCTCATCAGGTCGAGCGTTATGGTGTGGGAATGGTGACAGTGTTGGACCACCCGGACTGGGTTGTGTCGTTGAAGGCGTGTACCCTGTAGTAGAAGGTCGTGCCTCGCGCCACCGTCTGGGTGAAGGTCTTGACATTGCTTCCCACGGTCGCGTTCACCACGCCGCTCGAGAATGCGGCGTCATAGGCCCGCTGAACCAGGAAGCCCGTTTCGTTGCTGGAATTGTCCACCCAGCCGAGGGTGACCGTCGCCGAGTTCTTGTTCTTCACAACGGCGCTTCCCGCCAGGTTGGTGGGAGCGGCTATGACGGGTGGGGTTACAGCCCCTCCCCCCGAGGTGAGCGTCAGAGTCGGCCATCCTCCTCCCGGCGGGATCTCGTTGAGAGCCGGATTGGAGTAGTCCCACGTGTCGCCAACCACGTTGACGGCGTAGACCTGGTAGTAGTAGGTGCTCCGGGTCCTGTCCACATAGGTTCTTTGGCCGGTCCCCGGTCCAACAACCAGCCGGTCGGACGGGATGGTCGCCAGGATGCTCCAGGGGCCCGTGGGACTCGTGGAACGCTCGATGACGAAAGCGGTCTCGTTCTTGGAGTTGTCGATCCAGGTCACAGTGTATTGCCGGTTGTTGCCGTTTCCAGAGGCAATGGCGCTCACGAGCGTCGGGGCTGGAGGCGCCACACCCACCGCCTGGGCGTGCATCATGTCCATCTCTTCGTGGCTGAGGATGTGGCAGTGGTACACGTACTCCCAGCCGTAGTTGACATAGTGGTTGATAATGTCGACAGGCTCCCCATCGGGGCTGAATGCCATGATGGGCAGTCCCATCGCCTCGCGCTGAGTCGTGTTGGCGCCTTCCAGGAACCAACCTTCGGGCATGGACGGGTCGAGCAGCCGGATGCTGTTGGGCAGGCCGCCCCATCCAGCCGGGAGCTGGGGAATCAGTGGCCTCAGGGCGACGATGGTGTCTTCCAGCGGGCTGACGCGGACCGTGTCCTTCCAGCCCAGCTCGCTTGGGTGAGGCTTGCGGACGATCCCGTCCCAGCCGACCCGGTTGAGGAGCTGCACGTCATACAGGTGCCAGTGGATCGGGTGCGTGTCCACTCCGTTGTGGGTGATCTTCCAGATCTGCGTGCCGTCGTCGGTTGTGGCAATGGGTTCGAGCGCCGTTCCCGGCGGCAGCTCCACACCGTCAAGGACCTCGGTCGGCGGATACGTGTACGGGTGAAGGATCATGTTCTGCAAACCCGCCTGAGCGTTGGCCGTCTCCACCCCCAGAAACCCGCTCATGCGTCCATAAGACATTTCAAAGGCTTCCCCCATCTCGTCCTGGATCATCTTCGGCTTGAGGTTCATGGTCAACGGGACACCCGCCAGAGTGTCGAAAGTCAGGGAGGTGTCAAAGATCTGCACGGTTCCGTTCCTCGGTCCATTGGTCTGGAACGAGGTGCCGTAGGCCGAGTTGTATTCGCCCTGCCCGACGATGATCGGGTGCTGACCATTCTGAAATACTCCCCGACCATCCAGGCTCGTCGCCTTGAATGCCGCCTCGAGCGCAGGCACACTGAAGGGGGAGGCGGGGGCCATGGCGGTCACCTTGATCTGCATGATGGTGCGGGTGTTCGGCCCGTAGCCGGGGAGCGTCGAAGGCGCGCCGCCGGTATCCCGGTAGTCCCCGTTGCCGGTGTAATAGTCGTAGCGCGGATCACGCGCCGGGAACGCCGCTGGCGCGTCGTTGTAGAGGATCAGCGTCTGGCCGGCATACTGCGAGAAGTCCACGATGACATCATGCCGTTCAGCCGGAGCCGTCAACAGCGAGTGCAGGTCCACATTGCCGGCATTGAACACCGTCGGGTCGTTAACCCATGTGGTGGGATGGGCCGGTATCACCACGGGGGCTGGCAGGAAGCCGCCCTCGGTGCCGATAGAGATCCAGGCGGGGCCTTCGGTTCCCGCAAGCGGCGTGGGGAAGATCGTCGGATCTTCCAGGGCAGCCGCCACCTCGGCGGGGTTCAGAGCCACCTCGGTGCAGGCCACGCCGGTGCTCTCCGGAGCCGGGTTGGGATTATTCGCATCGCAAAGGACGCCATTGGCATCGACCGCCTGGTAGATGGACAGGTTGAAGAAGCGGTCATTGGCCGCATTCAGGACGCGGAATCGATACGCCTTCGGATCGACGGTGAGTGTCGGGTAAACCGTTCCGTTGACGACCGGCGTGTCCATGAAAGCTTCCATGCCCATGGAGTTGTAAGGCGTGCCCGGGATCAGCGGCGGTTCGCACCACTGCGTGTCGGGATTGCAGGCCGGGTCGAAATAGGGATTGTCGACGGGCCCGTATTCGATGTTGCTCGTGGGGGGCCAGAACCAGGGACCGTAAGCCCAGCGGCCAAACTGGTTGACGCCCGAGGCGTCGCCCGGGTTTTGGGCCGGTGAGTAGACATGCGGCAGCCACAGGCTCCCGGGGCCACCCCAAAGGTCCATGTCCCAGGTCTCGTCGGACACGGCCAGCTGCGCTTCGCTCGGTACGAAGGTCTTGTCCTGGACGACCAACGGGATGGTGGCGTCCGGTCCGGGGATGGTACCTGCGCTGATTAGGGTCGCCTCGGTCGCATCCTGGATGATGTAGGGTGCTGCTTCGCCGGCGTAGACGTTCAGGCGGGTGATGCCCCAGGCGTGGTCGTGGTAGAACATCAGCCGGGCGCTCTGCTGGTTGGTGTAGTAGAAGGTCATCTCACCAGGCAAGGGAGCTCCCATATCGGGGACGTCCCTCACACTGACCCCTTCCGGGTACGGCGTGTTTTCGCCAGCTGGCGTGATCCACTGGTGGGGTGTGCCGTCCGAAATCCATGGCGAGATGCCGCCGTGCAGGTGCAGGGTCGCCCGGTTCTCGGCGTAGCAGAGACCGTCTGCGACCATCTGAGCCTTCATCACCGGGTCGGTGGTGGTGCACATCGGGTTCTGCGGGTCGACCATGCCCGGGTTGGCCTCCATGAGCTCATGGCCGTCGGCCGTCATGCCCGATCCCATCACCGTGGTGTCGGTCGGGATGAACAGGTTGCCACCCGCTCCGGTCGGGAGCAGGTTGCGGAAGAGGATACGAACGGGTCGGTCCTTTTGCGCCACGATGGCCGGGCCCAGGTAGCGGAACTCACCTCCGGCCTGCCGGTAACCGCGCAGCGTGGTGGGCGGCAGGTCCGAGTGCATCTGCTCGGTGTACTCACCCAGCTCGATGATGTAGTAGTCCGATCCGGGGTAGGTGGTCGTGTCGGGCACCGCCACCGGGATGTACTGGCCCAAGTTGTTGGCAGCGCCAGCGCCGAGTCCCGGCAGACCGTCCACAAACTTGCGAATGCCGCCGGAGACGGTGGCGTGTGCGCTCTTGTCCGCCGCCGGGGTGAAGTAGGTCCTCAAGGCGTTGGTCACGATTGCCTGGCCCAGGCGTACCGCGAGCGCACTCGAGTTACGGAAGTGCAGCCCGCCCCAGGTCCTGGCGTTCACGATCTCATCCCGCATTTGAGCTGCGGTGGCATAATGCCGCGTGGTGTTCGTGACACCGCTGTCCAGGTCGACTCCGCCTGAGGCGAAAAAGTTAAAATTCGCATAGACTTGCGCCTGGGCCGAGACAAAGGAGCCGTGCCCCGCCACGTACTCGGGGAAGTTCGGCACCATCAGCAGCGGCATCCAGGTGTTGACCTCCGCCGCAGAATAAGTGCCGTCCGGGTTGGTGTGCCGGATCGCGGTGTGGGGTCGCCAAAAGTTGTATGCGTATTTGGCGTCGAAGGTGGCGATCAGGCTGTCGGAGGCCGCCATGTTACCCAGGGCCATGAGGCGGGCCGTTTCGAGCAGGTTCAGGCCTTGGGTGGCAGCGAGATTCCGGTAGGAGGCGTTGGTCTGGATGACCATGTTGGTCGCCCAGAACTGGGCCACTTCCGTCTGCTCCGGCGTGCGGGTCGCGCTCATGGCGCTGCCGATGTCCCGGACTTCCGCTAGATCCGCCTGGTATTGAGGGTCATCCAGGGCTGGCGGGGGTGGGGGACGCAGACCGGCTGCTGTGGCACGCATGAACGGCTGCAGATTGCGCATCCAGGGATCCATGGGGGGAACAACCGTGCCATCGGGCAGCTTGTTCGGCTCCCACACGCCCGGACCGGGAGGCGGTACGATGTACCCGTCATCACCGCTGAGAGTGTCGCCAGCACGCAGGGTGATGATCTCTGCCGCAGCTGCAGCTCCCACTGCGATGCCCTCTGTCTTGGCTGGGCTATCGGGAATCACGGCGAGTGAAGCGGCATACTTTCCGTCAAGCGTGGGATCCTCGGGGAAAAAGTTCTTCAGCACACCATACGCGGCGGCTGCGACCGCAGCGTCTCGCGAGGCGTTGGGGTCGGCGGTGAGCGTCGAGTTATATGGCGTATAACCTCCCTCGATGGCCACCAGCGAGTTGTAGACCGCGGCCTGCATGTAGGACAGGTAGACGAACGCTGCCGACATGGACACTCCACCCATGGGCATGGGCATGCCCGGCATGGGCGTCGGCTGGAGGATGTCCTGGGCGATGGCGTTCCATTCGGAAACGGCGTTGCCCGGCAACGGGCTGTTGGCATAGTTGGGGTGGCTGAAGTAGCGTGGGGCGGCGCCCGGCATGGCCATGTCTGCCGCGCCGACCCCATCCATTGTGAAACCGGCTGCTGCGGCGCGATCTGCCGCGGCCTGCCGGTCCGCCTGGGTAATTTTCTTCTTTTGTCCTGGAGCATTGGGGCTGCCCTTTTGCGCCATGCCCTGTTCAAGTCCCCATGAAAAGGCCGCCACCAGCAACACCAGGATCACCGGTAAAATGATCTTTTGCCTGTTCATACATGCCTCCTTGCCTGAGTCTCCCTGAAGCCCTTTGAACGAGCGATGAGACCACCATCGAAGCTCATTGCTGCCCAGTTCCCCAGGGAATGGTTGGAAAAACCGCGGGAAGACATCTCATGAGGGTGTCGTTGAATCCTGAAGCGGGATGAGGTCCACGGAAGCGAAATAATCGCGTTGGCCCGACTCCTCGTATGAGGTTCCCCATGTCTTGCCTGACAGCATTGCGTTTGCCTTTTCGTGACGCCACCACTCTGATCTGCCGTCTGCCCGGTGTCCCTCGGAGCCTTGCTCCTGGACAGACCGTGCCGTCGGGGCGTCAATGTGCTGCAGCCCTTGCCGGCGGTCCGTGCATCGACAAGACCGGCAACGGTGGGTAGTCCTCTCTCCTTGCGCCCTGTCACCTCCCCCTGGTGATCCATGTCGATCCTCGATGTGTCTCCAAGTGAAAATGGTCCCTTCGCCAATATCTCAATGGCCAACCTCGGAGCGGTCCTACCCGTGACCGATTTTCCGAGGCTCCACAGTCCTTGTCGTTTGGACCCCGGCCGGCAAAAATCGGGGAACCACGGACCGTGAGCCATATTCTCTTGCGTGCATCCGTGGGTCTCGTCTTGGTTAGAGCATTTGCCGTACCACCGGGATGCTCGCGGGGGCTTGAAGCGCTGACACGTTGAATTCCGGCACGCTTCACGAGCTCGGTCCTTAACGCTGATGCACTCCCTGGGTACCGGTGTGGATGGGAAATCCTTTCAAAATGGAAGGGTACATTCACAAAAAATGTTTGAATATCCTAGATTTATGACTTCCCCCTTCCATTTTGAAAGGGTTCATTTTGACGCCCCCGGGCTGGGTTGCTCCCCTGGGAACCGCCATGATTCGCCAGGCCAGGGACCGGAGCCACCGGAGGCCCGGTCTGTCACATGCCATTCACCGCGGTAAGACTCCGCAGGATCTTTCAGCCAGTGGGCGGAATCCGGCATGAATCCGCGGACCGCCATGCAGTCCTTGATGGTGATGAGAAGCTTTCCAGTCGCACTGAATTCAGAGCAATCAGTGGATCATGATGAGGAATACTGGTGGGTTGGCTCAACTAAGTTCAATTGCCATGGCAGCTGCCGGCAGGCTGAGCAAGCCGTTTTGATGGGGCCTCCCGATATTACACGCTGCGCAGGGGGGATTTCTGCACGATGAGGATGGTGAGCAGGGGGAGGAGGATGCCGATGAAGGTCACGGTGATGAGCAGGATTCCCAGCTCGGTGTAGTCCGCGGGGACAGTGACGGCTCCGGTGGCGGGGTCCTTCACTTCACGCGTTACGATGTAGATCCGGTTCAGGTACTTGGTGCCCAGGCTGGCCAGGGAGAGGGCCAGGTTGGTGAAGGACGCCATGACGGCGAAAAACGTGGCTTTGAGGTGAGGCGGGGCGTTCTGGGCGATCCAGGCCAGCATGGGAATCATGGACACCTGGCCCAGGGGGGATTCCAGGGCGGTGTCCACCAGGGCGATGAAACGGGCATCCACAACGCCGTTGGTGAGGGATGCGGTCCATTCGTGCAGTCCGTAGTACATTCCGATGATGGGAAAGCTCAGGAACGTGGTCACGATGGTGAGGAACCCCACGATGTAGGGAATGGGCCGCTCGGCCATGAAGCGCCGGAAGATGAACATGCCGAAAAGGGCGAAACAGCTGCTGATGAGGGAAAGCTTGGAGATGAACTGCTGATCGAAGCCGAGCTGGTCGATCTGCCACCAGGTCGAGCCCGCGCCGGGTCCGGGCAGGGCCCGGTAGACATAGATGATGATGGCCGTTCCCACCAGGGTCAATCGCTGGCTGGGCTCGAGCTCTCTGAGGAGCCGGGCCATGAGAAGAACGACGATGGCCATGGAGCCCGCAAAGACGATTTCCTGGTCGAAGGGCACATTTCCCAGGCCGACACCGAGGGTGAAGGCCACGAAAGCAATGCTGCCGCCGAGGATCCATGCGCTGGGCTTCACCGGCTCCGTCCGCGGGTCCAGTATGGCTGCTATCTGGGCCGGCGTGAGCCCGCCGCGCCGGAACCTCCGGATGCGCACCCGGCGGAGCACCGCGGCCAGCCCCACCCCCAGCACCGAAACGACGGGGATGATCATGGCCATCTTGTAAATCAAAATGTAGACGGCCACCTTGTCGCCTTCGGTCATGAGCTCCACGCCGCTGAACATGAGCACGTTCACCAGCGAGACGAGGATTCCTCCCCCCACGATGGCCACGCGCCCCAGCGTCTGCATGGTGGTGTGCATGAGCTTGATGGTCTGTTTCTCCAGGGGCCGGCCGGAGTCGTCCACGGTGGGAATGGCCTCGACGGTCATGGCGTCTGCCACCACGTCCTGAACCACGTAGCCCACCGGCGCCAGCAGGGTGCTCAGCACGAACCAGGCTTCGACGCTCATGACCTCCCGCATCCAGGGAACGGATTCCAGGAGACCCACCATGATGGCGAGACTCAGCCCGATGAGTCCCGCTCCCACAAAGACCATGAAGGACTTCCATCGCCACAGGATGTCGACGATGTGGCCCATGGGCATCTTGAGGGTCCAGGGAATCCCGGCCCAGAAGCCCAGGGCCGCCAGGAATTCAGCCGAAAGCCCCAGGTATTCCTTGACGAAGAACGTTCCCACGATGCCCGTGAGCCCCGAAATCCCCGCCGCAACGTAAACCATGAGCGGCGGCATGTAGGTGATGCGCATCCAGGAGGTCAGTGCCCCGGCTCGCCGCTTCATGGGCGGTGGCGGGATGGTCTTGCCGTGGGCGGGGTCGTCTGTGCTTCCCGGTGATTTGAGCTCGTCTGACATAGGCCTAGGTTTCAGGTTCAAGGTTTTAGAACAAGGCCCCATCGATGGGGCCCCGCGGAATGAAGTGACCATTCAGTGTAGGGGAGGAAGTTTATCTCCTCCCCACTGGTCGAAGTCAACAGCATTATCCGGTTTTTTCATCAGCAATCAGCTCGACAGGGCGACAAAGAGCCTGGCCCGATCCCGTTCCACCAGGAGAAGCAGGGTGTCCTGGGCGGCCGCGTCGGTCATGACGCCCTTCAGGGATTCAACGGAATGGACAGCTTGACGGTTCACTTCCACGATGATGTCTCCACGTCGGACCGAAGCCTGGTCGGCGGGACTCCCCGGCTCGACATTGACCACCAGGACTCCGCGCTGCTCGGTCCCTCGCCGCCGAGCCATTTCAGGCGTGAGATCCTGAAGCTCCATTCCCCATCGAGACGGAGCACTGTCATCGGTTGGATCGGCTCCCTGATTTCGAGAGGGGAGCTTGCCCACTTTCACCTGCAGTTCGCGCTCCTTCCCAGACCGGATAATCTTCATGGACACATCATCCCCCACGGGAGTGGACGCGACGATGGAAGGCAGCTGCTGGCTGCTCTGGACGGCCTTGCCGTTCAGGGAGATGATGACGTCACCCTGCTCGACGCCGGCCTTGTCCGCGGGGCCGCCGGAGACGACATCCGAAACCAGGGCGCCCTCGGGTTTCTGGAGCTTCAGCGCCCGGGCGAGGTCCCCGGTGACCGCCTGGATATTGACCCCGATATAGCCCCGGGTCACCTCGCCATGCTCGACCAGCTGCGGCACCAGCTGCTTGGCCAGGTTCACGGGCACCGCGAAGCCGATTCCCTGTCCGTGAGGGATGATGGCGGTGTTGATGCCCACGACTTCACCCCGCATGTTGAAGAGGGGACCGCCCGAGTTGCCCGGATTGATGGAGGCATCGGTCTGGATGAAGTCGTCGTAGGGTCCGGCCCCGATGACGCGCCCCTTGGCGCTCACGATGCCCGAGGTGAGCGTGTGGCTGAGACCGAAGGGATTGCCGAGGGCAAGGACCCAGTCGCCCACCTGGAGAGCGTCGGAGTCCCCCAGCTGCGCGGCCGGGAGCCCACCTGCGTCCCGCACGCGCAAGACGGCAAGGTCCGTTCCCGGGTCACGCCCGACGATCTCGGCCTTGAGCTCCCGCTGATCGGCCAGGGTCACCGTCACTTCCCTGGATTCCTCCACCACGTGGTTGTTGGTCAGGATGAGCCCGTCGCCGCTCACGATCACCCCGGACCCCGCACCCGTGGCTGGCTGCCGCCGCGGCGTGAGCTCCCTGTCATCGAAGAAATGGTGGAATCGGTCCCGGAAGGGGCCCCCGGGAAGGAGATCCGAGGGGAGCTCAGTTTTCTGGACCCTGGTGACCCTGATGTTCACCACCGAGGGCGAGAGCTTCTCGGCAATGGCGGCAAAGGAGCCATGGAACGGAGTTGCGGTGATCTCCGCCGTGGCCGAGGCCCGGGCATCCCGCATGCGAAGATGGCCCCTCCAGTCCACGCCGTAAGCCATTACCACCCCTGCCAGCAGGGATGCAAGGATGGCGATCCTCGCCTTTCGGAGCGCTACCCTCTTGAGATACAACCCATTGCGAATCTTGCCGATCATGTTCAGTCCTCCCTTGAAGTGTCAAAATCTCTTGAATCCATGGGCTGTCCGTCCCGAGAACCGGCTGGACGTCCATGAATATATGGAGCGAAGATGAAAGAAGGATTAAGGGAGGATTAGAATCTTCTCATGGGGAGAATCAGTCTGAAGGTGCTGCCCTGCTCGGGGCTGCTTTCGACTTCAAGGCTGCCCTCGTGGGCAGCGGCGATGGCTCGGGCGATGGAGAGGCCAAGACCGACCCCGCGATGGGAGATGGCATCGGGGCTCCGGAAAAAGGGCTGAAAGATCTGTTCGCGCAGTTCCTCGGGAATGCCCGGTCCCGTGTCGGACACCCTGACCGAGGCGCGGTCTCCGAGCCGTTCCAGGGAGATGGCGACCCTTCCGCCGGGACCGCTGTACTTGATGCCGTTTTCCACGAGATTGGAAAGCAGGCGGCTCAAATGCTCAGCATCACCCAGGACGAGGACAGGCTCCAGGGTCTCGATGGTCAGCTCGACCGAGTGCGCGTCGGCGAGAACCTTCAGGCGGGAGCCCACCTGGTGGACCAGCTCAGCCAAATCCAGAAGCTGGCTCCCGCGCCCGAGAACTCCCGCCTCGGATCGTGCCAGGAGCAGCAGGCCGTCCACCAGCTGAATCATTCGGTTCACCTCGTCGAGCTCGCTTTGGAGGGTCTCCCGGTATTCCTCCGGAGATCTGCGGGACCTCAGGGCCACTTCCAGCTCTCCCTTGAGGATGGTGAGCGGCGTCTGAAGCTCGTGGGATGCGTTGGCCGTGAAGCGGCGCACCTGGCTGAAAGCCGCGTCCAGCCTGGCCAGCATCCCGTTGAGCGTGCGGGCCAGGCGGTCCAGTTCATCGTCGGCCCCGGTTTCCTCCAGGCGCTCCGCAAGGTGCTCGGCGCCGATGCGATTGGCGGCCTCCGTCATGCGGTCCACCGGCAGCAGGGCCCGGCGCGCCAGCATCCAACCTCCCGCTCCCGCCAGGAGGAGTCCCAGGGGCAGGAGACCAGCCATGATCAGCAGGAATCGATTCCTGGTCTCGATGATGCTCTGGAGCGATGTCCCCACCTGGACCACTCGCGCCAGCCTTCCCCCCTGCACCACGGGAAACGTGAGGATGCGCACCGGATGGGGCTCCCCGAGCTCGACGGTCTCGAAGGTGGGCAGACCCCGGGAAGCATTCTCGATGGCAATGGGGCTCACGGGGAGCTTCTCGGATCTTTCCGCCCCGTGCCTCGGGTCGCGCCGGCCCAGGGGATCCAGCATACGAAAATACCGCTCCCAGGGCGAAAAACCGAAAAAGCGTCTGAACACCTCGTCCACATCCAGGGGGAAGCCGGGGTTCTGATCCGATCCCCCATGTTCGGCCAGCACGCGGGCCACTCCGCTCAGGGCCTGGTCCACCTGGTGCGACAGGCTGTAGGATAAGACGCCGTAGCCGGCTCCGCCCAGCAGCAGGAGTGTCACGGTGAGAAGGCTCACGTACCAGAGCGTGAGGCGGGCGCGAATGGAGCTCGGCATCATGGCTCACTCCACCTTCAACACATACCCGGCGCCCCGCACGGTGTGAATGAGCCTGGGCTTGTCCTCGAGATCCAGCTTCTTGCGGAGATAGTTGACATAGACATCCACGACGTTGGTCATGGGGTCGAAGTTGTAGTCCCAGACATGCTCGGAGATCATGGTGCGGGTGAGGACGCGCCCGGGGTTCCTCATGAAGTAATCCAGGAGCGCGAATTCCCGCGCCGTGAGGTCGATCCTGACCCCTCCCCGGTGGACGGTGCGCCGTGCGGGATCCAGAAAGAGATCGCCGATGCGCAGGATTGGCTCCCGGGCCTCGCCTCGCCTTCGGAGCAGGGCGCGCACCCGGGCCACCAGCTCCTCGAAGGCGAAGGGCTTGGTCAGGTAATCGTCGGCGCCGGAATCCAGCCCCTCCACCTTGTCCTCGATGGTGGAGCGCACCGTGAGGAGCAGGACGGGCGTCGAGACCTTCTTCGCGCGCAGTTCGCGCAGGACGGTCAAACCGTCTTTTCGAGGGAGCTGGAGGTCAAGGAGAATGAGGTCATGGACCCCGTCGAGGGCCATGCTCAGCCCCGCCACCCCATCCGAGGCCACGTCCACGGCATAGCCTTCCTCCTGCAGACCTTTTCGAATGAACCCGGCCAGCTTCCTTTCATCCTCGATGACGAGCAGCCGCATGGATTTCCTTGTTCGGCGACAACCGTTGCCTGCTGATTAACCCGCTCAGTCCCCGCCCGGGCGCGCCATGAAAGGTCCGGACGATGGCGCGGAGCCGCCGGGCCGATGATCACGGAGCCACCCTTGACCGATCCGGCCCCCAAACCGACCCGTGGCCAACCCTGTCGAAAAAAGGGGGCGGCTTCAGTGTGGATCCTTAAGACCCCCTCTTTCCACTCTTCTTGTCATCAGGGAATGAAACACTAACACAACCCGCGGGAAAAGGAGAAGCGCGTGGAAGGACTTGTGATCAGGCCTCCGCCGAGAACTTGGCGGCGATGTAGCCGGAGGGAGCCTTCTCGTCATGGACTTCGGGCCTGGTGGAAAGCAGGCGCTCCAGCTTCAGGAATCCGCTGCATCCGGGGCATTTGCTGACGACATTGGGGCTTCTGGCTCCTCCCTTGCCTTCGAGGAAAGGATTGGCGCCGTCTATGAAAAAGGCCTCCACCGCCGGGCCGACGGTCTTCTTGACGTAGAGTATGGAATGGCCGCACTTGTGGTAAAGCTGTTCGAGTTTCATCGTCCTCTCCTGATCCGGTTTCCTCATTTTGACCGCGTGCATTCCTCAGCTTCTGTCTCGATAACGCAAGATGCTTTCTTTATCGGCATTTGAAGTGATGTCTTGAGGGCATCGTGACTCACTTCATAAATGCATTTCCTGATGAGGCATACAGCGTGGTCAGTTTGTGAAATTAATTTTCTTGACGCGAAGTCGGCTAATCCATTCTTTTAGATATCACACTAGATTGGATCAGTGGACTGCTGCTTTCCGATTCCCACGGTTCTCACTCCCGCGCCCATCGACCTGAAACTGTCAAGTTCTGGTGAGCACTCATCCCGGCGCACGCCCATGCATTTCCACTATCCCTGAGATCACGCCCCGATCAAGAAAAGGAATTCATGATGGCGACGCTATCCCAATGCTCAAAGGCCGGTCCCCCCGAGGAGATGCTCGAAAGGGTCGGCTCGCGGCAGGCCGGCACCGCCGATGCCTGGCACATCCGTGAGGAGCTCTCCACCGCCTGTATGCTGGCGCATCTCCACGGCCGACTCTATCGGGTTGTCGATTTCGAGCCGGCGGGCGCGGGCTTCGCGCTGGGGCTGCTGGGCGCCCAATACAGCCAGGACTGCCGCCTTCGCCTGACATCGAATCCATGGAGGACGCTTCTCGATCGGGAGAAGTCCACCGGCCGGACCTGTCTGCTGACGTGCCGCCCGGCAACGGGCCGTCGCTCCCATGTTCCGATCTGCACCGTTCTCTTCGATCGACGTGGCAATCTCCACGTCCTCGATCTTTACGACGGCGCCTCGGATGATGTGTGGGCGCTTTTCACCATGGGCATCCACAATGTGATCGAGCAGGCCCGGGATCCGGCGCGACTGGACGACACGGCTGATTTTCAGATCCTCGGGGCGCCTTCCGTCGTCCAGAGACACACCACGGAGCGTCTGCAGAAATACCTGTCCCGCCGTGTTCAGGTGGATCATCGGCTGTGCAATCACTGCCTCCGATGCGTCACCAGCTGCAGTGAGATGGTGGCCATGGTGAGCCAGGAGGGGGCGCGGCTGCTCGGACCCGCGGAAGACTACTGCACCACTTGCGGTCTTTGCCTGAAGCGCTGCGCTCTCCTGCAGGCCCATCCCAAGCGAGCGGTCGAGGAAGGTCATGATCCCCCGGTCCGGATCCAGGAAGCCGGGAGCAGCGTAGCCCTCCATGGTGAGACGGCCGGGAGCTTCCTGGCATTTCTGGAGCGGGCGCGACAGAATCCTGACAACGGTTTCTGCTACAGTCAGCGAGAAGTCATGCCGCAGCCGGAGGGGCTGGGGCTTCCCGGGGGCATCAGCCGGCAGATCGGCCTCACATTTCAGGGGTGGGATGGAGAGGCCGGCAGACGGGCGCTGACGGTGAGCGTGCTTGATGATGCAGCCGGGAACGGAGCGCGGGTGATCATCCGGGAGCGGGTTCGGGCCGCGGTGGTCCTTCAGACAGAGACTGGGGAAGTCGAAATGGACCTGGCGGCCGCGGCCCTGAGGCACGGCCTGGAGGTTTCGATGGTCCTCGACTGGCAGAGTCTCGCCGCTTCCTCGGAGAGAACGGCATCGAGCGAGGTGGCTCGCCTCTTCGAATCCCTGGGGAGGTACCGGAGGGACTCTCTTTTGGAGCTTTGGGACCGGCGGGAAGTGGATCTTTTCCTGGCCCCCCGCGAGGAGGGGCTGCCCACCGGCCTGCAGCAGCGCATCCTGGATGAAACGGGACGGCACGCCCATATTCTCGTCCCCCACGTGAAGCAGGCGCTGCCCATGGGACGGAGCCCTCTCCTGGCCGATCTCAACGAGGACCTGGAGGGGGTGTTCCTCGATCATCCCGGGCTCATGGAAGCCGAGGCCCGATTTGCCAGGACCCTCCTCGAGGACATACCGCGGAATCATCGGCTGATCCACGCCCGCTATCGGGGCATGGCCCTGGCGAGCGGTCATACGGCCTGTCCCACCTGCGCGGAGCTCCAGGTCATGGCGATCCCGGTCACCATGGCCATCGCCATGAGCCTGGCCCGGGGAGAAGTGCCCCAGGTGTCCTTCACCCTGGAAACCGGGTGCATGTCGGAGACCCTGAACAAGGTTGGAGAGGTGGCCCAGAAGGTTCCCGGAGGCAGAACCGTGTTCGGCGGCGGCTTTGCCTTCGGCGAGGCCATCGCCATGTCCCAGGACCATTCCGTGCGCCGGGGGCATCTGCCCAAATCCCGACGCTACGTGGTGAGCCAGGGCGGCGACGGGGGGGCGGTCATCGGGCTTCCGGCGTGGCTGAACGCGCTTCGGCAGCAGTCCACCCTGATCCGGCGCCGACATCCCAACGTGCTCCACTTCATCGTCATCACCGACACCCAGGTCTATTCCAACACGGGCGGGGAGAGCTCGGCCACGTCGATGCTCGGCATGGGAACCCTCACCACGCCCATCGGCAAGTTTCTCATGGGGAACCAGAATGTCCAGTGGACCCTCATCAATCTCGCCGCGGAGCTCCCGAACATCCTGGTGGGCTGCGGCCACAGCGCCAACCGGGTGGCCATGCAGGAGCTCTGGCATCGGGCGGACCAGCTGGGACAGTCGGCCATACGATGGGATGTGACGCCGTGCCCGGAGACGGGGAAATTCTTCGGGGACGACCCCGACGACCTGGCCGAGATCATGGCTCACGCCGGGATGCTTCCCGAGCTGGTGTTTGTCGGGCGCTTCCGCAAACGGATCGGACCGTATCATCCCGATGACCGGGATAAGCCCTGGGAAGAGTGGCGGCGCACGCCGAGGCCCATCATCACCTGGCTGGAGCGCGATCCACGATACAAGGCTCTTCTCCGGCGGAACCCTCAGACCGGCGGATGGGAGCCCCGGAATCTGGTCGCTCGCTTCCTGATCACGCAGCTCGAGAGCTTTCGGGACCAGATGAACTGGCAGATCGATCTCGAGGATCAACTGGTCCGGCGGGCCGAGAAGAAGGTGCAAGCGTTCCTGGAGGAGCTCCAGGCCTCACGGTTGCACTATCGCCATCGGCTCGAGCAGTTCCCCCATGCCATGCTCTTCAATGCCGAAGGCGAATGGAAGCCCCAGTTGGCGGTGACTCTCGAGCATGAAATGGTGCGACGCCTGGTGGGGTCCGAGGAGCTCGAGCGTTACGCCGGAGCCCGCGACCAGGTGACGGGGGATGAGAGCGGCCACCTGTCCCGGTTCGCCCAGGCCGCCGAGCGTTTGGAGTCTCTGCTCCATCCGGTCACCGGGGAGCTGGAGTCCCTGGATGGGAACGTTCAGGAGCTTCTGGCCAGGATCGGGGACCTTCAGAAGGAGCTTGGGCAGCAGGTGCGCAGGCTCCAGGCGATAGCCGAGCCGCTGATGGCCGCGGATCCCGTCGAGGCCGAGCTCTTTCCTCGAGGAGGGATGGACGGCCCAGGTACGGGTGAATCCGGAAGGCGGCAGCTCACGGAGCTTCTGGACCGCATCCTGGAGGAGCGGGTGCTCGGGGAGCTCACCGAGCTTCAGCAGCACAGGCTCTCACTGCAGCTTCGCAAGGAGTTCCTGGAGACGGGCGGCGTCATCAGGGTGAGGCATGCGGTGGCGGCAGCCCGGGAGCGGGCGGACCTGCGGGCCCGCGTTGCGGCCTTCGGGCCTTTCACCGTCGGGGTGGCGAGCCTTGCGGGAGATCGGGGCATTGCCATCAACCGCATCTTTGCCAATTTCTTCACCGCCAGGGGAGCCTGGGCCGGAATGGCCTGGCAGTTCGGCTCCTCCAAGCGGGGGACTCCGGTTCTTTCGGCCACTTTCGTGGATTCCCGGCCCCTGCAGCGCAAGGACGCCATGTTCAGCCTCCCCGTTGCGATCCTGGCCGTGACCAACTTCGAGGAAATGAAGCGCCAGCCGGACCTCTTTTTCGGTCAGCTGCGGCCGGGCGGTTTCCTCATCATCAACCACGCGGCTTCGGGTGAGGCCCTCTGGCGGGAGCTCATGGCCCAGGTGCCGGAAGACATCCGCCGGCTCGTCGTGCCCCTGCGGGAGGCGCGAAAGGCCTGCGGCAGCCCCCTTGACCGTTTCGATGCCGGGGAGGCGGCGGACCTGTCGGATGCATCCCGGAGCGTCGCCACCCTGAGGGGCCTCAGGGAGCGCATCGCGAGCAGCGTCTGGTCCAGGCCATTGCCCCAGCTGAATCCGGACCAGGTCCGCCAGGTCGATAAGATGGCTGCCATGGTGACCGCGCGGGTCATCAACGTCGACATGGACGGCATCATGCAGGAGGTGACCGGAGCCACCAACGTCGTCTCGAACCTGGTGGCTGTGGGGCCCATGTTTCAGGCCCTCGTGGCGCTGGGCTTCCCCTTCGACTGGGAAGCCGACCTGAAGATCCTCAGCCAGGGCTTTCCCGAGGCGGTGCTCCGGAATCCCAGGCTGCTCCAGCATTACTACCGGGCCATGGAGCGCGCCCGCGATCTCTGCGGGCCGCCCATCGAGGAATCCTGCCGTGTCCTTCGGGAAGAGCCGGCTTCCGAGACCGATGACGCCGTCCGCGCCAATCCGGCTGCAGTGGAGGGGGCGGGAGAGGATCCTGGAGACTCGCTCATGATCATGGGCGGTACCATCGCCGGCATGGTCCTCAGCCAGGTGGCCATTCCCGAGCACCCGCTTTTCTACATCGGCTTCCCCATCACCCCCGCGGGCAATCCGTTTTATGCCATGGCTGACGCCTACGCCAACGGGCATCCTTACATCGTGGTGGACGAGGTCAATCCCTCCGAGAAGGTCGCCGCCGAGAAGCTCATCGGAGTGGCCCGGGCCGGGGGCTTTCTGCCGGTGACCTTCACCGCTTCCCAGGGATGGCGCCTGTTCACCGAAATCATTCCCCAGTTCGTGGGGGCCAGGCTGGAGGGGCTCTTTCTCATCACCAAGCGCGCCCTGGCCGCTCCAAATCTCAATATCGAGGAAAGCCACACGGACTTCATGAGCTTCCGGGACGACGGCGGCATCATGCTGGCTCCCAAATCCATCCAGGAATACGTGGCGACCCTCTACCTGGCGCGGCTGCTGACTCACTTCGCCAGGCTGCCCGTGGTGGTCGGCATCGGGGGCATCACGGACACCCACAAGATCGGTCTCGTGAAGGTCCCGTCCGATGACCGCGTGAGGGGCTGGCTGCGGAAGACCCTGGAAGGATTTGACTTTCTCGAGCACAAGTTGATCAACCGGCAGGGAGACATCATCGTCCACGGACCGAGCGGGACCTCCGCGGTCTACCAGGAGACGCAGTCGGAGCTCGAGAAGGCCCACGAAGCCGCGGTGCGGGTCTACCCTTACGCTGTCCGGGCGGTCGAGGAGCTGACGGGCCTGAGGATCGAGCCCCTCGAGGCCGCATGCCAGGGTGCGTCGACAGGTCTCGCCGCCGTACCCGTCGCGGTCGGGGAATCCGCCGTCCCCGGGACCTGCCCGGCAGTGGAGTCCAGGGGTCGGAATCCCTTTTTCGAGACCGTCATGATCCTGCAGGGCTCACTGGTTCCCAATGCCGTCGAAGCTTTGCGGGAGCTGGAGGAGACGGGGTGGAGCGGCATGGCGTGCCTTTCGGTGCGGCTCTTCAACCCGTTCCCCGAGGAGCACCTGGCTCCCTGGCTGGAGCAGGCCCGCCGCATCGTCGTGCTGGATCGCTCCAACAGCTTCGGGTCGGTCCCTCCCCTGGCCAGCCGGGTCATGGCCACCCTGGGGCGTTTTCTGCTCCGCGACGGCGATCGGAGCTCCAGGTCCCTCCGGACGCTGGTGGGGGGACTGGGAGGACGGGAGATCACGGTGCGCGAAATGAAGGAGATCCTGCTCTCGACGCACCTGCTCTTTTCGCCCCTGGAGGAATGGGAGGGGCCATTGGTGGCCGGATGGCTCGTGGACGACCCCGTGCTCAAGGCTCTCCTGGAGGAGGCCGCAGCCCTCGACCTGCGCGGCACGAACCGTCATACGCGCGTCCCGCGCCGTCTGCGACCCCTCGAGGCCGAAGGCGTCGAGTATGCTCAGCGGTTGGATTCCCTGGCTCGCCGGCTGCTGGTCCGGGATTATTCGTCTGTTCTCAGCCACTTCCACCGTGTGGAGTTTGTGGCTCCAAGGGAAGTGCTTCGCGAGACCTCGCTCCTGCAGCAGATCGTGATCCACGTGGAGCTGGGGCTGGCCCGCGAGGCGTTGAAGACATCGCATGCGAGCTGGCGCCATGCCGCCTTGCTGATGGTTTACAGCCAGGACCCCGGGGACCGCGAGCTCGCGAAGCAGGGGCTCAAGGGGCTGAGGAGTCCGCTGCCTTTGACGCCCCGCCTGCTGGAGCAGTGGGGTGTGTCGGTTCAGACGTCCGCCCCGGCTCCAGGCGCGGCACCGATGGATCCCGAGTCGGCTTGCGGACCTGGAAAGGATTTGTCTCCAGCCGTCGAAATTCAGGAGCCACCGTTGACGGAGCCCGTACCATTCGATCCTGCCGAAGTGGAGCGCATCGAGTCGATTCTCGCCGACCTCGTTCGCCTCCAGGGAGAGAAGCCCCTCTGCTTCAATCCCGAGGACTATGAAAAGGTGCTGCTCGAGAGACTGCGGCAGGATCGGGGGTCCAGGCTTTTCGGGCTGGAGGAGCGCATGCCTCCCGATGAAGCCGAGCGGGTGTTGTGGGACTACCAGTGTTGTTACCGCGATGCCATCGATCGCAGCCTCCAGTGGGAGGTGCTCGGTCAGCACCATGTGCCGGAGCTCAGAAGCCTCTTCACGGGTCCCCGGCGGAGCCTCTTGACGACCCTTGTCCGCGAGTTGAAACCGGCCCTGGCGGATCTGCCGCCTGATCAGATGCAAACTGCCGTCATGGAGGAGCTCGAGCGGTATCTCGTGAGCCGATGCCTGACCGACGGAGCCAGGCACCCCGTGATCATCCTGGAGTTTTTCAGAAACTGGCTGATTCCGGAGCTGCTGCGCGAGGCGGGCTTTTAACTAAAAACCAGAAACTTTTCCCGCAGCAGAAAGCGAGCGACGCCCATGATCACCGAAAGCCAGCGCGAACGCATTTACCGGGAGGTTGAGAGCCGGGCTCCCATCTGGAGACCTCCCCTGGCTGAGGACGGCCCGATAAAGGGGTTGTCCCGTCGGCCCAGACTCATGGAGCCGGGATTGACCGACAACATCACGGCCCTCAAGGAATTGGAGTTTCAGCGGTTGCGCGACGGCGTCCTGGAGCGGATTCTCTTCGAGCTGTATTCGGTATTCGAGATACCGGCCGAATCCGCCCGGGTGGAAGAAGCGGTGAGGCAGATCCTCGATGACCGGTTTGCCGCGGAGCTGGCGTGCGGGACAAGCGGCGCCTATGATGCCGGAGTCTACGCCCGCTGCCTCTTCTTCGATCGCTGGAACCGGACGGCTGGTGAAATCAGCGGGGATGGGGAGCAGCCGTCGGCCTGGATCAAGGGATTGAGCCATATTCGGGGAGCCGGGTTCTTTCGCAAGTCACCCCGGGAAATCCTGGGATGGACAAGATGCTTCCTCGAAGTGGAGGGCTACCATCGCCTGGATCCCGTCCACAACGAAGAGCGGCTCGACCGGTATCGCGTGCTGCGAACCGGGGGCGACCGGCCCGCGATCACTCATTTCGAGGATGTCCTCATCTGGCTGGATCTGCGGCTGATGGGACAAACGGATGGAGGCGAGGGAGACATCGGGCGTCTCAGCCGCGAGATCGCGATGGAGCTCGAAGGCGCCCCATGGGACGCCCTCCTCCCGGACTCGCCCGTTCAGCCGGCGCTTTACGTGCTGCTGCGGTGTCATCAATTGTGTCTCATGGAGACCCTGGACATGAGAGAGCAGAAGCGGCTTCTCCAGATCCAGGCAAACCGTCAGATCGACAGCCTGCTGGACCTCATGAGGCTGGTCCTTCACAAGACCGTCGGCGAGGCCCGGCTCCCTGATCCGTCGGCGCTGCTCGATGAGCTTCAGTCTGAAGGTTTTAACATCGAGCATCAGCGTTTCCGCGATCCCTACGAGGCGCTGCTGGTTCCCATTGAAGAGTCCCAACGGTTTGAGGAGGCCACCCTCAGGCTCCTGGTCTCTCTCGATCAATTGACGGGCGATTGGGAGCGGGACCGGCTGATCGGCCTCGATCAGGTCGAGGGATGGTACCACAGACTGATACGCGAGGCGGTGCAGGACGTGGCCAGCTTCGTGCTGTCTGAAAGGCAGCCCCTGCCTCAGACCGGCCTGATGCACCGCATCGTCAGGACGGCGGCGACCCTCGTTCTCGCCCGAAGAGCCTGGCCGCCGCAGACCGAAGGCGATGGCCTGGAGGGGGAGGTGAGGAAGGCCCTGCCCGAGGGGGCCGTCAAGCATCTCATCAGGCCCCGCAAGGGCTATGAGCTCAAGTCCAGGGCCGACCTGGGCAGTCTCATTGCCGGCGAAAGCAGCCGGCAGCGGGAGGCCCTGCAGCGCATCGCCGCCGATCATTCCATTCAGGGGCTTCACGATTTTCGGCATTTCATTCGGTACCTGCTGTTCCAGGGCTGGATCGAGCGTTTCGGTCCCGATCCCGCCGCCTGGGTGGCTCCGCTGGGCAGGGGGGAGCTGGCCGACCGGGAAAGTCGGACCATGGACTGGGTTGCGGAGGCCGCCGCCAGGTGGTCCCTGGACCTGCATCGGGCCGTTCCGCACAGTCTGGAAGCGGTGCAGGACCATCTCGAGGAGATCTGTCCACGCTCTGTCGTCATCGACCGAGTCACGGATGGTTTTGTTCTCTCCCAGGGCGAAAAGGGAAGGATTTATCGGTCGCTCATCGACGAGATCACCCCGGTCTGCCACAGGCTCCTGGTGGCCTATGGCCGTTCATGGGCGGGGATGGACCGGATCGCCTTGTCCCCGGGGTGGCGCCAGGAATTGGAGCCCGTGGTCGGACTGCTGGCTCCCACGGTCCACAGCCTCCGGGATGGCGCGGGCCGCAGGGTGGAGAGGTTCCTGGCCGATTTCGCCGGTCCCCTTTACCGGAGCGACCTTCGATTGTGCCTTCGGAGTGCTTCGGAGTGGAAGGCCTTCCTGGCATGGGAGGTCCACCGATGGGTCGAGGAGCACGGCGGCGTCCTGGATGAGCCTGGTGGCCTCGACCGCCTGAGGACGCATCTGGAATCTTCGGCCGCTTCCGTGGACACGCCGCCGAGAACCCTTTTTTCGGAGTCGGTGCCGGGCTCCCTCATCGAGCTCATCAGCTCCAACGGACGCTTCGCGGAGATTCCCCGCGAGCACCTGGAAGCCATTGTCTCCCTCCTTCCCCGAATCGACTGCGGAGCCTGTGGAAGGAGCAGTTGTCGGGCCTTCGCCATGTCCCTGGCCGCTGGCCGGCTGGACCCCGGCGGTTGCGTCCACCTGGCCGCTCACCAGGTGGAGGGGCTGAAGCTTCAGCTGAGCGAGATCCAGCGGGTGACGGTGCCGGGGGGCGGCGGAAACCCTCTGGATGTGCTTCGAGACCGGGCGAAATGGCGCGCTTCGCCCGAGAGGAGAAGCTTCGAGAAAGTGCTTTCCGTTACCGAGCAGAAGGGTCGCCAGTTCATCCGCGAGCGAATGAAGTCACTCTGGGAGAGACAGAGTCCCAAGCCCCGCATCTTCAAGGCTCCAAGCGGTGAAGAGCTTTACCGGGGGCTCTGCCTCTACCTTGGATATGAAGCGGCCGAGAGGCTGCAGCGTGATGAGCGGCAGCTTTTGGTGGATCATGGAGACTTCCGGCTGGATGCCGATTGGGAGCGGGTTGTCCAGAGCCGTGACTGGCTGGTGCTGGCTCGCCGCCGTCGCCAGAGCCAACCCCTGGCTCAAAGTCAGGAGCCGACGTGGAAAGCGCGTGAGGCCTATCGGAAAGTGCTTTTTCTCCATCAGTTGTCGCCGCGCGATCGGGATCTGGTCCTTCGGCATCGCTTCGAGCGTTTTCAGGACGGGTTCAGTCACTGGTGGAACGAGGATCTGCTGGACATGAACCTCCCTGATTTTTCCATCCGCGACTGGGCGGATTTCTCCAAGATCATCAAGAACGCTTACTGGCACCAGGAGGCATCCCTCGCGGCGGGGCGGGTCCCGGGCATGCTGCAGGAAGCGGCGGAGCGGGGGACGGCCCTGCTGCCTCCGGATGTGGCCCCGGTCCAGATGCTCGAAGCCTATCTGGAGCGCCTCATCAGGCAGGAGCAGGCCGATTTTGAGCACAGGCGAAAGGTCCGTGCCGACCATCGGCAAGGGCTCCCGGTCCGCGATTTCACGCAGCTGAGGCAGTTGCTCGAGGCCTGCATCGACGAGGTGGGGCCGGGGGAATCCTCCGGGAGTCCCGAGGATGAGAGAAAACTCTGGCTGGAGCAGGTCTGGAGGCGCTTCCAGACGGAGGGCTTCTCCATTTCTCCCGGGCTCTCCTGCACCTGGGAAGAACTGCTGCCCGATGAGCAGGACATCGTTGAGGAGGAATTCGCCCGGGTGGCAGCGGCGATTTCAAGATCGGGTCCCGGCGCCCTGGTCATGGGCTCCCGGGATCAATCCCTCCGGGAGAGGTCGACATTCCTGCGGTCATTGTTGAGCGCCGCCCTGATGCGCCGCCAGCAGGAGCGGATGGAATCGGATTGGCTGGAGACCAAGCTCAGGGAGCGTTCCCCGGGGCGTCCCCCCCTCGGCATCATCCGGCTGCTGGTCAGGGAGCGGGTGAGAAGGGGAATCGACCGATCCGGCATCCAGCAGGAGCTCAAGGCCCACCTGGGCGGCGCCGCGGCCTATCCGGGGCTCATCGATGCGTGGTGCGGCGACCTGCTGCATCACCTCGCCTGCAAGCGGCAGTATCAGGTCTCCCTGGGGATTCCGGCCCTCGGTTCCGGAGAGGTGGAAGCAGATGACATGGATTCGGTGCTCCATCGGTTTCCGGTCTTCACCGCCTTCCTGGACCGGCTGCTGGATCGCTTCCAGCCCGTGGATCGGGATCGACTGCTCCATTACCTCTTCCTGGTGGCCAAGATGGAGGGGAACCTGGACGCCTTGACTGCACTTCTCCGCGAGATCCGGGAGACCTCCGATGTCATCGAGGCCGCGTGGCTGCGGTTCACGGAGCAGCGGCTACAGGAGGGACCGTTGCCGAGACCGGTTCCCGGCTCCTCCCTCGGCATCCCGCTGCTGGTCTCGGGCCTCAAGGACCGGGAGCCCGTGAATCGAGGGCTCCGTGACGGCATGGGACGCGGCGAAAAGCGGCAGGTGGCGGCTGCCTATCGCGAGCTGCTCGAGGTGGTGAGGTACCATGTCCTCCTTCAGGATCAGGAGCGTGGGAGTCTCGAGGAGGTGCTCGACGATATCCGCCGGGCCGGCTATGACCTCGGCGGCATCGACGAGGGCGCCCTGGCCGCCGCGGCGGAGCGCGAGTGGAATCGCCGTGAAAGCCTTCGGGAGCAGCGCATCTGGATCTACGCCAGCGTGACGGCCCGTCTGTTCGCGGCACAGCACGCCGAGCTGCAGGAGGTGGACCGGGCTTTTCACAAGGTGCGGATGGACCTTCTCAAGGACGAGGGGATGCGACCGCCTGTCCCGCCGGATGGCGCATCCCGCGCACTCCCCGGAGCGGAAGCCCCGGGAGCCGGGAAAACCCCTTCCGGGATCGACCTGGCTGACGTGGTGAGCCGCCGGGGGGTGGCCCTGGGCCAGATCAAGGAAGAGATGTACCGTCGGCTCTCGGACCTTCTGGAGGCGGAGCGCATGGCCACCTTTCACAAGAGGATTCGCCAGATCATCGAGGAGCTGGATCGAAAGCGGATCGAGATTCAGGAAGAATGGTATCGAGGGAGGATCGACTCCCGGGCCGTCTTCTACCTGCTCAGGCAGCACCAGAAGGGTGAGGAGGAGCCAGGCTGGGATGATTTCTGGCAGTTCGTGGTGGATCATGGGCTGAATCCATTGGACGAGCTCATGACCTCCAGGCGACCCGACCGGGAGCAGCGGCTGAGGGAGCTGGATGACCGATTCCGGGCGCTTCTCGGCATTTCCCTGCTGCAGTGGAAGGAAGAGGTGGCGGCTGCGGCCCGGCAGGATCTCCAGGCCTGGATGGAGGAGCGGCAGCGGACCCTGGCTTAAGCCTTTTCTGAATGAAGGGAGCTCAAGATGGAAGCAGTCCGACCTTTCTGGTTGCCCGAGGCCGACATGGCTCCGTCCGGATGGCTGGAGCGGCACGAGGAGTCTCGGCGCCTGGAGTGGATGGTGCGCGATACCCGTATTCCGGTCTCCCTGGCACGTCTGGCGAAGGAGCTTTGCAGTCTCCGCTCGAGCCTGGAAATGCTCCGGTGGGTCTATCCACCTCATTCCGAAGGCATGCACCGATTCTGCGAGGAACTGCGCGGCACCGATGTCGGACCTGGGAATGAGAAGAGCCGAAACGGCCTGGCTCGGTTGGTGAGGAACGGCCTCGAGCGCATCGACTGGCGTGAGCAGGACTTCTTCGAGATGATGCTGGACTATTTCGGCGGCGGGGGCGGGGCCCTCGGCGATCCGGCCCTGGCGGAGGAGCTCCGCTTTTTGGAGGAGCTTCGCCTGTCGGAGCGCAAGAGCTTCGATCGGGGGGTTCAGGGGTTCATATCCGAGGCCCGTTCGAGCTTCATGGGGCTCAAGTGGGGATGCGCGCATCTGAGTCAGGCGGCTCCCCGCCGAACACTCCTCGATGAGGAAGGTGTGCTGGAGCTGCTGAAGGTTCTGCACCTGCTTCTCGGATTGGAGGACGACCCGACCGTTGAAGTCGGCTCCTCGGAGCGCGATGACTGGGTGGAAACCTGGGAGAGGATCCATGGGAAGGCCCAGGAGCGGTGGAGGCGGATGGGGCTCACGGTGCCGCTCAAGCCCTTCGAGAAGGCCTCGCTTTTTCTCCTGGAAGCCCTGCCCCTGAACAAGACGGGTCATGCAGGCTTCGTGCGCTACCTGGTGGAGCGGGAGGATGGCTACCGCCGCATCCTGGCCTCCTGCTATGCGCCGTGGGAGGAGCAGCGGCGAAAGCTCGAGGAAGAGGTGGCGCGCTACAACCGGCTTCCCGAGCATGCCGGCCGGAACGTCGCCTACGAGGAGTCTGAATGGCGCTGGCTCATGTTCGCGATCCTGCTCCGCCCCGACGTGGTGGCGGCCATTGCCGACCGTGAGAGGCACAAGGACATCTACTGGGTTCTTTCCGGGCTGGGCTCCAAGGCGTACCTCCCCAGGACTCTGCATGAAGTTCAGAATATCTTCGGGTACGTGACTCCCGAGGCATTCGACCAGGTCGTGCGGAATCTGGGTCTGGATCCGGTGGATGTCATCCGGGTCATCGCCGGCTTCAAGCAGTACAGCGCGGACCCCGGCGGAGACATCCTCATCTACGTGTGCAAGGGAACGGCATGTTTCCTCCGGGGTCAGCCCGACCTCTCCAGGCGGCTGGCGGCGGAAATCCAGGCCGAGGAGGGCGAGGTGGGACGCCACGGCATCCAGTTCATCGAGATGGACTGCTTCGGCGTCTGCCATCTGGCCCCGGTGGTGAAGACGCGGGACGTCTTCCTGGGCAATCGCCTCCCGGATGACGTTCCGGTCTTGGTGGAGCAGCTCCTTAAAGGGCCATCCTATGAAAACCGGGCCCTGTTTCTGGACAGGATCCGCCGGATGTTGGCGCCCGGGTGGGAGAGCAACCGGCTTGAGGAGCTGAAGATCCTCGAAGTCATTGAAGATCCGGCAGCCGGGCCCGCAGGTCCCGACGCCGCCCCCGACAGTGGGCCGCCTCGGGCCGTGGCGGCGGGAGGCAATCTCCTCATCGATTCGAGGGGAGAGGTCTTCGCATGCGGCAACGGTCTGCGGCATCCCCTCGGACGCCTCCTGACGGACGCCCTGCCGTACAGCTGCCCGTCACCGGGAGGCGGAAGGGACTGGGGAGGGGTTATCCTCGATGAGGTGGGACAGGTGAGCGCTGTCATGGGATTTCACCGCCCCCTCCTTCGAGACGATCTGGCCGGCTCGATCAAGCCGCGCGCCACGGTGGCCGACGGTGACGTCTGGGTCGAGCGCGAAGCGGGGCCCGTGAGGCTCGGCAGCTTCACGGCCAACGCCATCATGGTTGAAGCGCCGGACGGAGCCATGAGCCTGGTGCGGCTGAGCGGCCCTCCCAACAAGGCCATGCCGGAAAAGGAGCGGGGCATCGCAGCGGGGGCATCGGGTGTCGATGGCGTGGAGCGTCCCGAATTCCTTCGCTTTCAGGATCGTTTGGTCCTCGGTTTTGCCGGCGATGTGGACCCGGATGAGATCACGTCTTACATGGCCAGGGGAGGCTACGAGGCCGTCCATCGAGTGCTGGGTCGGCGGGATGAGCCGGCGTGGGAGCCCCGGGACATCATCATCGAGCTGGCCGGGGCTCGACTGCGGGGGCGCGGGGGCGCGGGGTTTCCCGCCGACCGCAAGTGGGACGGCGTCCGGCTGGCCCGCTGCATCGTCCATGAAGAGGACGAGAACAAGGATCCCATCAAAGTGGTCGTGGCCAACGGCGACGAGGGGGATCCCGGCGCCTTCATGGATCGCACCCTGATCCAGGAAAGACCGCACCAGGTCATCGAGGGGATGATTCTTTCGGCCATCGCGGTGGGGGCCCGCTACGGCGTGATCTATGTGCGCAAGGAATACGAGGACGCCGTTCGCCGCCTCGAGCATGCCCTCTTCCAGGCGCGGCGCAAGGGGTTTCTGGGAAGGGACATCTTCGGTGTTCCCGGCCTGCATTTCGACCTGGACATCCGGCTGGGCGCCGGAGCCTTCGTGGCCGGAGAGAAGCGAGCCATCATGCGCGCCATCGAAGGGGAGCCCGCCGAGCCCACGCTCAACGCCATTTCCAACACCCTGAGGGGATTGTGGGGCAAGCCGACGCTCCTCAACAACGTGGAAACCTTCGCCAACGTACCCCTCATCCTCCAGAGGGGCGGAGAGTGGTACGCCCGCCAGGGGACCGAGCGGAGCGGCGGGAGCAAGATCTTCTCGGTGGCGGGCATCGTGAGCCAGACGGGCCTGGTGGAAGTGCGATTCGGCCGCACGCTGCGGGACATCATTTCCATCTGCGGAGGCATCCAGCAGGGGAAGATCCTGGCGGGAGTGCAGATCGGGGGGCCCTCCGGCGCCATCCTGTCCCTGACGGGGGTGCGCGCCTACCTGCTCCATACGCCGCTGGATTTCGACACCTTCGACCGTGTCGGCGCCATGCTGGGGTCCGGAGGCCTCGTCTTCCTCGGGGAGGATGATGACGTGGTGCGGCTGGCCCGCCATTTCACCGACTGGCTGGCCGAGGAATCGTGCGGCCAGTGCCCGCCCTGCCTCCAGGGGACCATGTCCCTGGGAAGGACCCTGGACGCCGTTCTGAACGGGGAGGCCCTGAGCGGGCACATTCACGCGCTCTGGGCCAAGAGCGATACCATCAAGGCGGGGAGCCAGTGCGGACTGGGCATGACGGCCTCCAACCCGGTGACCAGCGCCCTCCGCTTCTTTCCCCATGCGTTTCTGCACTATCTTCTGGCCAATCCGAGGGTGGACCGGGTCGAGCTTTTCAAGGGGCTCGAGGCCCTCCGGCTGCTCACACGGGAGCCCGTCGAGAGGATCGTCGCGCGCAGGCGCCAGGTGGTGGGATTCAGCCTGACGCTCAAGCGGCATCTGCTCAAGCATGTGGTGCAGGAGATCCAGCGGCTGGACCAGTATCGTCCGGTTCACGCGCGGCGGACGGCCCGCTTCATGGAGCTCCTCCAACTGGAGCCCCACGAGGTCGGTCGCTGGGATGTCACCGTCGAGGCCGGTGAGGACGGCATGCGCCGGCCGAAGGCGGCGGTGGTTTAGCTCCTGGTTTCTGGTTCCTGGTTTCTGGTTGGGAGGTTGCGGTTCCTGCTTTCAAAGGTCTGGCTTTTGGCTTCCGTTTTCTGCTAGAGTCCGCTGGACGGGTGGGGGGGCTCTTCCACGGGCTTCCACCGGAACACCCGGCTCCCTGGCGCAAGGAGCCACGAACCGGCACCGCCAATCAGGAACCAGAAACCAGAAACTGGCCCCCCAATCGAGCAACCTCCCGATTTGACCGAGGAGACGGAAATGACCAGCAAGGACAGGACATACTTCAAATCCTTCAGGACGGTCGCCAAGGCCATCAGCTCGAGCCTGGACGTCCAGGAGGTCCTGGACATGATGGCAACCCACGTAACCCAGGCCATGAACTTGAAGGCCTGTGCCATTCGTCTCCTCCACCCCAAGAAGCGGACCTTGGAGCTGGTGGCTTCGTATGGACTGAGCGAGGCTTACATCCACAAGGGGCCGGTGGACGCCGACCGGAGCATCGCCGAAGTCATGGAGGGCAGGACCGTGAGCATCAGAAACGTTGCCGACGATCCCAGGGCCCAGTATCCGGAAAGCGCCGCCGCCGAGGGGATCGCCAGCATGCTCTCGGTCCCGCTCTCCATCAAGGGCAAGGTCATTGGAGTCATGCGGCTCTACACGGCGGCGCCGCGCGACTTCGACGAGGATGAGCTGGACTTCGCCGGGGCTCTCGCCGAAATGGGCGCCATCGCCATCGAGAATGCCCGGATGTATGAGCGCATCAAGAAGGATTACGAGAGCGTCATGAGCGACGTTTACAATTTCGTGGGCTACCGACGCGGCATCTGAATGAAGGCATCAGACAAGGATCGCAAGCGGAAGGCCAAACGCGAAAGGAAGATCAAAGAGCGGCGAGAGGAAGAGCATCGACAGCTGCGCCTCGAAAAGTCCCAGGAGTACCTTTATCTGGCCGTCAATGCTTTCCGGAGAGACGATTACCGGATAGCCCTCGATCACATCCTCAAGTATTTAAAGATACTCCCTGCCGATGTGAAAGGCCTCAATTTCGCACTGGACTGTGCCTAGCGCCTGCGGGATGAGGAAGTGGAGCTCCAAATCCTGGCCCAGCTCTACCATGCCGGTTTGGTTGAAACGAAAAACGAGTGCATCCGGCTGGTTAACCTGGCCATGGGGCGGCACCGGTACACCCTGGCCAGGGAGGTCCTCGAGGATTTGCACCAATGCATCGAGTCCAGATCGTCCAGGTATACGGGTCGGCCCACCAAGACCTTGACGGCGCAGGTCCAGGAATGCCTGCGCTACTGTCAGCGAATGGAGGAGCTCAAGGCCGCGCAGGGGAGAGCTCCCCAGGCCGGTCGGAGTCCCTCGGAAAACCTCCGGCGAATGGTTCAGACACCCGTCGTTCAATCCGCAGGGCCCGAGCCTGCCGGGACGCCGGTGCAGCCGCCGCCGGCTCAACCCCCCGAAGAGGAGCTTCCCGAGCTCAAGGTGGCCTTCGAGATCGATCCCGCTTCGGTGATCCAATCGGTCGAATCCCACCGCGTCGACGGGAGCGTCGATGTCGACCTGGCCATCCGCGCCTACAGGCTTTCCTTCAGAACGTCCTACGATCAGCTCATCTGCCTGTCGACCCTTCGGGATGTGCGCTCCCTCTGGCACCAGGAGGAGACGGCCCGCAAGGTCATGAAGTCCTTCCGTGGGCGCGCGATCCTGGCCGACGAGGTGGGCCTGGGAAAGACCGTGGAGGCTGGGCTCATCCTCAAGGAATACCTCATGCGCGGCCTGGCGGCCTCAGCCTTGGTGCTGACTCCGAGCTCCCTGGTGCACCAGTGGCGCGAGGAACTGTCCGGCAAGTTCAACCTGGCTTTCGCCACCACCAACGATCCGCTCCTGAGGGAAAACCCCGGGCAGTTCTGGAGCCAGCCCTTCATCATAGCGTCCCTGCAGACGGCCCGCGGCAAGAACCACTTCGATGCGGTGACGGCTCGCTCCCACGACATCGTCATCGTGGATGAGGCCCATCATCTCAAGAACCGCGCCACCCTGAACTGGAAGCTCGTCAACACCATCCGCAAGACCTTTCTCCTGATGCTCACGGCGACCCCCGTCCAGAACAGCCTGGAGGAGCTCTACAACCTGGTGACCCTGCTCAGGCCGGGGCACCTCAAGACCCAGAAGGCCTTCAAGGAGCAGTTCGTGGCCCGGGGCAGCCCGACGGACCCGAGGAACCGCGAAATGCTCCGCCAGCTCCTGAAGGAGGTCATGGTCCGCAACACCCGATCCGTCACCCAGCTTCAGCTGCCGCCCCGGTTTGCGACCACCGTCCGGACCACGCCCGCGGGAGTGGAAGCGGCGTTTTACGATGCCGTGAGCGACTTCGTCGCCGCCCAGGCCTCCCAGGGGAAATCGGCCTTCTCGAAGCTGGCCCTGAAGCGGCTCCTGGAGGCGGTGGGCTCCTCGCATGCCGCAGCCCTCCGCATGATCGAGCGCATGAGCGAGGGGAGCCAGGACGACGTGCTCCGGGGGCTGGCCGAAATCATCGAGCTGGGGCGGGGAATCGAGATCAGCGGGAAGGCGGCGCAGATCCTCGATCTGGTCAGGGCCTCGCCCGATCAGAAGATCATATTCGTCAATTATCTCGCTACAATGGAGTACATCCGGGACCTCTTGCACCGGCACCGAATCCCTCATCAAGTGTACCATGGTGGCATGGACAGGGACCGCAAGCAGGCCGCCATCGAGGCCTTCCGCGGCGGAAGCTCCGTGCTGCTGGCCACGGGCACCGGCGGCGAAGGCCACAACCTCCAGTTCTGCCATGTCATGCTCAACTACGATCTGCCGTGGAATCCCATGGAGATCGAGCAGCGCATCGGCCGCATCCATCGCATCGGGCAGGAGCGGGAAGTCCAGGTGTACAACTTCTGCGCGGCGGGCAGCATCGAGGACCGGATTCTTGAAATCCTGGACCGTAAGATCAACATGTTCGAGCTGGTGGTGGGGGAGGTGGACATGATCCTGGGCAGGCTCCAGGGGGAGGAGGAGTTCGGCGACCTGGTCTACGACATCTGGGTGACGCACCGGGACGAGGCCGAGCGCGACA
>JALOOX010000011.1 GCA_025454175.1 Syntrophobacteraceae bacterium | reverse complement strand
TCTGCAGGCTTAACGCTCTCGCTCGCCCTGAATAAAACATTCGGTCAGTCCGGGCCGAAATCATCTCCCCCTCTGAGAAAAGATATTTTCCTATTATAAGGGCACGCTCCAAATTCCGGTGGGCTCGTCCAACCACAGGATAAGATCGTGGATCGCTCTGCGATCACGATCTATCCTTATTCGTTGGGTGTCCGCTGGATTTTCTGGTCAGTCATCAAGGGTCTCCTCAAACACCCTTGGATCCGGCCGCCACCGACTTTGGTAAACCGCATCATCTCTGAAAAATACCCAGTTCACATACCGTTCGGCGATATCTTGACTTACTTGTTCGCCAAAGTCGTTGCCGAGTGTCACGGCGAGCTGAATGTCCTGATCACCACGATGAAGAACGCCATTGCGAATCCGGTTGAAGCGTCGGAATGCCTCAATGTCCGCTCTCCATCCCGGAATCTGAGCATCTCGTGCCAGTTCCTCAAATCTCTCAGCAAGACCAGGTCTTTGGAGGCCGACGAGGTGCTCGAAGTATTTTGCCAGTTCGTCTCGCTATGGTTTATGTCGTCGTAGCGGCGTTTGGCCTGTTCCGCGTTTCTCCTCATGAAGGGTAGACCCCGTAAGTACATAGCGAGCGGTTCCCTTCACGCTCGGGCAACACATCGCGTCCTTTGGGCCGTAGCCTGGCGTCGCTAAGCAAATTGTGTTGTTGTCGATAGCGATCAAGTCTACGAAACGCAACCCTTTCCCGCCGACCCGAACAAATCCAAGAGGAACCAGGTTCTCGTCGCCTTGGGTAAACACTGCCATGTACTGGATGTAGTCATTACTCCCATCCTGTCCTTCGATGGTGTAAAGTACGACCGTCTCCGCGATTCCATCATGAGTGAGGTCGCCAGTTAGAATCATGCGCGCATCGCGGTACTCTTCACCTCGTTCTCGATGTGCCTGCTTCTCAATGAACGCATCAATCGCAGACTTGTTTTCGTGCTGAAAAGTCGTGGCGATCGAGATCGTTGCTGGCGACAATGAGGCCTACAACAACACTGGCAGTTATCTTGGTAACTTTGGCATTCATTGCAGTCTCCTCACAAGCCTGTCTCATGCAACGAGTGATAACTGCGCGGATAACCCGCAAGCAACCACAGCCAAGGAGTTTCGAATGTAACCAACAGATCTGCTCCGTGGTTGCTTGTCGGGTTCATTCGATGGTTGCGCTCGTTCTACAGTCTATCCTCCCAGTAGTCTGGCTCTCTATGCAGGTTTGCAACAGCAATAACCAGTATTTCCGCTTTTCGGATCTGGTAGATGATTCCATATGGAAAACGGCGCGTTTGACACCTCCTTGTCCTCTTTGAGCAGGGGTGCCATGCTTCTGGAAACCTCGCAATCCTATCCAGCGTATCCAAGACTTCAGTAAGAAAGTCATCGCCAAGTCCGGCTACCTGATAGTTGTAATACTGGATCGCTTCGTCCAATTCGATCTCAGCAATTTCCAAAAAACGGATCCGCATCCCGCATCCTATCTATACTTGTTGAGTACCCTTTCCAAAGTCACAGCCTTTATTTTGCCCTTTTCATACGCATCGATTCGACTCTCGGCTTCTTTTGCCCACAACTCGTCGATCTCCTTATCCGGCTTATCCAAGCTCGAGAGCAGCTTGTCGATCAATTCGGCTTTCTGAGCCGGTTTTAGAGTCAATGCTTCCTTGAATACTGCATTTGGATCGGCCATTGTTAACTCCTTTTTTGTATGTGAATGGCTATGTCGTCGAAAAGTTAACATTGTCTGACGTTGAGCTTAGCCGTCCGAGGAACGAGCATCGACCGAAGTGTCTCTTTGGCTGATGGTGTCTGCCTTTGACTTCCGCTGATCTACGAACTGTTCCCCTTGCTGCTCTATCAAAAGCAACGGGAGTAGAATCTCACGCCAATCTTCAATAGTCCCGTTAACGCCATTAATCTCCAAGCCATCGTCCCCATAGTAAATCTCCACCTTCTCGTCACAACAGCCGCATTTGAGCAGATAACGCGGCATTTTCTTGCGTACGCTTTTCCTGTGGTAAACACGAATCTGGGGCTGTCCAAAGCGGGTCAATTCAAAGAATTGCGCTCGCACCTTTGCCAGACATTATCAATCGATTCTGTCCTGATCTGTCTGCATATTTGCCCTGGACCGCAGTCTTGAGTAGTTCTCCAAGGTCGTATTCTGCCCGAAGCTCATCAACTTCCTCGTCTCTGGATTTCCTCTTCATATGCTCTTCTCTCTCGAAGGGTAAGCTCCCGTGCACTGATGATGCGGATTCGGTCTTCTCGGTCGGTATGGGCGACCATCAGAATCCGACCGGCGGTCGATGACCCGAAGATGATTGAGCGTTCTTCCTCTTCGGAATGATCGGGATCGTAGGCAGGTGATACTCAATGAATCCTTGAAGACCGTGGCAGCCTCCTTGAAAGCAACTCCATGCTTTCGCAAGTTCATCCTCGCCTTAGCCGGATCCCATTTAAACTGAATCATAACTCATCTCATGCTTGTCGTAGGCGAACGACCAAGCTCAGCCGACGCGAAACCGCGCAGCGGTTGAGCGGTCGGTTGGAGCGCCTTGATAGTTTTCATCTAACGGGCCTACCCAGAAGAGCGGGTTATGGGCCACCTCCCAAAGATGACCATCGAGATCTTTGAAGTAACCGCTGTAACCACCCCAGAAAACCTTCTGCGGCTTTTTGACCAGGTTTGCTCCCGCATCGACGGCTTGCGATACAACTTCATCGACTTCCTTTTCCGAACTTACGTTGTGCGCGAGCGTAAATGCTTCGAATCCCCTTCCTTCAGGAGATACCGCTGCATCTTCGGCCAATGCCTCTCGCCCATACAGCCCTAGCCACGTACCATTGAGCGTGAAAAATGCAACCTCAGGTGGCGACTCCATTCGAGGAAATCCAAGTCCTTTCTCATAGAACTCCACCGCCGCATTGAGATTGCGAACACCGAGTGTGATCATGCTGATTCTTGGTCTCACTGCTGGAGTCTCCTTCCTTACGCGTAACGGTCAGTTTCAGCCGCGCGCGCTTTTTGTGCGTCGGCTGGAAACGCTTGTTGGGCGATGCATTTAGTAATTGCCCGCTCTCATTCGTGACAACTCTTCTGAAACCAGTTGAATAGATAGCTCGAAGAAGTCAAATAACGCATACAATGGGGACAATAATGGATGCACGATCTCGGGCAAGTTTGTATCTATTGCTTGAGCATCGACATGGGTATTCAGAGTAATTGAATTTTGCCGCGCTACTCGCACCTCCCAAACATGCCGACGATGATCGATACTCGTTAATGATCGTCCTGACAGCCCCTCATAGGTTGCGATAAATCGTATTGTTGTAGGACCCTCAAAGAGGTTTTCCGATAGACGCTGTGCTTGGAGTAGCGTCTCTCCTATCCGCCACACTGGTAGCGTAATGTCGAAGACGGTGCCCGGTAGGACGGGAGAAGGCCTTGGTCCCTGCAATTCGATTCCATCCTCCTGAAACCCACGAAGTAAAAATGCGAAGCCCTCTGCATTTATTCGCCAGAAATCAGAATGGGCTGCGTCGCGGCTCTCTGCTGGAGTTTGTGTGTCCCCACCGAGCCAGCATTCAACCGAGCCTTCAATTGGATAAGGAGTTATTCCATCACGCGTCGGATACCAGAATGGGGGCCACCCCGTATGCCGAACTACACTATTTCTCAACACCTCTGGTAGCTGAGCAGGTGAAATTTTTCGGCGTTCTCCAATAATTTCGTAAGCAAAATTATAGTATCCGTGGGGAAATCGTGGGCCAACTTGCTCTGGTAACTGCTGGGTAAGTAAACGCCAACGATCAAAGCAGGAATTTATCCATTCTTCGAGCCGGGCGGGTTCTACGGGGTGTTCAATCTGTGGTACGGCACCTGTGATTAGATCCCTAATCTGATCGAACATTTCGTCTCGGCGGTTTCGCAAACACCTGCCGAGAAGTTCATCCCAGTCTTGGGCACTCTGCGGGGCTTCACTACGTGGCCCTGGCTTTCGAATGTAGATGGCATTATTCAGAACAATGTTTCCGTGCGGACCAGCCCGACGGGCTCTCACAGGAACCCGGTGGCCTCCGGGCACAACCACCATGGGGAATAGTGCCTCGTCTGGGCTCGCAACTATATGAACTGCACAGTGAAATGAAGGATCGCAATAATTTTGCACGATTCCGTTAATCAGATCTTGACTATATCTGTCCAGTGTTGCCGGCCGTCCCTGTGCTTCTATTATCCCAAGATCCGTCTCAACCAAGCCTAATGCTATAAAGCCGCCACCATGGTTAGCTATCGCCAGAACAGCCTTTGCAAATATGGCTTTGTCATCATTGCTATCCTGAAGGTCCAACCAATTTTTAACCTCAAAGTCTAAATCCTCGCGAGGATCGACTAGTAAATCCGAAAGTCTCTCTCTTGAAATATTCTTGGCCATCTATTCAATGATCCTGTTCAACATGTTCCGTTATACATGTGATTTTTGCGCCCAACCAGTGATTTTATAGTTTCAGTAAAACTCCGGAGCGGGGGATGGATCATTGAACGAAAACGAGACGAACGGGATGCGGTGTGTGGATGCACGCAGAGAGTTGACTTCCCCCAATGTCCTGATTCAGTAATCTCATTTAGGATTCAGGTTTCTGCAAGGGGGTTCCGGTTTTACCGGCGCGTCATCCTGTGCGACACGCCGGTTTGAAGGATCCGCCAGAATGGCTCATCCGGATAATGAGCCCCTGGTTGATCATGCCTGCGCCATGGCCTGGAGCTCCTCTTCGATGACGGCCCGGAAGAGAGGGATCTTATAGGCGTTCTGCTCCAGGGGCTGAGCCCTCTGGACAGCAACCTCGGCGGCCTTTTTGATGACGTCGGGCGTGAGCTTGTGGCCGGTGATGACGGCCTCCACCTCCCTGGCGTGCCAGGGGATGGGCGCGGCTCCACTCAGGAACACCCGGGCCTTGGTGACGCGATCCCCATCGAGGACCAGGGCGAGGGCTACCCCGGCCAGGGCAAAGTCCCAGGACCTCCGCGCGCGCACTTTCCGGTACGAGCTTCGGAGTCCCGGGGGCGGCGCGGGAAGCTCGATGCGGGTGACGATCTCGCCGGGACTGAGCACGGTTTCCCGTGTGGGGTCCAAATCCGGAAGGAGGAAGAACCCGTCCACCGGAACGGTGCGTTTCCCCTTGGGGCCCTGGAGGTGCAGCCGGGCATCCAGTGAAGCCAGGGCCGGGGCCGTATCCGACGGATGAACGATGACGCAGTTCGACCCCCCAAGGATGCAGTGGTAGGCGTTCTCGCCATCCACGGCGTAACACGTGTCGCCGCCCTTCCGAACGCAGTGAAACTCGCCACGGTAGTACCAGCAGCGGGGCTTCTGGCACAAATTCCCGCCCAGGGTGCCCTGGTTCCGAAGCTGAGGGCTGGCCACCTCGGAGGCTGCCCGGGCGAGACCCGTGTAGAGCTGCCGGATGAGGGGATTTCCCGCAATCTCGGCAACGGTGGCGAGGGCTCCGATGCTCATGCCGCCGGTCTTGGTCTTCGCAATGTCGGTCAGGCTCTTCAGGCGGCTGATGCTCACCACCTTCTTTACATCGAAGACATGGTCCCTCAGGCACCCGAGAAGATCCGTTCCTCCCGCATGCGCCACCGCTCCCTCCGAAGCCAGGTGGCGGATCGCATCGTCAACGGACTCCGCGCGAACATAGGCAAATGGGCTCAGCATCGCTCATCCCTCCTTCCTTTTTCCCGCGAGCAGGGCGCACAGGCGAACGGAGCTCATGGGGCTTTCGATGACGCGCAGACCGGTGGCGTGGCACACCGCGTTGGCCACGGCCGCCGCCGTCGGAATGGTCACCGGCTCGCCCAGGCCCTTGGCTCCCGTGGTGTTGGCCTCGGCATCTCCGGGATCGACGGGGATGGAGACCATCTCCGCCGGAACATCGAGGGATGTCGGGATCTTGTAATCGTGCCAGTTCTTGTTCACCATTCTTCCCGTGTGGCCGTGATCCAGCACCCTCTCCTCGGTCATGGCCAGCCCGATGCCCATGGTGATCCCGCCGATGACCTGGCTGTCGTAGGTGAGGCGGTTCATGACGCGGCCGCTGTCATGGGCGCCGAGGAACCTGAGGATCCTGGTCTCCCCGGTCCGAAGGTTCACTTCCACTTCACAGAACTGGGCGGCGAAGGGGTTGACCACCTTGTTTTCCGGGTTGGGTCCACGGTACCCGACCCCGACGATGACGCCCCGCTTCCCGAGCGCTTTCACCTCACTGATCCTGACGCTCGCCGCAGGATCGCTCCTGGACGAAATCACGCCTCCCTTGAGCACCAGCTGCGAAGGCTCCGATCCGAGCTCGGCGGCAGCCATTTCGAACAGCTGTCTCTTGACCTCGATGGCCGCGGCTCGAACGGCCGGAGCTTCCGTGGGAACGGTCTTGCTGCCCCCGCTGGGCGTGGCGTACTGGGTGGTGCCGGTGTCGGCATTTTCGACCTGGATGAGCTCGGGCCTGATGCCCAGCTCCTCCGACACCACCATGGCCATGACCGTCTTGGTGCCCGTTCCGATGTCGCTGGCCCCCATGTTCAGGTTCACACTGCCGTCGGCAAACAGCTTGATGATGATGGTGGAGGGTGGACCGCCTCCGCCCACGAACCAGAGCCCGGCAGCCATGCCGACCCCGCGACGCACCTGTCCCCGCTGGTTTGCGCCACCGAGCTTTTCCCGGGCTTCCTTCCATCCGAAAGCCCTGGCGCCCTCTTCCAGGCACTCCCTGAGCCCCGTCGAGGTGTAGGGCGGGCTGCCGGGGCGCGCCTGGCTGACCACGGGGATGTTCTTCAGCCTCAGCTCCACCGGGTCCATGTGGATGGCATCGGCCAGGGCATCCATCACCTGCTCGAGGGCCCACGCCCCCTGGGGATGGCCCGGTGCGCGCATGGGGCGCGCCGGGCCCGCATGAATGTAAACGTCCGTCATCTCGGTGCGGACATTGGGGCAGGCATAGAGATCCCGGATGAGCCAATCCACCAGCGCGGTCCCATCGGCCGGGTAGGCCCCCCCGGTTCCGACGCAGGAGAAATCGAGGGCCGTGAGAGCCCCGTCCTTCTTGACGCCCGCCTTGAGCTTCATGTGGCTCGGGGGCCGGTTGCCCGTGGCGAGGAACGTCTCCTCCCGCGTGAGGAAGAGCTTCACCGGGCGGGCCGTGGCGCGGGCCAGCAGGGCGGCTATGACGTTGACCTTGTTTGCCCTGAGCTTGCTCCCGAAGCCACCTCCCATGTAGCTTCCGATGACGCGCACCTTGGAGAGCGGGAGGCCGAGAGCCTTGGCCACGCCCGATTGCACGGAAAAGACTCCCTGTGTGGACTCCCAGAGGGTGAGCCGGTCGCCGTCCCAGCTCGCCACGCATCCGTGGGGCTCCAACGGCGTGTGGAGCTCGCAGGCGGTGCGGAACGTCATCTCCAGCACCAGCTCAGCCTCGGCAAACCCACGGGCGACATCACCCCTTTCATACTTCGCGGGCTCCCCCACCCGGTTTCCCTGGTCATGAACACGCGGAGCATGGGCTTCGAGGGCCTTGCGCTCATCCACCAGGTGAGGCAGGATTTCGTAGCTCACCCGGATGGCCCGGGCGGCGTCCCAGGCCTGGTGAGGCGATTCAGCCGCCACGGCGGCCACGGGCTCTCCTTCGAAGCGGCAGTGAGGGTCGAAGAGCTTGGTGGCAAACTCGACCCTGGCGAAGCTGGAATAGACCCAGTCGGGGTTCGTTCCCGGGGTGAAGCCGCTGATGACTCCATGCACTCCGGGCATGCCCCTGGCTTTGGCGATATCCACCGCCTTGACCCTGGCATGGGGGTGCGGGCACCTCAGAATGGCGCCGTAGAGCATGTTCGAAAGGATGATGTCCGATGGGTAGACCGCCGTGCCGCTCACCCGCTCATAGCCGTCAACCCGCGGAACGGGCTTGCCGATGACGCTGGTTTCAAGCCATGGCCCGGGCTGCTCTCCGGGTAGAGGGGTTTCGGGAACGGCGTCTCCGTGAGTCTCGTAATACTGGACCGGACCTTTTTCCATGGACCACCTCACTTGCCGCCGCGGGCTTTGGCCGCATCCTCGACAGCCTGGAAGATATGAACGTAGGCTCCACATCGGCACAGATTGCCGCTCATCCCCTGCTGGATTTCATGGAGGGAAGGCTTCGGATTCGAGCGGAGGAGACCCTCGGCGGCCACGATCTGTCCCGGGGTGCAATACCCGCACTGAAAAGCGTCGTTTTCGAGGAATGCCTTCTGGACCGGGCCGAGATCCTCTCCGTGCATCAGACCCTCTATGGTCGTGATATCAGACCCCTGGGCCTCGACGGCCAGGGTCATGCACGCGTAGCGGGGCAGACCGTCGATGAGGACGGTGCAGGCGCCGCATTCCCCACGTTCGCACCCTGGCTTGGTCCCGGTCATTCCCATCTTTTCACGCAGGACGAAAAGCAGGGTCCACCGCGGCTCCACCAGCTGGGTATGGGCGCGTCCGTTGACCTTGAGGACCACCCGGTGCATTTCGTTCGAATCGAGAAGGGCGGATTCAGCCGGCCCGGCAGTTGAAAGCGCCCCTGATACGGCCGCCGCCGCGGCGCCCGTCCCGACTCCCTTGATGAAGCCTCTCCTGGTGATTCCCCGGCCCGACAGGGGGGCCGGCATCTTCGGGTTTTCTGTCTTCATGGCAAGCCTCCGTCGAAGAGAAAAAGTATGAAACCATCCTATAACAACCGACACATCGATTCAATCAGACTTGCCTTTCATGGGGGAGATGGCCATTTTCAGACGCAGAGCCCCCGGGTCGGAGCGACGGGGGAATCCCAGAGTCGCCGTTGCGTCACGAGAAAGTCGATGATAAACACTTCTCATGACCGGTGAATTCGCCATGAAGGTTTTTTACGGGAGGCCATCGAAATGAAGAGCGAGCATTTCAGATTCATGACCAGGGCAGTCGTCGGCATCCTTTTTTTGCTGAGCCTCTCGGGCCTCAAGGGGTGCGATTACCTGCCCGTGGGCGCCGTATCCATTGCGGAGCTTCTATCCAACCCGACGAAATATGACGGCAAGGAAGTCAAGGTGAAGGGAGTGGTCTCGGAGGTTACGAGGATACCCCTGGTGGGGATCAAGTTCTACATACTGAGTGACGAGGGGCGACAAATCCTGGTCGTGCCGAAGGACTCCATCCCCGAGTCAAAGAGTAGGGTCACGGTGGTCGGCATTTTCAGAAACATTGCCATCGTTGGCGGGGAAAGCGTTGGACCCCACCTCGAGGAAGTCAAGCGGCTCGACTATTCCTTGTAGGGCGAATCAACCTATTTTCGCTTCTTCCCTCTTCCCTTGCGCTTGCCGGCGGAGGGTTTTCCACCCGCGACCCCTGCCTTGGGCTGGCCGTCGTCGGGGAGAAACTTCACCAGGGGGATCGGGTTCCCCTCCGCGCCGATGGGCTGACTCCGCCTTTCCGGGGGGATCGCGGCAAGATCCAGCAGACCGAAAATCGTGAACTCCGCCGGCCTGTTGTTCTTGATGCCCGTGCGCGCATACTCCTCGAAGCCGGGACGGTCCAGAACCACGGTGGGGCACTCGGTGCAGAAATACCCGGCCCTGGCCCCGACGATGAACGGCACGGTTTCTCCCCCCTGGCGGACGACCATCATGTAGGTCTGCTGCTCGTTGATCAGCGCATGCCCGCACCTGGGGCACACTTCCCTGCCCCCCACATCGTCGGACCAGTACCGTCGGCGCGGCACGCTGGGGTCAATCACCTTCATCGGTCCACCTCGTCACCCCTGCCTGCAGTGTCACCCGTCGAGGCTGAAAGGGTTCAGCGGCATCCGCTCATTACAGCTCAACACCATTGAATGTCCACCACTCGAGTGACGAAATGGGCATCTTCTTCAGTGGAGCCGTACTCACAGATGCTCATTGAACCGGCTCCGCACCGTCCGTGCCGGGCTTCTCCCTCAGAATCCGGATGGTTTCGGCGATCTCCCCGGCGGTGACGCTCCCGCGGAGCTCCTCCATCTGCTGCATGACCCTGGCGAATCGAGCACCTTCGGCCGCGCTGACCCATTCGAGCTGGAGGCGTTCGGGGCGGAGGCCGAGCTTTTCCATCTTCTTCCGGACCCGCTCCACCCGCTTCACCGTCCACTTGTTGGCATCGATGTAGTGACAGTCGCCGATGTGGCAGCCGCTCACCAGGACCACGGGGGCCCCCTGCTCGAATCCACGCCAGATGAAGTCCTCGTCCACGCGGCCCGAGCACATGGTGCGGATGAGCCGCACGTTGGGCGGGTACTGGAGCCTCGAGACTCCGGCGTAGTCGGCTCCGGCGTACGAGCACCAGGTGCAGGCGAAGGCCAGGATTTTCTCGCCGGGCTCCTCGGCCAGCAGGCTATCGACCTGGTTGGTGATCTGCCGGTCGGTAAAGTGATTCATGGAAATGGCCCCGAAGCGGCATTCGGCGGCGCAGGTCCCGCATCCGGCGCATGCCGCCGTCCTCACCACCGCCGGAGTCTTCTTTTTCACATCCACGGTGATGGCGTTGTACGGGCACACCTCGGCGCACTTGCCGCACGACTTGCAAAGCTCCGCCATGACCTCCGACGTGATGGGCTCCGTCTGGATCACGCCCCGGTGCATGAGCCGGATGGCCCGGGCCGCCGTGGCGGAAGCCTGGGTGACGCTCTCCTTGATGTCCTTTGGACCTTCGGCGCAGCCGGCGTAGAACACCCCGCGCGTGGCGGCGTCCACCGGCTGCAGCTTGGGATGAGCCTCCAGGAAGAACCCGTCGGGGCTCAGCTGCAGCCCGAGCATCTCCTGAATTTTCTGAGTCTTCGCCGAGGGCATCATCCCCACGGCCAGGACCAGCATGTCCAGGGCGTGGAAGTCGAGAGCCCCTCCCGCCCCGTTTTCGACGGCCACGCGCAGGCTGCGGTCCTCCGCCTCCTCCACCGACCCGGGGAGCCCCCGGATGTACTGGACCCCGAGGCGCCGGCTCCGCATGTAGAGGTCCTCGAAGCCTTTTCCGAAGGCCCGGATGTCCATGTAAAACACCTTGATGTCGATGTCGGGGTAATGCTCCTTCAGCACCAGGGTGCTTTTGACCGTGTTCATGCAGCAGACGTTGGAGCAATAGGAGCCCCCCTTGCGTGCCTGGCGTGAGCCCACGCACTGGACGAACCCGATGGATCGGGGCCGCCTGTGGTCCGTCGGGCGAACGAGCTCGCCCCGGGTGGGACCTCCCGCGTTGACGAGCCGCTCCAGCTCGAGGCTCGTCAGGACATTCTCGAACCGCGTGTAGCCATACTCGTCCATCTGGGTGGGATCGTAAGGCTCGAGCCCCGTGGCCACCACGATGGTGCCCACTTTTTCCACGATCTCCTCGTCGGACATGTGGAAATTGATGCAGCCCTTCTGGCAGGCTTCGACGCATTTGGCGCAAACGGCCGGATTGTGGCCCAGGCATTCGTTGGGATTGAGCACGTAAGCCGACGGAACGGCCTGGGGAAAAGGCGAATGGATGGCCTTGCGCGAGGAAAGGCCCAGGTTAAACTCGTCCGGCCGCACCACGGGACAGACCTTGGCGCAGTCGCCGCACGCCGTGCACTCCTTTTCGTCCACGTAGCGGGCCTTCTTCAGGATCCGGGCTTCGAAGTTGCCCACGTAGCCTTTGACGTCCACCACTTCACTCAGGGTATGGAGCTTGATTCGGGGATGTCGACCGACATCCGTCATTTTCGGCCCGAGTATTCAGATGGAGCAGTCCATGGTCGGAAACGTCTTGTCGAGCTGGGCCATCATGCCGCCGATGGAGGGCTTTTTCTCCACGAGCACGACTTCGTAGCCGTTGTCCGCCAGGTCGAGGGCGGCCTGGATGCCCGCAACGCCTCCTCCGATCACGAGGGTCCGCTGGGTGAGGGGGAGCGTCTCGGGCTCGAGGGGCGCCAGGTCCCTCACACGCGCCACGGCCATCCGGGTGAGATCCATGGCCTTCCGCGTGGCGGCCTCGGGCTCGTTCATGTGCACCCAGCTGCAGTGCTCCCGCAGATTGGCCATCTCGAGCAGGTACGGATTCAGGCCGACGGACAGGGCCGTCTGTCGGAAGGTGGGCTCATGAAGTCGGGGGGAGCAGGAAGCCACCACGATGCGGTCGAGCTTCTGGTCCACGATGTCTTCCTTGATGGACTGCTGCCCGGGCTCGGAGCAGGCATACGACACCTCGCGGGCCACCACCACGTCCTCGATGCCGGAAGCCATCTCCGCGATCTTTCCACAGTCGACGGTCCGGGCGATGTTCAGTCCGCAATGGCAGACGTAAACCCCGATGCGGGGACGGCTCGCCTGAAGTTCTGCTTTGTCCATGTTCCGTTCTCGTTTCATGGTCGGTTGATGAGATTCATTCCCAGCGGATGGTGTCGGCCACCAGCGAAACCAGATCCTTCATCTCGATCGTGAGCTCCTCGCCCCGGAACGGGTCCTGCATGGCGCACCGCAGGTGGATCTGGCACTTGGGGCAGGCCGTGACCAGGAGATCGCTGCCCGCCTCGTGGGCCTGCCGGAGCCGCTTCACCTGGAGGGCCTTGGTGTAGCTGTCGCAGCCCGTCCAGGCGCAGTTGCCGCAGCACAGGGCCGAAAGCCCGCTCTCCTTCATTTCGCGAAACTGGCGGGGCTTCAGGCGAGCCATCAGCTTCCGGGGCAGATCCGGGCGGTTCTCGAGGCGGCTCAGGCGGCAGGGATCCTGGAAAGTGAGGGACCGGTCGAGACTTTCGAATCCGATGGCCCCCTTGTCGATCTCCCGCTCCACAAGGTCGTAGAGGTGCGTGACCTTGAAACTGACCGGGATTCCCTGCTCGGGATAATCATGGGCGAAGGTCCGGTAGCACTCGGGGCAGGTGGTGACGACCTCCTCGATGCCCGCCGCCTCGATGGCCTCGACGTTGAGCCGGCCCAGCCTGACGAAGTTCTCGCGGTCCCCTGACCAGAGGAGGTCGTGGCCGCAGCAGCGCTCGTCGGCCAGGAGCCTCGGGGTGATGTCGAGGAAGTTCAGGACGCGGAGGCTGTCCACCAGGATGTTTCGCGTGGCGGGCCCCAGGTGCTGCCGAAAATAGTGGTCAAAATAGGGTGCACAACCGCCGAAGAACAGCAGCTTGCTCTCGGGGTCGGTCTTCAAACCTTCGGGGAGCCATCCCCAGTGATCCGGCTTGAGCCCCGGTGAAGTCATGCTCCGCATGAGCGACTGAAAGAAACCGCCGTGAGCCTGCTGCCCCGTGGACCCGCAGGTCCTCTGCAGGGCGCGCATGTCCCGCACGAAATCCGGGAAGTCCACGGCCGAAGGGCAGCGGTCGTAGCACAGGCCGCAGGTGAGGCAGGACCAGAGGTCCCGCTCCAGGTCGGCCGAGTCGAGATGCCCCATGATGATGGCATTGGCCATGGCCCGGGGGGAGAACGGCTTCCCCGCGAGGGTCAAGGGACAGGACGACGAGCACTTGCCGCAGTCCTGGCAGGCGTATACGTCATGGGCCGCCACGATTCTCCGGGCCTCGGCCTCGTTCATGGCCTCAACCGGCATCCTGGGCTGGGGCTGAACCGGGCTCTTGCCCATGGATTCGATGTCCGCCCGGAAGCCCTTGAGAAAGGAGAGGAGCCCCTCGGATTCCTCGGGGAGGAAAGTCACCCAGCGCAGCCGTTCCTTGCCCAGCCCCAGGAGGTCGAGGATGCCCCGGGTGTCTTCCACGTGGTGGGAAGCGATGAGGGACCCGCTCCCGTAGCGGCAGGACCCCTCCGCGCAGCCGATGAGAGCCACGCCGTCGGCTCCCATTTCGAAAGCCCGGAAGATGAGCGACTTGCTCATCCTTCCACTGCAGGGCACCCTCACCATTCGGACTTCGAGGGGAATCTTCGAGCCATTGTCCTGCAAGGCCAGGAAAGCCGCGTGGGGCCCCCAGTTGCACATGAATATGACGATGTTCAATTTGTTCATCTAGAGCTCTCTCGGTTATTAGCTAACAGCTAATGGCTAACAGCTGCCTTTCACCCAAATATCTCATCGATCATCTGCTCGAGATACAGCCGGTTGCGGTACGGGCTGTCCGCCGCGTTGGACGGGCAGGCCGAAATGCAGTTGCCGCACCCTTTGCAGAGGGCTTCATCCACCACGGCGGTCCACCCCCCGATGTTGTTGGCTCGGAAGTTCACAGCCTGGTAGGGGCAGGATACCTGACAGCGACCGCACCCACGGCAGCGGCTTTCATCCACCACCACCGTGTAGCCCTTGTTCTGCCGCGGGCGGCGCGGCATGACGGATGCGGCCAGGATGGCCGAGGCGGCCCCTTTCACCCTCTCGGAGGCGTGAATGGAGGGCGGATTGGCCAGAAACAGTCCCGGTATGGACGTCGCCCCCGGGTTGAAAAAGGGAGCACCGGCCACCCCCCTGCGCTGCATGGACGACTCCACCAGGTGCGCGGGCAGATCGGCCGACGGCATGTAGGGAATGGTCTTTCGGGCCTGCTCGCCCAGGATGATGGCCCCCACATGAAAGACCTGCTCACCGTCCTCCTGCTCCGCCAATACCTGAAAATTCCCCACGGTGCCGCGAATGCCCCTCACCCGGATGTTCTGAAAAAGGTGGATATTGGGGTGGTCGAGGCTCATGGGAAATGGCTTGTCGCTGCTTCCGAAGAGAAAGACGTCCATGCCGGATTCGGCCAGGGTCAGGGCACTTTTCAGGGCCGCCTCGGACTGGCCGATGACGGCCGTCGTGAAGTTGTACGGACGCGCGGGGGAAGGCATCGTCTTCAGCCGGGTGGCCCGGTTGATGGATCGGTCCATCAATCCCACGAAACGCTCCACCGCCGTCACCGGGTCTTCAGCCAGAAGCCTGAGGGCCTCGCCCCGAAGGTTGCAGGTTTCCACCATGGCCCGGCTCACGCCGGTCCCGTTGAACAGGGCGTCCTTGAGGCGGCTTCTCTGGTCGGTGCACGCGCTGCACACGAAATCGAGGGGGCAGCAGACGCACGACGCCATGACCACCCGGGTCAGGCCTTTTTCGCGGATCACCCGCAGGAGTGCGGCGGACCCTTCGGGCGTGCACGCCGTCGGGACCACCTCGGCATGGGCCACATGAGCTCTGTCGGGGAGCGACGCCACATAACCGTCCAGTTCCGGAGCCCATCCCAGGGAGTCATTGCATCGGCAGACGAAGACTCCCAGCCGCAGGTCCGAAGCGAGGCTCGGGTCGGGCGGAGTGAAGGACAGGCCATGCCCCTTGAGCTGCTGGGCCTTTCCGCCCAGAACGATCATCGCCTCCGCCGCGGCGGCGAAACCGCGCAGCATGTCGGCGTAAAGATCGTTGCGGGAGGACCGGGAGCTGTAGGCCCGGATGACGTCCTCCCCCTTGATGGAGGGCGCCATGCCGGGGTCGGCAATGATGACCACCCCTGCCTGCTCGATCTCCTCGCTCAACCGGTCGTCATGGACGATGGCCCGGGGTACCCGGCAGACCTCGAGGCACTGGAAGCACTCGGAGCAGACCCCGCACTGGAGGCATCTTTCGGCTTCGGCCGTCACCTGCACGGCGTTCAGGCCCAGGGCCACTTCGGCAAAGCCCTCCCGTCGGATGGCCGCCTGCCGTTCGGGCATGGTGGCGCGCTGCATGGTGGGCAGATCGGCGGGTATGGCACAGAAATCCCGGTCCGCGGGGCGGCTTGAGCCAATGCATGCACGGATCTCTCCGGTGAGCGACTGATGAGCCGCCGCAGCCGCACGGCGGCCCGAAGCCATGGCCTGAACCACCGACGAAGGCCCGCTGGCCGCATCCCCGGCGGCAAACACCTTATGAATGCTGGTCCTGCAGAATTCATCCACTTCGAAGGCACCGCGCGCATTCCTTTGAACGCCTCCTTCGACCGAAGGTGTGCAGGAATCGCAGCACTGGCCGATGGCCACGAAGGCCCGATCGAAATCGAGAACCGTCGCCTCGCCCCCCTTGACCTTCACCGGCCAGGGAATGCCGCTGGCGTCCGGCGGGCCGGGCTCGGTGGGAACGGTCCGGAGGCTTTTGAGCCGGCCGCTCTCCCCGAGGAATGCGACAACCTGGGAGCGGTCGATGATCTGGATTCCCTCTTCCACGGCAGCCTTGAGCTCTTCGGGATCCGCCGGGATCAGCTCCCGGGGAAACCAGGAAATGACCGTCACCCGGGCCCCCAGCCGCACCAGGACCCTGGCCAGGTCGAACGCCGCGTTTCCGTCCCCGATGACGGCAACGTTCTCCCTGAGCTCCGTGATCTCGCCGCGGTAGAACCGGCCGAGGAAGCTCAGGCATCCCACGACTCCCTCCAGGTCCTCTCCGACGGCCCCCAGCTTCCGGTCGTTCCAGGAGCCCGTTGCCAGGATGACGGCATCGAACTCGGATTTCAGCCCGTCAAGGCCCGAGCTCACCGACACGGCCTGGCCCGTCCGGAATTCGACCCCCATGGTCTCGATGATTCGCAGCTCATGGTCGAGGATGTCCCGGGGCAGACGGTGCGGCCCGATGCCGTAGCGCAGGAGGCCGCCGGCCTCCTTTTCCCTCTCGAAAACCACAACGGCGTGACCCTTGCGGGCCAGGTCCGCAGCCGCCGCAAGACCGGCGGGTCCCGACCCGATGACCGCCACTTTCTTCCCCGTCCGCGGCGAGGGGTCGATGGAGACCGCGCTTCCTCCTGCCCGGTCCGATCCGGTCACGGCAGACCCGGCATCCCGCTCGGCCGAAAGGGCATAGTCGGCCACGAATCGCTTGATGTCACGGATGGCCAGGGGCTGATCCACCCCAGCCCGGCGGCATGCTTCCTCACACGGGTGATTGCACACGCGGCCGCAGATTCCCGGGAGCACATTGTCGCGCCGGATGAGCTCCAGTGCCTCGGCGAACCGCCCGGACCGGACCAGGGCCATGTAACCCTGGGCATGGACCCCCAGCGGACAGCCGGCCTGACAGAGGGGCTCCTGCCGCTTGTCGATGACCGGGCGCCCCGGCAGACTTGCCCTGCCATTGAAAAGCAGCGGTCGCGAGCCGTCGGCGCAGGTCACCGGGCAGGCCTCCACGCAGCGGCCGCAGAGCGTGCAGCGCTGGGCGTCCACATAGGTGGGCGGGATTTCGAGCCGGGCCGCGAAGCCCTGGGGGGTGTGCTTGACGGAGGTGACCCTGCCGGGCAGGGCACACCGGATTCTCGGATTCCTCAGGATGCGGAGCAGGCCGGGACGCCATGCATAGTTGAGGGTCACTCCCGAATCGAGCCGGCACTCCTCTCCCGAGAGCTTCCGATCCAGATCGGCCTCGGAATCGACCAGGGTGACCGGAATGCCCATTTCGCCAAGCTTGTTCGTCGCCGCGATCCCGGCGGGAGTCGCCCCGATGACGAGAACCTTGTAAAGCCGTTCCTTGGGGGTCCTCATGCCTGGGCTCCTTTCCTGCCCTCGGCCTTCTTCTGACGGCCTTTGAGCACCGCGACGCCGTAGTCATACCCCTTGGTGAAGGCAGTGGTGTTGAGCTTTTCCGTCCCCTTGGGCACCGAGTCGAGCACCGCATCTCGGGCGGCCTCCAGCGACAGCGCCTTGGAGATGGCCGTGAGGAATCCCACCATGACGATGTTGGCCATCATTTTCCGTCCGAGCTCCTCGGCCATGCGCGTGGCCGGGATGGTGAAAAACTCGGGGGTATTGACCGACTCCGCCCGGACGAGGTCCTGGTCCGTGAGCAGAATGCTGTCTTCGCGCACCAGGGGAGCATACTTGTCGAATCCCCCCTGGGACATGCAGACCAGCACATCGGGGGAGCGCACGTAGGGGTAGTGAATGGCGTCGTCGGAGATGATCACCTGGGCACTGCACGCGCCTCCGCGCGCCTCGGGCCCGTAGGACTGGGTGAGGGTGGACTCCTTGTGATCGCCAAGGCTCGCGGCCCTGCCGACGATCTGGCCGGCCAGAACAATGCCCTGGCCTCCAAAACCCGTGATGAGGATCTCCTTGCGGGAGGCAACAGCCTTTGCGGTGGTCATGGAACCTATTCCTTCACCAGAGAAAGCGGCGGGCGGCAAGTGTCTTCGTAGCATTCCGTGAAAGTGGGGCGTTCCTGGTCCACGAACTTGCCGAGGGTGATGCCGCGATCGAAATCCAGGATGATCTCCGAGGGATGGGCCCCGTGCTTCGTGACGGACTTCTCCTGATAAATCTTCAAGGATTGCAGGGAATTCTGCTTGTTGCGGCGACCATAGCCCGTGGGACAGGGCGCCAGCACCTCGATGAACGAGAACCCGCTGCGCGAAAAAGCCTCCTCGATGGACTTGGTCAGGTCCCGGGTGTGCAGAATGGTCCATCGCGCCACGTAGCTCGCTCCCGACGCGTACGCCAGGAGAGGAAGATTGAAGGGCGTCTCGGGATTGCCCATGGGGGACGTGGTCGTCTTGGCGCGGCGCGGGGTGGTGGCGGCGGCCTGTCCACCCGTCATCCCGTAGTTGAGGTTGTTCACGCAGATCACCGTGAGATCGATGTTCCTGCGGGCCGCGTGGATGAAATGATTGCCGCCGATGGCGAAAAGGTCCCCGTCCCCGCTGAACACGATGACATTGAGGTCCGGTCTTGCCAGCTTCATCCCCGTCGCGAAAGGAATGGCGCGACCGTGGGTGGTGTGGAACGAGTCGAGCTTGATGTATCCCGCGGCCCGCCCAGAGCAGCCGATCCCGGAAACCACCACCGTCTTCATGGGATCCAGCCCGCTGCTCTTGACGGCCATGAGACACGAGGAAAAAGCCGTTCCGATGCCGCAGCCCGAGCACCAGATGTGCGGAATGCGGTCGGTCCGCAGCAGATCCTCCAACGGGTGCTCCGGCCGAGTCTTCAACTTCTCCATGGCTAAATATCCTTCAAGGTTTCAATGATGCGCTCCGGCGGAATCACCGTCCCGCCCGCATGGCCCACCAGGAACGCCGGGGCCTTACCTCCCGCGCAGCGCTCCACCTCCAGGTGGATCTGGCCGAGGTTGAGCTCGACGGTCACGAAGGCCTTCACCCGCCCGGCCAGCTCGCGGATCCGCGCTTCCGGGAAGGGCCATACGGTGATGAGCCTCAGAAGCCCGGCCTTGATGCCCGCGTCGCGCGCCTCGTCCACGGCGGCCAGGCTGCTTCGCGCCGAGACTCCATAGGATACGATGGCCACGTCAGCATCTTCCATCCGGTAAGCTTCCGTGAGGATGATGTCGTCCAGGTTGTTCCTGATCTTTCCGACAAGCCGCTCCATCATGGCCACCTGGGCCTCGGGGGCCATGACGGGGTAGCCCTTTTCGTCGTGGGTCAGACCGGTCACGTGAATGCCATATCCCTCACCCGCGATGGCCATGGGAGGCACTCCATCGGGACCCGGCCGGAAGGGCTTGAAACGATCCTTTCGCCCCTTGGCCAGCACGCGATTCACGGTCCGGATCTTGCCCGCCTCCGGGATGATGACCCGCTCGCTCAGATGCCCCACCACCTCGTCAGTCATGACCAGAACCGGCACCCGATAAGTCTCGCTCAGATTGAATGCCGTGATGGTCTGGTAGAAGATCTCCTGGGGGGACGATGGGGCCAGGGCGATGACCTCGTAATGTCCGTGGGAGCCCCACCGGGCCTGCATCATGTCGCCCTGAGCCGCGAGGGTGGGGAGGCCCGTGGACGGGCCGGCACGCTGAACGTTCACGACCACGCAGGGCGTTTCCGTGCAGATGCCCAGGCCGAGGTTTTCCATCATCAGGCTGAAGCCAGGGCCCGATGTGGCCGTCATGCTCTTGGCACCGGCACAGGACGCACCCAGAATGGCCGCCATGGAAGCGATCTCGTCTTCCATCTGGATGTAAGTCCCGCCCACGCCGGGCAGGCGCGACGCCATGTGCTCGGCAATCTCCGTGGCCGGAGTGATGGGATAGCCGGCAAAGAAGCGACAGCCGGCGGCCAGAGCCCCTTCGGCGCAGGCCACGTCTCCCGTGAAAAAGTGCTCACCGGTCAGTACAGCTGGTTTCATGGCTAAAATCCGAATTCGTCAGAATCCACAAACTGGTTTCAGGGTGCGTCTCGCGGGACATGGCGCCACATCCAGACGACGCGCTATGCTCCGGACTCCGCCTGGCTCGACGGGTCCTCCACGGAGTAAATGGCGAAATCCGGGCAGATGATCTCGCAGTAGTGGCAGTTGACGCAGTCGTCCGGCCGGCTCACCTCGGGCGGGTGATACCCTTTGGCATTGAAACGGCTGGAAAAGACGAGGACATCCTTGGGGCAGTACTCAATGCAGTAGCCGCAGCCTTTGCAGCGATCCTCGATGATGTGCACAATGCCCCGAGTTACAAAAACCTCTTCGGTGTCCAGAGGGGTTCGCCAGTATTTCATTACAGGATGACTTTCGATGGGTAATGGAACGTGAGTCGGGCGCCAGTGAGCCGTCGGCCGCCTCATTGCCGTGTGAGGACCGGCCGGCAAATAAACTCCAGGATGGGTTGAGGTCGGGAACAGCCCTTCGCCTAAGCCGACTCCCGACCCTCCATCCTTTTGCGCATCCGGCTGGTAACGAACTCGCGAGAGTGATTGTAGGGCATGCGCCGAGTAAGTCAAGCAACATGTTGGTGCATAGGAGCTGGAATTCAGGATACCATCCAAAAAGCCAGGGGGGTATCTCGATTTCCGAGAGCATCCCTTGGGGGATCCTTCATTCCCCCCCTGTCCATGATATCTCATCTTCAAACCGCGATCATGAATCACTCAGGACAGCCCGACATAGCGGGATTCCGCGCATAATTATCGGAGGGGAAGCTCAACAAGAGTCGACTTGGAGACTACGTGACGGGAAGATTGGGAACAACCCATGGAGGAATTACCTTGGCAGTCCTTCAACAGGACCAGGACTCCGGGACTCCCCCAGTGGAAATGCAACGGAGTCAAGGCGCGGCCTCGGGATGGACTCTGGCGCAGGAACCCAAAAAAGGGAATCCCGCGGTTTGGGCGGGATTCCCTTGAATGCCTTGGGTCACATCAGCGGGTCAGGTTGGCGGTTCGCATCTTCCGCCCGCTCTTGCCCGCGGGGTCGACATCAGTTGCAGTGCGGGCAGCCTCCGCCAGTGTCCTCCTCGCGCTTCCTGCCGTTTTCGCCGGAATCCTTTCCGAACTCCTTGACGATCTCGGTGATCTGCCGCAGCCGTTCGTCCACCTTCCGGAACAACGTCCCTTCGGGGTAGCTGCCGTCCGGCTGACGCTGGCCGGCTTCCATGCCGGTCAGGATCTGTATGCCCTGCTCAATGGTGGAAACGGGCCAGATGTGGAACATGCCCTCCTTCACCGCATCGATGACTTCCTGCTTCAGCATGAGGTTCCGCACGTTCTTTTCGGGGATCATGACCCCCTGCTTTCCCGTGAGCCCCTTGTGCTTGCAGATGTCGAAGAACCCCTTGATCTTCTGGTTGACCCCGCCGATGGGCTGGATCTCGCCCTTCTGGCTCACGGACCCGGTCACCGCGATCCCCTGGTAGATGGGGACTTCGGACAGCGCGCTGAGCAGAACGTAAAGCTCCGTGCTCGATGCGCTGTCGCCTTCCACCATCCCGTAGCTCTGCTCGAAGGACAGCGAAGCACTCAGCGAGATGGGCTTGTTGTGGGCGAACCGGTCCTTGAAGAAGCTGGACAGGGTGAGCAGCCCCTTGGTGTGGATGTTTCCGCTCATCTTGGATTCACGGTCGATGGACACCATTCCCTCGCGCCCGACGGAGACCACGGCCGTGATGCGGTTGGGCTTTCCGAACTCGTGGTCGCCCGCCATCAGGACCGAGAGGCCGTTCACCTGGCCGACCCTGTAGCCATCGGTCTCCACCCAGAAGATGTCCTTTTCGGTCAGCTCCTTGACGCGCTCCTCGATGAGGTTCGATCGATAGATCCGCTTGTCTATGGCCTCCTGGACGTGCCTGTATTGGGTCTTTTCAGCGCCGTCGAGTCCCGCGAAGTAGTTGGCCTCCCTCAGGAGATCGCCGATGTCCCCGAGCTCCAGGGTCAGCTTGTCCCGATCCTCGGTGACCTCCATGGCATACTCGATGACCCGGGCCACCCCCGAGCGATCCAGGTGCCTCAGCTTGCGCTCCTCGACGTATCGGCCCATCATTTTGGCATATTCAACCAGGGAGTCATCCTTGCGGTCCGTCTGGTTGTCCATGTGGGCCTTCACCTTGAACAGCTTCTGGAACCGGTCGTCGTACATGTAGAGGAGCTGATAAATGTACGGGTCGCCCGTGAGAACGATCTTCACGTTCAAGGGAATGGGCTCGGGCCGGATGGTGCGGGTGCTGAAAATGCCGTACAGCTCTCCCAGGTCCTCGATGCGGATTTCACCGTCCCGCAGTGCCCGTTTGAGGGCTTCGTAGGAGATGTACCATCTCAGCAGGTCCAGGGCCTTCATGACCAGATAGCCGCCGTTGGCCTTGTGGATGGCCCCCGGCTTGATCATGGTGTGGTCGGTGAAAAGGGCACCGAACCACGCTTGCCGCTCGATGGAGCCAAAGATATTGGGATAGGCCGGGTTTGACTCCACCACCACCGGAGCGCCCTCGGTCTCGGAATTGTCGATGAGGACATTGACCTCATATTTCCTGAACGTGGCTTCCCGGGGGGGGACCGGGAACGGCGCCCCCTGCGGAGCCTGCTGCTGCTGGGCTTCGGGCTTCTTCTTGAAATCGTCGATGTTCTCGAGAATGTCCTCCTGAACCCCCTTCAGGTATTCCAGCACATGGGGCTCTTCCTTGTACTTGTCCTCGTAGGAGTCCATGAGCTGTCCGACCACGAAAAGCGCGATCTCATTGTCGAGCTTGGTGTGCTTCTCCTTGAATTCCTCTTCGGAGACCCGGATCTTCTTGATGGCCTCCTTCATCTTCTCATGGAGCTGGTCGCTTTTCTCCCGCAGGACTTTTCGCTCCTCCTCCTCCAGGTGCCGTAAATCCTCCTGGGTCATGGGCTCCCCTTCCTTGTTGGCCGGGATGATCACCATGCCCACCTGGGAGAACTGCAAGATGAAGCCTTCGTCCTTGGCCACCTGGGAGAGACTGTCGATGATCTCGCGGCGCGACTTTTCGAAAGCCTGGTGGACTTCGGCCTCCTTGGCCCGGTAATCATCGCTGTCGAAAACCTCCGGAATTTTGGCGAGAAGGGTCTGGATGAACTCCTGGAGATCCTTTTTGAGCACCTTGCCCATGCCGGCCGAAACGTTGAGGCTCTTGGGCTTGTCGGGCTCCTTGAAATTGTAGACATAGCACCAGTCAGGTGGCGTCGGTTCCTTCCTGGCCTGCTCCTCGATGAAGGTCTTGGCGGTGTAGGTGAGTCCTGCCTTGGCGGGGCCGGCCACGAAGATGTTGTATCCCCGCTCCTTCATCCCCATGCCGAAATTGATGGCGTCGATGGCCCGCTCCTGACCAACCACCTTCTTCTCGGGAACCTCGAGGGAGGACGTGTCGTCGAACGGCAGGGAATCCTGAGGCACATAGGCGCGCAGCTGCTCAGGGGCCAGCTCTTTGATCTCAATGCTCATATCAGCTCCTTCCCCGTGGGGGTTGATCGAATTTTGAACGTTCAGCGCAACACAGCATGGGTTGCGACCTGCAGCTCTGAAAAGTTTCTAGTTTCGAGTTTCTGGTTTCCAGGAGGCTGTCCGAGAACACCTCGTTGTCATTTCGAACGAAGCGTAGCGAAGAGAGAAATCTCGAAAAGTCGAGGTGCTACCGCGAGCGATATTTCTCGCTATCGCTCGAAATGACAGTTCTCGGACAGCCTCCTGGTCGAAAACCAGCCCGGTCGTGGGCCTTTTCATAGTTTCGGGTGGCCCTGGGGCCATATGGAATAGTGCACTGCCTTCAGGTCAGCACCTCCAGCTTTGCCCGCTTCCTGTTACTGGACGCGGCGGCCTGGAGCACCGTTCTGATGGCGTTGATGGTGTTGCCGTTCTTTCCTATGATCCTTCCCACGTCCTCGGGCGAAATTCTGAGCTCGAGCGAAACACCGTCTTCGTCCTCCTGCGAGCTCAGAACCACCTCATCAGGATGCTCCGCGAGCGATTTGACCAGGTACTCGACCAATTCTTTCACAATACAGGACCTCTCGGTATGTCCACATTCAACGGTACAGCTTTTCCCGCACCGATTTCACCTTTTCCTCGGGCGTCGCGGCCCGGTCCCGCCGATCGTCTATCTTCACGGTCGTCAGGACCCGGGAGGTGCCACCCTCGAAACAACTCTCGTGCATCTTCCTGACAATAATCATGATTTCGTCGAGGTCACCCGTTATGATCGTTCCCATGGCGGTCAGCTCATAACGGAGGCTGCTTTCCTCCAATACCCTCAATGCCCTGGCGACGTGCTCGCTCAGGCTGGTTCCGGCTCCTCCGATGGGAACGATGCTCACCTCGACGATGGCCATGGTCACACCCCCATGACTCGAATGAGGCCCTCCAGGGTCTCCGCCAGATCCTCCTCACGGTGGGGCTCGAGGGTCATGAGCGGGTCCTTGCCTGCCGACCGCAGGAACCGAAACAGCGTTTGGAAGTCGACATTTCCGCTCCCCACAGGGCGATGCTGATCCAGGCTCCCGTCGTTGTCATGGAGATGGAGCTCCATAAGGAAGTCCCCCAGCCCCTCCAGCCACTCGGCCATGGGAGTCGTGGAAAAGCTGTTCTGGTGTCCAACGTCCAGACAGAACCCGAAGCAGGGGGATCTCAGTCTCTCGAAAACTCCGCGATGGAAGCCCGGCCCGGCTTCCCAGACGTTTTCGAGGAGAACCGGCGTCTTGAGACTCTCCGCACGCTTGACGAAAGGCTCCCAGAAGGCAACGCTCTGAGCCACCCAGGACTGCTCGTGATTCACATAATGCCGGGGGTCGTAACCCGTGTGGCAGACCACCTGCACAGGGTCGAAGACCGCAATCAGATCGAAAAACTGCTGAATCCTGTACCTCGAAATCTGGCGAATCATGGGGTCCATGCCGGCCGGCTCCAGACCCCAGAAGGGGCCGTGCAGGGTGATGCGGCAGCCCCTGCCGTGAAGCCGCTCCGCCACCGGCTCGAATTCCCGCGGCGCCAACGCGTCCAGTTCGGTGGCTTCGAAGCCTATTTCGACGTTCATCTTGAGCGTGAGGACCGTCAGGAGGTGCTGGGGCAGGACCTTCCATGGCATGTTCACGTGAACGTGGCTGAGCAGCTGGAGCATGGGACCCGTGAGGTTGCTCGGGATTTCCTTTACGCTGTATTCCGGCTTCGACATGAATTACCCGCCTCAAAGGCCTGGTTCTCTTACGTGAATTTGCTGGTCAGTCACTCTATAGAAATGAGTCACCCCTGTGTCAACAACTATCCCCCTCATGGAATGGAGTCGACGCCGTCTTTTTGTCTGAGCCGCGAATGCCGCAATCCGATGAAAAGACTTCGAATTGACCTCGCCGCCCCTTGTCTGATAAAGACGGTCCGTCGGTCCGTCGGTCCGACACGTTGCTTCGTCGCCAGGTCCGCCTTCGTCAACACAAACGAAAAGATCGCCAGCCATGAAACAGTATGTCATCGATCAGCTGAGAGAATCGGACTATGAAAAGGTGCTGGGACTCCTGGACCTGAAGGCCGACAAGACGGGTCTTGAGGGCATCTACTGGGTCAACCTGCCGGAACGGCTTTACAGCGCGGTCCAACGGGAGCATGTGCAGTGCCAGCCTCACTACTTCGCCGTGAACCTGGATTTCAACCGAATCGCTTTCGAGCTGCTCATTCGGAGCCGCCAGATCATTCGCTGCAGCTGCATCGCTTACGCAACTCCCGAACAGCGGGACTACATCCTGCGATTCGCGGATGAAACGCTGGAGCGCCTGGGACTTCTGGTCTAGCAAGGGGCCTTCCGTACCGCCGGAACAGAGGCATCCGGAGTGCGGGATCCTTTGCTCACCCGGGAAGATTCCTGGCTCGACATGGTGGCCGACGAGCTCGAATACTGGAGGGAGGAGCCATCTCCCCCGAGGAAGTCCATGAGATCGGCTATCCCCGAGGTTCCATGCCCGGCTGGCGGTTTCGCAATACCCTCCTCCGGTATCACAAGCCTCCATCGTCCTGACCTGCCCGTCAGGGGCGGCTCGCCGAACAGGATTTCATGAAAGCGCTCCGAAACGAGCCAGGACCCGGGGTGGTGACCGCCCGCCAGTTCATGATCCGAGGTGCGGACCTCATGCATCCGATTCGTCCTGGATGAGCTTTCCGGCAACCTTCATGCTGCGACAGACCACATTCATGAGCGCCCAGAGCGTGTCCAGAGTGTGAAGCTGTTCGGTGATGCTCCGATCGAACCGGAGGTGCAGCGCGGGCTCGAACTCGTCGTCGCCCTGCCACAGGAGAAACAGGATGGGGGTCCTCGGGAAAGCCCACAAGCGGTAGCCCGCGTCGGCCATGGGGACCGGAGACCCGCCAAGGCGCTCGGCAGCCCGGCGGAAAAGATCGGGATTCCTTCCGAAGAGACCGAGGAGCCGATCCGTCGGAATCGCGTGGGGACCGCGGAAGAAAAGCTCGCCGCCGGGCAGGTCCTTTTCGCTGACCCATTGCCCGACAAGGGGCTTCAGCTGAGCTTCCAGAAGGTAGTGGAGGACCGCCAGGACCAGCTCGAAATTGAGCCGATGGATGGTGCTCGGCCCGTCGATCTCGATGCGCTCCTCGTCGATAAAGCACAGCAGCTCGACGTCCAGGAAGGGAACCCGGTAGGCGCGCCTCGATTCATCGAAGCGAACCATGGCGCTGGCGCTGACCGAGGCAGAGTCCATCTCCCGCAGAGTCTTCCAGAGCAGGGGATCAACATCCTCGGGGTCCGTGTAGAGCCTCCTGCTCTCGATTTCACTGGCCAGCGACCGGACGGTCTCCTTGGCCTGGGTCAGGAGCCCCTCGGGGACCAGAATCAGTCCCCATCCGCGCTGGGACACGAAAAGTCCGTCGTATGGCGTCTCTTCGAAGGTCCGGAGCAGCGTCGGAATTCCCTCCTGCTCGAGGGCCTGGAGCAGGGCGTCGGCCTCGAACCGGTTCGAGAGGGTGTGGACTGGCACGAATCGATGGTCTGCGTCGGTCATGGCACTGGATACCCGTTTTCTCGAAGTTGCTCAAAAAGGCTCTCGCAATCCTCGAGGTTCATCCGCAGCGGCGGGCAGGCCGCCATGGACGCCTCGCGACGATAGACACTGGCGGCAAAAGCCATGCAGGTGGCCGATTCGCAAAGCCCGCAGTTGGTGCCGGGGAGCGCCCGCAAAATAGTCATGACCGAGACCGTGGACCGCTTCCTCAGAACCGGCGTGATGGACGAGCGATTGACCTCAACCTCCCGGATGATGCCGAAATACCTGGCGCAAAGCCCCCGGGCTTCCTCGATGCCGGCCACGTCGGTGATGGTGATGCGGTCCGGGTAAATTCCAACGATATGGCCGGTATCCATCAGGTTGACGACCCCCGTGCCGTGGGTGTAGGTGCATCCGGGGAGCCGGGATGCAAGATAGGGAAGCAGCTCCTCGATGGGCCGTTCGAGGTCCATGACGATGTTGAAGTGGGTGGAATCACGGATGCAGTCGATATTGACCAGCGTGAAGGAGTATCCCTCGCATTGGGTGACGTATTGGGACATCGCTGGAATCTCCTTGATGGGGTTGACTCGCACGCCTCGGATCGGCCAGGAGTCGGTTCCGGAGGATGCGGACGCCGGCTCACCGCCTGATTCACCGTATAAGCGGATTTGGAGCCGATGACAAGTGTGAAGGGGCGGGCTCTTGATCTGCATCCGCTTCTTGGGCTACCGCCTCGGGCATGGTTTATGGTAGCGTGCGCGTGCATGATCGGCAGGGTTAGGGTTCGAGTGGCGGCCGGCTCCCATGGGGTGTGCGGAAGAAAGCCCCTCGGGCGCCATGCCTGGAGCTGACAGGGTAACCCGGCCTTCACGGCAGCCAACTGGAACCCAATGGATCTCGGAGGAAAATGGAATGAACATTCTTGTCACGGGGGGAGCCGGTTACATCGGCTCGCACACCTCCAAACTGCTGAAGAAGAACGGTCATGTGCCCATCGTGTTCGACAATCTCTCCAATGGCTGGGCTGAGTGGGTGAAGTTCGGTCCCTTCGTCTTCGGAGACATCCGGAACGAGGATGCCCTGTACCAGGCCCTGAAGGGCTTCCAGGTGGACGCCGTCATTCATTTCGCGGCCAAGGCCTACGTGGAGGAGTCGACCCGGCTTCCCGAGGAGTATTTCGACAACAACGTCGGCGGCACCATCGCCCTGCTCAAGGCCATGAAGCGGGCGGGCACGAAGCGTCTCGTCTTCTCCAGCTCCTGCGCCACCTACGGCAACGCCGTCACCCCCGCCATCGGGGAGGATCATCCCCACGAGCCCACGAATCCTTACGGTCTCTCCAAGTGGCAGTGCGAGCAGGTGATCGAGGCGGTGGCACCCGTTGCGGGGATCCATTTCGCGGCGCTGCGCTACTTCAACGTCGTCGGAAACGACCCGGACGGCGAAGTGTTCGAGCGACACGAGCCCGAGACCCACGTGCTTCCCAATCTCATGAAGGCCGCCGAAACCGGGGCTCCGTTCAACCTCTTCGGGACGGACCACCCCACGCGGGACGGGACGGCGATCCGGGACTACGTGTACGTCATGGATCTCGCCGAGGCCCATATCCGGGCCATCGACGTGATCCAGGAGCGGCCGAGGCTCGTCTCCAACGTGGGCCGGGGAGAAGGCACCTCCGTCCGGGAGTTGCTCACGGCCGTCGAGGCGGCGCTTCAGAAGAAGCTCAACGTCCAGGAGCACCCCAGTCGCCCCGGAGACCCGCCGGAGCTCGTGGCGGACGCTCAATTCCTGAGGACCTGGCTCGCCCATGATTTCAAGACTGTGCCCCAGGTGGTGGAAGACCTGGTCCGGCTCGCAAGGGCTCGGAAAGGATAACCCGCCGCATGTTCAGAGATGATGGGGGTGATTGAAGTGACGCCGTCCCGAAACAGCTTCCCGGCGCGGCTGGGAGCCGGCATCCTCAGCGGCCTCCGCGGCGTCGGAAGCTCCCTCTTCGATCTCGTCTTTCCCGGAAGATGCGCGGGATGCGAGCAGGGCGGACTTCCAGACCAGGATCGATTCTGGTGCTCTGCCTGTCGGAGCCGCATTCAGTGGATTCGCTCCCCCCTCTGCACCCTCTGCGGCAAACCCTTCCCCAAGAGCCCCGAGTCCCCGGACCACCTGTGCGGAGAATGCCTGCTCTCGACTTTCCAGTTCGATGTGGCCCGGTCCTCAGCCGTTCACGCGGGAGCAGTCCGGGATTCGATTCATGCTCTGAAATTCGGAGGCCGTCTCCATCACGTGCCCGCCCTCGTGCAACTGCTCATCGAGTACATCGAGCTCGCACCGGATGCCTGGGAGGGCATCATCGTCCCCGTGCCGCTCCACACAAGGCGCCTGCGGCAGCGGGGCTTCAACCAGGCCGGGCTTCTGGCACGAGAGCTCGGCAGGCGCCTCCAAGGAACCGTGCGGTTCGACGTGCTCCAACGAAAGCAGTGGACCGAGCCTCAGACGCGTCTCAATCGGGAGGAGCGGCTGAGCAATGTCAGGAATGCCTTTCAGGTCGTACTCCCAGGGGAAGTCAAAGGTGGCAGGATTCTTCTTCTGGATGACGTCTACACCACCGGCAGCACTCTCAGCGAATGCGCCGGGGAGCTCAAGCGCGCCGGTGCCCGGGAGGTCGTCGCCCTGACCGTGACGCGGTCGGTTCCGGAGCTGAACCTCCCGCCCGAGGCTGCGCAGGAGATTTGAACTTCATGGGCGGTCCCGGGCGATACTTGCGGCGACTTCGAGAATCCCCGTGGTGTTGAGCCATCCCAGGCTGCCGGCGACCAGGAAGGGACCGTTCAGCAAAGTTTCCTTGTTATAAAGGAAAGGCTGGCCCCACGGGTCCACCAAAACCCCGCCTGCCGCCGTGACGATGGCCTGGCCCGCTGCCGTATCCCATTCCCAGGTGGGGCCGAAGCGCGGATAGAAATCCGCGTCGCCCCGAGCCACGGCACAAAACTTTAATGCGCTTCCGCGGGTGAGGACCTCATGCCCCGGAAGCTTTTCCAGGAGCAGCTGCAGGTTGGGGGATGGATGGGAGCGGCTCTTGACCACCCGAACCGGGGCCGTGCCCTCGGGCTCCCGGACCCGCAGGCGTCGAGCTTCGCCTTCGGCCACCTCCCAGCAGCCCTCGGCCATATCCCCCACGTAAAGCCTGTCGAAAACAGGCAGGTAGATGAGCCCCAAAACAGGTGACCGCCCTTCCACGAGAGCGATGTTGATGGTGAACTCGTCGTTGCGCTTGACGAACTCCTTGGTTCCGTCCAGCGGGTCCACCAGCCAGAATCGAGGCCAACGTCTTCGAATGTCGTAGGAGGTTTCCCTGCCTTCCTCCGAAAGCACGGGGATGTCGGGGTACCTGCCCCTGAGACCCTCGGAGATGATGTGGTGGGATCGCGTGTCCGCCAGGGTCAGGGGAGATTTGTCGTCCTTGTCTTCCACCGCGAAGTCGGTACGGTACACCTCAAGGATGGCCCGGCCCGCCTCCCTGGCCAGTTTTCCCAGATAGTCCAGATCAATCACTCCAGTCACCTCCGGATCGGCATCCTCGCCGGGCTTGTCCAGCACCGAACGGCCGCCCCCAAAGACAGAGCCAAATTCCGACGGCCTCCATTGCACAATGGAACGATAAAGGCTAAAAATCAAGGGTGATCATCATCGGGGAAGGGCTTTGAGCATTGTTGAGCCAGGCACGCGGTCAAATCCACAATCTGCCGGCTGGCCCCGATCCCGTGGCTTGGACGTGAATCTCAAACCTGTTTCTGGGGGAGGTTGAATATGAGTCGAGCAGTGCCATCCGTTTTCTGCGGGATTCTCGTCGGCCTGGCGCTTTGTGTCTCACAGGCCCAGGCCGCCGCTCCTCAATCCATTGTGGGTGTTCGGCTGGGCAGCCAGATCGAGGAGATCAAGGACATGGTGGACCTGGGCTCGGCGGTCCCGCTTTGGGGAAGCCAGTACCTGATGCGTGCCCCCCTCCGACCGGCGCGCGGCTACCAGAGCGGCTACGTTGTCTATGGCAACTGTGCTCGCAAGGGCAGAGTCGTCCGCGTCAAGCTCACCTACGAAGACGACAGCCAGGCCTTCTACAACAAGCTCCATTCCGCCATCACCAAGCGCTACGGCAAACCCACGGAGTGGCGCGGAAACCCCTTCGGGACCCTCAGAATCTGGAAATGGTCCCTCAGAGACTCGGAAGGCAAACGAGTGAGCATCATTTTGCAGCACTATGTCGGCGATGACGACTCGTTCACTCCGGGCAACTCCATTCGTCTGACCAACAGCAGCTTCATCGACGAAGAGACCGCGTGCTACAGGGAGAAACGACAGGAGCAGAAAGCCGAGACCCACCCCGCGCTCATGCCTGAGAAGATCGACATCGAGTGGTTCCTTCCTCAATGAAGGGAAGCCCTTCTTCAGATTTGAAAAAGGATCGTCAGCCTGTTTCCATCGGGGAGTCGCTCGTAGATCAGCTCCCCCGCCAACTGTCGGGTCAGAAAAACGCCCATTCCGCCAAGGGGCCTCTCACAGGCATCCTGACAGATATCCGGGGTCGGGCACGCGGTGGGATCGAATGGAGCGCCCCAGTCTCGAATGCTGATCCTGAGCACACCCTTCGGTTCGATGCGGCACTCGACCTCGACGTCCCCTTCTCCGTCGGCATAGGCATACTTGTTGACATTACTCAGGATTTCCTCCAGCGCAAACTCGATCCTGAACAACCCCTTGGATGAAGCGCCCATTTGCCCGACCGTGTCCATGACACAGGCCTGGAGCTGGTGGAGGTTTTCCGGCTTGGCAGGCATTCGGAGACTGGTCATGGCTCTCAAGACCCTATGTGGGGGGAATTCCCATGCGATTTCGACATTCGGTGCACCTGGAGAGGTGCTCCCTCACGAAGTGAGTCTCCCACTGGATGACGGATCTCGCCGTTGCCTCGAAGATTCGGGGGCCTATGTCGGGATACTGCTCCAGGGTCTTCTGGAATTTCTCGCGGGACAGGGTGAGGGTCACCACCTCGGTTTGAGCCTTCAGGGTGTAGATCCTCTTCATTTCGCAGAACAGGGAGAGCCCCCCGACAAGCTGCCGCTCGCCGATTTCGATGAGCTCCAGCTCCTGGGGATGCTCCAGCATCAGTTGCGCTCTGCCCGAGATGATGAGGTAGGCGTTGGGGTCGAGGTCTTCCTGGTGGAAGATGATCTCGCCGGGCCTGAAGACCTGGCGGCGGCACAGATAGGCCAGCAGCTTGAGCGGCTCCATGGGCAGGCCGGAAAGCATGGGAAGATGCATGAGAAGCTGCAGATTCTCGTTGAATTCCTTAGAGGTCTGCCTTGACTCCGTGGACGAGCTCATACAGGATTCCTTTCCTTTCGAGAAGTTCTTCGAATGCGCCCATCTCCACGATCCTGCCGGCCTTCATGACGGCGATCTTATCATAGTTCCGGATGGTGTCCAGCCGGTGGGCCACGGCTATGATGGTGCTTCTGCCCTTCCATCGGGTCTCCAGCACGCTCTGAATCCTTTTCTGGGAGGCGTTGTCCAGGGCCGAGGTGGCTTCATCCAGGATCAGGAGCGGCGAATGCTTGAGGAAGGTCCGGGCGATGGCCAGCTTCTGCCGCTGCCCTCCCGAAAGCCTGTCGCCCTTGGGACCCACCCGGAAGTCCATGCCGATCTCCACGATCCGCTCGAGGAGGTCCTCCTCGATGAGCAACTGCATGAGGCTTTGCGCAATGCGCTCCTGGGCGCCGGGAAGATCGGCCCTGATCCTTCCGAAGAGGATATTGTCGAGGATCGAGAGCGTCGGCAGGTAGCCCGACATGCGGTAAAAGCTGAACGCATCGGGGTGATCCGCCTGGACCTGATCCCTGAACTGCTTCCTTGCCCGCACCAGAGCATCCTGGAGCCCAGGATGAAGCTCGCCCGTCATATGGCTGCCGACCACGAATCTCAGGGCCAGTCTCAGAAGCATGGCCCTGTCGGCGCTGCTCAGCTCATCGATGCCCGACGAGACCAGCCGCTGGGACAGCTCCCTGTATTCATCGAATTCATCGGGCTCCATGGGGCTTTGCTCGAAAAAGAGGGCATCGGGCTCGATGTTGCCCAGAATGTCCATGGTCTGCAGGGTTGCGTCACGCCCAAGCTCCAGCAGCGGCCCCTTGAGGTCCGCCTTGTCCAGAAACCATAGGAAGTATTCGTTGATCGAGAGGGTTTCCGGGTCGAAAGCCTGCCGCAGGGCCGTTCCAAAGGTGAGGTTGGCGGCGACGGACGAGTAGAGCATGTATCTCTTGATGTCGAAAAACTCGATGTCATCGGCCAGGACCTCTCCGAATTCGCTCTGGAACCCGTACCGCATCCGGATGAGCTTCTCGTGCAGCTCCTGGCCTTCCTCTTCTCCGATGACCGTGTTGAGGCCGAATCGCAGGACATCGACGAACAATCCGACCTGCTGGATGACCTCGATCATCTCATCGAGGCTGGGGAGTTTTTTGCGGGCATCCTCGTCCTCCGGGTCGTGGATGGCCTGACAGGCATAGAGCAGGTTCTCCCTGATGGTTCCGTCGAAGATGTAGGGTGTCTGGGCCACAATGCCGGCATTGCGGACCAAATCCTGCTTGGTGAGCTCATGCACTTCACGACCACCGATCTGAACGCTTCCCCCCGTGTACCGATACAACTGGCCGATGCAGTGCACCAGCGTGCTCTTGCCGCTTCCCGAGAAGCCCACCAGCGCCATCGACTCGCCGGGCTCCAGGTCAAAGCTCACCTTTTGGAGCAGGTGGACGCGCGGAGCCACGCTGAAGGACAGGTCGCGCACCTGAACCGAGGCCGCCAGCTCGTATGGTGGGCGATCCGGCGGCGACAGGGCAAACTCCGGCTGATCGTCGAAGTATTCCATCAAACGCCGGTAGCTCACACTCGCCTCCTGATAAGTCTGGTAATAATCCATGAGCTCCCTCCATGGGTCGTAGAGCTTCTCGTAGGCCGAAAGGAAGGCCACCAGCGCACCCAGGTCAAAGCGACCGCTGATGGCCAGATACCCGCCCACGATGAACAGCATGAAAGGACCCATGTTCTGGAAGAGGTTGTTCAACACCTTGATGGCATAGCGGTAAACGTTCCAGCGCACCCGGATGCGGTAGAGCAGGTCCACGATCTCGGCGAAGCGTCTGTTTTCGATATGATAGCTCCCGTTGCCGTGGACCTCGTGGATTCCCGAGATGGTCTCGCCGATCTTGCTGCTCATGGTGCGGGTTGCGTCCACCCGGTTCTTATTTTCTATGTTGGCGCGCCGCTGCAGCGCCGGAATGGAGAACAGGATCAGCGGGTAGATCACCAGGCTGAGCCCCGCAAGGAGCGGGTTCAGGTAGAACATGTATCCCGTGAAGGCCAGGAGGGTGAGAATGTTGTTGACCGGCACGGCGATGGCCTGGCCGACCATCTCCCCCGCCGACACCACCTCGGTCACCAGCGATGAAACCACCATCCCCGAGGAGGTTCTCCTGAAAAAGCCCATGGGCAGCGTGAGGATGTGCGCATAGAGCTCCTTGCGCAGACGGGCCAGGGTCTGCTGTCCGAGATGTGTCTGTATCACGTTGATGACGAACTTGATCCCGCTGGCCAGAATGACGGCCGCCAGGTAAAGTCCGCAATAGAGAAAAAGCAGGTTGACCCTGCCGAGGCCGATGGCCTGATTGACGATGCGCTTCTGCATTTCCAGGGGAAAGACCCGCGTGGCAACGCCGATTGCAATCAGGATGAGCAGCAGAATCTGCAGTTTCCAGTTGCTCGTCTTGACCCAGTAGAATAGTGGACGCCTGGTGATCATGGGCCGGGAGCCTTGTTGTGAAGTGGGTTGAACAGGGGCGTTTTGATCGAGAGAGATTGAATGGGGGCCTTGGAAGCCCTTCTGGTCTTTACATGTTTGTTGACGAAGTGACAAGCGGTTTATATGTTGGTGAAAAGCTTGATAATCCCGCGTGGAAGGAGCGCTCCATGGATGTAATGGAAAAGCGGATGGAAGGCGTGGTGGTACTTTCGGTAAAAGGCCGGCTCGATTCCAACACCTCGGATGAATTTGAGAGGTTGCTGCTGGACAGGGTGCACGAGGGCGAAAATCGGTTCATCCTGGATTTCCAGGAATTGGATTACATTTCCAGCGCGGGTCTGAGAGTCCTCTTGAAGGCGACGAAAGAGCTCAAAAAGACGAGTGGTCGGATGTGCCTCTGCTCCATCCGGGACTACATCCAGGAAGTCTTCGACATGTCCGGATTTTCTTCCTTCCTGCCCATTCGTCCGGACCTGGACGAGTCCCTCAAGGGATTCTCCCGGAATCCGTGAGGAGCGCCATAGTCCGTTGACATTCAAGCCGAAATGTCGTTTAAGTATCGACTTGATTTGATTGGGCATGTCGTCGCTTGGCCTGCCGTGTGGGTTGGATTGTGCGGAAAAACGCACGTTTTATCAATGGGAATGGTTTGGATTTGATGGCTTCCGAGGGAGGAATACGATGGATTGGATGAGCGTGGCGTATGCCATGGGTGGGGCTGGACAAGGTGGAGCTGGACAGGGTGCCGCGGGTGGATTGGGCCTGTTTGGTCCATTGATCATCATGATGGTGATCTTCTATTTCCTCCTCATCAGGCCTCAACAGAAGCGTCAAAAAGACCACAAGGCCATGCTCGCGTCCCTTCAGAAGGGCGACGTCGTTCTCACCCAGGGAGGACTCCAGGGCAAGGTCACCGGATTGACCGATACCGTGATCACCGTGGAGATCGCCGAAAAGGTTCGAGTCAAAATTCAGAGGGCTTATATCGTGAGCGTGGTCTCCAAGGGTGAGCCCGAAGAATAGAGAAGCCGCGAGAGTCGAGGCTCGGTGTTCATCCGATGAAGCCTTTGATCTAGCAAGGGGTTTGGGTTGAAGAATCTCAAGTGGCGTGCTTTGCTGGTGGCGGGGGTTGTGCTCGCGGGAATCGTCTGGCTGATTCCGTCGATCAGTTCCGAACTGCCCGCCTGGTGGGCAAAGATCCTTCCCAAGGAAAGGATTCATCTGGGGCTGGATCTTCAGGGTGGAATGCATCTGATCCTCGAGGTCGAGGCGGAGAAGGCCGTTCAGAATCAGGCTGAGCGCATGGTGGAGGATATCAAGGATTCCCTGAGACAGCAGCGGATCCCTTTCACCCGCGTCGAGCGCGTCAGGAACTGGGATATCCAGATTCAGCTGGCCGGCACCGAGGCTCAAGGCGATCTCACCCGGTTGATGGAAAAGGACTACCCGATTTTGAGGGCGGCAGGTGCCCAAACGACGGCGGAAGGGGCGGTGGCCGATTTCACCTTCACCGAGGCTCAGGTCAGTTACCTGAAGAAACTGGCCGCCGAGCAGGCCCTCGAAACCATTCGCAACCGCGTGGATCAGTTCGGCGTTACCGAGCCCGATATCCGGCCCCAGGGAGAGGACCGGATTCTGATCCAGCTTCCCGGGGTCCAGGATCCGCAACGGGCGGTGGCGCTCATTGGAAAGACGGCGCTCCTCGAGTTCAAGCTGGTTGCCGAGGAGGCCGGCAGCGAGCAGTTGAGGGACGGGAGACTTCCGGCGGGAGTCAGGATGTATCCCATGAGGCATACGGACGCGGTAACCGGACAGACTTCCGAACGGCAGATTCCGTTGCGGGACCGCACGCTGATGACCGGGGAATCCATCACCAATGCTGGAGTGGCAATCGATACCCAGTATAACAAGCCTTACGTGTCCCTCGAGTTCGACTCCCAGGGGGCGCGCCAGTTCGAGCGCATCAGCGGCGAAAACGTGAAGCGGCAGCTGGCCATCGTTCTGGATGGAACCGTGTACTCGGCGCCGGTCATCCAGGAGCGCATCAGCGGCGGAAAGGCCAGCATCACCGGGACCTTCACCATGGAGGAGGCCCGGGACCTGGCCATCGTATTGCGGGCCGGCGCTCTTCCGGCTCCGGTGAAGATTCTCGAGCAGCGCACGGTCGGGGCTTCCCTCGGGAGTGACTCCATCCGGCAGGGGCTCGTCGCGTCCATGCTTGCAGGGCTGGTCACCATCGTTTTCATGATCATCTACTACAGACATTCGGGCCTCATCGCCACCTTCGCCCTGCTCCTCAACATCCCGCTGATTCTCGCGTGTCTCGCGGCCTTCGAGGCGACCCTGACCCTGCCCGGCATCGCCGGCATCATCCTCACCGTGGGCATGGCCGTCGATGCCAATGTGCTCATTTTCGAGCGGATCAGGGAGGAGCTTCGTCTCGGCAAGACTCCCCGGGCAGCCGTGGATGCGGGCTTCGAGAGGGCCACCTGGACCATCCTGGACTCCAACATCACCACCCTCATCGCAGCCGTGGTGCTCTTCCAGTTCGGCACCGGGCCCGTGAGGGGCTTCGCGGTCACGCTGACCATAGGCATCTGCGCGAGTATGTTCACCGCCATCATCGCCACCCGGGTCATCTTTGATTACCTCTTGACCTACGGGCGGGTCAAAACCCTCAGCATCTAACAACCGGTTCGAAGCGAAAAGGAACAAGGCCGACAGCATGGAACTCATCAGACCGGACATCAACATCAACTTCGTGGGGATGCGCTTCAAGGCCTTCGCGCTTTCCATCGCCCTGATCGTCGCCTGTGTGGCCCTCATGGTGGTGCGGGGAGGCCTCAATCTGGGAGTGGATTTCGCCGGAGGCAGCCTGGTTCAAATCCAGTTCAAAAAGACTGTGTCCCCGGACGAGATCCGCGCGGCCCTCAAGGATCTCGGCATGGATCAGAGCGCCATCCAGCAGGTGGGGGCCGCTGCCGACAACGAGTACATGATCCGGACGGACATCTCCACGGAGGAAATGGCCAATCTGTCCGACCAGGTGCAAGAGGCCCTGAACAAGACCTTCGGCGAGGGCCAGGGCACCGTGCGCCGCGCCGAAATGGTGGGGCCCAAGGTCGGCCAGGACCTTCGCCAGAAGGCCCTCTTCGCCATCTTCTACGCCATGCTGTTCATTGCCATCTACATATCGGGGCGCTTCGAGATGAAATGGGGCACCGCTGCCATCATGGTCGTCGTGATGCTCTTCGGGGTGTACCTGCTCGAGGCCGTGGGCCTGAACGCTCTGATCCTCATCGTGGGGGGCCTCCTGGTCACCCTGGGACTGTGCTGGGTGCTCAAGCTGCCCTACGCCCTGGCGGCAGTCATCGCCCTCGTCCATGACGTCCTCATCACGGTGGGAGTGTTCGTGGTCCTCGACAAGGAATTCACCCTCGAGATCCTGGCGGCCCTCCTGACCATCGCCGGTTATTCGCTCAATGACACCATCGTCGTGTTCGACCGGATCCGGGAGAACCTGAAGAAGGAGCGCAGGCAGCCGTTCATGGAGATGATCAACTCCAGCATCAACCAAACCCTGAGCCGAACCATCCTGACGGGTGGAACGACGCTGTTCGCGCTCGTATTCCTGTTCTTCTTCGGCGGCACGGTGATCCAGGACTTCGCACTGGCGATGCTCATCGGCATCGTCACGGGAACCTATTCCTCAGTGTTCATAGCCAGTCCGCTGCTCATCCTTTACGAAGACTGGACCCGGGTCAAAAGGGCGCCGGTCCGCAAGGCGGCGTGAGCCCTCTCCGTTGGAGGGCGCTTCAGGTGGGCTTGTCGTTGTGACCGTCGGGCGGATCGGAATCCGACGGTGGCGCCCGCCTGGATCGTCCAATGGTGAAAACATAGTAGAGCATCAGCAGCGGCAGAGTCGAAAAGGCCAGCTCCAGGTTCCCCTTGTAGAAGTGAAAGGTACTGTAGACCAGGATCATCACGATGAAGATGATCTGCACTATCGCTGAAGTTTTGGACATGCTTCGCTCCCCAAAACGCCGGTTTGAGAACTGGTACGAAAGGTTTCAAGTTTAAGGTTTCAAGTTTCAAATTAAGATCGCCCAGTGAATCGTCCTCCTTGCTGACATGGTTGACGGTGGATGCCGCCTCCATCGCCCGCCGCATTTCATCCAGCCTTGATGAAAGTACACTCCCCCTGCAATGCCATCAATTTTTCACGACTGCGCGAGTCCTCGGGGAGGAGGCTGGTCCGAGAACTGTCATTTCGAGCGATAGCGAGAAATCTCGCTCGCAGTAACACCTAGACTTTTCGAGATTTCTCTCTTCGCTATGCTCCGTTCGAAATGACAAAGAGGTGTTCTCGGACAACCTCCGAGTCACTCCAGAGCCGGACCGCCCCTTCTTCTGATGATCGATGTCGTCGAGCCACAAGCAGGCAGACGTGTTGAATTCGGGGCACCGAGATTATATGTTTCAGGAGCGAGGTAAAGAAATCAACGGACAATCACCGCTAATGCATGACGCGAGCGTGAGGAGATGAAGATGATCAAAAGAATTGGTTTGACGATAACACTTCTTGCCCTTGTTGCCTTTCCAGTAATGGCCTGGGCCCAACAGAGCGCAACCGAGCCCGCTGGATCGGTTCCGGCCGAGAGCGGCGCGGAGCACGGTCGCCCTCATGGGCATGACCATCAGCAGGGTCATGATATGCACAAGGGCCACGACGGCGGCCATGGCGAAGAACAGAATAGAGGACACAGGGGAGGACGCCACGGCATGACGCGGAAGTGCATGGCCATGAAGGAGAAGAGCGACAAGGCCATGGAGGATATCAAGGCCATGGACGGCCGCATCGAAGTGAAGATGGCCGCCCTGCGGAACGCCGCGGGTGATCAGAAGATGGCGGCCATGGAGGCGGTCCTCGGCGAGCTCGTGTCCCAGCGGAAGGAAATGCGGGAGAAGCTCGGCGACATGCATCACCACCAGGCCATGTGCGGAATGATGGGCGGAGGTGGCCACCACGGAAGAATGGGGCATGGCGGAATGAAGGGGAAGTGCCCCATGATGGGCGGTACGGAGCACCATACGGGGCACCGGAACGGCGAAGGGGATGGAGGCAAGTCCGAAGCCGTTAACTGAGGTCTTTGGCGCCTGAGAAAATGATTGAGCGAGGTGGACCTTCCGGTCCACCTCTTTTTTCTATGATCCGTACCGCTCGGCCACGATGCGCTCCACCTCGTCCTCCGTCGGCATCGTGTCCCGGTAACCCGCCATGTACTGGTTCCTGAGCCAGCGGAACAGGCTCACGGTCTCGTTCACCTCGATCATCTCGGGGATCTCGTCTCCCTGCTGGGTCTTGATGTGCTGATTGTACTGGCCCAGCATGCTGACAACGTCATAGAACGTGGCCGGGTCGCGCTCGACGCCTTTCTTGAACGACTTGCCCTGGGAGGGATAGATCTTTTCCGGCTCTGGATTGGCCGAGATGTCGACTCGCTGGAACGGCCGCCTCACGGCGATCTGCCATTTCCTGGCCTCCACCATCATCCTCGAGATGAGGGGACCCGCCCAGTCGGGGCTCTGGTGGCCCTGGGGGCAGGCCGAGAAGAACTCGACCACCGACGGGCCGTTGTAAGCGATGGCTTCCTTGAGGATGTTCATGGCGTAGCGCGGGTTGTCTATGGAAAGCTTGGCCGCGTAAACGTGCGAAATCCCCATGGCCTGAGTGATGATCCGGCGGTGCAGTGTGTTCTTCCCGGCATAGGCACTGCCGATGGGGGAGGTGGACCGGTCCACGCCGAAGCGGCTGGCTCCCGATTTCTGGCCGCCGGTGTTCATGTACCCTTCATTATTGTAGATGACCCACGTGATGTCGAAATTCTCACCCAGGGCATAGTTGAAGGGACCGTTGCCGATGTCGTAGATGGCTCCGTCTCCCGCAAAGACGATGATCTTGGTGAGGACGTCCTTGTAGCCGTTCTGGTAGGCCTGATCCAGGCTGAACTTGGAGCCGAGGGCGGCGGCCGAAGCCGTTCCGAACCCGTAATGACCGGACTGGTACATCCTGGAGTTGTAAGGGTTCACCAGCTCCGAAACCTGGCTGCACCCCGTGGAATTGATGGTGTAGAGGTTGAATCCGTGGTCCAGCATGTGCTCGATGTGCTGGCGGCTCTTTTCAGAGAGGACCTTGATGCCCTGGTAGAAGGTCTCGATCCCCTGGGGGTGGTTCCTCAGCGACTCGGCGGCGAAGAAGGTCAGGAGGCTGATGGTTCCCTCGCTGCAGCCGGGACAAAGGGTGTGCTTGCCGGGATACATCTTGGAGAGGACAAACAGCACCTGCTGCATGATGGGCAGCTGGTCCACGAAGCGGGCCGCATCGAAGGTGTTGTCCCATTCCTTGTATCGCTCTGGGAGCATGTCGCTCTCGCGAATGTCCGTCTTGGCCACCATCCTCAGGGCGTTGGTGGGGCAGACCTCGGCGCAGATGCCGCAGCCCTTGCACGCGCTGGGGATAGCGTTGAGATTCATGGCGAAGCGCTCCCAGGGGAAGCCCTTGGGGGGCTTCTTGAACGTCTTGAAGTACCGGTCGGCCTCGGCCGGTATGGGACGGTCGCTGATGGTGCAGAAGAGAGCCGAATCGGGGCAGCTGGCGGTGCAGGTGCCGCAGGCCGTGCACCTTTCGGGATTCCACAGAGGAAGCTGGGCCCCGATGTGGCTCATGTCCCGATACTTGCTCGTGCCCGCCGGCACCACGGGCAGAAAATGGTCCCAGGGGACCTTGCGGCCTTCGGAGATGGGCTTGACCATCTCCTCGTGGAACACCTCCTGGTAGTTCTCGATCAGGTTGTCGGGCTTAATGGCCCCCAGCTCGTCCTTTTCCGTGAGAACGACCGGCAATCCGGCCGACCGGAAGGGCTGCCCGAAATCAGCGGGGGGCGGGACGAAGGACGGGGCGCAGGTGGATCCGAAAGCTCCCGACCGGGCGACGGCGTCCGCTGCCCCTCCATTGCCGCCCGTGGCCGAGGCCACGTCGGCCCCGTATCGCAGAAGGCCCAGGTTGGAGTCGATGATGGCCTGCCCTTTCTTGCGGCCGATCTTCTTTTCCAGCTGGCTCTTGAACCGCTTTTCAAAATCCTCGGCGGGCAGGATCCCCATGGCCTGGTTGATGAGGCCCACGATGGCTGCCCCGGGCAGATTGCGCTTGAGATGCTCCAGGGCGGCGTGGGTGGCGTCCATGGCCACCAGGCGGATGTTACGGTCGCGGATCATGGCCTGCACCTCGGGCGAGAAGGAGCCCATGAGGTCTTCGGCGGTCTTGGGAGTGTTGATGACGAAAAGCCCCCCCACGTTCAGCCCCCCCACGTACTCCTTAAGGATTTGGTCCATCAGGAATTTCTCGTTGAAGAAGGCCAGCACATCGCGCTCGGTGAGCTCCGAGCTGTTCCGAATGGGATGATCGCTGATCCGCAGGTTCATGAAGACGGCCGATCCCTTGCGGGCAGCCCCGTAGCGGGCTCCGGACTGGACGAACTTGCAGCCGTTGCCGCTGTCCTCGGCATAAATGTAGGCGGCCGTCTCGAGGGCCGTCTTGACACCCTCGGCTCCGATGCCGATGAAGGTCATGCCCAGCTCCCGCTCCACATAGCCTTCCATGGGCTGGGGCTTCAAGGTGTAAGGGCCTTCGATGCCGCAGTAGAAATCGCGGATGAACTCGCCGCGCCTCAGGTCCATGCAGGCCCTCATGTTTTCAATGACGGCAGCCGCGTCGTGCTTGTTGAAGTCCTTGCTGCCGATGCCGTAGACCCCATGGAGGAGCGCCGGCATGTCGTCCCGCCCGTAGGCCCGGTGCTCCTCACGGCCCTCCCGTCCGGCCCGTATGGAAACCTGGAGCGCCGCCTGCACATCCGCCAGGAGCAGCTGGTTGTGGGCCATGGCCGAGCGCTCGAGCACCGCCACCGCCCTGGCGTTGCGCATGCCGTAAGCCAGCTCCTCGTAACAGGGCGGGTTGAAAAGGACCGGCCTCACGACACCGATCTTCCACCCCTTGCTCTCCCGGTAATGGTCCACCACGTCCTTCAGGACTCCCGCACCCGAGCCGAGAATGACGAGCACCATCTCGGCATCCTCCGTTCGATAGCACTCGACCACCTTGTGGTTGGTTTCCATGACCTGGTTCATGACGTTCATGGCCGCCACGAAGCCCTTCTTGAAGAAGCGGTAGGCGAAGTCCTGGGAGACCTGACCTTCCATCGAAAGGTCCGTATCCGTGAAGGTGCCCACCAGGGTGCTCTGCCCGAACCTGGGCTGATAGAGCCGGTTGGGAGGACCGACGAACTCCCTCAGGAAAGCGTCCGAAAGCTCCTTGATGTTCTCCAGGGCATGGCTCTTGATGAATCCGTCGCCGATCACCATGCAGGGCAGCATGACCTGCCTCAGCTCAGCCACCTTGAAAGCAATGGGAAGCAGATCGTGAAGCTCCTGGTTGTCCGCCGAGACCAGCTGGGCCCAGCCGGCATTGCGGACTCCGTAGAAGTCCGTGTGGCCGCAGTGGATGCTGAGGGACCCCTTGTTCACCTCCCGGGCCATGACGGTCATGACGACCGGCAGCCGCTTCCCGGCCACCGAGAAGAGGTTCTTGGTCTTGAGCACCAGCCCCTGGGAGGAGGTGTTGTCCACGTAGCGCCCGCCCTGGCCGGCCATGGCCTCGACGGCGGCGATGGCCGAGAGCTCGTCGCTCGGCTGAAAATACATCAGCTCGTGGCCGAACAGGTTGTTGGTCCCATTGGCGGCCGCCCGGGCAAAATCCTCGGCTATGGGCGTCGAGGGCGTGATGGGATAGCCGCAGAGTCCGTCCACCAGGCGGGTGAGGACCGAAAGGGCCGCATGATTTCCATCCTGAAGGGAGTCGGTTCGCTTTCGCAGTTCGGCGAGCTTTTCGGAAGGGATGGAGTTGAGGTCGAACGAGAAGAGCGCTCGCGCGTCGAAGCGGTCCCACTCGGACAGCCAGTTCAACTGGATACGGCTTTGACGGCTCTTGCGCAGCTGATAGTAAGGGAGCTGGTCTCTGAGCATTTCGATGGAAATGTCCTGGCTCATGGGCTGGATCTCCTTAGCTATGACCCGTGATGCTGAATGGAAAAAGCAGCGCTCTCCCCTTGAGGGACCTGCCGGCGTGCTTCATGTCAACCTGGAGCAACCTTCAGCGGTACCATTGGGCAAGTCACCGCCGAATCAACCTGGATGAATCCACTGGAACGAACTTGCCCGCGCTGCTTGTGTAATGGCGGATGAGCGGGTTGTGTCCTCGCAAGTGACCAGCCGGAGGGGTTCACATCCTGTCGTTGAAAGGCGACGCAGCGTCGGGTAGGCGCGTCTGGACCGGGGTATGGATGCTCATCCGGTAGGATCGAGGCGGGCGGGGGTTCCACGGCGCTGGCGGTGGAACCGGCCGAACCGAGGCCCGTCGATCCAGGGGATGGCTTGGTAAGCCCTGCTTTGGCGAAGTGGGAGGTAGGCTAGATGAGGCCCACCCCCTTTGTCAAACAAATAATGCTGACATAGCCTCGGGCTTCCGGCCCTGTTTTAACCGGAAGCGGCAGGCACGGGGCCCGACTTTCGTTGTGCACAATGTGCATTCCGATATTCGGCACATGGCCGGCTCAATAGAACCCATCGCTCGGGAGACGGCAAGGGGCGAGCACGACCAGCCTTCACACCGGCGGTCCGCGGCGGTCAAATCGTCCAGATTCCCCGGACGGGACGACTGCGGGATCGGTATCGGCCGGCCTCGAGATCCAGGGGGGCTGGATTGATGTACCCATCTCGCGCCTGATTCTTTCCATTGTCTCCCCATCGGGCAGGTAAGGCAGGTCCGGTCTCGGCGGTATGCCGAGGAGGTGTGCTTGATGAAAGGGGGTGTCATGGAGCTTGGCATTGTAGGCCGCGACCATCAGGATCTCGAGGTTGACGGCATCCAGCACGTTGTAGGAAAGCAAGGTTTCGAGGGCTCGCCGGTCCCGGGACCGCTGAAAATCCCGCCACAGGAAGACGGCAAAGAGACCGTCCACGCCATCGAGCTCATCCCGGTGGATCCCAAGCTGCTTCTCACAGCCCTTGAGTCCGCCCCGGTACCCCAGGCTTTTGAGAACGTAGCGCAGGTCGATGTGGGCATGCTCCATGGGGACGTGCAGATTTCGGCGGATGAACGGCACATCGAAGCTCTTTCCATTGTACGTGATGACGAGACCGTACTGCTCGATGTCTTCCCGAAACTGGAGGATGTTGTCGTCGTGGACGTAGCAGGTGATCCCGCGCCCATCGTAAAGGGCGATGGTCGTGATGTGGTCCCATGAGCTCCCCATGCCGGTGGTCTCGATATCCAGATAAACGGTCCGGTCCCGGAAATCCCCGAAGAGCCGCCACTGTTGATCGTACGGGAGGCTCCGGTGGAAATGGAGCGGATTGCGTCTCTCGAACTGAGCGAAGGATTCGTCGAGGCCCAGCTGGGCCAGCCTCAATCGCCCCGGCGGCATGGGAACGTCCGAGGGGTAGGAAGCCGCCAGCTGCTCCCAGGTCGTGATGCCTGCATTCCAGAGTTTACGCTCTGTCCGGACCCCGATTCCCTGCAGATGGCAGAAAGTGTTTTTCAGCATGGCGCTCTGTTTGAAAAGGCGTCGTCGTGGGGAAGCGCTCGATCTCATGGAGCGTGGAAGTGAGCACCGCCACAAAACGATGAAAAATGTTCATGGTCAAGCTTCGCCCGGACCGGGTGAGATCGAGGAACATGGCCTTCCTCAGACCCGACGAGAGCTCCAGCTGGACCCCTCCTCCCCTCTTTCCGAGATTGCAGACGTTCATTGGGTGAATACCTTTGAGCCCGTCCCGACTGTCCACGGGGAAGCCGGCATCTGCAAGGGCTTCACCCATGCGCCGGACCAGGTGGTCCGCCAGACCTCCCACAAGAACCAGGGCATCCTTTTCGCCGCAGCCGTGGACGGCGATGACCGTCTCCGATTCCCGGGCAAGGCGGAGCCCCCTGGGCTCGTCAAACCGGGTGCTGGCCAGATGGAGCTCACTGTTCCCCCGGTTTTTGATGCCTTCGAAGAGATACAGGCTGTGGCCGTTTGCGGCCATGGCGGCAGCCACCTCGGAGGTACCCGGCTCGATGTCTCCTCCGTGGATGGCCATCACGGCCACCCCTGAAACCCCGCGGCGCAAGTGGATTCGGTAATCGGCTCCCTCGCGCTGGGCGGCCCGAAGAAGCCCGAAATCACCGTAGTGGTCTGTCATGGAGCTGAACCCGTCTCTGAACCCGTCTCCCAAATCACCCTCGCTCCTTGCCGCCGGGCGCCATGTTGCCCGTGGTGAGCCTGTGCGAGATCATCTCCTGCCCATGCCTGGAGCCTCGGAGGCGGAGGCGGCGACTGCAGGGACAGAGTCCTGATCATGGCTCCGATGGTATACGGCGTCCCTCGATTTGACAACCGCATACAACACCGTATACAAGATTGCTTCAAAAGGGCCCTGGACCATTTCGGCGCACATGGAAAAACCGGTCTGGACGATAGTTGGTCCTGATATTGCTTAAACCAGTGACGAAACCGGCGGGAGCCGGATCGATTGAGCAGGTGAGAGGTGTTTCCTGGATATTCCGGAACGGCCTTTTTGCCCTGGTATTTGCCGCGGTGTCCATCTGTTTGTTCAGAGAAATGAAGATTTCGATCCTCAAGAAGAATAACTGATGGCTCTGAGGCAATCCGGCGGCAACTCCGGCTGATCCCTGACACGAAAGGAGGGTTTGTGGACTGCCGCGAACTTGAGGAATATCTGTACGAGCAGATTCCCCTGTCCAAGACGATGGGGGTTCAAGTGCTCAACGCCGGCTGGGACGAGGTGAAGCTGACGGCGCCTCTTCGTCCCAACATCAATCACCGGGACACGGTCTTCGGCGGGAGCATGTCCGCCGTGGCCATTCTCGCGGGATGGGCTCTTGTCCATGTTCGCCTGAGGCAGGAGGGAATCCGCGGCAGCGTCGTCATCCAGAGAAACACCATGAATTATGAGCGCCCCATTTCGGGTGACTTCACGGCCCTCTCGTCTGTCGGGGACTCGGCGGAGTGGCAAAAATTTGTCAGGATCCTGAAGCGAAAGCATCGGGCCCGCATCCCCGTGAACGTCATGCTTTTCTCCGAAGGCCGGAAAGCCGGTCTCCTCGAAGGGCATTTCGTGGCCCTCGGCGCCGAGGCTTCCTGAGATTCAAGTGCTTTTGCGGCGTGTTGATTCCCAGCTCGCCATCTCGCATCCCTATCCCGCGACTGACGTCATGAGTCCGCGGGTGACACTCTTTTGACGACTGCACTCCCCCCTCCCCAAAGAGCCCGAGATGGCTCCGCTCCCAGTTGAACCGGCCCATTAATGCTCTTCTCTGCTTCTCCGACGTCCTGTCGGCGAAACTGTCCTTGGAGGTTCGCCGCTCCCGGTGTTATGAGTGTGTTCCGAGGCCGGCCGTTGATCCTCATCGGCCATTGGATCCACACGGCTGCGGGAGAGTGCATCCGGAGTCTTTTCAGGGAATTGGCGTATTTCGGGAGAACAGATCGGAGGATGGCATGGCGGCACCCGCAAAGCAGGGTGACACGGTTAGAGTTCACTACACGGGCAAATTGGATGATGGGACGGTATTCGATACCTCGACGGAGCGGGAGCCTCTGGAGTTCACCATTGGCGGCGGCCAGCTCATCGCCGCCTTTGAACGGACCGTCGTCGGAATGAGCCCCGGAGAGTCCCGGAGCACAAGGATCGAGGCCGCGGAGGCTTATGGCATGTACCGGGAGGACCTGGTGCTCGAGGTGGATCGAGATCGATTTCCGCCGGACATGAACCCGGAGGTGGGGCTGCAGCTGGAGGTGCGGCGTCCGGACGGAGTCACCCAGCTTTTCATGATCACGGAAGCCTCGGACTCGAGTGTGACCCTGGATGCCAACCACCCCCTGGCGGGCCATGACCTGGTTTTTGACATTCACCTGGTGGAGATCCAGTGAGCCGTCTGCTGATGAAACCTTTGAGATGGGGGGATCGCTGATGCAGGTCGCCGAAGGCAGGATGGGACGGGTGTTTACCCTTCGACTGGAAGATGGGGACCGCTTGCCGGAATCCATCGAGAGCTTTGCGGCCGAGCATGGTGTGGAATGCGCCCTGGTGGCTCTCCTCGGAGGCGCGGGGGACGGAAGTCGCCTGGTGGTGGGTCCCGAGCCGGATCGGGGCCTGGGCATCGTCCCCATGATTCACATCCTGGCCGGGAGCCAGGAGATTGCGGCCATGGGGACTCTCTTTCCCGACGAATCGGGCCGGCCGGTGCTTCACATGCATGCAGCCGCGGGGAGAGAGGGGAAAGCCACGGTGGGGTGCACTCGGGCGGGGGTGAAGGTCTGGCTGGTGGGCGAGGCGGTGGTGATGGAGATTCTCGGGACCCACGGGGTTCGCCGGAAGGACCCCGAAACGGGTTTCCAGCTCCTGCGGTTCGACCCTCGCTGAGGCCGAGGAGTCTGCGGCACTTCGACAAGCACGGCAGCTTGTCAGTACGGTTTCACGGAAGAGTATGTCCGTTTTCACCTCGTCATGCCGGCGGTCTTCTGGCCGGCATCCAGGTTTCTTTTGTGGATTCCGGCTTGAAAACCGCCGGACGACCCAAGTATTGGACACTCAACGGTGTGGAAATGTACTCAGACGGTTCCAGCCCACGGTCCGGTTTCAAGCCCTGTCCAGGGTGACGCAGGGAACGGGAAGCTCGGCGAGGTCGGCGAGCTGTCCGGCCTCGTCGCGGGTGGGCACGAAGACGAAATAGTCCCCCGGGGCAAGATCCTGAAGCAGGAGATCCCCATTCAGGCGCCACTCCCGCTCGCCCATCCATGAGGTCCGCCCGCCGCGGCTCTGGAACCGGTAGCGATCCTCGGGTCCAAGCCTCCGGTAGACGAATTCACCGCCATAGATGGTGGGTCTGGCGCCCATTCTTTTGACGATGGTCTTCCTGAGGGCAATTCCGTAGGGATCGAGGGTCCATCGAGCCTGTGAACGGTTATAGCGCCTGAAGAGGTGCAGCTCGCGGGGGGGCCTGGACGTGAGCGACACAACGGACTGTTGTCCCCGCACGAGCAGATGACTGGCCCTGATCCGCCGCTCGTTGAGGATTCGGGCCAGGGTGGCCAGCGCCGAGTGCGATGAAAGAGGATCTCCCTTCAGGATGCTGATGCAGTAATGGTGGAGGTCCTGGCCCGGCCACGGACCGTTGCAGGCTCGGGTGTAGTGATAGAGGTATTCCTCCCAGCAAGGGGCCCAACCTTCCCCCACGATGAGAGCCGAAATGCCGGCTGCGGGCTTCCGGCGCGGCTCTTCGGACGGGCCCCCGCCCACATGGAAAAAACGCGGCTGCACCGGAAGCTGTTCCACGAGCTCCTGGTTGCCCGGGTGGGGAGAGCCGTCTTCATGGGTCCCCTCCAGAACCCAGATGGCCCGGGGGTCTCGGCGATGCTGATCGGCGAGGATCTGAGCCAGCCGGCTGGAAGGTCGCAGTTCCAGCACGATGTGAACATCGGCCAGGTGAGCCGCCAACCGGTCCCGGCAGGTCCACCGCACGGCCTTGGGACACCGGTTTCGGCCGAAATGGCAGCTCAGGGCCGTGATGAAGGGGTGCTGCGTCTTCCATTGGGCGTGCTCATCCGAAGGGAGCTCGGATCTCAAACCATCGGGCATGATTTGCAGCAGCGGCGACGACGCTGCCATGGCGAAAGCCGAGACGAGATCGTAGGTGAGAGTCCCCGTGCTGGCCACGAATGTGCCCGACAGCGTCCTCATCTCCTCCAGAGTCAGTCTGAGCGCTCTAAGCCACAATGCATCGGGTTGAACGATCCGGGACTTCCCCGAGTTGAACCAGGCGACCGCCTGATTTTCCATGGTTTTCCGCCCCCGTCCGAAAACGATGCGAGGGCACGAAACAGCCTTATCATCAGCTGCGACGGAGGCAGCCCAGAGCCCGCCCACGGCAAATCCGGCAGCCTTGCGACGCGCGGCGTCGAAGAAAGACCGGCGGAGGCGCCGCGGCGCCGCTTGTTCTCTGAGCCACCGCCACAGCTCCTCCTCCGTAACGATTCCGTTCCGAAGGCACTGGTCCAGATGGTGCTGCAAGACAGGCCCTGCCATGGGCCTGGAGGAGCTGCTCTCCAGGAGGTTTGCGAAAATGACCAGCATGCGGCCGGCCTCGTCCACAAGCGGAGTGAAGCGGCTCGATCCCCGGGGGCTTCGGGATTCCGAGCCCTGGAGGACTTCGTCCCATGATGCTCCCATGCAAGCCGGCGGTTGACGTTCCGAAGCCACTTGTCCTATTGTTCCATGGTTGATGGCAGCTTTTCCGTGTTTCCGGGAGAATGACTCCCGGTTTCGAGCGGGAGTGAAGCGATTTCCATGCCACAGGAAAGCCAGGCCTGGATTGACGGACGTGTCGGGTCTGAGAGATCTTTCCCTCGTATGGCTTCATTGAGGAAAATTCGATATGAAACTGGGCATTGTCGGCCTGGGGCGTTCCGGAAAGACCACCATCTTCAATGCCCTCACCCGGCGTACCGGTGAATCGGCCCCGCCGGGAGGCCAGGTCGTGCCCGTCCTCGGGGTGGTGCCTGTTCCGGACCATCGAGTCGATTGGCTGAGTCAATTGTATCAGCCCCAGAAGACGACCCATGCTCAGGTGACCTACATGGATCTCCAGGGCATGCCGGGCATGGCCGAGAGCAAGCAGGAGTACATGTCGCTCCTCCTGAATCACATGCGCCCCATGGATGCCTTTCTCATGGTGGTGAGGAACTTCCAGGACCCGGTCCTCGGGAAGCCGGCTCCAGCCAGGGATTACCGGGATCTGGCCGATGAGCTCATCATCGCCGATCTCGCCACGGTGGAGAAACGCATCGAGAAGCTTTCCATGGAGCAGAAAAGGGGCAGGAAGGTCCCCGAGTCGGAGAAGCAGATGCTTCAGGCCTGCCTCGATTTGCTGAACCAGGAAAAGCCCCTCCGATGCGAACCCGGGCTGGCCGGGGCTCCGGAGCTCAGGGGCTTCACCCTGCTCTCGGCCAAGCCCCTCCTGGTGGTCTCCAACAACGCGGACGAGGATGATCAACTTCCCGAGATCGGCGTGGAGGAAGGGGAAATCCTGGTGCTGCGCGGCCAGCTCGAGATGGAAATGGCTCAGCTTTCGGAATCCGAGGCTCAAGCATTCCGGGAGGACTTCGGGATCAGGGAGTCGGCCCTGACCCGGGTCATTCAGAGCTCATTCGCGCTCCTGAAGCTCGCAACGTTTTTGACGGTGGGAGACGACGAAGTCAAGGCCTGGACCATTCCGCGGAACCTTCCGGCCCAGGAGGCCGCGGGCGCGGTGCACTCGGATATCCAGCGAGGCTTCATTCGGGCCGAAGTGGTTGCCTTCGAGGACCTCCGCCGGGCCGGCGACCACAACGCCGCGCGCAAACTGGGGCTCGTCCGGCTGGAGGGCAAAACCTATCCGGTCCAGGACGGGGATGTCATCAACTTTCGCTTCAACGTGTGAGACGGACGAAGCGTTTCCGGGAAGACCCTCCCAGACATTACGGATGCGGAGAGACACCGGCATCCTCCTCGAACCGGCTCCCACCACTCCATTCAGCTCAAGGAAATGCGTGGCATATTCCTTGCTCCAGCTCGCGGGCTACTGAGGCCGGCTCGGAGACCCGGGCGGCTGCACGACTCCGGTTTCAACGCGGCATCGCGAAACAGGCCTCTCGGCCGGAATCAACGGGCACGAGCATGCAGCCCGAGGTCATGCCGATGGATCGCACATCCGGCCTTATTCATGCGCATCGCGACAGCGACACCGGGAGCTCCAGAGGAAGAGATGGAACTATTCATCGCCAGGCAGCCCATATTCGACAGAACCCTGAAGGTTTACGGCTATGAAATCCTTTTTCGAGACGGCGGCGAAAACTGTTTTTCATGCATCGACGGGGATGATGCCTCCAGGAATGTCATCGGCAACACTTTTCTCAAGATGGGGCTGCATCGTCTCACCGGAGGAAAGCGAGCCTTCATCAATTTCACCCGAAACCTGTTCCTTGAGGAGGTGGGGCTCAACCTTCCCAGGGAATTGACGGTCATCGAGATCCTGGAAGATGTGGAGCCCGACCCCCGCCTCATCGAGGTCTGCAGGAGGCTTCGCGACGCTGGCTACACCCTCGCCCTGGACGACTTCGTGGTCAGGCAGCGCGGCCTGAGGCCGCTCATCCAGCTTGCCGACATCATCAAGGTGGATTTCATGGGCAACAGCGACGCGGAGAAGTCGTCCATTGCCCGCGCGCTGGGGGGGCGCGGGCCGCTGCTGCTCGCGGAGAAGGTAGAGACGCGGCGGGACTTCGAGCTCGCCCTGGACTGCGGCTACATGTATTTCCAGGGATTCTTCTTCAGCAAGCCCGAGATGATCTCCGGCAAGGATATCCCCGGCTACAAGCTGAACCATCTGAGGATGCTCGAGCAGGTGAGCCGGAGGGATTTGGACTACAAGGAGCTGGCCGGGACGATTCAGCAGGATCTGTCCCTCAGCTACAAGCTGCTGAACTACATCAACTCCGCTTATTTCGGATTGCGCAGGGCCGTCTCATCCGTGGCCCAGGCCATTCTGCTCCTCGGAGAGGATGAAGTCCGCAAGTGGGCCTCCCTGGTCACTCTCACGGGCCTGGGGCAGGACAAGCCCCAGGAGCTCATGATCGTTTCGCTCGCGCGGGCGCAGTTCTGCGAAGCCATGGCCGCGGGAGCCGGGTTGAAGGGGAAGGAGAGCGAGCTCTACATGACGGGCCTGCTTTCGCTTCTGGATGTGCTCGTGGGACGGCCCCTGAGCGAGATCCTCGCCGAAATACCGGTGAGCCCGGACATCAGGGACGCCCTCGGCGGTTCGAAAGCCAACCGGCACAGGAACGTGCTGGACCTTGTGCTTCACTATGAAAAAGCCCAGTTGCAGGAGCTTTCCACGACCATCACGGATCTCGGGCTTTCCTCGCGGGACGTGGTCGCGGCCTACCTCGAATCCCTCGATCGTGCCGAGCGCATACTCACCGGCATTCGAGGCAAATAGCGTGGGATCGAGAGATTGCCGGTTGCGGACTGCCATAAGAAATTTCAAGTCCAAGGTTCCAAGTTTCAGGTTGAAAACCACTCCCGGGGGGTCTTTTCATTGTTGCGGGTGACACGGAGGGGCATGAGGGACTGCTAAGCGCAACGCCACAGAATAAGTTGTCCATTTTTGCCATGACATATCGAGAGGTGGACACTCTGTTGCGCTCATTTGCCCTAAGGATTCCAGGGCTTTTGGCTCCCATGCCCGCGCTCGAGCCAGTCGTTACCCGCAGCGGTGCGCGAATGGCGCAACAGATCCAGGAGTATGCGGTCCAGACGGTCCAAGAGCGTCCCGCAGAGCCCGGAGTGGCTCATCTTCCCGCCGAAAAGCTCCCGCCTCAGACGGTCCACCGTTGGGTTGACGCTTCCAAGCTTTGAAAGCTGCCCCCCCTGAATGGCCACCTTCTCCTCGATGAGCAGCCGAGCGGCCAGGCGGCAGAAGTCCCTTGCGTCGCGCTCCAGTCGCCGCGTGCTCTCCAGCCACGAGCCGTCCCCCTCCCCATCACCGTCGACGGCGCAGGATCGAGCCTCCTCGAACACCCTGCGCATCACGACGGCCAGCATGCTGTATTCCAGGCCCCGGAGTCCCCGGCGCCACTGAAGGAGCCACGGATTTCGCCAGCTCCAGAGGAGATTGCGCTCTCCGAAACGAATCAGGGACTCCACCGCTTCGAGGGAGGCCCGAAGCCAGGGCACGGCATCCGCCGAAGGCCTTCTGCTTGACGGGCCAGGCGGCCTGGGATGGGAAACGGCGGCGGACCGGGAGCGCCCCCCGGAATCGCCGAGGTATGCCAGGATATTGGCCAGCAGGCGGTTTCCCATGGCGTCCCCCGGGGTTTCGAGGTGCGGGTAGGAAAGAATGAGCTTCCCTTTTCCTCTCCTGATCTCCACCATGGCGGGCTGGCCCAGGATTCTCACGGGGTTCAGGTTGATTCCGTAGGCGGATTCCCACTCCCGCCACGGGACATCCAGGTGCTTCAGATCGGAGTAGGAGAGGTCGGCAAGGGTGAAGTCCTCCCCCGGACTCAGGTAGGTGGCCAGAGGGAAGCTTTGCGGCAGGGGATGCCAGGCGAACTGGGAAGGCCACCAGATGGAGAGGGGAAGAGTCTCGGGCAGGCCGGCCCACGCCGGATGACCCGGAATGCCCCGAACGACCACGTGCCCGCTGGCATTGGGCAGCCGCTCCGAAAGGGCCATCCTCTCCAGGGGCACGATCCCGAGGGAAGGCGACGGGGACAGCACCATTCCGGCTCCTCCGCAGAAGCCGATGTATCCGCCGCCCCCGGTGATGAACTTAAGCAGCCGCTGCCTTCCGGTCTCCCCCAGGGCCCGGACCTTGTGAGTGGCCCATCCACCGGGCACCAGGAGGACCCGGTAGGAATCCAGGGCTCCTTCGGCCACATCCCGCCCGCTCAGCAGGTGGTGAGGAATGCCCAGGGCCTCCAAAGTGTCGATGCAGATGAGGCCCCAGACCAGGGACTGGTCCCACAGGATGGCGACGGGGGGCCTGTCCCATTGAATGTCGCTGCCCGCCGTGCTCATTCGCCGGATTCTTCCCTGGCCTCCTCGAGCTGAATCATGCCCGTCTTCTTCAAGGCGGCCACTCCACCCTGGAGGTTCGCGGTCCGACAGATGCCGGCGTTTTCCAGTTGGCGCATGGCCTCGTAGGACCGGACTCCCGAATTGCACACCAGGACCAGCCTCCGGTCCCGCGGGACTTCCGCCATTCGGGCCTGGAGAGTCTCCTGGGGTATATTGATCCAGCGGTCTCCGAATCGGGCCACGAAGGGTGCGGCGTTGGCCGGGCCGCGGACATCGAGGCAGAGGGTGTCCTCGGCCTTCTCGTCCAGGAAGCACCGCTCGAATTCATCCACGTCCATGGGCCGGTTGTAGCCGTCCAGGATGTTCTCGGCCGTGTTGGCGGCGGCATTGACGATGTCGAGGGCCGATGCATAGGGCGGAGAATAGGCCACCTCGAGGTTCGAGAGGTCGTCCAGGGTGGCGTGAAAGGGAAGTATTCCGGCGATGGAGTTGATGCGCCCCACCAGGGCATCGCCGTTCGCCGCCACGCCCTGGGCCCCGAGTATGCGCCGGGTTTTCCGGTCCACCGTGAGGAGCAGGTACATGAGGTCCTGGGTTGGGTAGAAATGGGCGCGATCCGCCTGGACCACGAAGGCGTGCATGGCGTCGATCCCTTCGCGCCGGGCCATGGTCAGGGGTATGCCGGTGGCTGAGACCGCCAGGTCGAAGATCTTTATGGAGAAGCTTCCCACCACGCCCTTGAAGGTGGCGAATCCCCCCGCCAGGTTGGTCCCGATCACCCGCCCCTGGCGATTGGCGAGGGACCCCTGCGGGAAGAAGACGGGCTTCCCCGTCACCAGGTGCGGCACCTCGATGCAGTCGCCGCCGGCGTAGATGTCCGGGTCCGAGGTCTGGAGCCTGCCGTTCACGGTGATGCCGCCCCGGGGGGAAACGAGGAGGCCCGCATCGCGGGCAAGCTGCGAGTTGGGGCGAACGCCGATGGCCGAAATCACCAGGTCGGCGCCTATCTCGCCCTTGGAGGTCATTAGGCGGAGGGCCGTCTCCCCGCCGTCAGCCCTGATCTCCCGGACCATCTCGTCGAGATGGATGGTCACCCCCTTTTCCTCCATGTGCTTCTGGACCATGCGGGCCAGGCTCGGATCGAGGATCACAGGCAGCACCTGGTCCGCGATTTCCACCATGGTGGTCTCGATGCCCCAGAGGTCGGCCAGGGCTTCGGCCATCTCGCAGCCGATGGCTCCCGCCCCGATGATGACGGCCTTGTCCACCTCTCCCCTGGAGATGCTCTCCTTGATGGCGATGGCCGAGCGCAGATTCGAGAGGCTCATCACCTGGGGCAGATCCCCTCCCGGGATCGGCAGCTTGTTGGCCAGGCTCCCCATGCCCAGGACCAGCTGGTCGTAGTGCAGGTCTTCCTCCTGCCCCGTGCTCAGGTCCCGGACCCTCACGGTCTTGGCTTTTCGGTCGATGGACAGTGCGCGGGTCCGAGATCTCACGCGAACGCCCTTGGCGTCCTCGAAGAATTCAGGGGTGCGCACCATGTGAAAGCTGGTGCTCATGAGCTCGCGAACATCGCTGACATCACCCGAGATGAAATACGGCATTCCGCAACCGCCGTAACTGATATGCTCGTCCTGGTCGATCATGAGCACATCGGCATCGGGCATCAGCCTTTTGAGCCGGCAGGCCACCTTGGGACCCAGCGCCACGGCTCCTATAATCAAGACTCGCTTGTCTTCCATCCGGCAGTTCCTTTCTCAGGCTTGCGCTGGCGGCGGGAGCATCAATCGTTGCCGAAGCCGCGAATCTCTCCGCAGTCCGGGCAGGTCCAGACCACACCGTTGCAGGTCATGCCCCAGTAGTTCTCTTCCATGCAGTCCGAGCAGATCATGAATCCGCATGGGCACGACCAGCAGAACGGCTGCTTTAGATCGCAAATGGAGCATTGGTAGACCCGGCGGATCCTCCACTTGCCACGACTGCTCAACTCGCGCTTTTGCGCTCCCATAAGGTCGCTCATCTTGGATCAACTGAGTTAATAAGGTTTAGGGCTCCGGACTTCATGCCACAGATAAAAGAATGAACCCTGCGGCTCAAAAAATCAATGGCCCGCTGACAGCCGGGGCTTCTGGACCGGACAGACTTTCACGTTGACACTTCCACAAGCCATTCCCTATTGTGTGCGACGGGCAGGTTGCTGAACATGGAAACCCAAGGAGGAGAAACATGTACGTCGGCTGGAACATGAAAACGAGTCTTGTCACCATATCGCCCGACACGTCCATCTTCCGGGCCAGGGAACTGATGGACCAGCACAAAATCTCCCATCTTCCGGTGACCGATGGAAAGGCCCAGCTGCTTGGAATCGTGACCGACCGCGACTTGAAGGAGGCGTGGGCATCCCCGGCAACCACCCTGAGCGTCCACGAGCTGACCTATGTGCTGCAGAAGCTCACCGTGGCTCACATCATGACCAAGGGAGTCATCTCGGCCACTCCCAACATGACCATCGAGCGGGCCGCCCGGATCATGCACGACAGCAGGATCGGGGCCCTTCCGGTGGTGAAGAACGACAAGCTGGTGGGGATCATCACCATCACGGACCTCATGGAGGTCCTGCTCATGGCTCTCGGCATGAGCGACGACACCAAGCGTCTGTCGGTACTGGTGGTCGACAGGGCCGAGGTCCTGGCCAGGATCGGAAGGGCCATGCAGTCCGCATCGGTGAACATCCTCAGCACCTTGACGGTTCCGCTGCGAGGGCAGCGCGACATCTGGCAGGTCATCGTCCGGGTCAACCTGGCCGACTACAAAACCGCGGTTCACGCCCTCGAGGAGAACGGCATGAAGGTCCTGACCGATTACGTGGAGGACCTGACTCCCTACCTGCCCGTTCGGGTGTGAGCCCGCATCCCATGGAGTGGAGACATTGGTGGCCGACATCATCGAAATGAAAGACCGGCACCGTCCTCCGGGCAACATTGTGACTCTTCGCCCACTGGAATTCAGGCGGGGAGACTGGCACCTGGGCACGGCCATGATGGTCAAGCGGGAGGAGTCCGCCCGCCATGAGATGCACCGTCTCGAGGCTTTCAGCAGGCAGGGGCACACACACGTGGCCCATGTCCCCAATCACTTCGCCCTCGATGACGGCTGCCATTACACCCTCATGGGGCTGTTCCGGTATCGCGGCGATGAAGGGCTCATGCGCAGGGTCTACAGGCTGGCCGGCTGGATGGAGTGCGTGACCAACGCCCCCTCTCCAATCCTGAGAACGGACCTGCTTCGAAGGTTTTACAAGTCCATCCTGGAGGAGCGCGAGGCCCTCAATATCGTGTGGCGCGGTAACGTCCGCTACTTCCTGTTTCCGATCCACGTCGAATATTACAACCCGAACCTCCTGGTGCATCGAGTCTCGAGAACCGAAAGCCTCAAGGAGCTCTACGAGGTGATCGAGGAGGAAACGAACCGGCAGTTTGACGTTCTGGCCGAGCACTACGTGTTCTATCTTCCTGAAAACCTGGCTGTCTGAAGAGCTATCCCCGGGAAATGGCAGTTCCCCATGCCCCTTCAGGCCACCTTGAACCATGAATTGCGGCCCACCGGGGCTGGTTTTCAACTTGAAACTTGAAACCTTGAACTTGAAACTTCTCAGAGCAGGCATGGAAAGGGACCTGGTGATCGGGGGTGATATGGGCGGGACACACATGAGACTCGCCCTCGTGACCCCGGAAGGTCGAATCCTGCACCATTCCAAAGCGGCCACGGATATGCGGTCCGGAGCTCCGGACGTGATGAAACGGTTGGTCCATCAATGTCGCGGGATGATGGACGTCGCCCGGGGCATGGGGAGGCGTGTCCGCGCGGTGGGTCTTGGCGTGGCGGGCAAGATCGATCGCCGCGAGGGGGTTGTCCTGTTCTCGCCGAATCTGCCTCCCATGAACGGCTATCCTTTGGCCGAAGACCTGCGGCGGGCACTGCCCGTTCCCGTCGTCCTCGAAAACGACGCCGATGCCTTCGGCGTTGGAGAGGCTCTGCTGGGTGCCGGGCGCGGCATATCCAACTGGATCGGACTGACTCTCGGGACGGGGGTCGGCGGCTGCGTCATCCTGGGGGGCGGGCTTTGGCGCGGAGACGATCTGGGTTTTTGCGGGGAGTTCGGTCACATGGTCATCGACCCCCGGGGGCCGCGCTGCGCCTGCGGCATGGCGGGATGCCTGGAGGCCCATGCCTCGAGCTCCGCCTTGAAGCAGGGAGTGCGAGACGCGGTGCATTGCGGGCGGCTGACGGGAGGTCCGCTTCACGAAGCGTGTCGGTCGGATACCCTGACGTCGGAGCTCATTTACAGTCAGGCCTGCCGGGGAGACGAGCTGGCCCGGGAGTTGTTCCGCCGCGTGGGCTGGGCTTTGGGCCTGGCCGTCGCCGGCCTCTTCAGCGGTCTCGGCGTTCGCCATGCGATCATAGGCGGCGGTGTGAGCAATGGCTGGGATCAATTCATCCCGGCTCTGACGGAGAGCCTGGCCGGACACTGCTCCATGCTGGGCCCCGACGAGACGGTCATCCGCCGGGGGGAGCTGGGGGATGATGCGGCCCTGGTCGGGTCGGCCTTCCTGGCCCACCTGCGGATTTCCGGACCAGCGGGTGTAGCTCAGTTGGTAGAGCACAAGCTTCCCAAGCTTGGGGTCGCGGGTTCGAATCCCGTCGCCCGCTCCAGTTGTTTAGGTGCTCCTTCGTTTCGCGAAGGCTTCCCTTATTGAGGTGGCTGCGGGCTGACGCGCGGAAGCGGCGGCATGCAAACTTCGATTAGTGGATGACAAGACCTCTAGATTCTGTGAGCAGCCTCCAGGTTCTGCAAGAACGAGAACCCTACGTGTAGCAAAATTTAGATAACGGTCGTGTCTGCTAAGAGAAGTGGGTATGTCACCCACTTTTTTTTTTGCCTTGGACCGAACCAGTTGGATGATGGCCCCCATGGAGCCCAGACAGGCTGAAATAACGGCAAAGCTCATCGAGCTGATCGACCCGGTTCTCCGTACGGAGGGCAAGGAACTGGTTGATCTCGAGTTTCGCCGCGAATCCCACGGGTGGGTTCTGCGCCTCTTCATCGACCAGGAGGACGGCATCACCGTCGAGGACTGCGCGCAGATCAGCCGCGTGGTGGGCGATCTGCTCGACGTTGCCGACGTGATCCGGACTCCATACCATCTCGAGGTTTCCTCCCCCGGCCTGAATCGACCCTTGCGCAAGCCCGACCACTTCGAGAGCGTGATGGGAAAGATCGTCGAGGTTCGATCTCTGGAGCCCCTGGGGAACCGGCGCAAGTTCAAGGGGGTGCTGAAAATGGTCGAGCAGCACGCGATCACGGTTCACTGCGATGGCCAGGATTATGTCATCGGGTTGGACCTCGTTGAGCGTGCTCGTCTGTGTTATTTTGATTCAATGGAATCATGAAGGAAATCCAACGTCGCAGGCCTCAACCGGCGGCCTCCGGGTTTTCCTTGGAACCATTCGCAGGGAGATAGAGCAACCATGACCACCGAGCTCAAGCTCTTGATCGATCAAGTGAGCCGAGAAAAGGGGATTGACCGCCAGACACTCATCCAGACCCTCGAGGAGGCCATCAAGTCCGCCATCAAAAAGAAGTATGGCAGCAAGCTGGACCTGGACGTCACCTTCAATGAGGAATTCGGCGAGATCGAGGCTTTTCAGTTCAAGGAGGTGGTCGAGGTCGTTGCCGATCCAGACAAGGAGGTCTCGCTGGAGGAAGCTCTCAGGCTGGATTGCGAGGCCACCGTGGGGGACGAGCTGGGCATCCGCATGGACACCGAGACCCTCGGCCGCATTGCGGCTCAGTCGGCCAAGCAGGTCATCATTCAGAAGATGAAGGATGCCGAGCGTGAAGTGGTCTACGACGAGTTCAAGGGGCGCAAGGGGGAGATCATCCACGGCATCGTCCAGAGGATCGACAGGTCCGGAATGGTCGTCAACATCGGCCATGCCGAGGCGATTCTGCCGCCCAAGGAGCAGATCCCCAAGGAGATTTATCGCCAGGGCGATCGCATCCGCGCCTACGTCTTCGATGTGAAGAAGATCAGCAAGGGTCCCCAGATCGTGCTCAGTCGAACTCATCCCCATTTTCTGATCCAGCTTTTTCACGGGGAGGTGCCCGAGGTTGCCGAGGGGATCGTGAGCATCATCGGGGCTGCGCGTGAACCGGGATCCAGGGCCAAGATCGCCGTCATCTCCAAGGACCCCGATGTGGATCCCGTGGGGGCTTGCGTCGGGATGAAGGGCACCCGCGTTCAGAACGTGGTCCAGGAGCTCCGCGGGGAGAAGATCGACATCGTTCCCTGGAACATGGACCCGGCCAAGTTCGTGGTGAATGGTCTGGCGCCGGCTATCATTTCCAAGGTCATCATCGACCAGGCCAATCGAAACATGGAAGTGATCGTCCCCGACGATCAGCTTTCCCTGGCCATCGGCAAGCGCGGACAGAATGTGCGGCTGGCCTCCAAGCTGACGAACTGGCATATCGATGTGAAGAGCGAAACCCGCCACGAGCGACAGAAGCAGGAGGGTTATCAGCTGCTGCTGGGCGTGAAGGGGCTCACGGCCGAGATGGCCGATCGCCTGTACGAGGCGGGAATCACCTCCCTGGAATTCTTCGTTGGCGCCGCCGTTACGGAGCTCCAGGAGCTGACCCGGCTCCCCGAATCGGAGATCGAGGAACTGGTGCAGCGAGCCAGGACCATGATGGAAATGAGGGGTATGCCTTTCGAGGACCAGAACGAGGAAGAGCCGGCGGGCGAGATCGAGTCGGCCGACGAGCTCCTTTCGGAGCAGTCGCAGGCGGATCAGGCCCCCGAGGACGCACTTGAAGTGGAATGAAGAGCGTGACCACAGCCCACGACCCGATGAGAACATGCCTGGTCTGTCGATCCAGGCGGAGCAAGGGGAGTCTCCTCAGGCTGGCCATGGATCCCGGAACGGGATTGATTGTCCTGGATCATTTGCAGCGGTTGCCGGGCCGGGGTGCTTATGTTTGTGCTAAGTGCCTGCCGGAGATCAGAACCGGGCATCGGGCTCGAAGGGCTTTCCGGGGCAGGGCGCGCGGGCTTTCGGACGAGTTGACCGGGAGTCGCGATACTCCCGGATGAAGAGATGGAGAAGGACAGTGAAGCCGGCGGCCTGGCTCCCATTGCGGAATGTGCGGGCTGCTTGCGGAGGAGCGGGATGGTTGTCTCGTTAGATATTGGATCTGCTTAGAGTATCGGGGCGGTTTGCATCGGTTGATCAAGGGGGAAGTGTTCATGGGGCGCATGAGGGTTCATGAATTGGCGAAAGAATTGAATATGAATAATAAGGATCTGTTGGATCGGATCATGAGGCTCGGGATTCAGGCCAAAAATCACATGAGCACCCTCACGGACTCAGCGGTTCTGAAGATTCGCCAGCAGTTCAGTGAGCAGCGGACCGAGACCGTCGAGCAGACGAGGGTGGCCCGCGGCGTCATCCGTCGCCGAAAGAGGGTGGCCGAGGAGTCTGAAGGCGCCGAAATTCAGGCTCCCACCGATGAGCTTGTGGCTGAAGGTCTGCCCGAGGCTCCTGTGGAGGCGCCGGTCGAAGCCCCCGTCGATCTTCGCCAGGAAGCAGGGCCCGCAGCCGAGATTCCCGTCGTCCCCGAGGCCGTTGAAATGCCGGAGGCAGCTCCCTCAGCCCCAGAGGGTCTCCTGCCTCAAGTGGAGACCGTTTCCGAGGCCGTGCCGTTGTCATTGCCCCCTGAGGCCGCCGCGGAGGAACCGCCGATGCCCGCCCCCGAGCTGAAGGCCCCGACAGCCGCCGTCGAGCCCATGCCGGCCATCGAGGAGCCTGGTCCCGTTGAGGCCCCACCCGTTCAAAGCCCCGTTGAATCTCAGGCCGTTTCCGAGGCCATTCCCAAGCCTGTGGCCCCTGTTCCACCGGTGACTCCACCCCCCATCGCTCCCGCCGCCGATCTGCCTTCCGCCGAGGCGGCCGAGGAAGGAGAGGAGGGAGAGGAGGGAGAGGAAGAGGGCAAGGCGAAGAAGTCCAAGAAGAGACGGCGCAAGAAGGCGCGCAAGGAAGAGCCGGCTCGAATCATCAAGCTGCCCGAGATCATCCCCGAGGAGCCCGAGCCCGAGGAGGAGGTCGAGATTGCCCAACTGGCGTCGCGCTTGAATGTCAAGCCCGAAGAGGCTGAAGCGCGGGACGCCGCGCGCAAGAAGCGAGGGCGACCCGAGGATGCGGAGCGCGAAGCCGAGCGAAAGCGCAGAGGCGCGGCAGCTCCTCCGGTGCGCAAGGAGGTCGTCGAGCGGCAGGATCTCTACAGCAAGAAGGAGCTTGCGGCCCAGGCGGATCGCGAGCGCTATCGGGATCGTCGGATGCCTCAGAAGGATGCGGCTCGCGTCGAGCCCGCCGTCCAGAAGGTCACCAAGCGCCCCATCCGCATCGACGAGGCCATCACGGTGGCCAATCTTGCGAAGCAGATGGGGGTCAAGGCCGGCGAAGTCATAAAGAAGCTCCTTCTGCTCGGGCTTGTGGCCAACATCAACCAGGCCCTGGACATTGAGACGGCAACGATCCTCGCCTCGGATTTCGGATTCGACGTGGAAAGCGTCGGATTCGAGGAAGAGGAGATCCTGCAGGTCCAGGAGGACCGCCCCGATGAGCTCAGGCCGCGGCCTCCGGTGGTCACGGTCATGGGACACGTGGACCACGGCAAGACCTCGCTCCTGGACGCCATTCGAGACACCAACGTCATCGGGGGCGAGGCCGGAGGAATCACCCAGCACATCGGTGCCTATTACGTCCGCCTGGAAAACGGGGATGTCGTCTTTCTGGACACGCCGGGCCACGAGGCGTTCACCTCGATGCGGGCCAGGGGCGCCAAGGTCACGGACCTCGTCATCCTGGTGGTGGCTGCCGACGATGGCGTCATGCAGCAGACCATCGAGGCCATCAACCATGCCAAGGCGGCCGGGGTTCCCATCGTGGTGGCCATCAACAAGATCGACAAGCCCAACGCCAATCCGGACCGGGTGAAGCGCGAGCTTGCCGAGCAGGGGGTCCTGGCCGAAGACTGGGGCGGCGACATCACCATGGTGGAGATTTCGGCCAAGCAGCGGGTGGCCATCGACGAGCTCCTCGAGATGGTGCTCCTGCAGGCTGAAATCCTCGAGCTCAAGGCCAATCCCAACAAGATCGCCCGGGGGCGCGTCATCGAGGCCAAACTGGACAAGGGGCGAGGTCCTGTCGCCACCATACTGATCCAGGAGGGCACTCTGAGGACGGGAGATTCCTATGTTTGCGGCGGGCATTTCGGGCGCGTCCGCAACATGTTCAATGATCGGGGACAGCGCCTGGAGGAGGCGGGGCCGTCCATGCCCGTTGAAGTCCTCGGCCTTTCGGGGGTTCCCAACGCCGGCGACGACTTCGTGGCCCTGACCGATGAGAAGCAGGCCAAGCTGGTTGCCGAGCATCGCCTCATGAAGCTTCGCGAGAAAGAGCTGACCAAGACCACCAAGGTGACCCTGGAGAGCCTGTTCGAGCAGATCCAGGAGGGCGAGATCAAGGAGCTCAACATCATTCTCAAGGCCGACGTGCACGGCTCCCTCGAAGCCATCAGCGAGTCCCTGAGGAAGCTCTCCACCGCGGAAGTGAAGGTGAATCTCATCCACACGGCCACCGGCGCCATTTCGGAATCGGATGTGCTCCTGGCTTCGGCCTCCAATGCCATCGTGATCGGGTTCAATCTGCGGGCCGACCAGAAGGTGCAGGAGCTGGCCGAGCAGGAGAAGGTGGACATGCGGTATTACGACGTCATCTACCAGCTTCTGAGCGACGTGCGGGATGCCATGGAAGGACTGCTCGAGCCCGTCTACCAGGAGAACGTTCTGGGAAGGGCCGAAGTGCGCCAGACGTTTCATGTTCCCAAGTTCGGCACCATTGCCGGCTGTTACGTCAACGACGGACGAATCGAGCGCAATGCGAGGATGAGAGTGCTCCGGGAGCAGGTGGTGGTCTACGACGGCAAGATGGGATCCCTGCGGCGATTCAAGGATGACGTCAAGGAGGTGAAGTCGGGATTCGAGTGCGGCATCGGGGTCGAGAATTTCAATGACATCAAGGTCGGCGACATTCTCGAGGCTTACGAGCTCAAGGCTGTCAAGGCCACGCTGTCCGTGGAGCCCGAGAAGCAGGGCGACCGGGGGAAGGCAACGACCGAGCCATGACCGTTGGAATCGCCCGTGTGACCTTCCGCCTCCACGGCAATCAATCGCTGAAAGAGAAGCGGAAAGTCGTGAAAAGCCTGGTCGACAAGAGTCGGCACCGGTTCAACGTCTCCGTGGCGGAGGTGGCGGACCAGGATGTACACCAGAGGGCCACCATCGGTGTGGCCGTGATCGGCAGTGACGGTCGTGTGCTCAACTCATTGCTGGATCACATACTGGATTTCATGGAAGCCATGGGCGTGGCGGATCTCGTGGACCGGGAGATCGAGCTGATCCCCCTCGGAGACTGATCGGAAAAGCCATGGAATACAAACGCTCGGATCGTATAGCTGATCTGCTGCACCGCGAGATTGCGGAGCTCATCTTCCGGCGCGTCAAGGACCCGCGGACCCGGATGGTGACGATCACCGGCGTCGAGGTGTCCCGGGATCTGCAGCATGCCAGTGTATTCTACTGCATCACGGGAAAGCCGGGAGAAAAGGAAAGGAAGGCCGTCGCCGAAGGGCTGATCAAGGCCACGGGATTCATCCGCCAGGAGCTGGGCAAGCGGCTTCATATGAAGCACCTGCCTCAGCTGGCTTTTCGATACGATCAATCCTTCGACTATGGGGAGAAGATCGAGCGCTTGCTGAAAGCAATCCACACAGATGAAGAGCAACAATCATAACCACAACGAAATCCCCAGGATCCTGAAGGCGCTGGATTCGCGCAGCCGCTACCTGGTGGCCACTCATGTGAGGCCCGACGGGGATGCCGTGGGCTCGCTTCTCGCCATGACCTATCTGTTGAGGCGCCTGGGCAAGCAGGCCGATCCGTTTTGCCAGGACCCGATCCCCGCAGCCCACGAATTCCTGCCCGGGAGCGGCTCCATCCGTCATAGAGTTGACGCCCCCGAATCCTACGATGCGGCCATCATGGTCGATTGCGGCGACTTTCACCGGGTGGGCCCTTCGCTTGAGGAATCCATCGGCCGCGTTCCTTTTCTCATCAACATCGATCACCACATCAACGAGGAGCCGTTTGGAGATATTTTCTGGGTGAAGCCCACCGCAAGCAGCACGTGCGAGATGCTCTATGATCTGGCTGCTTCCATCCCGCTCGCTCCCGACGCCGACATCGCCACCCAGCTCTATACGGGAGTGCTGACGGACACGGGCTCGTTCCGTTTCTCCAACACCACCGAGCGGGTTCTGGAGGTTGCCAGGAACCTGGTCAACTGCGGCGCGCAGCCATCCTTCATCGCCGAGCAGGTCTACGATTCCTCCTCGCCCCAGCGCATTCAGCTCCTGGCCCGCGTGCTCGCCACGGTGCAGTTTCACGCCGACGCTCAACTGGTGACTGCGGAGCTGACCCAGCGGATGTTCGAGGATACGGGCACGCATCCCTCGGACACCGAAAGTTTCATCAACCATCTTCGGTCCGTCAAGACGGCCAGGATGGCCATTCTCTTCAGGGAGGAGCAGGATGGGGTCATCAACGTGAGCATGCGCTCCAAGGGGTCCGTGGATGTGGCGGGTCTGGCCCGGAGTTTTGGAGGCGGCGGCCATTATCACGCAGCCGCCTTTCGGGTGAGGGAGACCACGTTGAGCGAGGCGAGGGCGAGGTTCACGCGCGAAGCATTGAGTTGTCTCAGGTAGGGGAATGATGGTCATGTCCCAGCTCGATGCGGGAGTACGGACCTCGGAGCCTGGAAGGTCGCAGGCGGCTCCTTCGAATATCCACGGCGTTTTGGTTGTGGACAAGCCGGAGGGACTTTCATCCTTTCAGACGACGCGGCGAGTGGCGAGGATGCTCTCGCTTTCGAAGGCCGGCCACTGCGGCACCCTGGATCCCTTCGCCACCGGCGTGCTGGTCCTTGCGGTGAACCAGGGGACCCGCGTCGTGGATCAGCTCACTCTGCAGGATAAGGTTTACGTCGTGACGGTTCGTTTCGGGGTGGAAACGGACACCCTGGACAGGACCGGGCAGGTTCAATCCAGCTACGATGGTCCCCCCATCGGGGCTCAGGCCTGCGAGAACGCCATGGGACGCTTCTCCGGTTCTTTCGAACAGGAGGTCCCCCGGTTTTCGGCCGTCCAGGTGGGGGGACGCCGACTGTACGATCTGGCCCGCAGAGGGATTGAGGTGACTCCTCCCCGACGCGTGGTGCACATCGAGTCGATGGAGCTCCTGGCTTACGAATGGCCCCTTGCCACCCTGCGGGTACGCTGCGGCAAGGGAACTTACATCAGGCAGCTCGCCGCGGACATCGGGCGTGAGATGGGCTGTGGAGCTCATGTGCACTCGCTCCGCCGTACGGCGTCCGGTCCCTTCACCGAAGAGATGGCGCTTTCCATGGACCGGATCGAGGAGCTCAAAATGAAGGAAGAGTGGGCGCGGAAAGTGGTGCCCCTCGCCGAAGCCCTGGCGCACCTGCCACGTGTCTGCCTGAAGGATGAGGGGCTACTGAGGCGGCTCGGAAACGGTGATCTGGATCGTGCTTGGCAGAAGGAGCAGATGTGTTGGATTCCCGAGGGGCGCTCACCCGTGTGCGTGCTCACGCCCCGCATGCAGCTGGCCGCTCTTTGGTGGCCCGATGCCGCGGAGGGAGCCGAGCGTCGATTGCGTGTATTTCCATTTCATTGGAACGGATAACGGATAAAGGAGGAATGAACCGTGGTCATGACACCTGAGCGCAAAAAGAACATTATTGAGGATTACAAGATGCATCCGTCGGACACCGGGTCGCCCGAGGTCCAGATCGCTTTGCTCAGCGAGAGGATTGCCTACCTCACCGATCATTTCAAGTCCCACAAGAAGGACCACCACTCGCGCCGGGGTCTCCTCAAGCTCGTGGGGCAGCGTAGACAGCTGCTCAACTATCTCAAGCGGAAGAATATCGATCGCTACAACACGGTAGTGGAAAGGCTCGGTTTGCGCCGCTAGCTCCCAGGAGCCACGGGTCGCGACAGGAATGGAAGCCCCGATCCACGCGGAGTCGGTTCTCCCCTTTCTCCGGCTCCCCGGTCGAGCGGTCTGCATGGAAAACGTCGTGATTCTGATGAGGCTTCAAGCTCCCTGGATCGCGCTTAGCCATAAGGATGAAACAGTCTATGAAGTGCTCAGTTGAAGTTGAGGTGGGCGGTCGCCCCATGACCATGGAATGCGGCCACATGGCTACTCAGGCCAGCGGCTCCGTCGTCATGCGCTACGGCGACACGGTGGTTCTCGTGGCCGCTACAAAAGAGAACCGGATTCGGGAAGGGATCGATTTTCTTCCCCTCATGGTGGATTATCAAGAGATGAGCTACGCTGTCGGGCGCATTCCCGGCAGTTTCTTTCGAAGGGAAATCGGCCGTCCCAGCGAGAAGGAGACCCTGACCTCCCGCCTCATCGACAGGCCCATTCGGCCCCTTTTCCCCGAAAAGTATCGTTTCGAAACGCAGGTGACGGCGACGGTGCTTTCGGTGGACCTCGACAACGAGCCCGACGTCATTGCCCTGACGGGCGCATCGGCCGCCCTGCACATCTCTCCCGTTCCCTTCGGCGGTCCCGTGGCCGCGGTCCGGGTGGGGCGCATCGATGGCGGGCTGGTCATCAACCCGAGCATCAGGCAGCTGGAAAAGAGCGATTTGAACCTGGTGGTCGCCGGAAGCCGGGAAGCGGTGGTGATGGTGGAGGGAGGCGCGAGCTTCCTGTCCGAGGCGGACATGATCGAAGCCATCGACTTTGCCCACCGGGCCATCCTTCCCATCATCGACGCTCAGGATCGCCTGATGCGCATGGTGGGTGTCAACAAGGAGCTTCCTCCCGAGGTGGTGAAGGATTCCGAGCTCCTGGACGCCGTGATTCGCGCGGCTACCGACGAAATGCGGGCCGTCATGACCACGCCGGACAAGATGGTGAGGCGCGACCGCAAAAGAGCGCTCAAGGAAAAAGTCCTGGCGGACCTCGCCGAGGCTTTTCCCGATCGGAAGAAGGAGATCGATAACGCCCTCGATGAAATCGAGAAGACGACGGTCCGCCGCATGATGGTCGAGGATCGCAGGCGCATCGACGGCCGGCGCTTCGATGAGGTGCGCCCCATTTCCATCGATGTGGGACTGTTGCCCCGGACACACGGCTCGGCCATGTTCCGACGCGGCGAAACCCAGGTCCTTGCGGTGGTGACCCTCGGCTCCTCCTCGGACGAGCAGAAGATCGAAGCCCTGGCGGGGGAGACCTTCAAGTCCTTCATGCTCCACTACAATTTCCCCGCCTACAGTGTGGGGGAGGTGAAGCCCCTCCGCGGTCCCGGAAGACGGGAAATCGGCCACGGCGCTCTGGCCGAGCGGGCGGTCAAGACGGTTTTGCCCGAAGACGGGTCCTTCCCATATACCATCAGAGTCGTCTCGGAAGTCCTGGAGTCCAATGGATCGAGCTCCATGGCCACCGTTTGTGGCGCTTCCCTCGCCCTCATGGATGCCGGCGTTCCCCTCAAGGATTCCGTGGCGGGCATCGCCATGGGCCTGATCAAGGAAGACGAGGATTTCATCATCCTTTCGGATATCCTGGGAGACGAGGATCACCTCGGAGACATGGATTTCAAGGTCACGGGCAACGAGCAGGGCATCACGGCCCTGCAGATGGATATCAAGATCTCGGGGATCACGAGAGAGGTCCTCACGCGGGCCCTGGAGCAGGCCAGGGCCGGCCGGGTGCACATCCTGGGCAGGATGCGTGATGCCCTTCCCGCCCCTCGACCGGAGCTCTCCCCGTACGCGCCGAGGGTGATCACCATCCAGATCAACCCCGACAAGATCCGCGACGTCATCGGACCGGGAGGCAAGGTCATCCGATCCATAGTGGCGGAAACCGGCGCCAAGATAGACATCGACGACAGCGGCCGGGTGGTGGTGATGAGTCCGGACAAGGAAGCATGCGACCGCGCCATAGACCGGATCCGGAAACTGACCGAGGAGCCCGAGGTCGGCCAGCTCTACATGTCCAGGATCGTCCGGGTGACGGACTTCGGGGCCTTTGCCGAGATTCTGCCCAATGTCGAGGGACTGATCCACATCTCGCAGCTCGAGCACCACCGCGTGAAGAAAGTGACCGACGTGGTCAACGAGGGAGACCAGGTCCTGGTCAAGGTGATCGAAATCGATAAGGACGGACGCATCCGTCTCAGCCGCAAGGCCGCCCTGGAGAAGCCCGAGGACAAGTAGGGCGGGCAGCTCGTTCGGCCGGGCGTCGGGGCGCTATCGGAGCGTTTTTCTCCACGATCTCGCGGCGCCCTGGACAAGGCAAACATCGGCCCGTTCATGGGGGGTTACCGGCCTGAAGCCTCGAGCCAGAAATCTGGAGCTTCCCGCGGCAGTCCCTCATGACCCCATGGGGCACCCGAACCAATGAAAAGGGGCTTCGTGGGGCTGGTTTTTTAACTTGAAACTTGAAACTTGAAACTGTTCGTAGCAGAGGGGGGAGATTGTACGAGAAGACGGTTCTAAGCAACGGCATCCGGGTGGTCACGGAGAAGATCCCCTATGTCCACTCCGTTTCCACGGGCATCTGGGTCAGCGCGGGCTCCCGGGACGAGCAGGAGGAAGAAAGGGGGATCACCCATTTCATCGAGCACATGCTGTTCAAGGGGACCGGCAGGCGCAGTGCCCTGGACATCGCCAAGGAGCTGGATGCGGTGGGCGGTTTCGCCAACGCATTCACTTCCAAGGAGAATGTGTGCTTCCACGCCAAGGTGCTGGACCGGCATCTCCCCCTCGTGGTGGACGTCCTGACGGACCTGGTGCTCAACTCGGTCTTCGACGAGCGCGAGATCGAGCGCGAGCAGCAGGTCATTCTCCAGGAAATCCGAATGATTGAAGACACCCCCGACGAGTACGTTCATATCCTCTTCCAGGAAATGTACTGGAGGGGGAACCCTCTCGGCCTGCCCATATACGGGAGTGTCGATTCCATCCAGAATATCAATCGGAGCCGCATCCTCGGCTATCTTTCCAAGGCTTTTGACCCGAACCGCATCGTCGTTACGGCGGCGGGCAACCTGGAGCACATCGAGTTCGTGGATCTGATCGCCCCGGTAATGGAAAAGCTGGACCATCCTCAATCGGTCCTGACGCGGGAGACGCCTCCGGACCAGCCGCGGGTCAGAGTCATCAACAAGGATCTGGAGCAGGTTCATCTTTGCCTCGGGATGCGGGGCACGGCCCAGGTGGACGACAACCGATTCGCCTGCTACCTCCTCAACGCCATCCTGGGCGGCAGCATGAGCAGCCGGCTCTTCCAGGAGATCCGCGAAAGACGGGGGCTGGCCTATTCAGTCTACTCCTTCGCCAACAGCCATGAGGATACAGGGCTCCTGGGCGTCTACGCGGGCATCAGCCCCGACAACACGACCGAAACCCTCAAGGTCGCTCGGGAGCAGCTGGAGCTCCTGGCCAGGAATTCGATTCTTGAGAGCGAGCTCAGCGCCGCCAAGGAGCAGCTCAAGGGCAGCATGTACCTCAATGCCGAAAGCACCGACTCCCGCATGAACCGGCTCGCCAAAAACGAGATGCTGTTCGGAAGGTACATCCCTTTCGAGGAAAGCGAGGGGCGGATTGACGCCGTCAGTTCCGAAGAGATCCATGACTGGTTTCAGAGCGTGTTCAAGCCCGACCGACTGGCCCTGGTCCTGCTGGGGCCCGCCGAGGTGACCGAAGAGGAACTGCAAAACATTCTCTGTGCTTCCTGAGGGCGGGATCCATGGCGCTGTTCTTCCAGGTTCTGGCCAGCGGCTCCAAGGGAAACGCGACCCTGGTCTGCAGTGAGCGGACCCGAATCCTGGTGGATGCGGGATTGAGTGCCAGGGAGCTTTGCGCGCGGCTCGATCGAACGCCCGTGAAGCCCAATGAGCTGAACGGCATCATCATCAGCCACGAGCACCAGGATCACGTGCGGGGCTGCGGGACCCTCAGCCGGCGCTGCGGCTGCCCGGTTTACCTCAGCAGCGGGACCCTTGAGAACCTGCCATCCCAGGTGGGGACCCTTCCCCATCGCCAGGTATTCCAGTCGGGAAACGGCTTCACCATCGGCGATCTGTCGGTGCATCCCTTCGCCATCTCCCACGACGCCGGCGAGCCCGCGGGCTTCATCATCGAGCACGACGGATGCCGGCTGGGCGTCTGCACCGATCTCGGCATCGCCACGGAGCTGGTCAAGGCGCGCCTGGCCGGCTGCCACGGCCTGGTTCTCGAAGCGAACCACGACATGCGGCTCCTCATCGATGGCCCCTACCCCTGGCAGCTCAAGCAGCGCATCCGCAGCCGCCACGGGCACCTCTCCAATGAAGATTCCTTCGCCCTCCTGGAGCACCTCCACCACGTCCACCTGCGCGCCGTGGTGCTCGCCCATCTCAGTGAAGTCAACAACAACCCGCGGCTCGTCGCCCAAAGCATTCTCGACCTCCAGGCCTCGGAGCGCTGGTGCCGGGTCAGCTTCCAGATCGGACAGCAGAACGCCGTCGCAGACGGCATCGAGCTCACCGGGTAGTCATTCGGCAGTCATGGGGGCGGGCCATTCGCTGGCCCGTATCAAGGAAAATGCGAGACTCACCAGCCACGGAGGGGAAATTCCACGATCCCAGGGGTCAAGCCGCATGTCTCGGCATCAGCTGAGATGTCACCCATGTTTTCAGTAAGGTGTCTCCAGTTTTTCAGCCTCTTTGAGCTTCTCAATATCAAGTTTATCTTGCGGCCTTCCGCTCGCTTCCTTTGCCCTAATAAGGTCAGATCGGGAGATGAAGAATATTTTAAGATCATCCAGTTGAACAACTTCACGATTTTTCCAAACCTCATCGAACTCGATCCCAGGTATCGACATCATAATATCAACTCTCAAAGGGGGCCTTCCCATCTGATACAAATAACCTTTATGTGCGAAGTTATCTGAAGTAAGATTTCCTACGAATTGACCATTGGCAAAGGCGCTATTCTTCGAGTCTCAATCCCCTCGAATCGGGGCGGTGTTTCCTACGCAGCAGTACAGGAAGCGGTGGAGAGGCTCGTGAACAGTCTCAATCCCCTCGAATCGGGGCGGTGTTTCCTACCGAGCCATGCTGCCACTAATGCTTATTACATCTAGAGCGTAGGAAACACCGCCCCGATTCGAGGGGATTGAGACCCGAGATCCCAGGCTAAGATTGGAAGGAATTGAATGATGGGTGCGGCATGGCGATGGACGAC